>JADCJE010000032.1 GCA_020247305.1 Phycisphaerales bacterium | reverse complement strand
CGCTCGCGTCCGGTCGCCAGCAGCGTCTCGTGCGGCCCGGAGAGGGCGGGCCGGCCGTGCTCGACGAGCACGACGGACAGGCCGCGGCGGGCGGCGAGCAGCGCCGTGGCCGATCCAGCCACACCACCGCCCAGCACCAGGAGATCGGGCCGCGACCACACGGCGCGCAGCGTAGTGCTGCGGCAGGGCCCTGTCGCCGTGCCGCAGCCGCGGCCTCAGGCCCGCGCCTTCGCCTTGGTCTCGCCGCCGAGCGACAGGCGCTGGAAGATCTCGCCCAGCGCGACCTGCAGGCTGGTGAAGCCGACGTAGTGCACCGTGCGGGCGAAGACGCCCGCGTGCCGTGCCAGTTCGTGCGCCGGCTCGGTCGTCTCGTGGCGGTTCCAGTGCAGCAGGACGAGCACGTCGAGCCCGTGCCGCAACCGGTCGGCGATCTGGCTGACCGTCTTCTGCGGCGAGGTGTAGTTGGCCAGCAGCCACTCCGACGTGAATCCCCACTCGGCGGCCAGCTGCTCCAGGCGGTGGTGGTGCTTGCGCTGGCGTTCGTTGCCGCCGACCACCAGCACGCGCGGCGCGTGGCCGAGGACCTTGGCGTACGCGCTCGTCAGGTCCTTGCCGTCGCCGGCGCCGGCCGGCGCCTCGTCGTGGATCTCCAGCAGCTTGGCGATCGCCGCCAACTCGTCGCGAGCGAGGTCCGGAAACGCCGCGCCGACCTCCTGCAGCAGCCCGTAGGCCTGGTGCAGCGAGGCGACGTCGCGTCGAGCCCGCAGCGAGCGCGCGATCGCCACGTGCAGGGACGCGCAGTCGTACTCGCGGCCCTCCATCTCGTCGTAGCAGTGCGCGAGTTCGGACTTGATCTCGATGTGGTCGAGCGCGTGGCCGACGAAGTCCTCGGCCTTGAGGAGCTTCTCCAGATGATCGAAGCGGCCGCGCTGTTCCAGCGCGTCGCGGATCTCGGCGTAGCAGGCGCGCGCCTCGTCGCGTTCGCCGAGCATGTTGTGCGCGGTCATCGCGATGCGCTGCGCCTCGATGCGCTGGTCGAGGTCGGCGGTCACCTCGAGCGCGCGCCGGGCGGCGCGCATCGCGGGCGTCGCCTCGCCGAGGCCGAGGTACTCCAGCGCGACGAACAGCAATTGGTCGGGCGTCGAGCCGCGGCCGATGTCGACGGCGTCGAGGAAACGCAGCGCGAGCTTGCGGTCGTGCTTCTTGAGCGCTTCGTGCACGGCGTAGAAGCCCTCAAGGTCGGGCTTCACCGTCGCCAGCGCCTGCTCCATCAGCTTGAGCGCGCGGCTCGTCTCGCCCGGGTCGCCGGCGGCGAGCAGCGCCGCGGCCTGGAAGAAGCGCGCGCGCTCGCGCAGGGCCACGTCCCGCCCTTCGAGGCGGCGAAGGCCCACCACTGCGCGGTCGAAGCCGCGGGCGGCGGCGCGGAAGTCGCCGGTCTCGTAGGCGAGCAGGCTGCGCAGGTAGACCGCCTCGGGGCTGGCCTGCTCGGGCTCTTCGGCCGCGCCCTGCAACCGCGCCAGGATGCCGGCGCGTTCCTTCCGGTCGCTGCGCGGTTCGACGGCGGCGACGCCGTGCTGCCGCATCTCGCCGAGGGCGGCGATGAGCGCGGCGGCGCTGGCGAGCATCGGCTGGGCTGCCGCGAGCCGCTCGGCCTGCTCCGCCTCGGCGATGGCTGCGGGCCATTCACTTGCGGCGAGCAAACGCTCGGCGAGCGCCAAGCGGTACCGCGCCTGGACCTCGCGCGGCAGCCGGTCGAAGCCGGCCATGCCGAGCACCTTGCCGAGGATCGTGGCCGTGGTCTCCTGGTCGTCGCTGTCGACGCGGACCTCCAGTCGGGCGAGCAGGTCGGTCACGGCGGCGTCGACGATGGCCTCGACCTCCGGCGTGCCGGGTTCGGCGGCGAGGTACTGGATCGCGCGCACGGCCAGCTTCAGGTCGCCCGACCAGAACAGCGAGCGCACCACGATGGGCAGCACATGGCCGGCGACCTGCGCGTCGCCCAGCAGGTCGAGCAGGGCCTGCGGGTCGCCGAGCAGCCGCGCAATCGCCTCGCTGTCGCCGCGGCGGTCGAGCGCGCGCACGATGCCGTAGCGCCGCCAGCGCGTCGCCACCGCTTCGTTGCCGGCGACCGGCAGGTCGAGCTGCAGCAGCGTGGTGGCGTAGCCGGCGAGGAAGGCGCTGCCCGAGCGCTGCGGCGCGAGCTCCAGCAGCGCGGCGAGCTGCGCCTTGACCATGTCGGTCGGCACGTCGCCCTTCTCGGCGGCGTGGACCTGTTGCAGCAGCAGTCGATCGAGCGCGCTCTCCCAGCCCATTCCGGTCCTCCTGATGCGCGGGTATCGGCGCAGCGGGACCCGCCGCTCGCTGCCGTCAGCATGCAGCCGGTGGGACCGGCCTCATTCCATCAGGGCGCGCGCTTCGGCCGGCAGAACGACGACGAGGCCGTGCAGCCGCCGCGCCGCGCTCTCGTTGCCTGCAGTCGCCGGCGCCAGAGCGCCGAGCACGAGGTCGCCGACGCGCAAGCTCGCCAGCGCGCTCGGCGATGCGTCGACCCAGTGGTCGCCGCCATCGTCGTCGCGGCAACCGAAGCCCTTCGGCCCGAGGTGCTCGACCACGAGCACGCCTGGGCGCGCCGCGCCGCGGCCGGCATCCGACAGCGCCAGCGACGCCTGTTGCAGTCGCTCGACCTGTTCCAGCATGGCGCCGCGGCAACCGGCGAGGACGGCGCCGACGTCCATTTCCTGCACCTCGGTGGCCCACTGGTAGAAGCTCTGCAGCTGTTCGAAGGTGGCCAGCACGCGGTGGGCACGCTCCGCCGGGGGCGCGGCGAGGTAGACGTGCAGCAGCAGCCGCATCACGTCCGTCGACGTGATCTCCTCCAGGTCGCGGTGCGGCAGGGCGGCGTTGCGCTGCAGCGCCGCGAAGAGGCGCAGCAGGTCCGCTGCCGGCGCCGCGGTGCGGTCCGTCTCCCAGAGGTACTCCTCGACCAGCGCGGCCAGGTTGCCGCCGTCGTCCTCGTCGGCCGCGTCGGCTTCCGCGTCGTCTTCATCTTCGTCTTCGTCGTCGCGGCTGCTGCGTGCGCGTGCATCGTCTTCGTCCGCATCGCCGTCCTCGTCAGCGTCCTCGTCGGCGATCGCCTCGGCGTCCTCGGGGTCCGGCTCGATGCCCGCCATGCGTTCGAGCTGCGCGAACAGCTCCTCGACGTCGCGCTTCTGGGCGAGGCCTTCGTCGAGTGTGCGCACGAGTTTTTCGCCGAGCGACTCGCCGGGAGCGGCCGCCGGCGCCGCCGGCGTGCCGGCGCTGCCGCGGTGGTGCGCGTTCCAGATCGCCAGCAGCAATTGGCGCAAGGCGTCGAGATCGACCTCGGTGTCGAAGGCGAGTTCGTCGAGCAGCGGACCGATGACCGCGCCCGGTCGCACGCTCATCGCCAGTTGCTGGCTGATCGCGCTCGCCGAGTGCTCGCTGCCGCTGGTGGCGAGCAGGCGGTCGAGGTCGGCTTCGAGATGCTCGAGCGGCGCCTCCGGCTCGGTTGGCGCGTCCGTCGCCGCCGCTGCCGCCATGGCCGCCTTGAAGTCGGGGCGCCGCAGCAGCAGGTGCTCCAACTCGATCTGTTGCAGCCGGCGATCCAGTTCCAGGCGCTGCAGGTCGCGCAGGAACGCCTGTGCGAGATCGCTGCCTGGTCGGAAGATCGCCGCCGCGGACGAGGGCGTCCAGCGGCCTGCGCCCTCGGCGAACAGCCGGCCGACGACGAGGTCGCCGGCGCGCAGCGTGCCGGGCGGCGCCGAGAGGTCGATGGTCTGGCCGTCCTGCAGGTCGCGCGCCTCCACGGTGCGCGGGGTCACGTCCTGCACGAGCCAAAGTCCTGCCATCGAGTCGAGCCACTCCGCGGCGTCGCCGGCCATCCTTGCGATCGACGCCGGCACAGCGCCGAGCACTTCGCTCTCGCGTTCGAGGGTGAACCACTCGTGGAACCGCAGGTCGGCGGCGTCGGCCGCACCGGGCGCCGCCGGCGCCGACGGCGCGCCGGCGGCGAAGAACTCGCGGCGGGCGCGCTGCATCTCGGGGCCGACGTGCGGGTCGCGCGCCAGTCGCCCAGCCAGGGCCGTGATCGCCTGCGCGGCGATCGCTGCGTCATCGTGTTCCATCGGGCGAAGGCTCGCAAGCGTCGGTACGGAATGCAACGGGTTCCGCCCCCCTCGCGGTCGCCGCACCGCTGCGGCATGATGCGCCGCGTGCACGTGCAGGACGCGATGCAGGGCGGTGCGTCCGAGGAGCTGGTCCACACGCTGCAGTCGCTCGAGTGGGTCGACCAGACCACGCTCGGCGTGCTGCTGGTGTTCTTCGTCCTCGGGCTGTTCAAGGGGCTGATCTGGCAGGTCAGCCGCATCGGCATCCTCGTCGCCGCATACGTCGTCAGCGGCCGCTACGGCAACGCCCTCGCCGACTGGCTGGCGCGGCCCGGCGAAGCGGGCGCGCCCGTCGACCCGTCGGCGACGACGATCTACCTCGCCTACTGCCTGTTGTTCCTCGCCGTGCTGGTCGTCCTCAGTCTGCTCGCGATCGCGCTGCAGCGTCTGGCCAGCAAGGCCGGGCTGGGCTTCTTCGACCGGCTCGGCGGCGGCGTGCTCGGCCTCGCCACCGGGGCTGGCATCGTCGTGTTCGCGGTCTTCGTCGTGAACATGTTCTTCCGCGGCAGCCAACTGGCGTATGCGGCGGAGCGCTCGCACACCGCGCGGTTGTCGCGGCGGCTCGTCGAAGCGCTCGGCCCGCGCGTGCCGCCGGAGTTGCGGCAGGTCTTCGCGCTGCCGCCGCTGCCGGGTCGTGAGCCGGCGACCGAGCACGGCACGCCCGACGCACCGGCGGACGAGCATCGCGGGCAGGAAGGCGGCGGCGAATTGCCGCTGGAGCCGCCGGCGGAGGCTGCCGTGGCCCCGGCGGCGCGTCCCGGCAGCGGTGGCGGCGCCGGCGGCTCGACTCCGGGCGGCGGTTGACCGCGCGCGCAACGCGCCTCGCTGCTGCGCGACGCGCGCCGGCGAGGCGAAGGCGTCCCGGAATCGCCCTCAGGTTGGCGGACGCAGTGCTTGCGTCGTCCGCGGCGATCCCGGATCGTGTCCGCCCCACTGCTTGGGGGCGCCCGCCGGATGCGGGCTGAGATGCACCCCTTGAACCTGATCCGGTTCGCACCGGCGTAGGAAACAGCAGCATGACCGAGATCCCCCGCCCGGGCCTGCGGCCGTTGGCCGAGTCCTTCCCCCGCTCGCAGAAGATCGCCGTCGGCGACCTGCAGGTTCCCGCTCGCGACATCGCGCTGACCAACGGCGACGTCGTGCGCGTCTACGACACGACCGGCCCCCAGGGCTGCGACATCCGCCGCGGGCTGCCAAAGCGCAGGCAACCGTGGATCGACGCCCGTGTCGCCCGCGGCGACCGGAACTTCTCGCAGATGCACTACGCGCGACGCGGCATCGTGACCGAGGAGATGCGCTTCGTCGCGATCCGCGAGAACGTCGACCCCGAGTTCGTGCGCAGCGAGATCGCGCGCGGCCGCGCCATCATCCCAGCCAACCGCAAGCATCCGGAGGTCGAGCCGATGATCATCGGCCGCAACTTCCTGGTGAAGATCAACGCCAACATCGGCAACAGCGCGCTCGGCAGTTCGATCGAGGAAGAGGTCGAGAAGCTGCAGTGGTCCATCCGCTGGGGCGCTGACACGGTGATGGACCTCAGCACCGGCAAGAACCTGCGCGAGACGCGCGAGTGGATCCTGCGCAACAGCCCGGTGCCGATCGGCACGGTGCCGATCTACGAGGCGCTGGAGCGCGTCCAGGGCCGCGTCGAGGACCTCAATCTGCGCATGTTCCTCGAGGTGCTGGAAGAGCAGGCCGAGCAGGGCGTCGACTACTTCACGATCCACGCCGGCGTGCTGCTGCGCCACGTGCCGCTGACCGCCAACCGCGTCACCGGCATCGTCTCGCGCGGCGGGTCGATCATGGCCAAGTGGTGCCTGCACCACCACGAAGAGAACTTCCTCTACACCGGGTTCCGCGAGATCTGCGAGCTGCTCGCCAAGTACGACGTGTCGTTCTCGCTGGGCGACGGCTTGCGCCCGGGCTCGATCGCCGACGCCAACGACGCCGCGCAGTTCGGCGAGCTCGAGGCGCTCGGCGAGCTGACCAAGGTCGCCTGGGAGCACGACGTGCAGACCATGATCGAGGGCCCTGGCCACGTGCCGATGCACCTGATCAAGGAGAACATGGACCGCCAGTTGGCGGCCTGCCACGAGGCGCCGTTCTACACCCTCGGTCCGCTGACGACGGACATCGCGCCGGGCTACGACCACATCACCTCGGCGATCGGCGCGGCGATGATCGGCAGCTTCGGCACCGCGATGCTCTGCTACGTGACGCCGAAGGAGCACCTCGGCCTGCCCAACCGCGAGGACGTCAAGCAGGGCGTCATCGCCTACAAGATCGCCGCGCACGCCGCCGACCTCGCCAAGGGTCATCCCGGCGCCAAGTCGCGCGATGATGCGCTCAGCAAGGCGCGCTTCGAGTTCCGCTGGGAGGACCAGTTCAACCTCGCGCTCGATCCGGAGACGGCCCGCGCCTACCACGACGAGACGCTGCCGCAGGACGGCGCCAAGGTGGCGCACTTCTGCTCGATGTGCGGGCCGCGCTTCTGCTCGATGAAGATCACCGAGGAGGTGCGCGAGTACGCCAAGAAGGGCATGCACGAGAAGAGCGCGGAGTTCGCCCAGCGCGGCGGCGTCATCCAGTAGCGCACTCCGCCCGTCAGGGACCTTCGAACGGCGACTCGCCGCGGTCGCCGACGAGCGGCAGCGAGACCCAGAACGTGCTGCCGCTGCCGAGCCGGCTGCGTACGCCGACCTCGCCGCCGAGGCTCTTGACGGTGTTCTTGACGATCGAGAGCCCGAGCCCGGTGCCGCCGACCTCGCGCGAGCGCGCGCGATCGACGCGGTAGAAGCGCTCGAACACACGCTCCTGGTCCTCCGGCGACAGCCCGATGCCGGTGTCGACGACTTCGAGGAGCGCGCGATCGGCGGAGACGGTCAACTGCGCGCGCGCGTCGCCGCCAGCGCCGGTGTACTTGATGGCGTTGTCGACGAGATTGCCGACGACCTGCCGCAGCGCTTCGCGGTCGGCGCTCACCCACACGCCGGCTTCCGGGGTGGCGAGTGCGACGCGTACCTGCCGCTTCTCGGCGAGCGACGCGAGGTCGCGGACCGTCTCGCGCACGACTGTGCCGAAGTCGATCGGCCGGACCTCGCGGCCGTGGCCGCCTTCGTCGTCGAGCCGCGAAAGCGTCAGCAGGTCGCCGACCAGCGTGGTCAGGCGCTCGGTCTGCCGGGCGATGCGGTCGAGGAAGCGCACCCGCGTCGCCGACGGCATGTCCGGATCGTCCTGCATCGTCTCGACGTAGCCCTGGATCGCGGCCAACGGCGTCTTCAGCTCGTGCGAGACGTTGGCGACGAAGTCGCGCCGCAGCGACTCCAGCTTCTTCAGGCGGCTGGTGTCGTCGAGCGAGACGACCGTGCTCTGGTCGGGCAGGCGGCGCACGCGCACGGCGAGCGTGCGGCCGCCGGGCTCGGTCTCGACTTCGAAGAACTGCGCTTCGCCGGTCGACTCGGCTTGGTCGACGGCGCGGTGCAGCGCCGGCCACGACACCAGTTCCTGCAGGCGTCGGCCGGTGGCCGACGGCGGCAGCTTGGTGAATTCGACCGCGTTCGGGTTGCAGGCGACGATGCGCCCGCGCGGGTCGACGACGATCAGGCCGTCGCTCGCGCCCGCGAGCGCAGCCACGGCGCGCGCCGACTCGGCGCGGCTGGCGGCGAGTTCAGCGGCGAGTTGCGCGTTGCGGCCGGCCTCCGTGCGCAGACGGCGACGCCACCGCCACGCCACGGTCGGACCAGCGATCGCCAACGCGATCGTCACCAAGAAGTGCGTCAGTTGCAGGCTGCCGGAGTCCACGCTGATTCGCTGCAGCGCAGTCGCAACCGAACCGGCTAGCGACCCGCGTCGGCGAAACGATACCCGACGCCGCGCACGGTCTCGATGCAGGCGGCTTGTTCCCCGAGCTTGTGGCGCAGGGCGCGAACGTGCACGTCGATGTTGCGGTCGGTGACGATGGCGTCCTCGCCGATGACGCGGCTCAGCAGGTGCGCCCGCGGGAAAACGCGGCCGGGGTGCGAGGCCAGGAAGTGCAGCAACCGCATCTCGGTCGGCGTCAGTGTGATCAACTGGTCGTCGATGCGGGCTTCGTGCCGCCCCAGGTCGATCGTCAGCGCACCACGGACCACGCGTTCGCCGGCGCCGGACTGCTCGCGCAGCGGTCCCCGCCGCAGCACCACCTTGCAGCGGGCGATCAACTCGCGCGGGCTGAAGGGCTTTGCGATGTAGTCGTCGGCGCCGATGCCGAGGCCGAGCACGATGTCGCTCTCCTCGGCTTTGGCAGTGACCATCACGATCGGGATGCCGCGGGTCACCGGGTCGGACTTGACTTGGCGGCAGACCTCGACACCGTCCATCCCGGGCAGCATGAGGTCGAGGATGACGAGGTCCGGATTGTCGGTCCGGATACGGCTCAGCCCCTGCTCGCCGTTGCGGCAGGAGACGACCTTGTAGCCTTCGCGCTCGAGGTTGTACTGCATGACCTCGAGGATGTCGGGCTCGTCTTCGATGACCAGGATCTTTGGCTTCGCCACGGGATCGTGCAGTTCGGTGCGTTCGGAAAGGACCGAGTGCGACTGTAGGATGCCCCGGGAAGAAACGGTTAAGGACGGCTCAAGTTTGCCGCCTCGAGCGAGAACGCCATGCCATGCGAACGGCGAAGACCGTGGTAGGGCCAGTTGCGCTCGATCGCGCGTCGTTCCCAGGCGCAGAGGACGGCATCGCCCGGAAAGGGAAACGGCAGATTGCCAGGTTCGGCGTGAACTTCGATCGCGAGGCGCGCGTCGTCGCCGCCCCAAGCGAGCGCCGCGCGACACGGCACGCCGGACGGCACTCCGGCGAGGCACTCCCGCAGGGCGGTGACCACCGCCGGCACGAAGGCCGCGAGATCGACGACGCGATCGGCCGCTTCGCAGCCGTCGGCATCTAGCCGGTGGCCGGCTTCGCGCACCCCTACGCGGGCGAGTTCCGCCACTTCGCGCAGGGTGCGCCCAGCGTGCCCCGGCTCCGGCCCGCCATCGCCGAGCAGGTGCCGCCAGACCCGCAGCGCAACGGCGCCGCGGTCGACGTTGCCCGCGATCGCGGCGAGCGGCGCCGCGGCGTCGCGCGGATCTGCCTGCAGCACGTGACCCTGCAGCACGAACAGCAGATTGCCGAAGTGGTGCACCAAACCCGGCGCGAGGAAGGCGAGGTCGGCAGCGGCTGCGGCAGCGGGCGTCACCGCCGCATCGTGCCCTAACGGCTCCGATGAGGAAACGGTCTGGTTCCCCCTGCATGGGCCTGCGGCGGTTCCTCGCGCGGACCTGCGGCCTGCGGGTATGCACGGGGCCATGACGGCCCCCTACGACGCGCTCCGCGCGCACTTCCGCAACGTCGCCTTGCTTGGCTCGACCTCGGCGCTGCTGGCCTGGGACCAGGAGACCTACCTGCCGCGCGGCGGCGGCGACCGCCGCGCTGCGCAGTTGGCGTTGTTGGCGACGCTCGCGCACGAGCGCGCCACGGCCCCGCAGGTCGGCGATTGGCTCGCGCGCTGCGAAGCCGATGCCGCGGCGTTGGTCGACGACGACGCGCGCGCCAACGTGCGTGGCTGGCGCCGCGACTACGACCGCGCCACGCGGCTTCCTGCAGCGCTGGTCGCGGAACTGGCGGAGGTCGAGAGCAAGGCGCAGCAAGCGTGGGCCGAAGCGCGGGCGCGCGACGACTTCCGGCGCTTTCAACCATGGCTGCTGCGCATGATCGGCCTGCAGCAGCACAAGGCCGACTGCCTGCGCCTTCCCGCCCAGTCGCGCTGGGACGCGCTCGCCGACCTGTGCGAGCCCGGCATGAACGCCGCCGACCTCGCGCAGTGGTTCGGGCCGCTGCGGCAGCGACTCGTTGCGTTGCGGGAGCGGCTCGCCGGGGGCCGCGCCGTCGACGACGGCTTCTCGCGGGTCGCCATCCCCGAGGCCGACCAGGAGGCATTCGTGCGCGCCGTGCTCGCGGCGATGGGCTTCGACCCGAAGTTCGGCCGCCTCGACCGCAGCGCGCATCCCTTCTGCACCAAGGTCGGCGACGACGTGCGCCTGACTACGCGGTTCCACCGCGATCGCGTGCTCGACGCGCTCGGCTCGACGATGCACGAGGGTGGCCACGGCCTGTACGAGCAGGGCCTCGATATGGCGCAGTTCGGCGCGCCGCTCGGCGAAGCCGTGTCGCTCGGCGTGCACGAGAGCCAGAGTCGCCTGTGGGAGAACCACGTCGGGCGCTCGGCCGCGTTCTGGGAGTGGTGCTGGCCGATCGCGCAGCGCCACCTCGGGTCGGCATGCCAAGGGTACGACGCGGCGGCGATCCACCGCGCCGCCAACGTCGTGCGCCCGAGCCTGATCCGCGTCGAAGCGGACGAGGCGACCTACGACCTGCACGTCATGGTGCGCTTCGAGATCGAGCAACGCCTGCTCGACGGCAGCCTGCCGGTCGACGCCTTGCCCTCCGAGTGGAACCGCCTGTACCGCGAGTACCTGGGCGTGGTCCCGCCCGACGATCGCCAGGGCTGCCTGCAGGACGTGCACTGGTCGTGCGGCCTGTTCGGGTACTTCCCCACCTACACGCTCGGCAACCTGTACGCCGCGCAGTTCGCGGCAGCCGCCGAGCGCGCGCTCGGCGGGCTGGCCCCGATGTTCGCGCGCGGCGACTTCGCGCCGCTGCGCGAGTGGCTGCGCCGCCACGTCCACCGGCACGGCCGCCGCCACGAGCCGGCGGAGCTGTGCCGGTTGGTCACCGGCAGCGCGTTGTCGCCGGAGCCGTTCCTGCGCCACCTCGACCGCAAGCTCGGCGCGGTCTACGGCTTGGCCTGAGCGGCTCCGACCGGGCTATCGTGCCCGGATGCTCCGCCTCGTCTTCGTGCTGTTCGCGTGCGTCGCGGCGCTCGCTGCCCAGCAGCGCGTGGCGCTCGACGGCAGTTGGGAAATCCGGCCGGAGACGCCGACGGCAGGCCCGTGGCGGCCGGTGGCCGTGCCGGCGGCGTTCGAGGCGGCGCTCGGCGTCGGCTACGACGGCGTCGCGCGCTACCGGCGGATGGTGCCCTTGCCGCCGCAGCGCGCGGCAGCCGTGTGCGTCGAATTCGACGCCGTGGCGACGCACGCGACCGTGCTGTGCAACGGCCAGGAAGTGGGCCGTCATCTCGGCGGCTGGACGCCGTTCCGCGTCGATCTCACGGCGGCCCTGCGCTGGGACGGCGAGAACACGCTGGAAGTCGTCGTCGACGAGAAGGTCGGCCACAACACCCAGGGCTTCCTGCCGGTGATCCAGCCGCACTTCGGCGGCATCTGGCAGTCGGTGACGCTGTGCCTCGACGACGGGCCGACGCTCGATCGTTTCGCGGTCGACGCCAGGATCACGGCGGACGGCCTGCTCGACTGCCGCGTGCCGGTACTCGGCGGCGCTGGCCGTGCGCTGGCGGTCGAAGTGCGCTGCGGGCGCGTCGAGGAACAACTCGGTGCGTTGCTCCCGGTCGGCGACGACGGCGTGGCGCGCGGCACGGCGCCGACGTCCGGCGTGCGGCCGTGGTCCCCCGCCGATCCGGCGTTGGCGACGCTCCGGCTGCGGCTGCTCGACGGCGACCGCGAACTCGATCGCATCGAACGCCGGATCGGCTTCCGCGACTTGCGCGCCGACGGCACGCGCGTGCTGTGGAATGGCGCGCCGTTCCAGCTGCGCGGCGCGCTGCACTGGGGCTTCTCGCCGCCGCACCTCGCGCCGCCGGCCGATCCGGCGTGGTGGCGGCCGCAGCTGGAGCGCTTCCGTGCGATGGGCTTCAACACGCTGAAGTGCTGCCTCTGGGTGCCGCCGCGCTGCGTGTACGAGCTGTGCGACGAACTCGGCCTCGCCGTCTGGCAGGAGTATCCGACGTGGCATCCGCAGATGGACGCGGCGCACAAGCAGGAACTGCGCGCGGAGTACGCGGAGTTCTTCGCCTTCGACCGCCTGCACCCTTCGGTCGCGTTCCGCAGCATCACCTGCGAGACCGGCCATGGCGCCGACCTCGACGTCGTGCGCGCGTTGTACGACGACTGCAAGGCCGCCGTGCCGCAGACGCTCGTCGTCGACGACAGCTCGTGGATCGGCTGGCAGCGCGTCACCGACTTCTGGGACGAACACCCGTACGGCAACAACTCGTGGTTCCCCGGCCGGCTCGCCGACTTCCGCCGGCACATCGCCGAGAAGGGCGAGAAGCCGCTGCTGCTCGGCGAGTGCATCGCCGCCGACACGTGGGTCGACCGCGCGGCGTGGCGCGCCGTGCACGGCGATGCGCCGAACTGGTGGCGGCCGCTGTGCTGGGATGCACAGACGGCTGCCGAGGCGGCGATCGTGCGGCGATTTGGCGAGGCGACCCTCGCGACGCTCGGACCGGAGTCGCGGGCGTTCGCGCTGCGCAACCGCAAGTTCCAGTGCGAACGGCTGCGCCTCGACATCCCCGAGGCGGGCTACGTGGTCTCGGTGGCGCGCGACTTCCCCAAAGCGCGCATGGGCCTCGACGACGACCTCGGCCGGCCGAAGTGGACGCCGTCCGACTGGGGCTGGCACGGCGACACGATGCTGTGCCTCGATGCCTCGTGGGACGGCCGCAGCGTGCCAGCGGGCGGCGCCTTGCCGGCGGTGCGCGTCGCGCACGCGGGCACGCTGCAGCCACTGTCTGGCTCGGTGCGCTTCTGGCTCGACGAGGACCAGGACGAGGCCGTGGTCGTGCCGGTCGCCGTCGCCGCCGGCGCCGTGTCGGCGCCGTTGGTGCATCGCTTCGCCAACGGCGGCAACCGCGGTTTGCGCCGCGTTCGCCTGCATGCCGAATTGACGGGCAGCCACACGGCGCGCAACCACTGGGATCTCTGGTGCGTGCCGCACTGGCACTACGTCGGCACGTCGACCCGCGTCGTCGATCGCCTGACGCCGGAACTGCTGGACGAACTCGAAGCCGGCGCCCGCGTGCTGCTGCGCGCCGGCGACCTGCCGGGTTCGCCGCGCACCGAGGGCCTGTGGTTCCTGCGGGGCGCGCCGTTCGCGCCGCCCCATCCGGTGCAGCGGGACGTGCCCGCGCAGTTGCTGCTCGACCTGTGCAGCTTCGACCTGGAGACCGGTCGCGTGCTGCCGCTGGCGCCGTGGGGCGAGGAACTCGATCCGTTGCTCGGTTTCTGGGAGACGCACGACATCCCGGAGGTGCGCCTGCATGCGTTCGCAGCCGAGGCGCGGGTCGGCAAGGGCCGCCTGCTGGCGACGACGCTGCGGCTCGACGGCCCGATCGGCAGCGTCGGCTTCCACGTCCAGCACGCGCTGCAACTGCGCCTCGAACACGGGCCGGAACCGCGCACGGCGTTGTCGCCGGCGACGCTCGCGGCGCTGCGCGGCCAACTGACCGAGCAGCGCATCGGGTTGCCGACGTGGCGTTTCCGCACCGACCCGGACGACGAAGGGCGCGCGGCCGGTTGGTCGGCGGCTGCGGCCGCCGACGCCGCAGCGCCGTGGCGCGACCTCGCCGCTGGCAAGCACTGGGAAGCCCAGGCCGACGACCTGAAGCACTTCACCGGCGTGGCGTGGTACCGCGTCGCCGTCGACGTGCCGGCGACCTGGCGCGGCGCGACCAGCCGGCTCGTGCTCGAAGGCGTCGACGACAGCTACGAAGTGTGGCTCGACGGCGCGCCGGTGGCCAAGGCCGGCGATCCGGCGACCAAGCACACGATCTGGCTGGAGAAGCAGGTCGTCGAACTCGGCGATCGGCTGGCGCCCGGCCGCCACGTCTTGGCTCTGCGCGTCGTCGACCACGCCGGCGCAGGCGGCCTGTGGCGCCCTGCCTACCTCACGACCGGTCCCGCCGGCGCAACCGCGCCCCGGCTGCACTGAGTCGGCGGCAGGGCGGCCGTTGCCGCCTGGGAGTCTGCGTCACGGAATGCGCGCCGGGCGGCGCAGCCTTTCGTGGCGCAGACTCCTAGGCCGGGACGCGCGCTGCACGCCCTTTGGCGCCCTTGCCGCCGCGTCCGGCAAGTCCCACAACCGGCGCACCCGCTTCCCTGCTATCGTCCCCCGCCGCATGAAGGTCTCGAACATCCAGCCGACGCCCAACCCCAACGCCTTCAAGTTCCTCTGCGACACGCAGCTGGCCAAGCCCGGCCATTCGCTCGCGTACGCGAAGCCGGAGCAGGCGCGCAACGACGTGCTGGCGCAGGGCCTGTTCGCGATCCCCGGCGTCGACACGCTGTTCTTCTGCGACAACTTCGTCACCGTCAGCATGACGCCGCAAGCCGACTGGCGGGCGGTCGCCGAGCAGGTGACGCGGCTGCTGGAGAGCCACATCGCCGACGGCGCGGCGGACGCGGCGGCAGCGCCGCAGGCGGACGATCCGCTGGCGACCCTGCCGAAGGGCGGCGACCCGGAGGTCATGGCCAAGATCAACGCGCTGCTCGACGACCGCGTGCGGCCCGCGCTGGCCGGCGACGGCGGCGGCCTCCAGGTCATGGGCCTCGAAGGCAAGACGCTCTTCATCCGCTACCAGGGCGCGTGCGGCAGCTGCCCCAGCTCCTCGGCGGGCACGCTGATGGCGATCCAGCGCCTGCTGCAGGCCGAGATCGACGAAGAGCTCGTCGTCACGATGTCGTGAGCGCGCTGCGGTGCCCCTACTGCGGCCGGGTCGGCGAGCCGGTGCGCGTGCACGGGCACGGCCAGTGCCCGCACTGCGGCACCAACATCGAACCGTGCTGTGCCGGCGCCAATGCGCTGGAGGAAGCCGCCGCCACCGCCGCGATCGACGCGGCGCCCGATCGCGCGCTCTTCCCGCGCGTCTTCGAGCAGCTGGGTGGCCGCGCGGCGACGGTCACCGACGAAGCGCTGGCCTTCGCGCTCGTGCAGCGGCTCGCCATCGACCTCGACGAAGCGCGCCTGCTGATCGAAGCCGCCGAACGCGTCGGCATCCTGGTCGTCGCCGGCGCGCAGCGCCACCGCCTCCGCAGCGCCGGCTGAGCCACCGCGTCGTTGACCGACCGCCGGCGGCAGCTACGCTCCCCGCCCCGCGCTCGCCGGAGTGGCGGAATCGGCAGACGCACAGGTTTCAAAAACCTGCGCCCTCACGGGCGTGCGGGTTCAAGTCCCGCCTCCGGCATACTCTTGCAGAACAACGGTTTGCGGCGGTTCCCGCGCCGCGCCGGCGACCCGAAAATCGGCCTCTGGGGTATAATCTGGGGTCGAATTGTGGCTGCCGCTTGCACGCCGAAGCATGATCGGCGGCATGGCTGAAGCTGCACCCCGGGGACCCGGAAGGGGGCGCTCCGCGTCCCGCGGTCGGGTTCGTCTGCCGGCGAACGTCATCCGGCACCGCGACAAGTTCCGCGGCCGCTGCATGCGCAACCGCGTGCTCGTCACCTCGCCGTCCTTCGCGACGCCGGAGGAGGCCGCCGACTGGGTCGCGCGCTTCCATCGCGCCGACGAGCTCGCCGACCACGGCGCGCCGCTGTCGCTCGCCGACGCCATGGAGCTCCTGCGGCGCGAGCAGCAGGCGAACGGCGTGCGCCCGGCGTCGGTCGACTTCACCGAGGCGAAGTTCGCGATGCTGTGCCGCGCCTGGCCGGCCGCGACCTACCTGCACCGCATCGGCGCGCCGCAGGTCCAGACCTACATGGCCAAGCGCCGCGAGCAGGGCGCCGCAGCGCAGACGATCCACCACGAAACCGCGCTCCTGAAGCGGCTCTTCGTCGTCGCGCGCCGCAACCGCCGGCTGATCGCGTCCCCCTTCGACGACGGCGCCGTCCGGCTGCCGAAGGTGCGCAACAAGCGCTTCGACCACCTCACGCGCGAGCAGGTCGAAAGCATCCTGGCTCGCATCCGCGACGCCGCCGAACGTCAACCGTCGTGGGCCTGGCAGGCCGACGTCGTCGAGTTCCTGTTCTGCACGGGCCTGCGCCGCGCCGAGCTCGCGCGCCTGCGCGTCGCCGACATCGACCCCTTCAAGGGCACGCTGACCGTTCGCGCGAAAGTCGACGACGTGCAGACCGTGCACCTCGCCGAGCGAACGAAGGCGATCGTCGGCCGCCTGATCGCCGCCGCCGATCCGTCGGGCTACCTGATCCCGTCGCCGGTCGACGATCCACGCAAGGCCGAGCGGGCGCGAGCGAACGCCGTTACGCACCTCTTCGCCCGCTGGAAGCAGCGCCTCGGCCTCAAGCTGCACGGCGCCGCGCACGTCCTGCGGCACTCGTTCGGCACCGAGCTCGTGAAGGTGCCGGGCCTGCCGTTCGCGCTCGCGCAGCGCGGGATGCGGCACCGCACGCCGTCGATGACGATGCGCTACTTCCACGAGTCCGCCGACGAGATGCGCGCGGTTGCCGAGGCCGTCGCGCGCGGCGCAGCCTTCGCACAGCCGACCGGGAAGCCGCAGGAAGCTCGACGCGCCCGGAGGCCGCGCACGACGAAGGGCGCCGCGCCGACGAAGGTGGGAACGTGACGAACCAACGCGAAACCTGGCGCTCGCTGCTCGAAGAGTTGAGGGACGCGGCGGAGTTCGACGAGGTGCTGCTGCCGGCCGAGCAGGGCATCGCTGGCGACGACGCGGCCGACGCCGACCCGCTCCGCGCGGTCCTCGACCGCCGCGGCGTGCGGTCCCGCCTCGCACGCATCGCCGGCGAGCTGCTGCCCTACGATCAGCGCGTGCACCTCGATGTTGACCCGCTCGAGGTCGGACCGCTGATGCTGTGCGACGGGCACCTTCTGGCGCGGCGCCGTGCCTTCGCGGCGTGCATGGCCGAGATGCTGCGCCGGCTGGACTTCGGCTACTCGGCGCGGCCGCCCTTGCCTGATCAAGTGTTCCCGGGCGGATCCGATCTGCTCGCTGCTCGCGCCGCGGATGTCTCAAGCAGCGTCAGCGAAGGAGCCGTCGCCGGCGCGATCGCGGAGGCGAAGGCGAGCGACTTCCGGCGACGCTTCGACGAGGCCACGGCGAAGGCGAACTGGTGCGCGGGGCTCGCTGCATGGAACGCCGCCCTCGCGAACAAGTCCGTGCAGGCCCCGGCGCCTACCGACCCGACGGCAGCGCCAGCAGCCGCAGCGCTGCCGGCAGACGCGCCTGCATCGGCGACCGCGCCGAGTGCGCACCCGGTCGTGCCAGCCGGCGAGATGGAAGCCGCCGTTGCGACGCCAGTGGCCAAGAAGCACGATCCCGCAGCGCTCGCTGCGGGCTGGGTCGTCCAAGGGTTGTCGGCGGCGGAGATAGCGAGGAGGCTGGGACTCAAGAGGAGGCAGGACCTCTACGAGAAGCCGGAGTGGAAGCCGACGCTTCACATGCTCAACACGCGCAAAGATGCGCGACGCCAGGCGCGCGCCGACCGCCGGAAGCGCTGCGCCGGACAGAATCCGGACAGCGAAGAAATCTGACAGCGCCCGAAGTTCGTTTTTCGGGGCAACATGCGCCGGACAGTCCGGCGGTTCCCGCGGACAGGCGTCCCAGGGTATGCGCACTCGTCGCAAGCCCCTGATCCCCCGCGATCCAAAGACGCTCGCCGTCGTGCTCTACGTCGACGCGGTTCTGCTTCGGCAGGCCGGCGATGCCGCTGGCGCCGCGGCAAAGCTCGCTGAACTGGCGCAGCACGGCGTGCGTGTCTCCTTCGACGAGCGCGCGGAGGCAAACGCCGAACCGAAGGAGCTCGAAGCATGAACGCGCCCGCTCGCGACGTTCTGCCGCCGGACCTGTCCCGCGCTGCCCTCGCCGCACTGGCGGCCGAGCTCGAACGGCTCGCCGGAGGCCCCGTAGACGGGGCGCTCGACTTCGTCGCGCTCGAGCCGATGGCGCGCCGCGCCGGCGTCGCCCCCCGCCTGCTCGTCGCCGCCAGCCGCCGCGGCTGTTTCCCGCCGATCTTGCGCGTATCTGAACGCCTCCACCTGCTTCGCCGGACCGACTTCGCGACGTGGGCGGCGCGCGCCGAGCTCGGGCCGGCGCGCGCCGCCGCTGTCGCCGCGCACCTCGACGACACGCCGGCCGAACCGTTCGCGGCGGCCGAGCCGCCCCCGGCGCCGCAGCGCCGGCGGAGGCGGCCGTGACGGTTCCCCCGGAAAACGACGCCGGCCCCGACTCGCACGCGGCGAGCCGAAGCCGACGGGGGGCAGTGGCTGAAGCTGCCGACGAGCAACGTACAACCGCGCGCGGCACGTTCCAGCGCGCGTTGCTGCTCGTCGGACACAACCCGGGCCGGCCGGCGCGCGAAGCCCTGGCGCTCGCGGCGGCGGCCGGCTTGCAGGGCGTCACGGTACGCGGTGCTGCCGGCGAGATGCTGCCGGCGTCGGTTGCGGCTGTCGCCCGCGAGGCTGCGCTGACGCGCGCGGCGACGCGCGCCGCCGTCCAGGCACTTGCCGACGCCGGCGACGTGCGGCTCGTGGTTGGCGGCGTAGGCCGCCCAATCGCCGTCGCCGTTGACGCAACCGCCTTCGCCGCGCGCTGGACGGACTTCCGCACGCGCGTTCGCCTTCCGGCCGGGCTGCGCGCGCTCGAACTCGGCGCGGCGACGCTGCTCTTGGTCGGGCTCGTTCTCGCGTCGCTCGACGAGTTCGGCGTCGCCCGGTTGGGCCGGCGCGCGCTTCGCGAGCGATCGGGCCTGAGTGACGCCGCCGTGCGGAGAGCGCTCCGCGACGCGGTCGCTGCCGGTGCGTTGCGGCGATGGACGCACAGGAACCGCATCCACCTCTGTCCGGGCTCTGCGCTGCGCGCGTCGACCATCTCGACGGACACCGAGGGGGGTGCGAAATCGAGCAGGTCCACCGCGTGGGACTTGCTCGAAAGCGCACCCCCTACCTGCTCGATTCCGGCGCAAATCCTGGCCGAAAGCGCACCCCCTACCTGCTCGATTCCGCACCCCGATATCCGGACCTTCTCGGAAACCGGATCACCCTCGGAGGCGGCGGCAGGTGAAACGATCGAGCCGCAGCGGCAGAACCAAACCGCGCCTGCGGCGCGCCGGCAGAGTCCGGGAGCCGACGACGTTCGCGGCGCTGCCGGTCGCTGGGCCGCCGACATGGCGGCCCGCGGTATCGAGACGCTGACGGCCGACCACGCGGCGGACGTCGCCCGGCTGCTCGAAGAGCTCGGCCCGCTGCCGGGCGAAGTTCGCGACCCTGCGCGCCTTGCGGCCGATCGCCTGAAGGCCGGCGCGCGCATCGCAGCCTGGGCGCGTTCGCCGGAACGTCTCGCGCGGTGGGTCGCGGTCGCGGCGCGCCGTTACGGCCCGCGCAACGTGGCTGGCTACCTACGCCGGGCCGCCGACCGCGGCGACCCAGGCGCGCTGCTCGAGCGTCACGCCGGCGGCGCCGGGGCGCTGCAGGAGCTGCACGAGGCCGCGCTGCAGGGCGACCGCTCGGCCGACGTCGCCGAGCTCGTCGACGCGATCGTCGAGCCACCTCGCGCGGCCGTCGAACCCGCGCCGACAACGGCGGCCCGGCCGCCCCAAGCCTTCGACGAGCGCGCCCGCCGCGTGGTCGTCGCGCGCGCGTTCGGCGACCGCCACCCCCTCGCGCGCATCGCCGACGAGCTCGGCGTCGCCGTCGGGGTCGTCGAGGCGATCGTCGCCGACGAGCGCGCCCGCCGCGCCGAGGACGCCGCCGGCGCACCCGCGCCGCGGCGATCGGCTCCCGCACGGCTCGGCCTGGCGCGGAGCAGCCTCGCCGCCACGAGGGCATCATGACGCCGTGCTGCACGTCGACCTCCACGGCCAGCGCCTCGCCGACCACCACGGCGACCACCACGGCCAGCGCTTCGCCGACCACCACGGCGACCACCACGGCGACCACCACGGCCAGCGCTTCGCCGACCACCACGGCCAGTACCTCGCAGCCGCACGTCGCCGCCTGGCTGCCCGCCCCGCGCGCGATCGGCGGCCGCGGCCGCCGGGCTGCCCGGCCCGGCGATCGTGGCGCGGCGGGTCGGCAGGGCGCGCCGTCGGCATGCCTGGCGGCCGGCGGGTCCCTCCCGGGGGGGTGGGGCCGGTGCAAGGGTGACGGGGCGAGTGCTCTCGCAAAACCTGCGCGGGAGTTTGGGGCGTGACAACGCAACCCCGCCGACCTGGCCGACCCGCGGCCGTATCCCCGACCATCGCCGTCGCCACCCGTCGCGGCGTCGGCCGCAGCGAGCTCGCGCGACTGCTCGGCGTGCCCCCGACCACGGTCGACGCCTGGCGCCGCGCCGGCTGCCCGCGGCTCGCCGACGCCCGCTATCGGCCGGCGTCGGTCCTTGCCTGGCTGCGCCGCCGCGACGCCGCCCGCGCCGACGACCGGAACGCCAGCCGGCAGCGCGGACACTGGGCCGAGCTGGCGGCGAAGGCGCTCGCGCTCGGCCGGCTGCACAGCCTCGCCGAGCGGCGCGCGCAGTTCATGAAGCGCGACGACCTTTCCACCGCCTGGCGCCAGCGCGTCGAGTTCTTCGCCGACCGCTGCCGCGAGCTGCCGCGCATCCTCGCCGCCCGGTGCGCGAGCTCGCCGGCGGACGTCGTCGAGCGCGAGGCCGCGACGGTCATGCGCGAGATGCTGGCGCAGTTCGCCCGCCGCGCCGAACCGACACCGAGCGGCGCCGATGCCGCTGCACCCGACATGCACCAACCGCACGACGGCACGTCGCCGCCGGCGGTCGGAGCCCTACGTTCTGAGGACAAATGCACTTGATCGACCGCTTGAGAAGTCGACGCCGCGACCGCGACGCCGCCGCCGCCAACCGTTATTGGAGCGAGCTCTATGAGGTCGCGAAGAAGGGCGAGGCGGCGACCGACGCCGCCGCAGTCGAACTGCTCGACGAACTCGCGCGCGCCTGCGGCAAGTCGGCCGACGACGTCGCCGCCGACGCCGCCGCCGTCGCCGAGCTGCGCGCGGTGGGCGCTTCCGAACTGTCGAAGCGCGAGGCCGGCATGCCGGCGAAGTTCGCCGCCGTCGACCGGCGCATTGCGGCTGCGGAGGTCGCGCTCGACCGTGCGAACGCCGAGCTCGTCGCCGCGCGAGCTTCGCGCCAGGTCGTCGCCGACGAGGCCAGCCGTCTACATCAGGAATCCGGCCGCGTCGCCGTACTCCGGCGCCAGCTCGTCGACGCCGGCTGCCCGCTCGTCATGCTCGAGGTGCGGCTGTGAAGCTCGCGCTCGCCAACCTCGACGCGCTCGCCAAGGCGAACCGCGCCGCCGTCCGGGCCCTCGGCCTCGACGACGCCGACACCGCGCGCCGCTACGCCGCCGCAATCCTTGGCGCCGACCCCGACGCGCGCCGCCAGTTCGGCAACGACGACGCGGCGCGCGACCGGCTCGCAGCCGTCCTGCGCGTCGACTTGGCCGGCGTGCCGCCGGGTCTCTGAGCTCATTGGGACCGCGGCGCCTGCGGCCGCGGTGTGTGGCCCCCGGTCGTAGGGCTTGCGGCCGGGGGCATTTTTCTGGGCGCCGACGTCCGCCGCCTGCGGTTGACCACGCCGCCGCGGACAGCCTCGGCGACGAGCGCCGCGCGCGCGGCCGACTCCGTCGTCCACCGGCCGGCCTGCCAGGCCTCGAGGTCGTCGCGGCGCACGAGGTAGTGCGAGCGCGTCACGCGCAGCAGCGCCGGAAAGTCGCCGCGCAGCGACAGCCGGCGAAGGCGTGCCGGTTCGACGTGCAGGCGTGCGGCGACTTCGCGCAGCGGGATGAGCTCGCCGAGCTGGTCCTTCACGGCCGCCCCTCGAGTTCCAGGACGGCGCGCAGCGCGTCGCGGACGTTGTCGTCGAGTTCGGCGACGAGCGCCGCGCGAACGCGCATCGGCGGCACGTCGACGCCGTCCGCGACCAACGCCGCGAGCGCGAAGGCCGCAGCCTGGCGCCGGCGCGCGTCGTCGTCCCGGAGGCCGTCGAGCGCCGACGCCACGCCGGCCGCGCCGAGTAGCGCGACGACGCCGGACGGCATGCCGGGTTCAACCAGGCGGCGCGCGATGGCCGTCGGGTCGCCGCCGCGCGCCAGGCACATGCCGAGCAGCACGCCGACGACTGCCTGGCCGTCGACCACGTCGGCCGCCGCGGCGAGCAGTGCGTCGAGCTCGCCGGCGTCGCTGAGGTCCAGGCGGCCGAGCTCGCGCCAGGCGCGCGCGGTTCGGGCCGTGAACTCGCGGTCGGCCGCCGCCTCGACGGTCGCTCGGAGTCTGCGAAGGCGCGGCCGCTGGGCGGCCGAGGTGGTCGACGATGGTGTGCTGTTCATGCCCGGGCACCGGACCATCCGTCGCCACGTTCGGGAAGCCGCGATTTCGGGAGGCCACACCGGATCGGTAGAGTTCGCCGACGTGGGCGAGCACGACGAGGACGCGCAGCACTCCGTCGTGCCGTACTGCCCTGTGCGGTGCCCGCGCTGCGCAGCGCCGAAGCCGTTCACCTACGGCCGCAAGCTGCGCATCCGCTACCACCGCTGCCGCGACTGCGGTGCGGGCTTCCGATCGCTCGAGCTGCGTCGCGAGCAGTTGGCGACCTTCGACCCGCCGCGCCGCTGAGGTGCGCGCCGACGATCGCGAGCGCGTCCGGCGTGCCGGCGCGGGGTTCGCCGGCGTCGCCGCGCGAACCGCTTGCGCGCCTGCTTCGCCTCGCCGAACGCGGGGTCGAATCTGGGGTACAATCTGGGGTCGAATCCTGCGCAAAACTGGCCCGAACTCGCGAATTCGACCCCGCGCCGGTTTGCCGGATAGCGTCCCACACTCGCCCGCCCTGACTGCGGTTGTTACGGATTCGCATTGGGGTCGGAGGCTGCCTTAGCCGCTTCAAAAACCTGCGCCCTCACGGGCGTGCGGGTTCAAGTCCCGCCTCCGGCACCATTTCGACGTCGACGGCGGCCTCGCTCAGGCGTCGGCCGCAGCCTCGCCCGGCGTGGCCGTGGCCGGCGCGGCCGGTCGCGGCAGTGCGACGCCGGCGCGCGTGAGCGCGTAGCGGATCAGCGTGTCGAGCAGCTTCGGGAACGGCAGTCCGCACTTCGCCGCCGACTGCGGCAGCAGGCTCGTCGTCGTCATGCCGGGGATCGTGTTGGTCTCGAGCACGTACGGACCGTCCTTGGTGACGATCATGTCGGTGCGCGACATGCCGTCGCAGACGAGCGCCTCGTGGCAGCGCATCGCAAGTTCCTGCACGTGGCGGATGCGCGGCTCGCCCCAGCCGCGCGGCGGCACGGTCTCCTCGGTGGCGCCCGGCTTGTACTTGGCTTCGTGCGTGAACCACGTAGCCGTGCGCGGGTAGATGCCGACCGGCAGCAGCGGGCGCAGTTCGTCGCCGGTGTTGCCGAGCACGGGCACCGTGATCTCCTCGCCGACCAGCGCCTCCTCGGCGAACCAGCGGCGGAACGTGCCCCGGAACGCGGCGAAGAACGCGGCAAGGTCGGCCGCCGACTCGATGCGCTGCACGCCGACCGTGCTGCCGCTGAGGTCGCCCTTGACGAACGCCGGCGCGCCGATCGCCTGCTGCATGCGGGCGAACTCCAGCTCGGCGTCGGCCTTCGCGAGCGGGGTGCGCGGCACGTAGGCGCGCGCGATCGGGATGCCGGCGTCGGCGAGCGTCTGCCGCGTGCGCAGCTTGTCCATCGCCACGGCCGACGCCGCGCAGCCCGAACCCACGAACGGCACGTCGTGCAGTTCCAGCAGGCCCTGCACGGTGCCATCCTCGCCGAACGGTCCGTGCAGTATGGGCAGCGCGCAGCCGATGTGGGCGTGGTCGAGCAACCACGCCAGCGCCGCGCCGGGCCGCAGGGGCCCATGCGAGGTCGAAGGGTCGCCGGGTCGCCATGCCTCGTCGGCAGCAAGCGGAGCCTTCGCCGGCCACCATGCGCCGTCGCGCGCGAGGAAGACCGGCCAAACGCGGTACGTCGCACGGTCGAGGTGCTTCAGCACCTGCCGCGCCGACGACAGCGATATGTCGTGTTCCGGCGACCGCCCGCCGGCAAGTACGCAAACGTCCATCCAGCACCCCTCCAAGGTGTCGGCGCAGCATACGGCCCGGCCGTGCATTTCCGACACGCTGCTGCGCCGCCAGTTCTGCGGTCGCGGCGGTGGCGCGGTCAGCGGTGCGCGGCGAACAGGCGGCCGGTGGCGGCCGCAGCGCCCCACAGGATCGCATCGCTGCCGCCGAGCGTCGGCGCGAACCGCAGCCCGTCGTGGATCAGCGTCGACGTCGACGCCTGCACGTGCGCCGTGATGCGCGCCGCGAGCTGGGGCCAGCCGTCGAGCACGCCGCCGCCGAGCACGACGGCGCGCGGATTGAGCAGCGTGCACGCGTTCTCGACCAGGGCGCACGCGGCCGTCTCCGCCTCGGCGAGGATCGCGCGCGCCGCGGTCGCGCCGGCGTCGCTGCCGCCGGCGGCGCGGACCAGCGCGCCGACGGTCCAGCGCTCGCCGCCGGGCAGCGGGCCGAGCCGCTCCGCCGCCTGTTCGGTGATCGCGCGACCACCGCAGTAGGCTTCGAAGTGGCCGCGGCCGCCGCACGGACAGAGCCGGCCGCCGGGCACGAAGGTCGTGTGGCCGATCTCACCGGCCGCGTTGCTGCCGCCGGCGTAGGGGCGACCGCCAACGATCAGGCCGATGCCGATCCCGGTGCCGAAGAACAGGCACAACAGGGGGTCGAGGCCGGCGGCATGGCCGCGCAGGAACTCCCCCCACGCGCTCGCCCGGCCGTCGTTGAGCAGCGTCGTCGGCACGCGGAAGCGCTGCTCGACGTGCGCCGCGAGCGGGAAGCCGTCGAGCGGCAGGTTGGGCGCCCGGTCGATCGAGCGGCCGTCGGCCGGGATCACGCCCGCCGTGCCGAAGCCGCAGGCCAGCGGCGGTTCCATGCCCGCCGGGATGCTCGCCAGGATCGCCGACAGCGCCGCATCCAGGCTGGCCAGGAAGGCGCCGCGATCGCGAACGGTCAGCACCTTCTGTACCGCGTGCACGCCGAAGTCCTCGCTGACCAGGGCGAAGCGGCACTTGGTGCCGCCAAGGTCGCCTGCCAGCACGGTCCGCATGGTCGTTCGCGGCGTGCGGACCGCGTCAGACGCGGCCCAGCAGCAGGCTGGTGTTGTGGCCGCCGAAGCCGAGCGAGTTGCTCAGCACGTAGTCGACCGTGAGGTCGCGCGCGACGTTCGGCACGTAGTCGAGGTCGAGCTCGGGATCCGGCGTCTCCTGGTTGATCGTCGGGTGCACCTTGCGGTCCTGCAGCGTCATCGCGCAGGCGGCGAGTTCGATCGCGCCGGAGGCGCCGAGCAGGTGGCCGACCATCGACTTGGTCGACGACACGCAGAGCTTCCTGGCGTGATCGCCGAAGACGCGCTTGATCGCGGCGGTCTCGATCTTGTCGTTGAGGAAGGTGCTGGTGCCGTGCGCGTTGATGTAGCCGACCTTGTCGGCCGTGATGCCGCCGTCCCTGAGGGCGCCGGCCATCGCGCGGCTCGGGCCGTCGGCGTCTTCGTTCGGCGCCGTGATGTGGTAGGCGTCGTCCGTCGAGCCGTAGCCGAGCACCTCGCACAGGATCGGCGCGCCGCGGCGCCGCGCGTGCTCGTACTCCTCCAGCACGAGGGCCGCAGCGCCTTCGCCCATGACGAAGCCGTCGCGGTTCTTGTCGAACGGGCGCGAGGCCCGCTTGGGGTCCTCGTTGCGCGTCGACACGGCCTTGAGCGAGCAGAAGCCGGCGAGGCCGAGTTCGGTCGTCGCCGCCTCGCTGCCGCCGGTCAGCATGATGTCCGCCTCGCCCCACTGGATCGTGCGCAACGCCATGCCGATGGCGTGGCTGCTGCTGGCGCAGGCCGAAGAGGTCACGTAGCACGTGCCCATCAGGCCGAAGCGGATCGCCGCCTGCCCGGCCATGGCGTTGGCCATGATCTTTGGGATGAAGAACGGGCTGACGCGGTCGGCGCCGCGCTCGACCTGCAGCACCTTGCTGGCCTCGATCTCGTGGATGCCGCCGATGCCGGTGCCGAGGATGCAGCCGGCCCGTTCGCGCGCTTCCTTGCCCATGTCGAGGCCGGAAGCCGCCATCGCCTCGCTGGCGGCGACGAGGTAGTACTGCGTGAACTTCTCCAGCCGCTTGGACTCGGTCTTGGGGAAGAACTTGTCGGTGTCCCACTGCCACACCTCGCAAGCGAACTTGCAGGTGTGCTTCGAGGTGTCGAAGCGCGTGATCACGCCCGCCCCCGAGGTGCCGGCGAGCATGCCGGCCCAGTTGGACTTCATGTCGAGGCCGAGGCTGGAGACAGCTCCCACCCCGGTGATGACTACCCTGCGTCGAGTCATGATGCCTTGGCAGCGACCCCGCCAGCGCGGGCGGAGCATTGGCCTGCCGGAGCACGGCAGGCGGGTACAAAGGGAATGGGCCGTCGATGGGACGCCGGCCCAGCTGCGCCTGTGCGCCGCCCGGCCGCTGCCCGGCCGCTGCCCGGCCGCTGCCCGGCCAACAGCCGGCTGCGGTAGAGCGACGGCGCGGCGGCTCAGCTCAGCTCAGCTTGCCGCTGATGTACTTCACCGCGTCGCCGACGGTCTGGATCTTCTCGGCGTCCTCGTCCGGGATGTTGATCTCGAACTCGTCCTCGAACTCCATCACGAGTTCGACCGTGTCGAGCGAGTCGGCGCCAAGGTCGTTGATGAACGACGTTTCCGCCGTGATCTTGTCCTTGGTGGTTCCGAGCTGCTCGCAAACGATGTTGTGGACGCGTTCCTCGATGTTCTCAGCCTTCGACACGGTTCTTTGCCTCGTACTGACTTGGGGAGATGGGCGGTAGGCGGAGGGGTCACCCCCACCCGCCAGGGGAATGCGGAAGTCGCGAACTCTAGCTACATGGTCATGCCGCCGTCCACCACGAGAGTCTGCCCCGTGATGTAGGCGGCCCCGTCGCTGCACAGGAAGAGCACCGTCTTGGCGATGTCCTCCGGCGCACCGAAGCGTTGGAGCGGAATGGTCTTGAGCATCCCGTCGCGGATCTCGGGCGACAGCGCGGCCGTCATGTCGGTGGCGATGAAGCCAGGGGCGACGACGTTGGCGGTCAGCCCGCGACCGGCGAATTCCTGCGCCAGCGACTTGGTCAGGCCGATCAGGCCCGCCTTGCTGGCGGCGTAGTTTGCCTGTCCGGCGTTGCCGGTCAGGCCGACGACCGAGCCGACGTTGACGATGCGCGCGTCCTTGGCCTTGGCCAGGGTGCGGGCGAACGCCTTGCACA
Organism: Phycisphaerales bacterium; assembly: GCA_020247305.1. GTDB lineage: Bacteria > Planctomycetota > UBA1135 > UBA1135 > UBA2386 > UBA2386. The sequence continues at coordinate 146,062 of JADCJE010000032.1, read as the reverse complement.
CCAGGAAGACGCCGCGAAGGTTCGTGCCCACGACGGCGTCGAAGTCCTCGGCGCTCATGCGCAGGAACAAGCCGTCGCGCGTCACGCCGGCGTTGTTGACCAGCAGTTCGACCTTGCCCGCCTCGGCCAACACGTGCTTGGCCATCGCCTCTACCGACGCCGGATCCGCGACGTCGACGACCAGCGCGCGCCCAGCGCCGCTGCCGGCGGGCAGGGCGGCGATCGCGGCGAGCGTCTCGTCGCAGCCGCCGGCCTTGGTCGACGTGCAGTAGACGGTGGCGCCGGCGCTCGCGAGCGCGACGGCGACGGCCCGGCCGATGCCGCGCGAGGCGCCGGTGACCAACGCCGTCTTGCCGGAGAGTGGAAGCACGTGGCTCATTCGTGGAGGTTGCGGTTGGAGGCGATTCACCAGCGCAGCAGCAGATGGCCCCATGCCATGCCGGCGCCGAAGGCCGGCATGACCACGAGCTTGCCCTTCTGCAGCCGGCCGGCCTCGTACGCTTCGCGCAGCGCGATCGGCACCGACGCCGCCGACGTGTTGCCGTAGCGGTCGATGTTGCTGAACACGAAGTCCATCGGCATGCCCAACTGCTCCATCGCGGCCTCGATGATGCGTTGGTTGACCTGGTGCGGGATGATGACGCCGATCTGGTCGCGGCCGTGCTCGTCGATGACGTTCTTGACCAACTCGGCGAAGACGCGCACCGCGAAGCGGAACACCTTGGTCCCGCCCATCTTCATGTAGTGCAGGCGTTGGTCGACGGTGTCGTGGCTGGCCGGATGCCGGCTGCCGCCGCCCGGTTGCGCCAGCACGGTCTCGGCGCCGCCCTCCATGCAGATCGAGCCGGCGAGGAACTCGCCGCGGCCGGCGCGTTCGAGCGAGGTGTAGACCGCTGCGCCGGAGCCGTCGCCGAACAGCACGCAGGTGTTGCGGTCGGTGTAGTCGAGGATTCGGCTCAGCACCTCGGCGCCGATCACCAGGATGTTGCGGAACTGCCCCGAGCCGATCATGCCGGCCGCGATCTGCGAGGCGAAGACGAAGCCGCTGCACGCTGCGGCGACGTCGAAGCCGCCGGCGTTCTTGGCGCCGAGGTCGAGGCCGATCCGGCACGCCGTCGCCGGGAACGGCTGGTCGCCGGTCACCGTCGCGCAGATGACGAGGTCGAGTTCCTCGGGCGCCATCTTGGCGTCGTCGAGCGCCTGGCGCGCGGCCGCCAGCGCCAGCGAACTGGTCACCTGATCCGGTGCGGCGATGCGGCGCTCGCGGATGCCGGTGCGCTGGACGATCCACTCGTCCGACGTGTCGACCATCTTCTCGAGGTCGAAGTTGGTCAGGTGGCGGTCCGGCACATAGCGGCCGAGGCCGGCGATGCCGACAGGAACGACGTTGGCCACGTCAGGGCCTCCGACCGGCTGCGGTTGCGCGGCGACAGCGGCTCATGCGTTGGGCTCCGCCTGTGGCAGCTCGCATGCCCGCGCCGCCTGAACGATGTGGTCGTTGACCTTGGCGTCCATGGCGCGGCACGCAAAGCGGATGGCGTTGGCGAAGGCCGGCGCGCGCGAGCGGCCGTGGCAGATGGTGACGCAGCCCTTGACGCCGAGCAGCAGCGCGCCGCCGTACTCGGAGAAGTCGATGCGCGGAATGATGCCGTGCTTGACCGCGCCCATGCGCTCGGGCTCGACGCCCGACTTCTGCATCAGGCCGAACATCGTGCGGACGAGGTACTCGGCCAGGCCTTCGCTGACCTTGAGCACGACGTTGCCGGTGAAGCCGTCGGTCACGACCACGTGGCACTCGCCGGAGTACAACTCGACGCCCTCGACGTTGCCGTGGAAGTGGATCGGCATCTGCTTCATCAGCGCCCGCGCTTCGCGCACCAGCGGGTTGCCCTTCAACTCCTCGCTGCCGATGTTGAGGATGCCGACCTTGGGGTTCGGGATGCCGAACGTGCCGCCGTAGTAGGCCGATCCCATCAGCGCGTACTGCGCGAGATGGTGCACCTTGGGCTGTGGGTTGGCGCCGACGTCCAGCAGCAGGAACGGGTTCTTCTCGCCGTGGATGATCGCGCCGATCGCCGGGCGACGGATGCCTTCGAGGCAACCCAGCCCGAGCGTCGCGGCCGCCACCACGGTGCCAGTCGAACCAGCGCTGACGAATGCGCCGGCGCGGCCCTCGCGGACCTCCTGGATGCCCAGCATGATGCTGTTGCGCGGCTTCTTGCGGGTGGCCTCCGTCGGCGTGTCCGTGTCGGTGAGGACATCGGGGGCATCGACGATCGCGAGGCCCTTGCCCTCGAGACCCTGGGTCCGCACGGCGGCGGCGACTTCGTCGACCGGACCGGTGAGGATCAGGTTGCTCGGCTGGACGAAGCCCTTTTGCAGGGCGAGCGCGACGCCCGCCAGGCATTCCGCCGGGCCGTGGTCACCGCCAACCGCATCGAGAACGACCTTGTTCATGGCATCCCAAGAAGTGCGTAGACGTTTGGCGACCGGTAGCCAGGCGACGACCTGCGAATGCTCACCCGGGCGACGACCGGCGTACGGGCGGCGCGGGGGCGGATGCTAGCTAGACGATGCGGCTGGCGGAACCATCGTTTGGCACCCGCGCGCTCGTTCGCAGCAGAAGCTCCCCAGCGGTAGCCGCGCGACGTGGATCGCCCGCCGCAGGCGAACCTGTCCCGCTCGACGGCACTGGCCCGCCGAGCGAAACCGGCGCTGCATCAGCGCTGCATTAGCCGTTGTCCGCGACGAGGATCTGCTTGCCGCGGTAGTGGCCGCAGGCCTTGCAGATGGTGTGCGGGCGGATCATCGCGCCGCAGTGCGTGCAGCGGACGAGTTGGGTGCGCGTCAGCGCCAAGTGGGCGCGGCGGTGGCCCTTGCTCGCGCGGCTCAGCTTTCTCTTCGGATTTGCCATGATGGTTACCTGCGGAACCCGGTCGCCACAGCGCCCGAGGCGGGCGGCGACCAGTAAGGGGCGAGGAGAGTACGGATCGCGCGGCGACTGTCAACTGCGACCGCGCGAACCCGGGCCCCGTCCCCCGTTCTGCGCAACGCCCCAAGTCGTTCCGCGCAAAGGGGCTGGCGGCTACTGGAAGCGCAGCACCGGACCGTACTCGCCGTCGGCCATCACGCCGCTGTCGATGTCGAAGCCCGTGGCGCCGTACTTCCAGAGCGTCCGCGCCCGCCGCGGCGTGACGGCCCCCACGTACGAACCGACGGTGATCTCGATGCCGTCCGAGACGGTGGCGCGGAACGGTGCGTTCAGGGCGAGGTCGAAGAGCAGCCACTGGCTGAAGACCTGTGCGCCGGCGATCGCAGGCGTCGCCGGTACCGCGATCAGGCTGCTGGCGCGTCCGAACAGTAGCGACGGATTGGCCAGCGGCACCGTCAGCGTCGCCAACGCATCGTTGCGCAGCAGGCATCCCGATGGCGTGCCGAGCAGCGGTCCGAGGTCCAGCGGCAGCGGCACGCCGCCGATCGCCGTGCCGGAGGCGCCGAGGACGTGGATCGCGACGTCCTGCGGCGAGCCGGGCGACGCAGGACGCACGGCGCCCTCGACGACCACCTGCATCTGGCCACCCGGCACGGCGGTTTCCGTCAGCACGTACTGCTGGCCGCGGTACCCATTGCTGCCGCCGCAGCCCGGACCCAGGCTGCGAAACGAACCGGCGCTGCGCGGCGTCGCCACCGCGTCCACGCGCCAAAGCGAAGTTCCCGCGGTCGGCGTGTACAGGAACTCGATCGCCAACGGACCGCCTTGCCACTGGAACGGCCGCTGCAATGGCACGACGATCGAGAATGGCGGCGCGCCGCCGACTGGCGGCGGTGCTGCCGGTGACGAGAAGGTGCCGTTGGGCGCGTCGTAGACGGTCGTCGGCGCGCCTTGCCAAAGTCGCGCGAAGCGCACGTCCTGGATGCCGTCGGGCGCCGCAACGGCGCGCCCCATGCGCACCCGGAGGCTTCCCTGCAGCGCGGCGTACCCTTGCGCGCCGTAACTGGCGTCGCGGCGCAGGGCGATCTGGGTCACCGTCGTGCCGATCGGGAACGGCACCGAAGCGGCGTCGAGCACCACCATGCAGCGCGTTTTGGTCGTCGGCGCACCCGCCACGCTGCGGAAGGGCGCGTTCATCACCGCGTTCCCTGGGGCCGCAGCCTGCTGGGGTGGCCACACGTACTGGGCGGCGGCGGACGCCGACAGGCTGAGGGCGACGAGGGCCTGCACGAAGCGGGACATCAGCGCACCTCCACGGTCAGGTCGTCGAGCCAGAACGTGCTTCCCGGCGGTCCGAAGCAACCAAGGTCGACACGAGTGAACGACGGGTTGTTCGGCACGGTGTAGTTGACCGTGAACTGCTGCCATGTGCCGTTGGCCGGCATCGGACCCGAGAACACGTTCGGCGGCGCAACCACGTAGAAGTTCTGGCCGTTGCCGACGATGACTTCCATCGACGAACCGACGCCGCCGGTGCCGCGCGCCCAACCGGAGACGATGACCTGGTCGCCCGCGCGCAGGAAGGTCAACTGCTTGAAGACGTTGCCCACCGTTGCGGTGCCAACGACCCGCAGCGACCGGGAGCCCGCCGCGGCGCCGGGGCGAACCACTGCGGCATCGGCGGCACACTGCAATTGGAACGCCTCCCACGCATCCGGCACGCCGCTGCTGCTCGTCTGCAGGCTGCGCAGCGGCGCTTCGAACAGCAGGTTGTCGAAGTTGTCGTCGCTCCACCAACTGCCCAGCACGATGCGCACGTCGTCGAAACGCGTCGTCGCCGGGGCCGAGGGATGCGCGAGGTCGATGGCGACCGGCGACAGGGCGTTGGTGATCGCGACCGGCGGCACGTAGAGGCGCTGCCAACCTACCGTGCTGCCGACGATCGCATCGCTGCCGCCGGCGCCCTGGTGCAGGACGCGCAGGAGCGGCAGCGCGCCGGGCGCTGGGACCACCGCATTGGCGGCCGCGAGCGCCGCCACGCTGGTCTCGGCCGGCAGCAGCCACTGCTTGCCGACCGACGAACCGGCGGTCGCCGCGTTCCACTGCAGCGCGCTGCTGCCCGCCGCACCCGGCGCCGGGCTGTTCACGTTGCTGCCGCTGCCGCCAGCGCCCGCCCAGAAGGCCGGCACGCCGCTGGTCGGCATCGCGGACTCGAAGCCGAGATTCTGGCCGTCGAAGGTCTGCGTCGGCGTCGCTTGCACGACGTTCAGGGCGCCACCGCCCGGGTTCTGCAGCTGCAAGTTGCCGACCTCGACGACGCGCTGCGCCGAGATCGCGGCGGTCGGTGACGTCACGCTCAAGACGACGCGGCCCGTGCGCGCACCGTCGATCGTGCAGGTGCTGTTGCCGTTGGCCTCGATCAGGCCGACGACACCCGCATACACGCCGAACTCGCCCAGGCGCACGTTCCGCAACTGCAGGATCGAGTTGTCGTACAGGCGGACCGTGTTGGCGAAGACGCCGAGGTCGTAGCTGCCGGCGCCGGCCAGCGTCAGGCGGCCGTCGTTCATCTGCAACTCGGCGAACATCGCTGGTCCGTTGACGGTGAAGTCGCTGCTTGCACCGCGGATGTACAGGCCCCATGAGCGGATGCGATTCCAGTCGGTCGGACTCGGTCCCGACTGGAATTGGACGTTGCCGATCCGCACCGAGCACGCCGGCGGCATGGCGTGGAATCCCGGCTTCTCCGTCGATGGCAAGCCGGGCAGCGTGGCGTAGTGGCTCGCCCAGGGACCGCCGAGCACCGGCTGCCCGACGAAACCGGACCCGCGCACGTTGCAGATGATGTCCTTGGCGTTGCGCAGCGTCAGCGTCTGCAGCGGCCCGGACTGGTTGGCGTCGACCGCGAAGAACTGCCACGTCGGCGAGCGATGGTTGCGCAGTTCGAGACGGCACGGGTGCGACGGCAACGGACTCGTCACGCCGGCGTGGACCGTGGGATCGCCGTACACGACGGTCTGCGGGGCCTCGGAGCCGAGGTCGATCGTCGCGCTGGCGGCGGCGGTCGGCGTGCCGGCGTCGTAGTAGAACGCGACGTTCATCGCGCCATCGGCAAGGGTCACGTCCCCCATGCCGCACAGGTGGATGGCGTCGGCGCGGTCGCCCTCGAACACGCCGGAGCCGACGATGTTGCCACCCTTGTGGAGGGCGTTGCCGAACCAGCCGGTGCGGCCGTTGGCCAGGATCGTGACCAGCGCCTGCACGACCGTGTGCCGTGCAAGCCAGGTCCCGCGCAGGTGCAGAAGGCGCGTCTGTGCGAGGTTCGCGCCGATGTAGTCACTGCCGATCGTCGCCCGTTCGGTGTGCAGCAGGCCGCCTTCCATGCGGATCTCGTTTTGCTGCTGCTGCGGGTTGGGCAGCAGGAAACTGCCGTCGATGACGGTGAGTCGTGCGCCGTCCTGGAGCAACACGTCGCCGCGTACGCGCAGGCAGCAGCGCACGAGGCGCAACTCGCCGCCGGGGGCGATCGTCAACGGCGCATTGAGCTCGAGGTTCTGGCCCGTGTACGTCGTCAAGCCGGTGATGACGTGCGTGCTGCCGTTGGGCGTGATCGTCGTCGCCGGTTGCCACGCCGGGTCGAAGTCGAGCTCGTTGGGCGCTTGCCCATGAGCCGCGGCACACAGGCAAGCGGCGGCCAGCCAGATCATCAGGTCGCGCATGGAGGACTCCGGCCCGAGGCAGGTCTCGTCAGGGCGGAGTTAACTGTCCATCCGGCTGCCTGCAACCCTGCCCTCCGCCCAGCCGGCGGCCCGCGTGCGCCGAACCGCCGCCGTCAGGTCAGCGCAGGCCAGCGCTCACGAACAAGCCCGCCGCTGCCGCCGCCGCTTCCGGCAACCGGGCTCCGTCCTTGCCCTTGCCTTGGGCGGCCTCGGGACGACCGCCGCCGCCGCCGCCCAGCAGCCCGGCGAGCTGCTTGACGAGGTCGCCGGCCTTGACCTTGGCAACGAGCTTGGGACTCACCGCGGCGACCACGTGGCACTCGCCGTCGACGAGGCTCAGCACGACGCCGGCGAACGGGTCGAGTTCCTTCTGGGCGAGGCGCAGCAGCTCCTGCGCGTCCTTGCCTTGCATGCCTGGGCGCTGGAACACGACGGTGTGCACGCCGTCCTTGTGCACGGCGGCGGCGCGGAGCTTGCCGAGTTCGACGCCGAGATCCGGCGCGAGCGCCTTGTCCAGGTCGCGGCGCACCTTCTTCAGCTCTTCGGTCAGCTCCTGCACGCGCTCGCCGACCTTGGTGGCGGGCACCTTGAGGGCGTTGGCGAGGCCGGCGAGTTGCGCGCGCTCCTGGCGTGCGAGCTCGATCGCGACGAACCCCGTCACCGCTTCGACGCGGCGAGTGCCGGCCGCGACCGCCGTCTCGGCGACGATGCGGAAGCTGCCGATGTTGCCGGTGTTGGCGACGTGCGTGCCGCCGCACAGTTCGCGGCTGAAGTCGCCGACCTGCAGCGTGCGCACCGTCTCGCCGTACTTCTCGCCGAACAACGCGACGAAGCCGTTCGCCCGCGCTTCGTCGAGCTTCTGCACGCACGCTTGCGTCGCCGAGGCCAGCAGGATCTGGCCGTTGACGAGGTCTTCGACGCGCTGCAGATGCTCAGTCGTCGGCTTCTCCGGCTGCGTGTAGTCGAAGCGCAGGCGATCGGGCGAGACCTCGGAGCCGGCTTGGCTGACGTGGTCGCCGAGCACCCGCTTGAGGGCCGCGTGCAGCAGGTGCGTCGCCGTGTGGTTGCGTTCGGTCGCGCGGCGCGCCGTTTCGTCGACGGCGAGGTCGGCGACGCTGCCGACGTCCAGCTGGCCGCTCGCCACCACCGCGTGGTGCAGGTGGAAGCCGTCCATCGCCGTCGTGTTGGTGACCTGGGCTTCGCCGAGCCCGCAGCGGATCACGCCGCGGTCGCCGACCTGACCGCCGCCTTGGGCATAGAACGGCGACGACGCAGTGACGAGCAGCACCTTCTGGCCGGCCTTGGCGAAGGTCAGCAGCGTGTCGTTCTCGCCGACGATGCCGATCAGCTTGCTGGTCGTCGCCAACTCGCGGTAGCCGGTGAACACCGTCGGCGCGCACTTGGCGTCGCGCAGCTTGACGGCGACGCTGGCGGTGAACACCGCGTCGGCGGTCGCCATGCTGGCGCGCGCGCGCTGGCGCTGCGCCTCCATTGCCGCCTCGAACGCGGCTTCGTCGAGCCGGTGGCCGCGCTCCTCCATCACCTTCTGCGTGATGTCGACCGGGAAGCCGAACGTGTCGTGCAAGGTGAAGGCGAACTCGCCGCCGGCGGCGGTGCATTGGCCAGCGGCCGGCTTGGCCGTGTGCGCCAGGAACTCGTCGAGCTTGGCCATGCCCTGGCGGTAGACGGTCAGGAAGTTCTCTTCCTCGCCCTTGATGACGGCCCGGCACTGTGCGGCATTCTCGCGCACCTCGGGATACTGGTCCCCCATCAGCTTGCCGACGAGGTCGACCAGCTCGAACAGGAACGGCTTGTGCAGGCCGAGTTCGTAGCCGTCGCGCGCGGCGCGCCGCAGGATCTTGCGCACGACGTAGCCGCGGCCCTCGTTGCTCGGCAGTGCGCCATCGGCGATGCAGAACGTCACCGCGCGCACGTGGTCGGCGATGCGGCGCATGCGGATGTCGCGCTTGCCGTCCTGGCCGTAGGCGACGCCGGTCGTCGCGCCGAGCTGGTCGAGGTACGGCCGGAAGAGCTCCGTCTCGAAGTTGTTCTTGGCGCCCTGCAGCACCGCGGCAATGCGCTCGAGGCCCAGACCGACGTCGATGTTCTGCTGCGGCAGCGGCTTGAGCGAACCGTCGGACTGGCGGTCGAACTGCGTGAAGACGCAGTTGCCGACCTCGGTGAAACGGTCGTCTGGCAGCGACTGCAGGCCCTTCTTGTCCGGGTACGGCTGGCCCGGCTTGGCGTCGAAGTAGATCTCGCTGCACGGGCCGCACGGGCCGTTGGGGCCCTTGCTCGGCGCCTCCGCCGGCCAGAAGTTCTCCTTCTCGCCAAACCGGAAGACCTTGTCGGGGTGCAGGCCAACCTGCTTGGTCCAGATGTCGAACGCTTCGTCGTCGTCCTGGTAGATGGTCACGACCATCTGCTCGGCCGGGATGCCACAGACGTCCTTGAAGAACGCCCAGATCCACGGGATGCACTCCTTCTTGAAGTAGTCGCCGAAGGAGAAGTTGCCCAGCATCTCGAAGAAGGTGTGGTGCCGGGCGGTAAAGCCGACGTTGTCGAGGTCGGGCACCCGGAGGCACTTCTGCGACGTGGCGATGCGCTTGTACGGCAGCGTGCCCTTGCCGAGGAACATGTCCTTGAACTGGTTCATGCCAGCGCCCGTGAACAGCAGCGTCGGGTCGTTGGCGGGCACGAGCGAATCCGAGGCCATGACCTTGTGGCCGTTCTGCTCGAAGAACTTCAGGTAACCGGAACGGATCTGGGCGGCGGTCAGCGGCTTCATGGAGGATCCCGCAGGGGGTTCGGGGCGAAGGTTGTAGCGAACGCCGCCGCCGGTCGGAAGCGCGACGGCGGCGACCGGCGGCGCCACACCGTGCGCGCCGATTGCTCGGCGGCGGCGGCGGCCTCGGTGCGCTCGAACGCACGGCCGCACCGACAGCGCGCGGCGCAACGAAAACCGCCTGTGCTGCCGTGGCGGCAACGCAGGCGGTCTGTTGTGCGAACTGGCGCGCTAGCTGCCCGTCCCTAGCTGCCCGTCCCTAGCTTGCTGTCACGACCGCGCCAGCGGTCACGAGCTCGACGGCTGCGGCCGCGCCGGCGGCGTGGCCGGACGCGGCGCGCCCTGACGGATCTCGACCGGCTTGCCGGTGCCCGCGGCGGGCGCAGCCGACTCGCTGGTCGTCGTCGCGCCCGAAGGCGACGACGAGTTGCCGGCGAGCACGGCGGCGGTGCGCTTCAGCACCGAAGCCACCAGCGACTCCTCGATTTCCTTGGCCAGCGTCGGGTTCTCCTTGAGGAAGTCCCGCGCCTTCTCACGACCTTGGCCCAGGCGCGTCTCGCCGTAGCTGATCCACGTGCCCGAGCGCTTGAGGAAGTTGGTCTCGACGCCGAGGTCGAGCACCTCGCCCAGCCGGTTGATGCCCTCGTTGAAAAGGATGTCGAACTCGCACTTCTTGAAGGGCGGCGCGACCTTGTTCTTGACGACCGTCGCCTTCGTGCGCGCGCCGATCGGCTCCTCGCCGTCCTTGATCTGGCCGATGCGGCGGATGTCGATGCGCACCGAACTGTAGAACTTGAGCGCGCGGCCGCCCGTCGTGGTCTCCGGGCTGCCGAACATCACGCCGATCTTCTCGCGGATCTGGTTGATGAAGACGAGCGTGGTGCTGGACTTGGCCGTGACGGCCGTCAGCTTGCGCAGCGCTTGGCTCATCAGGCGGGCCTGCAGGCCGACGAAGCTGTCGCCCATCTCGCCTTCGATTTCGGCCTTCGGCACGAGCGCGGCGACCGAGTCGATGACGATCACGTCGACGGCGCCGGACTTGGCCAGCGTCTCGCAGATGTCGAGCGCCTGCTCGCCGTTGTCCGGCTGCGAGATCAACAGCGAATCGAGGTCGACGCCGAGGCGCTTGGCGTACTGCGGGTCGAGCGCGTGCTCGGCGTCGATGAAGGCGCACACGCCACCCTGGCGCTGGGCGTTGGCGACGACGTGCAGGGTCAGGGTCGTCTTGCCCGACGACTCCGGCCCGAAGATCTCGATGATGCGTCCGCGCGGCAGGCCCTTGCCACCGATGCAGATGTCGAGGCCGAGCGACCCCGTCGAGATGCCTTCGACGACCGCCTCGTTGCGGTCGCCCATGCGCATGATCGAACCCTCGCCATGCGACTTCTGGATGGAAGCGAGCGCATCGAGCAGCGCTTCGCTCAACGGAGCCTTGGTGCTTTCGCCAGCCTTTGGTTTCATCTTGGATGCCCTCCCGGGGCGCGGAGCCGTAGCAAAAGAAGGAGCCTAGCGGCAACCCGTACAAAAGCCAAACACTTTGTTGCCGACGCAGGAGAATGTGGCCCGCACCCGACCGTCGGTTGCACGTTCGCTGGCGTTTTCGCGCCACCCCCGCCACCTTGCGGCCTAGGTCCCACCGCGTGCTCCGCCCTCCCAGCCGCCAGCTTCCCCCGACTGCCCTGGCCAGCCTTGTCGCCCTCGCGGCGCTGGCGGGCTGCCAGCGCGCCACCGAACTGCCGCCGCTCGCGAGCGCGCCGCACGCGGCCAGGGCGCCGCGCGGCGACGGCCCGCGCTTTCGTTTGCTCGACCCGGTGCAGACGGGCGTTGCCTTCACCAACGTGTTGCGCCGCGAGAACGCTTACTCGTACCTGACGAACGGCGCCGGACTCGCGACCGGCGACTACGACGGCGACGGCGATCTCGATCTGTACTTCGTGTCGCAGGACGGGCCCAACCGACTGTTCCGCCAGGATGCGCCGCTGCGCTTCACCGACGTCACGGTCGCCGCGGGCGGTGTCGATGGCGGCGATGCCTGGGGCACTGGCGCTTGCTTCATCGACCTCGACGGCGACGGCGACCTCGACCTGCACGTCTGCAACCTCGAAGCCAAGAACCTGCTGTACGAGAACCAGGGCGACGGCACCTTCCGCGAGAACGCCGCCAAGTTCGGTCTCGACGTCGCTGCCGCTTCGATGATGGCCGCCTTCGCCGACTACGACGGCGATGGCGCGCTCGACTGCTACCTGCTGACCAACCGCGCGCTGCACGCCAGTTGGGCGCTGACGCCGGAGGTGCTCGGCGGCATCCGGCCGGGCCAGGACACCGTGCGCGCGCCGGTGGCGATGGTGCCGACGTTGGCCCAGTTGCAGCAGGTGGCGGCAATCGTACGCGCCGGCCGACTGCGCACGGCGGACGACCTGCCGCCGGCGTTGCGCGAGCACTTCCTGGTGTTTCGCGGCCAGCACTTCATGGCCGGCCAGCCGGATCGCCTGCTGCGCAACGTCGGCGGCCGCTTCGTCGACGTCACGACCGCCGCGGGCATCGCGGGGCACGGCATGGGCCTCTCGGCGATCTGGTGGGACTACGACCACGACGGCAGGCCCGACCTCTACGTCGCCAATGACCTCGAATCGCCGGACACGCTGTACCACAACGAAGGCGGCGGTCGCTTCCGCGACGTCACCGCCGACGTCGTGCCGCACACCGCCTACTACGGCATGGGCAGCGACGCCGGCGACGCCGATGGCGACGGCCACCTCGACCTGATCGTCGCCGACATGAGCATGACCACGCACGTGAAGGCGAAGGTGCTCATGGGCGACATGGACGAGAAGCGCGCCGTGCTGATGCACAGCCGCCCACCGCAGGTCATGCGCAACGCCCTGCTGCGCAACACCGGTGTCGGCGTGTTCCAGGAGGCAGCCCACCTCGCCGGCCTCGCCAGCACCGACTGGACGTGGAGCGTGCTGTTCGGCGACCTCGACAACGACGCTCGGCTCGACGTCTTCGCCACCAACGGCATCGCGCGCTTCGACATGGATCCGGACCTCGACCTGCGCGTCAAGGCGCTGTGGGCCGAGGGCCGCCAGAAGGAGGCGATCGACCAGATCCAGAACGTGCGCACCGTACCCGAGCGCAACCTCGCGCTGCGCAACCTCGGCGATCTGCGCTTCGCCAAGACCGGCGCCGACTGGGGCCTCGACCTCGAAGCCGTCAGCCATGGCGCTGCGCTGTGCGACCTCGACGGCGACGGCGACCTCGACGTCGTCGTCAACAACTGGAACGCCCCCGCCGCCGTCTACGAGAACCGGACCGACGACGGCGCGTCGTTCACCGTGCGCCTGCGCGGTCGCGGCGGCAACCGCTTCGGCCTCGGCGCGCGCGCCACCGCGACGCTGGCCGACGGCCGCGTGCTCGTGCGCGAGTGCTGGTCGTCGCGCGGATACCTGTCGGGACAGGCGCCGGAACTGCACTTCGGCCTCGGCGCGGCGACGGCGGCGCGCGAGCTGCGCATCGAGTGGCCCTCGGGCCGGGTGCAGACGCTGCGCGACGTGGCGGCCGGAACGTGCCATACGATCGCCGAACCGGCGGCAGCGCCCGCCGCGCCACCGGCGAACGAACCTGCGCAGCGCGCGCGGAGCGCCGGCGACCCGCCGCCATTCCGCCACCAGGAAGACGACTTCGACGAGTACCGCGACCAGCCGTTGCTGCCGGCGGCCGTGTCGCGTCTTGGGCCCGGGCTCGCCCTCGCCGACGTCGACGGCGATGGCGACGACGACCTGTTCGTCGGCGGCGCGCGCGGCCAAGCAGGCGTGCTCCACCTCGCCACGCCGAACGGTTGGCAGGTGCAGCCCGGACCGTGGAGCGCGGATGCCGCGTGCGAGGACCTCGGCGTGCTTTGGCTCGACCACGATCGCGACGGCGACCTCGACCTGTTCGTCGCCAGCGGCGGCGCCGACCTGCCCGAGGGCGATCCGGCGCTGCGCGACCGCCTCTACCGCAACGACGGCGGCCTGCGCTTCGTCCGCGACGACGCGGCGCTGCCGGACATCCGCACGTCGTCGGGCCACGCCGCGGCCGCCGACGTCGACGGCGATGGCGACATCGACCTCTGCGTCGCCGGCCGGCTCGTGCCTGGGCGGTACCCCGACGCGCCGCCCACGCGCCTCTACCGCAACGACGCCGGTCGCTTCGTCGACGCCACGGCCGACCTCGCGCCCGCCCTGCTCAGTGCCGGCATGGTGACATGCGCGATCTTCAGCGACGCCGACGACGACGGCGATGCGGACCTGCTGGTCGCCGCGCACTGGCAACCGATCCGCTTCCTGCGCAACGACAACGGACGTTTCACGGATGCGACCGCAGCCGCCGGCCTCGCCCCCCACGTCGGTTGGTGGAACAGCCTGTGCGCGTGGGACTGCGATGCCGACGGCGACCTCGACTACGTCGCCGGCAACCAGGGCCTCAACAGCAAATACAAGGCATCGCCTGAGCAGCCGGCGGTGCTGTACTTCGGCGACTTCGACGACAACGGCACGCGCGACCTGATCGAGGCGAAGTACGACGGCGCCAACCTGCTGCCGGTGCGCGGCCGCAGCTGCAGCAGCCAGGCGATGCCGGTGCTGAAGACGCGCTTTCCGACCTACGACCAGTTCGCGCGGTCCCTGCTGCCCGACATCTACGGCCAGGACAAGCTCGCGGCCTGCGGCCAACTGCGGGCGACGACGCTCGCCAACAGCCTGCTGCGCAACGACGGCACGGGGCGCTTCGCCCTCGAACCGCTGCCGCGGCTGGCGCAGGTGGCGCCGCTGTTCGGCATGGTCGCGAGCGGCGCCACGCTGGTCGCTGCGGAGAACAGCTATGCGCCGGAGCCGGAGACCGGCCGGCTCGACGGCGGCACCGTGCTGGTCCTGCGCGATGAGGCTGGCGCGCTCGTTGTCGTGCCGCCAACCGAGCACGGTCTCGCCCTGCTCGGCGACCACAAGGCGCTCGTGGCCGACGGGGACTGCTTGCTCGGCAGCCGCAACGACGGACCGCTCTGGCGCACCAAGCACGCGAACGCCGGGGCAGCGGATTCGTGGCGTCGCTCCGGTCCGGCCGGCAACCCGCAGCGCATCGGCGCGCGCTTGCGGTTGGCGCTGGCCGACGGGCGTGTGCGCGCGAGCGAGTTGGCCGCCGGCGGTTCGTACCTCAGCCATTCGCCGCCGGTGTGGCGCTTCGAGCGGGACTACCAGTCGGCGGCGGTCCGCATGCCCGACGGCAGCCGCGAAGACTGGCCGGCGACGAAGCGCTGAGAGCGCGTTGGCGTCGCGCGCCTCGCGGCGGCTTCGAGGCTCCGAGTGACCGCGCGTGGCTGCACGGCATCGAGTCGATGCATCCGGTGAAGCTGCGGCGGAGCGCAACTGGACCCTCGCGTCGTTGCGCGCGCGCTGCCGCACGTGCCTGACAGAACGGTCCGCATGAGGCACAATCCTCGGCCCTCGCCCATCAGCGCGTCACCAATGCACCACCGCCCGCTCGTCCTCGCCAGCCTTCTCGTCCTCAGCACGACCGTCGCCGCCCGCGCGCAGTGCACCGTGTCGTGGTCGACGTCGCCGTTCGGCGGCGGCGCGAACGGTTCGGTGTGCGCGGTCGTGGCCGAGGACGGCCGCACCTTCACGGTCGCCGGTCGCTTCACGTCCGTCGGGGGCGTTGGCGCCAACCGGATTTCGCACTGGAACGGCAGCGCGTGGCAGCCCCTCGGCAGCGGCCTCAACGGCGACGCGCTGGCCGCCGTGCGCATGCCCAACGGCGACCTCGTCGTCGGCGGCTCGTTCACGCAGGCTGGCGGGCTGGCCGTCAACAGCATCGCGCGCTGGAACGGCACGACGTGGTCGCCGCTCGGCAATGGCATCGACCAGCCGCTGCCGTTCGGCGGCAACGTGCAGGCGCTCGCCGTGATGCCGAACGGCGACCTGATCGCCGCCGGCGGTTTCCCCGGGGCATCCGGCGTCGCCGCGAGCAACATCGCGCGTTGGAACGGCGCGGGCTGGAGCCCGCTCGGCGCGGGCTGCAACAGCCCGGTGCGCTGCCTCGCCGTCGCGCCGAACGGCGACCTGTTCGCCACCGGCTCGTTCACCCAGGCGGGCGGCGTCGCCTGCGCCGGCATCGCGCGCTGGAACGGCACGGCGTGGAGCGCGCTCGGCAGCGGCCTCGGGCTCTTCGGTGGCCAAGCGCTCGCGGCGTTGCCCAATGGCGACATCGTGGTCGGCGGCAGCTTCGCGACGGCTGGCGGCGGCGCTGCCAACCGCATCGCGCGCTGGAACGGCAGCGTGTGGACGCAGCTCGGCACAGGCCTCAGCGGGCCGGTCACCGCGCTGGCGGCGCATCCCAACGGCGAGATCGTCGCCGGCGGCAGCTTCACGACCGCGGGTGGCCAACCCGCCGCCAACCTCGCGCGCTGGAACGGCGCGACGTGGCAGGCGTTCGGCGCCGGCTGCAACGCCAACGTGCTGGCCGTCAGCGTGCTCGGCGACGGCGCGGTCGCCGTCGGCGGCGACTTCACGCAGGCCGGCGGCGCCGCCGCAGGGCGGTTCGCGCAGTTGGCCAGCACGTGCGCCCCCACGCTCACGGCGACCGGCAACGGCTGCGCTGGCGCTGGCGGCACGCCCGCGCTGACCGTCGAACGCCTGCCGTTGCTCGGTGGCAGCTACCGCACCCGCTGCACCAACCTGCCGACGAACACCATCGTGTTGAGCGTGCTCGGCCTGTCCGCGACGGTGTTGCCGCTCGCGGCGGCGCTACCGCAGGCCGGCGCAGGTTGCACCGTGGTCGCCGCGCCCGACATTGTCGATGCGCTGCTGCCGGTCGGCGGCGTCGCGACTGCCACCGTGACGATGCCGTCGAGCGCGACGCTGCTCGGCACCACGCTGCACCAGCAGTTCGTGCCGCTGGAGTTCGACGCGCTGTTCAACCTCGTCGGCGGCGCCGCTTCGAACGCGGTGCGCACGACCCTCGGCAGCTTCTGAACGACGGCGGACAGGCGGCCGGCGTGCGCGCCGCTCCCTGCCCGAACCGGGTGGTGGGTCAACGCGCCGCCGCGACGGCAGGCGGCCACACCAGCGGAAAGCACGCGCCCTCGACGACGGCGCCCTTCGGCAGCGCCGGCGCGCCGCGCAGCAACGGCTCGCTGCCGTCCGCGACCCGCACGTGGCCGCCCATGTAGTTGAGCACGGCGGCGCGCCGCCAGCGATCGCTGCGGTTCCGGTCGCTGCCGTGTAGGGTATGGCTGTGGTGGATCGTCGCCTGGCCGGCGCGCACCGGCACCGCGATCGGCCGCCACGCCGCGTCCGCCGGCAGGTGCGCGCGCACCGCTTCGAGCGGCGCGTCGAACGGCAGCTTCGGCAGCAATCCCCAGCGGTGGCTGCCGGCGATGAACTGCACGCAGCCATTTTGTTCGTCGGCGTCGTCGAGCATCACGTTGATGGTCAGGTGGCAGGCCGGCGCGGTGCGGGTCCAGTAGCTGTAGTCCTGGTGCCACGGCACGACGCCCGGGTGGCGCGGCGGCTTGGCGAAGACCTGGTCGTGCCAGAAGCGCACGGTCGGCGCGCCGAGCAGTTCGGCCGCGAGCGCCACGATGCGCGGATGGAACACCAACGCCCGCAGCGCCGGGTGCACGCGCCAACCGCCGAGGAAGTGGCAGACGACCTCGCCGGGACGGTCGGTGTAGGCCTGCTCGACCTCGAACAACTGCTCGCCCACCTCCGGTAGCCGGGCGATCACGTCGGCGACGGCGGCGCGGGTCGCGGCCACCTCCGCGGCCGACAACACGTCGACCGGCCCAAGGAAGCCGTCGCGGCCGAAGGCGGCGACCTGGTCGGCGGTGAGGGCGGCGGTCACGGCGACAGCGGACCGCGGCGGGTGGCGCCGTGCAACCGCCGCCGGGTCGGGCGTCCAGGCCCGGCGCTGCTTGCACCCTTCTACCGGACCGCCCGCGTGCCTATAACCGTTGCCCCCAAGGTCGAGCCGCCCGACCCACCGAGCAACCCCATGGTCAGCACCCCCTCTGCGTTCCCCCGCCACGACACCTTCGAGAGCCGCCACTTCGGTCCGCGTCCCCAAGAGCTGCAGGCCATGCTGCAGGCGCTCGGCTGCAGCAGCCTCGACGACCTGACGCACAAGGCGATCCCGGCCACGATCCGCTGGCACGGCGAACTGCAGACCCCCACGGCCCGCACCGAGCGCCAGGCGCTGGCCGAGCTCACGGGGCTCGCCGCCGAGAACAAGGTCCTGCGCAGCTACATCGGCATGGGCTACCACGGCACGCTGACGCCGGCGGTGATCCAGCGCAACATCCTGGAGAACCCGGGCTGGTACACGCAGTACACGCCCTACCAGGCCGAGATCTCGCAGGGCCGCATGGAGGCGCTGCTGAACTACCAGACCCTCGTGCTGGAACTGACCGGCCTGCAGGTCGGCAACAGCTCGCTGCTCGACGAGGCGACCGCCGCCGCCGAGTCGATGACGATGTGCCACCGACTGCACGGCAATGACGAGGCGAACACGTTCTTCGTCGACCAGAACTGCCACCCGCAGGTGCTCGGCGTCGTGCAGCAGCGCGCCGAACCGCTCGGCATCCACGTCGAGGTCGGCGACCACCGGACGGCGACGTTCACCGGCCGCCACTTCGGCGCGCTGCTGAGCTACCCGGGCACCGACGGCCGCGTCGACGACCTGACGACGACGATCGACCGCATCCACGCCGCCGGCGCCTTCGCCACGGTCGCCACCGACCTGCTGTCGCTGACGCTGCTGAAGGCGCCGGGTGAAATGGGCGCGGACGTCGTCTGCGGCAGCTCGCAGCGCTTTGGCGTGCCGCTCGGCTACGGCGGCCCGCACGCTGCCTTCATGGCGGCGAAGAAGGAGTTCCAGCGGCAATTGCCCGGCCGCATCGTCGGCCTGACCATCGACGCGACCGGCAAGCCGGCGCTGCGCCTCGCGCTCGGCACGCGCGAACAGCACATCCGCCGCGAGAAGGCGACGTCGAACATCTGCACGGCGCAGGTGCTGCTGGCGGTGATGGCCAGCATGTACGCGGTCTACCACGGCCCCGAGGGCCTGCGCGCGATCGCCGAGCGCATCCGGTCACTGACGCACTGCCTCGCCCACGGCCTGCAGTCGCTCGGCCACAAGGTCCAGGACGGCGCCCGCTTCGACACGCTGCGCGTGTGGCCGAAGGACGGCGCCCAGAAGGCGATGGCGGCGGCGCTGCACAAGGGCATCAACCTGCGCGACTTCGGCGACGGCAGCGTCGGCGTGGCGCTCGACGAGACGGTCGAGACGCAGGACCTGCTCGACCTGTTCGAGGCCTTCGGTGGCAGCCCGCTGCAACTGCGCCTCGACCAACCGGCGCCGAGCCTCGGCGCGCTGGCGCGCACGAGCGGCTACCTGACCCACCCGACGTTCCACCGCTACCGCAGTGAGCACGAACTGCTGCGCTACATCCACCGGCTGCAGGCCAAGGACCTGTCGCTGACGACCTCGATGATTCCGCTGGGGTCGTGCACGATGAAGCTCAACGCGACCACCGAGATGTACCCGGTGTCGCTGCCGGGCTTTGGCCAGATGCATCCGTTCGCGCCGCTCGACCAGGCCCGCGGCTACCAGAAGCTGTTCGCCAACCTGAGCCACTGGCTGTGCGACGTCACCGGCTTCGCCGGCTGCTCGCTGCAGCCCAACGCCGGCTCGCAGGGCGAGTACGCCGGTCTGTCGACGATCCGCGCGTGGCACCTCGCCAACGGCCACACGCAGCGCAACATCTGCCTGATCCCGCAGAGCGCGCATGGCACCAACCCGGCGACGGCGTCGATGTGCGGCATGAAGGTCGTCGTGGTCGCGTGCGACGACGACGGCAACATCGACGTCGCCGACCTGACCAAGAGGGCCGACGAGCACAAGGACAACCTCGCGTGCCTGATGATCACCTACCCGTCGACGCACGGCGTCTTCGAGGAGGCGGTCAAGCAGATCTGCAAGCTGATCCACGACCGCGGCGGCCAGGTCTACATGGACGGCGCCAACATGAACGCCCAGGTCGGCGTGCTGCGCCCGGGCGACCTCGGCGCCGACGTCTGCCACCTGAACCTGCACAAGACCTTCTGCATCCCGCACGGCGGCGGCGGCCCGGGCATGGGCCCCATCTGCTGCGCTGCGCACCTCGTGCCGTTCCTGCCTGGCCACCCGGTGATCAAGACCGGCGGCAGCCGCGCCATCGGCCCGATCAGCGCGGCTCCGTGGGGCAGCGCCTCGATCCTGACGATCAGCTATGCGTACATCCTGATGATGGGCCCGGACGGCCTCCGGCGCGCGACGCAGGTCGCCATCGCCGGCGCGAACTACATCGCCAAGCGCCTGCAGGGCCACTACCCGGTGCTCTACACCGGGCAGAACGGCATGGTCGCGCACGAGTGCATCGTCGACGTCCGCCACCTCAAGGCCAGCGCCGGCATCGAGGTCAGCGACATCGCCAAGCGCCTGATGGACTACGGCTTCCACGCGCCGACGGTCAGCTTCCCGGTCGCCGGCACGATGATGATCGAGCCCACCGAGAGCGAGTCGAAGGCCGAGATCGACCGCTTCTGCGACGCGCTGATCGCGATCCGCCAGGAGATCCGCGAGATCGAAGAGGGCAAGCTCGACAAGGCCGACAACCCGCTCAAGAACGCGCCGCACACCGCCGAGGCGGTCACGGCCGAGGAGTGGGCTCACGGATATTCGCGCGAGCGCGCCGCATTCCCCGCGCCCTGGACCAAGGACCACAAGTTCTGGCCGTCCGTCGCGCGCGTGAACGACGTGCACGGCGATCGCAACCTTGTCTGCGCCTGTCTGCCGGTCGCCGCCTACGCGTGACCGGCGGCGGCGCCCAGCCCGCCGAGCCCTGCCCATGACCGAGACCGCGAACGTCCCCCTGACGGCACCCCGCGCGCCGGAGAGCGTGATCATCCGGCCCTGGCCGAAGGTCGTGTTCCTCTACCCGACCTTCTGCTGCGCGACGGTGTTCTTCCTGATGTCGTGGCTCGGCGTCGGCAAGGGCAGTGGCGACATCGGCTCGCCGTTCCTCGGCAACACGTTCATGCTGGCGCTGTTGCTGAACCTGCTGGTGTTCTCGTTCGACTTCTCGCGCATCAAGACCATCACGATCCTGATCGCGGGCATCGCGGTGATGCTGCTGATCCTCTGGGGCGACACCAAGACGAACGTCACCGGCTTCCTCGGCCGCATGTTCGGCGCGATCGACGTCCGGATGAACACGGCGTTCTACGGCTTCCTGTCGGCGGGCCTCGGCTTCCTGCTCGCCCTCGTGTTCGTCAACACACGCTTCAACTACTACGAGGTCAACGCGCGCGAGATCCTGCACCATCACGGCTACCTCGGCGACATCCAGCGCTGGTCGACCGAGGGGTTGGAGATGAACAAGGAGATCTACGACGTCGTCGAGTTCCTGCTGCTGCGCAGCGGCCGGCTGATCTTCCAGCCGGCGACGGCGAAGAAGGCGATCGTGCTCGACAACGTCGCGAACGTGAACCGCATCGAGAAGCAGGTCAATGACCTGCTCAGCGTGGTCGCCGTGCGCCTCAACCAGCAGCCGGGGCCGGGCTGATCGCGGCGTGCGGGCCTTCCTCTTCGCGATCGGCAGCTGCGGCGACGGCCTCGTGGTTGGCGCGGCCGTCGCGGCGCTGCGCACGGCCGGCGCCGCGTGCGAGATCGCGTGGTTCGGGGACGATGCCCGCCTCGCCGACGCCTGTGCGGTCGGCCTGCCCGCCCCCGAGCGCCGTGCGGCGCCGTCCGCCGGCGATGCGGCGCAGCGCTGCGCCGAGGCTGCGACCTTCGCGGCGACGCTGCTCGCTTCGCCATGGCGCGCCGTCGTCACCTGCGGCCACGATGCCTTCGCACAGGCGATCGGCGTCGCCGCTGCGTCGATCGGACTGCCCGTCGTGCGTTTGCAGGCCGGGCTGCGCAACCACGCCGCGGACGGCCAGCGCGACGCTGCACGCCGCCGCGCCGACCACGCCGCCAGCGTTTGGCTGTGCGACGGCGACGCGGAGCGCCACGAACTGGTCCGCGAGGGTGCCGCGCCCGCCAAGGTCCACGCCATCGGCTCGCTGCTCGCGGACGCCATCGTCGGCCGCGCGCAGCCGGCGGGCGACGCCATCGTCTGCGCCTTCGAACACGCCGGTCCGGACGCTGCGGCCGAAGTGCGTGACCGGCTCGCGGAACTCGCGCAGGGCTGCGCGCCGCGGCCCATCCAGGTCGTAGCCGCTCCCGCTGCGGCGCGCGCCGACGGCTGTGCGGCCTGGGTGGACGGCAGCGCCGATGCCAGCCTGCGCGCCCTGCTCGCCGCTGCATGCGTGGTCACCGACTCGGTCGGCTGTCAGTGGCTCGCGCGCGCTGCTGGCGTTCCGTGCGTGGTCGCGGCCGAGGCCGGGCCGCTGGCGTCGGCGGTCGCGGCCGGCGCCGTGCACGTGGCGAGCAGCGCCACCGGCGGCCTCGCCGGCGCCGTCGGCCGTGCGCTGGCCGGACCGCGACCCACTGCCGCGCCGCCCGGTGCGCTCATGCGCCTCCGGGACCTGCTGCTCGCCGAGGCATTCGCATCGCCGGCCGACGCGACGGCCCCTGCCGTGGCGCTGCCGAGCGACGGCGACGCGAGCGGTCGCACGCTCGGCGCCGAAGAGGCGCTGCTCGTCGCCGATGCCGTCCGTCGGGGCACGCTCAACAGCACGCGGGGCACGTACGTGACGACCTTCGAGCAGCGCTTCGCGCGCTGGCTCGGGCGCAAGCATGCAATTGCCTGTGCCTCCGGCTCGGCCGCCATGCACTGCGCCATCGCTGCGCTGCGGTTGCAGCCCGGCGACGAAGTGGTGACGACGCCCATCACCGACATGGGCGCGCTGACGCCGATTTGCTACGAGGGCGGCGTTCCGGTGTTCGCCGACGTCGACCCGACGACGCTGAACGTCACTGCCGCGACCATCGCCGCGCAGTTGACGTCGCGCACGCGCGCGATCGTCGTCACCCACCTGTTCGGCTGCCCGGCCGACCTCGACGGCATCACCGCCCTCGCGCGGGAGCGGGGACTGCCGCTGATCGAGGACACGGCGCAGGCCTTCGGCGCGACGTGGCGCGGCCGTCGCGTCGGCACGTTCGGCGCGCTCGGCGCGTTCTCGCTGCAGCAGGGCAAGCACATCACGACCGGCGAAGGCGGCATCGTCGCCACCGACGACGACGAACTTGCGCGGCGCGTGTTCCTCTGCGTCAACAAGGCGTGGGGCTACGGCGACAAGAAGCCCGACCACTACTTCCCGGCGTTGAACTACCGCATGACCGAGTTGCAGGGCGCGGTAGCGGTGGCGCAACTGCCGAAGCTCGATGGCGTCGTGGCGGCGCGCCGCTCGGTCGCCGCGCGGCTCGCGGCGGAACTCGCCGACGTGCCCGGGCTGCGGCTGCCCGGCGATCCGGCGCACGGCACGCACGCGTGGTGGAAGTTCGCGTTCCGCGTCGACGACGCCGTCGCTGGCGGCGCGATTGCGCTGGGCCAACGGATGCAGCAGGCGGGCGTCGCCTGCGTGCCGCGGTACGTGCAGAAGCCGGCGTTCGAGTGCGAACTGTTCCGCGACTGGTCCGCGTCGCCGATCACGGCAATGCCGCTGCAGCACAACCCGCGTCGCGACGCGGCGCAGCCGCTGTTCCGCCGCGCCGAGTACCCGGGCGCCGTGCGCGGCCTTGAGCAAGTGATCGTGCTGCCGATCAACGAGCGCTACGAAGAGCGGCACATCCAGCACGTCGCGGCGACCATTCGAGCGGCGGTCGGAGCGCTCCAGCATGCCTGACGCCGTGCCCCCGCTGCGCCTGCTGCTCGTCGGTTGCGGCGGGATCGCCATTGCCTACCTGCAGGCGCTGGCGCGCACGCCACAGTTCGCGCTCGCTGCGGTGGTCGAACCCGACGCAAAGCGCGTCACCCCGGATGGCGTGCCGCGCTTTGCGACGCTCCAGGACTTCCTGACCAGCGGCCCCGGGTGCGATGCCGCGCTGGTGCTGACGCCGCCGGCGAGCCACGAAGCGCTGGCGACGAGGCTGTCCGCCGCCGGCCTGCACGTGCTGTGCGAGAAGCCGCTCGCCCCAACGATCGCTGCCGCCGAACGCATGCTCGCGGCCGCGCACGCCGCCGGCCGCCGGCTGATGATGGGCAGCAAGTTCCGCTACACGCCCGACGTGGCCATCGCCCATCGCCTGCTGCGGGACGGCGCGTGCGGCGACGTCGTGCTGTACGAGAACGTCTTCTGCTCGCACGTCGACATGACGCGGCGCTGGAACGCCGAGCCGACGCAGAGCGGCGGCGGCGTGCTGATCGACAACGGCTGCCACAGCGTCGACATCGCCCGCTTCCTGCTCGGTCCCATCGCGCGCGTCCAGGCGCAGTTCGGCCGGCGCGCCCAGGCCATCGCTGTCGAGGACACCGCGCGGTTGCTGTTCACGAGCCGCAGCGGCGCGCTGGGCTCCATCGACCTGTCGTGGAGCGTCCACAAGGAGACCGACAGCTACGTGCGCGTGCACGGCACCCGCGGCACGGTCGAAGTCGGTTGGCGGGCTTCCCGCTGGAAACCGGTCGGCGGCGATTGGCGGCCCCTCGGCGCCGGCTACGACAAGGTCGCCGCCTTCGCCGGGCAACTGGCGGACTTCGCCGCGGCCATCGCCGGCGGCTCGCCGGTGATCGACGACGCGGACGCCATGGCGTCGGTCGTCGTCGTCGACTGCGCCTACCGCTCCGAGCGCGAGTCGCGCTGGATCGACGTTCCGGAGGCGGTGCAATGACGCCGAACCCGCCGCGGGTCCACCCCACCGCCCTGGTGGAGGAAGGCGTCGCACTGGGCGCCGGCACGGCGGTTTGGGACAGCGCCCACGTCCGTCGCGGCGCTCGCATCGGCCGCGACTGCATCGTCGGCGAGAAGGCCTACATCGCCTACGACGTGGTCGTCGGCGACCTGTGCAAGCTGAACGCCTGCGTGTACCTGTGCGCCGGCGTGACGCTCGAGTCGGGAGTCATGGTGGCGGCGCACGCGGTCTTCACCAACGACCTGCACCCGCGCGCGACCGATCCGGATGTCACGGCGCTGCAGACCAGCGCTCCGACTGCTGCGACGCTGACGACCGTGGTGCGCCGCGGCGCGACGATCGGGGCGAACGCGACGATCGGTCCAGGCCTCGAGATCGGCGCCTTCTGCATGGTCGGCATGGGCAGTGTCGTCACGGCCGACGTGCCGCCGCACGGCCTCGTCGTCGGCAACCCGGCGCGGCTCGTCGGCGCCGTATGCAGATGCGGCGAGGTCGTCGCGCGCGCCGTCGCAGGGGTCGTGCCCCACGGCGACCATCCGTGCCGCTGCGGCCGCATCGTCTCGTGGCCGGCGATCGGCGCATGATCGCTACTGCGCGTACTGCTGCGGCAGGCAATAGTTCCACTTGTACCAGCGATCGAGCGAATTGACCGGACCGCGGAGCAGCCCGCCGTAGTGCAGCGCCTGCGTGCGGACCGCCGGATCCGGCGTCTGTTCGGCGAGCAGGTGCAGGCCGCCGATCAGGAAGCCGTGGGCGCCGCCGAGCGGCGAGTCGCCGAACTTGACGCCTTGCGCCAGGCCGTCCCAGTAGTTGGCTGCGACCGGCACGGTGTTGTGCGAAGCCGGCGTGTAGTAGCGCAGGCCCTCGGCGACGAAGCCGAACTGCGGCGACTGGTAGTTCGTGACCCACGAGTACGCGACGGTCTGCACGACGTCGGTCGCGATCGTGCGCAGCAGCGGCTCGCCGAAGGACTCGTACGCGCCGAGATATCCGTAGAGCACCGCCCCATGCTGCCAAGGCATGAAGAACTCGTGGTTCATCGGGTAGCCGGTATTGAGGTAGTTGGCCTGGAACGTCATCGCCTTGCTGGCGTGGTTCTTCTTGCGCTGCGGCTCGACGATCTCGTTCACCCGGCGCATGGCGTACGTCTTCAGCGCGGCATCGCGCGTCGCCTGGTAGCACTGCGCGAAGCCCTGCATGCACCAGCCCTCGGCCCGCGCAGCCTGGATGTTCGCGGTGTAGTAGTAGGTCAGGCGCATCAGGCCCTTGAGGCTCTGGCCGAGCTGCCGCAGTTCCTCCTGGGCCCACGCGTCGCCGCTGATCGTCCAGTAGTCGAACAGCAGGTCCGTCGACCAGTGCTCGTGGTCGAAGTGGCCCCAGCCATGCGCGCGCGGCTGCCCAGAGCTGAGCGTCCGGTACTGCGGGTACGGATCCTGGTCGCGCAGGCGCAAGCGACCGAGCTTCTCGCCGGGCACGATGAGCATGGGCACGCCGTCCCAGAGGATGATCTGCTGCTCGGCGCCTACCTGCAGACCGTAGAGGTGGTACGGGCGCAGAGCCTGCGCCCAAGCCATCTGCTCCAGCTTCAGCAGCAGTTGCGGGTGATTGCCCTGGATCGCGTGCGCCAGTTCCGGACTGAGCGGATGGTTGCGCGGCGTGCCGGTCGTCTCGGTGACCAGTGCGTCGCCGCGGCTGCCCCACGTGCCGAAGTTGGCGCTGGTCGCGCTCCAACTCGCCAGTTCGGCGGCGGCGCGCGTCGCGGCGTCGGTCGGTCCGGCGATCGGGCCGCCGACGAGGCCCGCGGCGCGCGTGGCCTGCCAAGCCGCCTGCGAGGCGATCGCGAAGCAGGGCTTGGTGATCATGGCGTCGGCCGTGGTCCGCCACTTGGCGATCTCGGCGCCGGTCGCATTGGGATCCTCGCACCGCAGCAGGAAGCGGTAGCGCCGCGTCTGCGCGTCCCCCAGCCACGTGTCCGTCATCACGCGATGGCCTGAGAAGCCGCCCGCCATCGCCTCGGAATCGCTGATGCCCTCCGTCTGGCTCCGGTACGGCAGGCAACCTGCCGCGCCCCGGAACAGGAACCAAGCCCCGCGAACGTCGGCATTGCCGAGGGCGACGAGGTTGGGATCGGTGTTGCCCGTGGGCACGTTGTCAGCGCCGAGGTAGTCGTTGCCCAGCACCCAGTCGACGACGACGTAGGGCGCGTCGCGGAACTCGGTGACGTAGAACGTCGACGTGAGGTAGTCGCGACCGATGCCGGTCTGTCCGGCGAGCGGTTGGTGGTACGTCCGATGGCGCGAGACCTGGACGAGCGGCGTGGCCTGCAGGACCTCGCCGAAGCCGCTGGCGACCGCACGGTACGGCACCTGGAAGGTGTCGCGCACCTCGGCGCCGAACTCGAGCGTCGCAGCGGCCTGCGCGACCCAGGCATTGCGCACGAAGCCGCCTGCCAGCGCCTGCACACCGCTCGCGACCGTGTAGGTCTTTGACTGACCTGCCTGCAACTCGTCCGTGAACTGCGCCTGCGCGACCTTCACCGTGCCGTCCGCCCACAGCTGCAGGGGCAGCCAGGACGTCTGATGGCCGCTGATGGCGAGGTTCGCCAACTGCGCCGTCGTGTAGGAACCCTTCGGGAACGGCACCGAAGCCCGGATGGTCTCGGTGCGGGCGGTGCTCGCTTCGTTCGTGACCTTGAAGTCGAGGGTGCTGGGCAGCGGATTGCCGATGCCGCCGGGCCCGGCAGGTCCACCGCCGCTGGTGCCGCCGCCCGTGCCGCCCGAGCTCGTGCCGCCGCCGGTCGAAGTGCCGCCGCCGCTCGGCGGCTCGCCGCCGCCACCCGAGCTCGTGCCACCGCCGGTCGAAGTGCCGCCGCCGCTCGGCGGCTCGCCGCCGCCACCCGAGCTCGTGCCGCCGCCGGTCGAAGTGCCGCCGCCGCTCGAGCTCGTGCCGCCGCCGGTCGAAGTGCCGCCGCCGCTCGGCGGCTCGCCGCCGCCACCCGAGCTCGTGCCGCCGCCGGTCGAAGTACCGCCGCCGCTCGGCGGCTCGCTGCCGCCGCCCGAGCTCGTGCCGCCGCCGGTCGAAGTGCCGCCGCCGCCGGAGCTCGGCTCGGTGCCATTGCCCCCGCTGGTAGGTTGCTCGTTCGGCAAGCCGCCGGCCGGACCATTGCTGCCGACCTGCTGGGCACTGCTTGCACCGAGGAGCCCGGTAGACTCACCGCCCGATCCGCACGCAGCAACTCCGAAGCCGAATGCGAGAACGGCGGTGGCGCGTCGCCAAGTAGGAAGAAAGGCCGGTCTGGTGCTCGTCATGGTTGCTTGGGCACGCACCCCTGGGCGGACGCGATGCAGCAGCCGGATCGACGCCCCCCCGACACCCCCTTCATCAGCGGCGGCTCGTTGTCCCAATGCGGGCTTCCCTCACGCCGGCCGCCGCCGGTAAGGTGCGATGCCATGCGAGAGTGGCGGAACTGGCAGACGCACAGGTTTTAGGTACCTGCGGGCGCAAGCCCTTCAGGGTTCAAGTCCCTGCTCTCGCACCATTCGCCAGGCGACGCCGCGCGCGCGGCCACCGGCGACTTCGCTCGCCGGTGGCATCGCGACGATCCGCCGCTACGCTGGCCGCCCAACAACTGACATGACGCACGTCATCGCCCAACCCTGCATCGGTGTGAAGGACAAGGCCTGCGTCGACGTCTGCCCCGTGGACTGCATCCACGGCGGCGACGCCGACCCGCAGCTGTACATCAACCCGAACGACTGCATCGACTGCACCCTCTGCGTCGACGCATGCCCCGTCCAGGCCATCTTCGCGGAAGAGGACTTGCCGGCGGAGTGGAAGCACTTCGCCCAGGTCAACCGCGACCACTACGCCAAGAAGTAGCCGCCGATCGCCGGTCGGCTAGGGATGACCGGCCCCAGGAGTCCATTGGGCCAACCTGACCGCTACAGCCGACAGCGACGGGTTGCCGGCATCGGCGAAACGGGCCAGACCCGCTTGCGCGAAGCGACCGTCCTGGTCGTCGGTTGCGGCGCACTTGGCACGCATGCACTCGACGCGCTCACCCGCGCCGGTGTCGGCCGTCTGCTGGTCGTCGACCGCGACGTCGTGGAATGGAGCAATCTGCAGCGCCAGGTCCTGTTCCGCGAAGCCGACGCGATCGCCGGTCTGCCCAAGGCCGTCGCGGCCGCGCAGCGTCTCGGTGAAGTCAACCACGAGGTGGCGGTCGTCCCGTTCGTGGCCCAGTGTTCCGGGGCGTTCCTTGCGCGCTTGCCCGTCCAGCCCGACGTGGTCCTGGACGGCACCGACAACTTCCACACGCGGTACCTGATCAACGATTGGTGCCGGTCGGCGCAGGTGCCCTGGATCTACGCCGGCGCCGTCGGCGCCGAGGCCGTGGCAATGGCCTTCCCGGTCGATGGACCGTGCCTGCGCTGCGTGTGGCCGGATCCGCCTGCGGCAGCCGAAGTCGGCAACTGCGAGACGCAAGGCATCCTCGCGCCCGCCATCGCCGTGGTCGCGGCCTTCCAGGTCGCGGAGGCGATCAAGGCGCTGGTCGGCGCGCCGCCGACGCGCGGCGCGCTCACCGTCGACGTGTGGCGCGGGCGCTACGGTGTCGCCGACCTCGTCGGACCGCCGTCGACGACGTGCCCATGCTGCGCGCGGCGCGAGTTTCCGGCGCTCCGCGACGTCGACGTCGGCGTCGCGACCACGCTGTGCGGACGCGACGCCGTCCAGGTCGAGCCAGCCCGCGGCGCCGTGTTCGACCTCGCGGCGTACGCAGACCGCGTCGCGCCCGCGGTCTCGGATCTGATGCGCACCCCGCATCTCGTCCGCTTCAACGCGGACGGCGTCCGCTTCAGCGTCTTCCGTGACGGACGCGCGCTGCTGTTCGGCGTCGCGGACTTGTTGCGCGCCCGCGCCCTCTACGATCGCTGGGTCGGCGCATGATGAATGCCGCCCGCTACCTCGACCACGCCGCGACCAGCTGGCCGAAGCCGCCGGAAGTGCCCGCTGCCGTGTCGCGCTGGTTCACGGAAGTGGGCGTCTCCGCGGAGCGCGGCGAAGGACCGGGCCAGCAGGTCGCGCACGCCGAAGTGGCTGCGGCGCGCGAGGGGATCGCGGGACTCTGCGGCGTGGCCGCGGACCGCGTCGCCTTCTGCTCGGGTGCGACGGAAGGCCTGAACCTCGCCCTGCGCGCGCTGCTGCGTCGTGGCGACCGGATCGTGACCACGGCCTTCGAGCACAGTTCCATGGCGCGGCCGCTGCTCGCGCTTGCGCGCGACCGGGAATGCGTCGTGCGCATCGTCGCTCCGGGGCGGGACGGCGGCATCGCTACCGCCGAGTTGGCGGCAGCGCTCGCGGAGGCGCCGACGGCGCTGCTGGCCCTCAACCACGCGAGCAACGTCACCGGCGCGGTCGTCGACGCGGCCGCCGGCTGCGCGCTTGCCCGCGCCGCGGGCGCCAGGACGCTGCTCGATGCCAGCCAGACCGCCGGACTGCTCCCGCTCGACGTCGGGGCCGACGTCGTGGTGGCGAGTTGTCACAAGGCCTTGTTGTCGCCGCCGGCCGTCGGCTTCGTCGTTGCGCGGAGCGGACTCGACCTCGCGCCGCAGAAGCAGGGCGGCACCGGCAGCAGTCGGGCGCTCGACACGCACCCGATCGAGTGGCCGCGCGCCTTCGAGGCCGGCACGCCGAACACGCCTGGCCTCTTCGGTCTCGCGGCCGCCTTGCGCTGGCGGCGCGGCGTCGACGCGGCGGGGCGCTTGGCGGCGGCGCGCGCGCGCGCGCAGGAACTCGCAACGGCGCTGAACGCCTGCCCTGCCGTCGACGTGCTGGCCGCGCCCGAAACGGACAGGCTGCCGCTCATTGCCTTCCGGCACGCCGGCTACGAGCCGGCTGAGATCGGAGCGATCGCCAGCATGGAGGGGTTCACGATCCGCACGGGCCACCACTGCGCACCTTGGCTGCACCGCCACTTCGGCGCGGAAGTCTCGGGTGTCGTCCGTGTCAGCCCGGGACCGGACACGCCGAGCGAGACCATCGCCGCATTCGCCGCGCTCGTCGCCGGACTTTGAGCACGTGCGCTGCCAGCCCCCGCGCCAAGGCCGAAGTTCAACGCGGCCAGCGAGCCGCAGCGGGGATCGCGCCACGTGGTGTGGCGAGCCACTCATGGAAGGCGATCGCAACGTGGAACCAAGGTTCCTCGCGACCGAGGCCGGCGCAGACGTAGCGCTGCGCTGGCGGCATGTGCGGCTGGTACCTGCCGCCGCCCTCCTGGCTGCCGGCCAGGACCAGATCGCGCACGAAGTCGCGTTCGAGCCGCCAAGGCACGAGTCCCGGATGCGCGCCCGCGCGCCACACCGCCAGTTCGAGAGCATCCGCGAACGCCGCGGCCGGCAGGCGCCCTGCCGTGAAGGCCGCTGCCGCGCGGGCGACGGCCTCGTCCCCGACGTCGGCGAAGCCTGCCACGACAGCGCCGCTTGCAGCGCGCACGACGGCCCACGTCGGCGCTCCGGGCAACGAAGGAACGGCCGCCGACTTGCCATCGACGAGCAACCGGAACGCCAGGGCGAAGCAAGCTGAGCGCGCGCTCGGCGCGGCAGCCCATGCCGCGCACGACGCGATCGCTTCGTCGATCTCGCTGACCAGCACGAGGGCGACGGCCATCGCCGGTTCCGGTTCGGCGCGCAGCGACCGCGACGTCACCAAGGCCGACGCCGACCGCGTCCGCATGCCTGGATCACCCACGAGGATCGCCAGGGTCTCGTCGTCCGGCCGCGCATTGGTCAGCGCCGGTTCGGCCAGTCCTGCCAGCAGCCAGTTCGCAGCCTGCCTGACGCCTGCGAAGCCCTCGCTGCGCTCCTGCCGCAAGGCCAGCGCGCGCTCCCGCAGCGCCCCCCCCTGCCGCTGGCGTGTGGCGCCGAGCAGGGCGCCGCGCCAGAACAGGGCCTCATGGCGCGTGCCGCGCGGTGGGGATTCGCGCAACGCACTGCCCGCGAACAGCGCCGCGGCGGCCAGTCCTTGGTCGCCATCGGCGAGGACCGCGGGCAGTCCCTCCACGCCGGGGAAGCGCGCGGCCGCGAGCCTCGCGAGCAACTCGGCCATGTCGTTCGGACCGCGCAACCGCGCGTACAGGTCCGCCCGCGCCTGCGCGCGTTCGGGGCCAGCGGCGAGCAGGTAGGCGACGAACATGCGGTCGCGCGCGGACCGACCGGGAGCGTCGATCCAGCGCAGCATGCGGTCGTCCTCCCCGGCGCCGCCAGCGGCTTGGATCGCCGCCAGCAGGGCAAAACGCGACTCGCCTGCGGCCAGGCCTTCGAGCAGGCGCCAGAGCACCGGGCTTGCCGCCGGTCCTAGCGACGCGGCGAGGTTCCAACCGGCCACGGGATCGCTCGCGCGGCCGAGGAACATCGGACGCATGCGCGCCGCCAGGAAATCGTCCTTGGCATCGGCCGCTCCCATGGCCTCGGTCGCATCGACGCTTGCAGCTTGCGCAGACGCGGGTTGAGACGTGACCACTGCGCAACCGATAGCGAGCATCACGGTGCGGATGCTGCTGCGAAGCCGCTGCTCGCCGTGCTGGTCCTGACCCAGCCGATTCATGGCGCCACGTTCCGAAGTCCTGAGTGATGCAGAGGTCGACTTCCTCCTCGCCGAGGCGTCGAACGAGCAAGCCCCTGCGGAGGCCGAACCGCAGACGGTGATGATGCAGGGCGACCTGGAGCAGATCCACCTGGCGGATGTGCTGCAGACGCTCGCGACCACGAAGATGGAGGGGACGATGCGGATCCGCAACCCCCTCGAGGACCGCCACGTCTACTGCAAGGACGGCCGCATCCGCGTGCACGTGCCGCAGCGCGTCCTGGCGCGGCGCATCGGCCAACGCCTCGTCAACGCCGGCGTCGTCACGATCGAGACCCTGCGCGCCGTGCTCATCGAGCAGCGCAAGGACAAGCGCCCGCTGGGCGTCCTGCTCGTGGAAGGCGGGCACTGCACCCACGACCACATCGAGGCGTTGCTGGAGGAGCAGGCGGCAGAAGACGTCTACGCCCTCTTCACTTGGCGCCACGGCGCGTTCGAATTGTGGAAGGGCGCCCCGCAGGCGGACACCGCCAAGCTGTTCGACAGCTGCTTCGAGTACGACATCAACAGCCTCCTGCTGGAGGTCGCCCGGCGGTCGGACGAGTGGGAGACGATCCTGGCCGCCATCGGGTCGCTCGACGAGGTGCCGCAGCGGACGCGCGAGACCATGGACGGCACGGGGCTGGATGCGGCACGAGCCGAGCTGCTGCGGGGCGTCGACGGGCACACCAGCTACCGCGAACTCACGGAGCGCTGCGCGACGGGCATGTTCGCCGGCGCGAGGGCCGCACGCGATCTCGTGAAGGCGGGATGGCTGCGCAACCCCGACGACGAGGGGCTCGTGGCCGTCGCCCAGCGGCTCGCCGACGGCGGCAACGGCAAGCGCGCGCTGATGACCATTCGCACGTTGATCGCGCGGCCGGACGACCGCTCGGTCGACGTCGTCCGTGCGGCAGCGGAATGCCTCGACGTCGCCGGCGAGCGGAAGATCGCCAGCGCGATGCTGCTGGAGGCGGCACAGCGTCAGGAAGACGGCGAGACCTCGCTCCACATGGCGCGTCGCGCCAAGGAACTCGATCCGCATGACGTCAGCACGCTCAGCTACCTGCGCACGATCCTGCTCGTACACAGCCCGGCGGACTCGCCCGAGCTGGAGAAGTGCACGCTCGAACTGCTCGATGCCCTGACCACGGAAGGACGCACTGGCACCGCCCTCGAGATCGTCGAGGACGCGAGGCGGACGCACACGATGCGGCCGGCGATCCTGCTACGCGAGGCGCGCGCCCGCCAGAAGGCCAAGGACATCCCCGGCGCCGTGGCCGTGCTCAAGGAGCTCGCCGAGCACCACGACGCCCTGGGAGAGACCAGCCAGGCCAACAGCGCCTACGCGCATCTGCTGCGCCTCGACCGCAACCGCAAGGACATCGCCAAGCTGCTGAAGCAGCGCACGCGGACACGGGGAGCGCGCATCGCCCGCGTCGGCATCGCCGCCGCCCTCGGGCTCGGCACCATCGGCGTCGGCATGTGGTTCTGGAGCCACTTCGCCGACCTGCAGAGTCTCGAGGAAGCGCGCGCGGAGGTCGGGCAGCTGATCGCCAAGCGCCAATTCGACGACGCGGTGAGCCGCCTCGCCGAATGGACCGCGCAACTCGGCGACGTCGACGGCATCACCGACCTCCGGACGCAACTCTCGTTCGCAAAGGCGCAGGAGTCGTCCCGGCGCCACAAGCAACGCAACGAAGAGCTGGTCGCCGAACTTGCGCGCGCGGCCGAGGCGCTCGAAGGCGGCAAGGTCGACGAAGCGGTCAAGGTCTATCAACGTCTCGCCGCGGCGGAGGACCGTCGGGTCGCCACGATCGAAGCCGCGGATCGCCGGCTGCGGGCCTTTACCGTCCGACTCGGCGACATCGCCCGGAACCTCCAACAGCAGACCTTGCCGCTGCCCGAACAGCTCATCGACCGCAACGACCTCGTCGCCGCGCAAGCGAAGCTGGCGAAGACCGTAGACGTAGCGTGGATCCAGGCGTTCAAGGAGTTCGAGGCGGTCGTCGCCGGCAAGGAGGAGATCGCCTACTTGCCGGCCGATCTGCAGAAGCACCTCGCCCAGAGCGAGGGGGCGATGCGCGAGTCCTTCCGCAAGGCGGAGACGCTGACAGCCGCGTACGGCGCGGCGATGGCCCGCAACGAACAGCAGCGGCGCCTCGACCCGCTGTTCCAGCGCGCAGTCCAGCGCGAGGCTGCCAACGACTTCGTCGGCGCGCTCGCCGACTACAGCGAGCTCGAACAGCACTCGTCGGCCGACAACTCGCTGTTGAAGCACTTCCGCGAACGCATCGCCAGACTCCGCGCGATCACCGAACTGCTCGATCAGCAGGTGGCGGCGAGCAAGGCGGGCGACTTCGACACGGCGAAGAGGCACATGCGTTCGCTGTGCGACACGTTCCCGGAGATCGGATTCGAACGGATCGTCCGCCTGCCTTTGCGGATCGCGACGCGGCCGCTCGGCGCCCGTGTGCGGCTCGATGGCGCGGACGCCGGCGTCACGCCGGTCCTGTTGCAGCGCAGCCCGGCAAACACTTCGGAGGTCCGGGTGGAACTCGCCGGCTTCGCCGGCGCGAAAGTCTCGGTGTCCGGCGACGACAAGGCAGTGCTCTCGTTCGACCTGCGGTTGCAACCGGAGTCGGCGCGCAAGCTCGCCAGCGCCGTGGAGATGCCGCCAGTCGCGACCGCCGCGGGCGTCCTCGTGGTGGATCGCGCCGGCACGGTTGCCATGATGGGCAAGGACGGCGTGCCGTTGTGGAGCCGACGGACGGAGGATCTCTCCGGCTTCCTGACGCGCCCCGTCATCGTCGGTTCGCGCGCCATCATCGGTTCCGTCGATGGCGACCTGCGTGCCGTAGACCTGGCAACTGGAGCCATCGCGTGGACGGCGGCCGATCTGCCGATGGACCTTGCTCCCAAGTCGGTCGCCGGTGGGCTAGTCGCCGCCACCACGTCCGGGGCGGTCGTGTTCCTCGGTGACGACGGCAAGGTGCAGCGGCGGTTCACCGCTGACGATTCGATCGCCGGCTTCTGGACCGACGCGGACGGCGGCGTCACGACGCTGAGCGGCAAGGGGCAACTGCGTCGCCACGCGGCCGACGGCAAGCGGACGCTCGACCGACGCATCGGCGACGCCGAGGTCTTGGGCTTCGTCCAGGACGCTGGCGACCTGATCGTGTGCACAGACCGCGGTCGGCTGGCCTCGATCGGCCTCGCTTCCGGCGCGACCAACTGGGACGTCGAGCTGGGCGGCGAACCGCTGGGCACGCCGATCGTGGTCGGCGACCACGTCTGGCAGGCCCTGCGCTCCGGGTTGACCAAACTGCAGCGTTCGAGCGGCGCCAAGGTCGCAGCTACGCAGGCTACCGAGGGCGAGCACGTTGGCGCCGTCGTGCGCCACGGCCAACGCCTGGTCGTCCCCTCCGCGACGGGGCCGATGGTTCACTCGCAGGAGACGGGCGAGGTGCAATACCGTCTCGAAGGCAGCAAGAAGGCAAGGGTGCTTGCCAACGCCGATGAACTCTGGGTCATCGAGCCGGATCACTCGATTTCGGTCTATCGAAATCTTCGGTGAGGCCCGGCACCGGGCAATCCGTCCTGGCTTCGCGCCGCGATGCAACGGCAAAATGCGACCGTTTCAGCGATGGCAAAGCGCGGAACGCGCACCGCAAGCGCGTATCGTCTTCGAACCGCGGGCCGGAAGACCCCGCGAGTTGTCGCCCTGGTGCGTTCGTTCACACCTCCCGACCGAGCTGGGTCCCGAAATGACGCAAACCGTGACGTTGTACCGTTACTTGATTCCCCCGCGGTGTAGTTTGCATGTAGGTTCCGCTTCTGTATGCGACGCCCGTCCGGCGTCGTGACCAAGCGTTCTCTCATGCGCCTCCTGCCCATACTCGCTGTACTCGCCGGCCTTACCCTCGGGGCTTGCGGTGGCGGCAGCCACACCAAGTCGATCGCCCCGGCGTCGACCCCCCCGCCGCCCGTGAATCCTCCCGATCCCGGTTCGTCCGGCGGCGGCGGAGGCGGCGGTTCCTCTGGCGCGGAAACCGGGGGCTCGACAACCGGTGGCGGTTCGGGCGGCAGCACGTCCGGCGGCGGTTCGACCGGAGGCGGCGGTGGCACCAGCGGCGGCGGCACGTCGGGCGGTGGAGCCGGTGGCGGCAGCGGTGGTGGCCAACCCGTTCCGGAGCCGAGCACCTTCGTCCTCGTTGGCACGGGGCTGGCAGGTCTGTCCCTGCTGCGCCGTCGCCGCAAGGCCGACCCGACGACGGCCTGAGCGCCGAAGTCCGAATCCAGCGGCCGGCCGCACCTTGCCGCCCACGAACCCCACTTTGCCGCCCAAGAACAACGCGTGCCGCGTGAACCCGATGCCGGTCTCGGCTCGCTCGTCCCGCCGAACGCGCACGGGCGATCGCTGATCGAGTATCTCTGCGCACGGTTTCCCTACCACGATCGGGCCCGTTGGTTGAGCGAGATAGCCGCCGGCACCGTGCACGTGGGCGGTCTCTGCGCGGTTGCCGACAGGGTTTTGCGACGCGGAGAGCGCGTCTCCTACCTGCGACCCGATCCCGAGCCGTGGGTCGACGACCGGATCGCGACGCTCTACGAGGATGCGTGCGTCTTGGCCGTCGACAAGCCGGCCCACCTGCCGATGCACGCCGATGGCCCGTTTCGGCGGTCAACGCTCGTGCACTTGCTGCAGTCGCGTCGTGACGAGCCGTCGTTGGGTCCGTGCCACCGCCTCGATCGCGAAACGAGCGGCGTCGTGCTCTTTGCACGCGACGATGCGGCGCGCAAGGACCTGCAGCAGCAGTTCGAAGCCGGCACGGTGGCGAAATCCTACGTCGCCGTGGTCCGCGGCCTTGTTGCAGCCGACTTCGTCGTCGACGCGCCGATCGGACACGCCATCGCCAGCGCGGTGACGTTGCGTCGCGCCTGCGGCCCTGCGTGCCGGGACGGCAAACCGGCTCGGACCAGCTTCCAGGTCGTTCGCCGTGGCGCCGCGAACACGTTGCTGCGGGCCTTGCCGGCAACCGGTAGAACCCACCAGATCCGGGCGCACCTCGAACACGCCGGGCATCCGGTAGTCGGGGACAAGCTCTATGGTCGGCGCGATGAGGACTACCTCGCGTTCATCGCCGACGCCAAACGAACCGGCGACGCGCGTTCCTGGCGCGACGGCGGGCCACAGCGGCACCTGCTGCACGCCGAGGCGCTGACGTTCCGGCACCCCATCGAAGCCGAGGACCGTACGGTCACGGCGCCGCTGCCGGACTTGTTCTTCGCGTGGCTGGACGGCGGCGGGCCGACTGCGTGAGCAGGGCCCGCGAACCGCGCCTGCGATGCCGGCGCGGGACCGCCGCTCGACAGGCGCTACGCCGTTGGCGACGCTGATGCCATGACGAACGGCATCCTGCTTGTATTGGCGATGGGCGCGTGCGCGCTCTGTTCGGCGTGCGCTGGCAACCCGGCCGTCGCGCCCTCGGGCGCGCCGACGTTGTCCCCGCGCCATCAGGCGTTGCTCGAGTCCGCCCCGGAGGCCTGGCCCGAGCGCATCGCCGCGGGCTTGCCGATGCAGCTGGCCGAAGCGAACGCATTGCTGGCGGCAGTGCAGTCGCAGCAGCAAGCGCCCGGTGCGCCGGCTGTGGTCGCGGCGCTCGGACGCTGCGGGCAGGCCATCGACGACGGCGTCTTGGTGGAGTTCGTGGCCGATCGGGGCAGCCTGGCCGTCGAAGCTGCGCTCGCCTTGGGCGAACGCAAGCAAGCGATAGCACTCCCCGCGCTGCGCGCTGCCGTCGCGGACCTGGCCGCCGACGCAACGCTGCGCACGGCTGCGGCATGCGCCCTGGCCCGCATGGGACACGGCAAGGAAGCGGCGCCGTTCCTGACCGCCGTACTGCTCGCCGGCACGCCGGCAGGCACCGCATCCGGCGCCCGCCACGGCCTGCCCGCCCGGCCTCGCTGGGCGCTGGAGCGCTACCTCGTCCAGCGCATGCTGCTGCGCGAAGGCGCGACCGAACTCGCCCGCACGCTGGATCCCGACGCCAGCTGGCCGGCGCTCGAACAGGTCACCGCCGAAGTCGAGGCGTGGCTCGTGGCGCGCTGATGCCGCGCACGGTGGTCGCAGCCCGCCGAGCCGGCGTATTCACGGGAACATCTGCGTCACGGTCTGCACGGCGACGTCGCGCACCGCGCCATTGCGCACCAGGACACGCCCCTTGGACGGCATGCCGCCGCGCCAGCACTCGACCTGCAGTTCTGCGTCGACGGCGGGATCCAGGCGGTGGAGATCGCTGAGGATCTGCACGTCGCGGTAACCGAGTTGCAGCAGCCGGTTCTCGACCGCTGCGACGATGCGCACTGCAAGCGTCTCTGCCGGGGCGTCGCTGACTGCCGCCGTCGTCGGCGCTGGCGTGGGCATCTGCACGACGGCGGGCTGGATGCCGCTGGTCACTTCGCGCAGGTCCTGCAGGTCGTCGTGCAGTCGCTCGAGTTGCGCTTCGACCCTCTCGACGCGGATGCGGTCGATCGACTGCCCCAGCAACTGCACGCGGTCGTCGAGTTGGCGCAGACGGTCGTCGATCGAGCGCAGGACGACGAGCTTCTCGAGATGCTGCTCGAAGCGGGCGACGCGGACGTGCAGCAGCAGGTAGCCGATCAGCAGGGCGGCGAAGAACAGCGAGAACTGCAACGGATCCATCGGCGGCGAGGGTACCCAATCGCCGCCCCGAGGGCGACCTTGGCCTCCCTTCGAGTGGCCTGCCGGCAACGGCTCAACACGGCGACCGCGGCGACGCGAGGGGCGCGTCGACTCAGGCGCGCAGCCGCGAGCGCAGGAGCAGCCAGACGTAGTACGGCAAGCCAGCAGCGATGATCGCCAGTCCCTTCAGGGCGTTGCGCTGGCCGGCAGGGTCACGGAGCGTGGCCAAGACGAACGCCACGCTGACCACGATGAACAGCGCCGGGGTGAATGGATAGCCCGTGCAGCGGTAGGGCCGGACGGCCTCCGGCCGCCGTCGCCGCAGCCGGTACACCGACGCGACCGTGAGCGCGTAGAACAGGAACGCTGCGAACACGACGAAGTCGGTCACGTCACCGAAGGTGCGCAGAAAGAGCACGATCAGGATGCCCGCGACCGCCTGCACCCAGATCGCCACCGTCGGCGTCCCCCAGCGCGGGCTGACGCGTTCGAGCGCCTTCGGCACGAGTCCGTCCTTGCTCATGGCGTAGAACGCCCGCGGCGACGACAGCATGTTCGGATTGGCGGCGCCGAAGATCGAGATCGCGATGAAGACCGTCAGGTAGCCGGCGACCGTCGGCGAGAACACGCGCGCCACCGCCAGCGTCGCGACGTGCGTCGACGGCGTGCCCGCCGGCAGCGCCTGCATCTCGGCGAACGGCACGACGCGCAGGTAGACCAGGTTCACCAGCAGGTACACGGCGATCAGGATGACCATGCCGCCGATCAAGCCGAGCGGCAGGTTGCGCTCCGGCCGCTTGAGCTCGGCGGCGTTGAAGGGCATCTGGTACCAGCCTTCATAGGCCCAGAAGATCGCCATGAAGGCCGTGACCAACCCGGCCGAAGTGAGCGTCGTGGCGGCATGCGAGGCGGGCGCCACGGCGGCCGTCGAAGCGCCGCCGGCGGCGAACGCGCCGCCGACGACGATGAGCCCGAGCGCGCCGACCTTCGCGAATGTCGAGAGGTTCTGGACCAGCGCGCCGAGCGCGACGCCGAAGTGATTGACCAGCGCGAGCACGATGATCATCGCCACGGGCACGATGCGCAGCCAGAACGGCGACTCTGCTTCGGTGGCGAGTTCGACCCCCAACGCCGGCAGCAGGTTCTCGGCGAACCCGAGCGACAGCGCGGCGATCGTGCCGGCGTTGATGACCCAGAAGAAGGTCCAGCCGTAGAGGAAGCCGACGCCGCGCCCCCACCCTTCGCGGAGGAATGCGTACTGCCCGCCCGCCTCCGGCAGCATCGCGCCGAGCTCGGCGTAGGCGAAGGCGCCGCACAGGCAGACGAGGCCGAGACCGATCCACAGCGCATGGATCCATGCCTCTGAAGGCATGGCCTGCGCCACGGCGAGCGGCTTGAGGAAGATGCCGGAACCGATCACCGCGCCCACGGTGATCGAGATCGCCGACGTGAGCCCGAGGCGGCGCTGCAATTGACCGGACTGCATGCGCGATGAACGCTACGCTCCGCATCGCCTGCACGGGAGCGAAAGCTCCCCCTCCGCGCCGATGCGTCTCAGCGTCCGGATCCTCGTCGTCCTCGTCCTGCTCGGCTGGTTCGTCGCCATGCCGTCGGCCGACGGCCCGCAGGACCGGGCGCACGCGACCCAGTTGCGCGTCCGCGAATGGCTGCTGGGGCCGGATTCGCCGCTCCCGGCGTGGCGGCGCGACGATGCGATCCCGCCGCTCGCCGTCGAGGTCTTGCCGCCGCCGACCGACCCGACCGCGACGGCGCGCGGCTACGCCCGCATCGCCGCCGAGTGGGCGGCGGCGCAGACGGCCGACGGACGGCCGACGCGGGTCGACACCGGCGGTGCGCCGTTGCCAGTCCTGGTCCGGATCGGGCAGCAGGGCTGCCAGGCCGAAGTGCCGTCGCCGGTCGTCGGCGCCGCCGCCAGCACTCTGCTGCTGCCCTTTGCCGCACGCTGGAGCCTGCTGCCGGCGGTCGTCGCGATCGCCGTCGCGGTCCTGACGCAAAGGGTGCTCATGTCGTTGTGGCTGGCCTGCGCCGCCGGCGGCGTGGCCTTCGCCATCGCGGTCCTTCCTGGCCAGCGGTTCGACGCCGCCGCCGACTTCGGCTGGTCCGCGCCGCTCGCGGTTCCCGAAGCGTTGGTCGCCGGCACGTGGCACTTCCTCGCGGATGCCTTCTGGCGGCGCTCGGTCTGCGAGGACTTCTACCTGCGGATCACGGCCTTCGTCGTCTTCCTGTTCATGACCGTCGGCCTGATCACGCGCAATGGCGGCGTGCAGGGACTGGTCGCGCTCCTAAAGCGCCGCGTGCGCGGTCCGGTCAGCGCGCAGCTGGCGACATTCGCCGCCGGAATCGCGGTGTTCTTCGACGACTACACCAACTGCCTGCTGGTCGGTTCGTCGATGCAGCCGCTGTGCGATGCCTCCCGCGTGTCGCGGGCAAAACTCGCGTACATCGTCGACTCGACCGCCGCGCCGATCGCCGGCGTCTCCGTCTTCTCCACCTGGGTCACGTACGAGATGTCCCAGTACCGGGCGCCGCTGGCCCTGGTCACGCGCGCCGACGGCACGCCGTACGTGCCAGGCGACGCCTTCGAGGTCTTCCTCGCGACGTTGCCCTTCCGCTGCTACTGCTGGTTCGCGCTGGCGCTCGTCGCGACGACGATCGTGCTGCGGCGCGACTTCGGCCCGATGCTCGCCGCCGAGCGGGCGGCTCGCCGCGGTGTGCCCAACGGTGACTTGCCGGATGCCGCGCCAGCGATGCCGGCGCATCCGCGCGCCCGCGCCCGCAACGCCATCGTTCCATTGCTGGTGCTGGTCGTCGGCACCGTCGGCACGATGCTCGCGATCGGTTGGCATGCGGCTGCAAAGCTGCCGGAGACGGCGGCCTTCGGCGAGCGCGTGCGCACGGTGCTGGCCAACAGCCGCAGCGATTGGGCGCTGCTCGGCGCGGCCGCCACGGCGTGGCTCGTCGCCCTGGGGCTGACCGGGATCCAGCGCCTGCTGTCGGCGCGCGAGGTGGTGGCGACGTGCGTTGCGACGCTGCGTCCGCTCGGCGGCGCCTTCGGCATCCTCTTCCTGGCGTGGTGCCTCGGCCATCTGTGCAAGGACCTCGGCACCAGCTTCTTCCTGACCACGGCGATTCGCGACGCGTTGAGCCCCTGGGCGCTCCCGACGGTCCTGTTCGTCGTCGCCTCCAGCATCGCGTTCGCCACCGGCACCAGCTTCGGCACCATGGCGATCCTGCTGCCGAACGTGGTCGTGCTCGCCCACCAGACCGGCACGGAAGGCGCCTTCACGGGCGATCCTGCGGCTGGCGGCCCGGCCCTGATGCTGCTGTGCCTCGGCGCGGTGATGGAAGGCGCGATCTTCGGCGACCATTGCTCGCCGATCAGCGACACCACGGTGCTCAGTGCGATTGGATCGCGCTGCGGCCTGATCGACCACGTGCAGACGCAGTTCCCCTACGCGCTGCTCGCGTTCACCGCGACCATCGCGTGCGGCTACCTGCCGCTGGCATTCTTCGGGCCGCAGATCTGGCCCCTTGCCTTGCTCGGCGGCGTCGGCGCGATGGCGTTGGCCCTCCGCTGGCTCGGCCGCGATCCGGGCGCCTGAGAGCCTGCGAAGAAGTCCGACGCACGCTCAGGGCAACGCGGCCAGCAGGCGGGGCCAGCGCAGCGATCGTTCGCCGCCGCGCCGTGCCGCGACCAGCGCCCACGCCCT
The DNA here is from genome assembly GCA_020247305.1 of Phycisphaerales bacterium. Taxonomy (GTDB): domain Bacteria; phylum Planctomycetota; class UBA1135; order UBA1135; family UBA2386; genus UBA2386. The sequence goes on along the minus strand of JADCJE010000032.1, from coordinate 103,701 downwards.
GGCGAGCACGCCATCCCCCTGGCGCGCCGCGGCCAGGGCGAGGTCGATCGCCTCGTCGCCGGAAGGGCCCTCCGGCTCGCACACGACCAGCGCCACGGTCGGGAACGCGACGCCGCTCGCGTGGTCGACGCGCAGCGTGCACTCCGTCGCGTCGCCAGCGACGACCATGCCGCGCACGACACCGTCCGCACCGTGTGCGGTCACCGCCCGGCCGCGGGCGAGCGGCCGCGGCGACGGCAGTGCCGCATCGGGGGCGATCGTCCCGCTCCGCCACGCCGACCAACCGGTCGTGGCCATGGCCTCGTCCAACCACGCGCCGCCGCTCGCGCGGACCGCCGCGAAGGGCGCGAATGCGGCCGCAGCCGCCCGACCGCGTCCGGCGGCGAGGTCCGCTTCGACGGCCTCCAGACGATCCCGCGCCGCCGTGCGCAGCGTGCGCTCCATGCGATCGACCTCGGTGCGCTGCGCGGCAGCGAGCGGCAGGCTGCGCACGTGCGCCAAGGCCGCGCCGGCGGCCGCGAACTCTGCGCGCTCGATGTGCACGGCAAGGGCCGACGTCAACGCGGCGAAGCGGTCGGCATCCACGGTCGGGCCAGACGTCGCCGCGGCAGTGGCAAGCGGGACAGTCGGCGCCGCGCCGGCGGCGGTCGGCTCGCCAAGGGGCGGAGCCGTCGGGGCAGGCGTCGAGGCGACGACCGAAGACAGCTCGGCCGCAGGGGCGGCATCAGGCAGCGGCTTGTTCGACTTGGTTGCCGAGCGCTCGCCGTTCGCGACATCGTCGCCAGCGACCGACGCCGGTTCGCGGCCGACCAGCATGGCTCCCCTGCCCGCCAGCCACGCCACGGCGAGCACCACGCCGACGGCGATGCCGCGGCGCAGCCGGCGGCGCCGCACGGGGCGTGGCTGACCAGCGTTGCCGCCTGCCGTCATGGCCGCATCATCCGTCCGCCGGCAGCCAGCGGCCACCACCGCGTGCCCGCAGATCCGCGACCTTGCGCAGCATGCGCAGGACGCTCTCCTCGGCCGTGGTCGCGGCGAGCTCCGCCGGCGTGAACCAGCGCAGATCGGTGGACTCCGCGGAGATGGCCAGGGCCTGGCCGGGCATGGCGCGCAGCCAGAATCGCACGTCCCAATGCAGGTGCTCCGGCTCCGACCCGCGCGCCGGGATCGCGTGCACGTCGAGGTCCAGCGGCGTCAGCGCGCCAGCCCAGTGCGCGAACTCGAAGCGGGCCATGCCCGACTCCTCCACGGCTTCGCGCAACGCCGCGCGCTCGACGCGCGGTTCGCCATCGACGTGGCCGCCAAGCTGCAGCCAGCGGCCGAGTTTGCGATGGTGCGTCAGCAACGCCCGCTCGCCCGCTGCGTCGACGATCCACGCCGATGCGGTGATGTGCCCCGGCGGGCACGTCCGCAGCAGGCAGTCGGCGTGCGCGCGCGCGAACGCGACGAAGCGCTCGGCGAGCGGACGTTCGTCCGACCACGCCTCGGCGTGCCGGCGCAGCAGTTCGATCAGCGGTTCCCGGTCCATGGCGGCAGCATGCGGCGCAGCGCGGCTTCGTCCACCTTGCCGTTGGGGTTGTGCGGCAGCGCCGGCAGGACATGGACGACGGCTGGCTGCATGTACGACGGCAGCCGCGCGCGGCAGCGCCGGCTGACGCGTTCGCCGAGGTCGCGATCAGAGGCTTCACCCTGGACGCACAGCACGATCGCGTGCCCGTCGCTGCCGCCGTCCACGCCGAACACGGCGACTTCGCCGACGCCATCCGTACCCGCGACGGCGGCCGCTACTTCGTCCGGCGACACGCGGTGGCCGGCGACCTTCAACAGGCGGTCGCCGCGGGCGACGAAGAACAGCCGACCGGCTTCGTCGCGACGCACGAGGTCACCCGACCAGACCGCGCACCGCGTCCCGCCGCGGGGATCGCGGCGAAAGCGCGCCGCATCGTCCTCGGGGCGGCGCCAATAACCGAGCGCCACCAGTGCGCCCACGTGGACGAGTTCCCCGGTGCCCGCGCCCTCCACCACCACGCCGGTCGCGGGGTCCACGAGCAACAACTCGACGCCAGGCAGCGCGCGGCCGAACGACGTCGGGTGGGCGTCGTACTCGTCGGGCGGCAGGTACGCGCTGCGGAAGGCTTCCGTCAACCCGTACATGGCGAAGACGCGGACGTGCGGCCAGGCGGCGCGCACCGCCGCGCCGTCGGCCGGGCGCAGGGCGCCGCCGCTGTTCGTCATGTAGCGCAGCGACGCGCCATCGGCCGCGGTCAACGCGCCGCTCGCGAGGCCGGCGGCGACTTCGTGCCAGAGCGCGGGCACCCCCGCGAGTCCCGTCGGACGATGGGCGCGCAGCAGATGCGCCATTTCGCCGATGCCGAGGTGGTCGGCTGCCGTGATCGCGCAACCTGCGTGCAGTGCGCCGAGCAATTGGTTGAGGCCGTAGTCGAAGCTGAGCGGCAGCAACGCCAGCACGTGGTCGGTCGGCCCGAGGCTGAGGTAGTCGGCGACGAGCGCCGCGCCGAGGGCGAGGTTGCGGTGCGATTGCAGGATGCCCTTGGCGAGGCCGGTGCTGCCGCTCGTGTAGAGCAGGACTGCGGGAGCGTCCGGCACAGGCGCAGTCGGTGCGTCGTCGCCAGTCGGCGCCGGAGCCGCAGCCACCGGCAGTTCGCGCTCGCCAACGGCGAGTACTCGCGGGCCCTGGAGGACCGCCTGCGGGTCCGCCAGAGCGATCAACCGGTTGGCGGAGGCGACGACGGCGAACGGCGCGCAGTCGCGCAGGATGTGCGCGACCTGCAGGTCCTTCAGTTTGCCGTGGATCGGCACGGCGATGCCGCCGGCGATGGCGACCGCCAGGAGCCAAACGGCCTCGTCGACGCTGCGCGTCAGCAGGATCGCGACGCGATCGCCGGGGCCGAGTCCCAGGCCACGGAGCCCGGCGGCCGCCGACACGACGCGCACGGCAAAGGTATCGCCAGCGACGCTCTCGGCGCCAACCGCCATGAAGGTCGAGGCGCCGCGCCGCTCGGCGCCGCGGCGCAGCAGGGACAGGAGATCCGTTGCAGCTGCGGTCATGAAAGCCAACAGGCCGACCCCCGCTGTGCGGAGGCCGGCCTGCCTGTGCGTCTGGTATCCCGGACGGGATTCGAACCCGTGTTACTAGAATGAAAATCTAGGGTCCTAGGCCGGACTAGACGACCGGGACGCGAACGCGGCGCGCGAGTGTAGGAACCGCGGCTGGCGATGCAAGCCTCCAGAGATCAGCCGAGGCTCTTCCACTCCTTGATGCTCGGCAGCTCCTGCAGGGAGGCGATGCCGAAGCGCTCGAGGAACTGCGGCGTGGTGCCGTACTGCAACGGGCGACCGGGCACGTCGGCGCGTCCCGTCACCTTGACCAGCTTGTGGTGCAGCAGCGTGCGCAGCATCGGGCCGGCCTTCACGCCGCGGATCGCTTCGATCTCGCTGCGCATGACCGGCTGGCGGTACGCGATGACCGCGAGGGTCTCCAGTGCGGCCGGCGAGAGCCGCTCCAGCTTCTTCACGCCGCGCAGGCGCTGCAGGTACGGGAAGGTCTCGCTGCCCGACATCCACTTCACCGTGTCGCCGGTGCGCGCGAGTTCGACGGGCAAGCCGGCCTGCTGGAACTGCTCGCGCAGCCGCACGAGCGCCTCCTCGACCAGCTTCTGCGTCGTGTTGCACGCCTGCGCCAGACGCAGCAGCGACAGACCTTCGCGCGAGGACAGCATCAGCACGAACACCATGCGCGCGACCGCGGCGGCGTCGGCGAGTTCGGGCACCGGCGGCAGGCCTTCCGCATCACCGAGGTCGTCTTCGACCGACAACGTGCTGGCCTCGTCCTCGACGGCGCGCGCGGCGGCGTCCGCCGCGACGCTGTCGTCGTCGACCGGCGTCACCGACGGCTCGACGGCGGCGGCAGGTTCGGCGATCGCGTCGCCGGCAGGCGCCGCGTCATACGAGACGTCATCGACGCCTTCGCTGCGATCGCGCGCGCCAGCGACTGTTTCACCGGGTTCGGGATCGAGCGGTCGCAGCGTCGGATCCGACGCTGACAACCGGTCGCGCACGACGAGGTCTGCCGCCACCTCGCCGCGTTCGAATCGCTGCACTTCCTCCGGGCCCTTGCCGGAGGACGCCTGACCGCGTTCTCCGGAAGACGGCGTCGGCGTGGTGTCGGCAGGGAACTCACGCGTGATGTCGTCCATGCGCGGGAGGTTCTAACCATCGCCGCGTCCGCAGTCACCCATCTGCCGGAGCGGAAGACAGCGGTTTCTTCGGGCTGCCGACGGGCTGCCGCGGCGGCGACCGAAGGCTACCGCGACTGCGGCGCCGGCGAAGGACCGACGGTCTGGCCGGCGTCCCGGTCGCCATCGAGACCGGTGCGCCAGCGCAGCGTGTACGCGGTGGTCTCGAGCGGCGTGATCGGACGAGCGGCGAGACCGGCGTCGATCTCGGCGGCGACGGCGTCGAACGGCACGTCGCGCCCCGGCATGCGGTCGAGGCAGAACACGACGAACCACCGTTTGCCATCGCCCCAAGCCGCCTCGAACGGCTCGCTCACGCCCCCGCGGTCGAGCTCGAATGCGACCTTGGCAACCGGGTGCTGGAACTCCCGCCCGAACGGCGGCAGCAGACCGCCGTCCCGCCGCGACGGATCCTCGGAGTGCTTGTTGGCCAGGGTCGCGAAGTCGGCTCCGGCGCGGACCTTCGTCGCGACCTCCCGGCACAGAACCTGGTCAGCGTGCACCAGGAACCGGACTTGGGCGCGATCCTCGCGCAAGGCCAGGTAGCGCAGGACGTACCCTTGGTACAGCCGCTGCGCCGTGCGCAGCCGCAGCGTCTGCCGCCAGTCGTCTTCGGCCATGCCGAACACCCGGAAGAGGTACGCCGAGAAGTCCACCTGCCCCTGTTGCTCCTCGGCCAACTGCTGGCGCAGCGTCGTTTCCTCTGCCGCCGCCAGTTCGTCGACCCTGGCCGTCGCCACCTGGATGCCGAACTCACGCGCGTGCCGTGCGACCAGGGCGTCGAAGACGAGCAGGTCGACGGCGGAGAGCGCCATCTTGGGGCTGGCCGTCAGCAGACGCGCGAAGGCATGGCTGCGGCGCAGCACCAGATCGCCGACCCGCGCGACTTCATCGTCACCGCCCGCCGGCGCGGGCAACAGCACGTCCGGTCCGAGCTTGGGGTCGACGCGCGGCGGGGTCACGGGCGCCAGCTTCGGCGGCGGCGACGCGGCCGACTTCGGCTGGCTCGGGATCGCCCCAGTTGGCGCCCGGGGTGGCCCGCTGCATGCCGCGACCACAGCAACGGCCGCGAGCAACCCGGCGATACGAGCCGGGGCAGCACTGTGCCTCGCCGACCGGACGCTCGTGCCGGCCAGCAGGCCTGGCAACGAGGATCGAGTCACGGCGTTCAGTACGCCTTGAAGCTGCGCAGCCACTTGGTGCCGTGGCACAGGAAGCACTTGTTGCTCACGATGCGACCGTCGCCGCCGAGCTCCGGCACCGTGCCTTCCCCGCTGCAGCTGATGCACGGCGAGACCGTCGCGAAGGTGACGACCATCTGGCCGCCGAATTCGGCGTAGTACGCGCGCAGAAACCCGGCTCGGTCGACGCGCTCGGCCTCGCGCCACCAGTCCTCGTCCGTCTGCTCGCGCTCCTGGCCGCCCTGCGACTGCTGGGCATTCCGCCGCTCCTGTGCCTGCCGCAGCAGCTTGGCCAGCCGATCCAGTTGCGGGTTGCCGCCCGCCGCGGCCGGGCTGTCGCCGGCGCGTGCCTTCTGCGCCGCGTTGGCCTTGCCCTGGGTCGTGTCCTTCAGGATGGCCTGCTCGCCGAGCACCCACGAGCCGACCGCGTAGCCGTAGTGCTCGACGCGGCGGCCGATGGAGTTGTCCTTGCGGGCGGCCCAGAGCGTCTTGACCTCGGCGACGTCCAGGCGGAGTTGCTGCGCCACGCGCGCGAAGATCTCGTCGCTCATCTTGGCGGTCGCGAAGTCGCGCGCCGCCTGCAGCGTCATCGCCGCGTCGCCGCAGGCCTTGTCGGCGACCACGCGCACGCCGTCGCGGAACTTCTCGGCCACCTGACCGGTCAGGAAGCGCGTGCGCGCCTCGGCGAACCGGCGCTTCTCGGCGTCGAACTCGCTCTTGAGCTTCGTCTGCGGGAAATCCTTCTCGAACTGCGCGATCAGCTTGCCGCCCTTTTCGAAGTCGGCGACGCCGCCGCGGCTGCGAGCGGCCTGGATGTCCTCCAGCAGCTTCAGTTCCTTCTGCGCCTCCTTGTAGCGCTGCAGCTTGCCGAGCATGGCGTCGATCTGCGGCGGGTTCTTGCTGTTGCCGGCCGCCTTGGCCTTCTCGACGTGCTCGATGGCCCGGTCGTAGTCGCGCACCTTCATCAGGGTCTCGGCGACCAGCAGGTGCTTGTCGGCGTCGGCGCCGGGCTGCGCCTGCTGCAGCAGTTCGCCGTAGTACTCCTCGCGCGTCATCACCTGCGTGACCGGCGCGTCGACCTTGCGCACGCCGACGACGTCGCGCCGCTTGATCGTGCTCGGCACGCCCTTCTGCTGGACGACGACGCTGTCGGTGGTCTGGTCGACGATGCGGCCCAGGACCGAGCGCCGCGTGCCGCCGATCTCGTACGTGACCTCGTCGGCGCGCACGGTGATCTCGTCCTGCGCGTCGCCCGCGAGGTCGAAGCGTTTCTTCCACTCCATCGCGCTCGCGGGCGTCAGGTGGTCCCAGCGCAGGTCGAGGACGCCGCCGTTGTCGAGCCGGCGGACGCGCATACCCTCGCCGGTGACGCTGCCGGTCTCGACCTCGGCCAGCAGGACGCGGCCATCCGCGAGCTGCACCGACTGGGCCGCCAGGGCCGCCGGGAACGCCGCGGCGAGGAGGAGGAACGCGAGCATCATGCGATTCATGGCCGTCACCTGTCCGTAGTCTCCGCCGCCCCGCCGCGGGCGGTCAACACCCGGTCGCGCAGCGGCGCCTGCCGCGGCACGACCCGAAGGTACTCCGAAACGATCTCCTCGCCGCCGTCGAACCACTTGGCTTCGATGCGGAGCAGCCACACCGTCGGGCGGTTCTCGTCGACCGTCGCGCGCACCGACCACCGCAGGCCGGGGAACCCCGGCCAGGGCTGGTCGACGAGCGGGCGGAACTCCAGGTCGACCGGCGAGGAACTGCCGTCGCGCAGCGCGACGCACTCGTGCATCGCACGGTGGACGACGTGCTCCACGAGCGCCGTGGTCTCCAGGCGCGCGTCCGAACTGCGGCGTTGGCCGATGCTGCTCGCCATCGCCGCCAGCAGCGACGTCACGCCGAACAACAGGATGCCGAGCGCCACGAGCATCTCGGCGAGCGTGAAGCCGGCTTCGTTGCGTCGTGGGTCAGCCATTCCAGTCGTCCTTCGCGTGCAACACCGGCACGACGAACTCGACGCTGCGGCCGACGTGGACACGCGCGCCGGAGACATGGTCCTTGGCGCTCGTGTTGCGCAGGCCGCGCCGCAGGCCGCGCAACTCGTCACCGCTGCGCTCGGCGTAGGCGATCCACTCCGTGCGGATCTTCAACCAACCGCCATCGGCCGGACCGGGGAAACGATCGCCGTCGTAGAGGCGCAGGACGGTGTCGTCGACGGCGAGGTCGGCGGCGAGCAGGCCCTCGGGCGCGTACTCCGCCGGTTGCGCCACGACGATCCGGCAGAGCAGCGCGTGCGGGTGGACGTCGTCGCGCGCGTCCGCGGCGCTGGCCGGTCCGCGATCGAACGGGAACGCGCCCCCCGCCGCCGCGTCGACCAACCACCCGCCGCGGGCGCTGTCCCAGCAGCGCAGTGCGACGCCCCCGCCCGTGCGACCGTCGTCGCGCGCCCACTGGCGCGTGTCCTGCGCCCACAACTGGAACTCCACGTGCAAGAGGTCGCTGACGAGCGGCTGCGTCAGCGTCCAGGCCGCGAGGCCCGGCAGGTCCGGGGATCCCGGCAGCGGCACATCGAACGGGTCGACGAAGCGATCCGGGCCGACCGGGACGATCTGCCCCGGCAACAGCCACGCGGCGCGCAGTTCGAGCAGGGCTTCGTCGCTGCCTTCCTGGCGCCACGGCAGCAGCAGCAGGTTGCCGTGGCCGCGCAGCGGCATGCCCTGGCGCGCGGCGCGGATGCGCTTGTCGAGTTCCTCGCCGGTCAGCTTGGGATCGTCGCGCAGCAGTTCCGCCGCGATCTTGGCGTCGAGCAGCGGCAGTTCGCGATCGGGCGGCAGGCGGACCGCGCCGCGCAGCACCTGCCCCTTGCTGATGCCGCGTTCGGGCCGCTGCGGCAGGCCGAGCGGCAGTTCCTGCACGACGAGCCGGTCGACGACCTGGGCGGCGTCGCGCTGGCTGCCGGCGCCGCGCAGCAACGACAGTTCGGCCGTCACCCGCCGCTGCGCCGTGCTCGCCCGATCGGCCAACGCCTGGCCGAGTTCGCCCTCGCCGAACAGCCGCAAGCCGCCATCGACGAGTTGGGCCAGCATCAGCAGGAAGCCCGTGAGGATGCCCATGACCACCAACAGTTCGATCAGCGTGAAGCCGGCGGCAGGGGCTCGCAGAGGAACATTCATCGCGCCGTCACCTCCTCGACGAGCACCCGCGACTGGCCTTCGTACTCGACACGCACGTCCTCGATGCGCGCCGTCGTCTTCCAGCCATGCGCCCGGTAGGTCACCAGATCGACGCAGCCGGGCTGGTACCGCGTGAGGAAGCGCAGCTCCAGCTGGCTGCCGTGGTGCATCAGGCGGTGAGGCGGAGCGTCAGCGCTGCCGCCGCGCAGCTCCCAGAAGCCGCCCGCCGGCAGCGGCGCGCCTTCCCACGGCAGCTTGCCGTCGACGCGGGCGAGGCAGACCACGTCGACGCGCGGATCCAGCGTCTCCTGCCGCCAGCGCAGCGACTTGAAGAAGCCCGGCGCTTCGGTGTGGGTCACCTGGAAGTACGCGAGCTCCGGGTCGTCGCTGCGCTCGACCTGCCGGTCCCAGTAGCGGAACGGGAAGCCGACCACGGCCTGGCCGGCGCCTGCCGTCGCCGGCATCGTGCCAAAGCGCCCGCGGAACAAGCCGCGCGGCTGGCCGCCACCGGGCTCGTCTTCCCCGGGGAAGTGGCGCGGCATCTCCAGCTGCACCTGGTCGCCGTTGCGGCGGATCCAGCTGTAGTGCAGCAACTCCGTGCCGACCAGGACGGTGCCCTGGCGCGGCGACAAGGCGCCGAGGTCCTGCAGCGGCAGCGTGTTGTCGCGGATGCCGAGGCCGCTGGCGAGGATCGCCGCCGAACGGTGCGACAGGAACTCCACGCGGCTGCCTCGCGCGTGGCTGCGTGGCTGCGTGTTCAGCAGCCCGCGACCGTTGATCGCCACCTGGAAGGTGCCGTCGGCATGCGTCTGGTAGGCGAGTACTTCGCCGCCGATCTGCACCAGCCCGCCGGTCTGCGGCAGCGCCGGGGTGATGTCGTTGGCGAAGTACACCGGCCCCGACGAGGCGACGAGCATCGTCGGCACGACCCGGAAGGTCTGCGCGCCGTCGGCGCAGTCTTCGTCGAGCACCAGCGTCGGGCGCGCGTGCTGGACCAGGTCGACCTCATCGACGTAGCCCTGCATCTGCTGCGCGTTGCCGATGCCGGCGCCGAGCGTGGGCTGCTGGCACCACGCCGCCGGCAGTTCGCCGCTCGGGAACTTGACGAGCCGGTCGAAGCGCCGCGGCTCGAAGACCGGCGTGCCGCGCGGCGGTCCGAGGTAGACGTTGGTGACCTGGTCGGTGAAGCCGACCAGCTGGAAGGGCCACGGACCCAGGCGCTCCGGCGGGGTCTGGCCCTGCTGCAGGTTGTCGGCTTCGTACCGCCGGCAGGCCCAGTTGACGCTCAGCCATTCAACCGGCGGACGCTGCGTGCCGCTGGCCGTCGATCCCTGCACCATCGCCACGCGGTCGTGCCGGCCGGCGCGTCCGGTGTAGACGCCGAAATTGCCCCACGACAGCTGCATGCGGTGGCACGGCAGCACCGCAGCGCTGGCCTGGGGATGCGACGACGTGCCGGTGAACGGGTCCCCGCGGAAGGCGAGCGCCCGCCGCGCCGCGTGGATCTGCGGCCACGTGCTCTCCATCTGCGGCACGTACCCGATGTAGCCCGAAGTCGGCACGACCTGGGGCCAAGGCGGCGTCGTCGCCGACGGCTGGCTGTTGGGTCCAAGCGGGCCGACGTCGATCTGGGCGGCGCCGATGCGGTTGGTCAGGATGAACCGCAGCGCTTCCCATGCGGCGCGGTTGCCGCGCACGATGTGGCGACGCTCGGCGATGACGTCGTAGCGCACCCACTCGGTGTCGACGGCGTTGCCCGTCGGCAGCAGCTGGCAGAACTCGGTCATCTGCCGCGCCTGCGGATCCCACAGCACCTGCGTGTTGGCCACCGGCAGCGAGATCGGCACCACGAAGACGATCTCGGTCGGCAGGTCGTCGAAGGTCCTGCCCGGTTCCTGTGGCAGGCCGATGTCGACGTAGTTGCAGACGAACCGGCGCGGGCGGCCGTCGAACTGGTCGATGGCGATCTGACCGTCCTGGCCCGGGATCGCCGCCGATTGCGCCCGCTGCACCCCGGTCAGCTGGTTGCCTTGCCGCGCCGCGTACCGGATCACCTCGACGCCGCCGAACGTGGCCGACGCGGACGTCGTCGCCAGGGTCCGGTCCCACTGCTGCAGGCCCTGGACGATCAACGCGTACCCGCCGGTGGCCGGGAACGCGTTGACGATCTCTTCCTGTGCGGCCGGCGGCGGATAGGTCCTTCCGGTCGGCACGGGATCGGCGAGCAACAGCGTGCCGTTCCAGTTCTCGTCGATGCCGTCGCCGATCGGGAACGAAGGCCCCATCGGGATCTGGATGGTGATCGGGCGCGGGTTGTCGATGTACCCGCGCGCCACCGCCCAACCGCCGATCGAACCGTCGAGGGCCGTCCTGCCGACCATCATCGGCGTGTCCTCGCTGAGCGGCAGCGACCAGCCGGCGAGTTCGACCACCGAACCGGCGGGGTGCGCCGGGAAGACGTCGAGGTTGACGTTGGCGAACTCCGGACTGTTGATGTCGACGCGCGGCCGGCCCTGCTCGTCGACCGGGATGTCCGGCCGCATCTCGCGCCCGCGCTGGCGCGCCGCGCGACCGCCCATCGAATCGTTGAACTGGCAGCGGAACGTGTTGCCGCGGATGCTGGTGTACTCGAAGTACTCGACGCCGATGCGCAGCAGGCCGACCGGCGGAAAGCCGTCCGTGCTCTCGACCTGCAGGTCGAGGTAGCGCTCGTTGCCGGCCATGCCCGGAAGCGTCTGGTTGTTGCCGCGCTGCGGGTCGAACACCGGCACCGCCGCCGTCAGGTACGTCTGGAAGCGAGGTCGGCCGCGCGGGAAGCCGTCGACGTGCAGAGCGAGGTCCGACGGCCGGCCGCCGGCCGCCTGGAACGACACGTGCAGCGGCGTGTTGGCCGGCATCGCCAACTCGGCGAGCGGCAACACCACCTGCGTCGCCGTGCGCTGCACGCCGGCCGGCGACGCGCTCGGGTTCGGGTCGATGCCGGCTTCGTCGATCGACTCGAGCAACAGGTTGCCGTCGCGCACTTCGACGGCGAGGCGGTTGCGCAGGTCGTTGCCGTCGCCGTGCTCGAACAACGTCACCGCGGCGAGGTTCTGCGGCTCCAGCCACGCGCCGAGGCCGAACTTGCCGAGGAAGCTGTCCGGCGTGCTGAACGGGAACGAGATCTGGTCGTGCCTGCCGGACCCCTGCTGGGTGACCGCCCGCTGCGACGGCTGCTGCGGTGCGCCGCCCTGGCCCTGCGGCTGCGACGGCCCTGTGTTGTTGAGCCGCAATGCGCCGAGCTTGCTGACGTCGTGGCCGCGTACGTCCTGCGCGAACGGGAAGGACTCCTGCACGCGCAGCACGGGGCTGCGGTTCCAGTTGCCGGGCAAGGCCGATGCCGGCGCCGGTTGGATGCCCGCCGCGACGTCGTCGCGCGCCGGGAAGCGCAGCTGGCCAAACCCCAGGTTCGGGAACGCCGCCGCCAGGAGGTGTGGCGCCGACCGCGACGCCGGATCGGCGCCCAGCGCGTTCGGCTGGATCGCGCCGAGGTTGACGGGATTCGTGGCCCAGAACGGCGAGCGGCGGTCGAGCTGCAGGGCGTCCTCGAACTGCTCCTGCGTCGCCCACCGGCGTTCGATGGCGAACCCCGGCACGGCCAGCGCGACGCCCGTGCGTTCATTGCGCGCGGCGACACCCGGCGCCACCGCGCTGCGCGTGCGGCTGGCGGCGGCGCGGTACGCCATCCACGGTCCTGACTGGAAGCAGAACGGCGCCGTGCCCATCTCCAGCACCGTGTCGCGGCCGGTGTGCAGGTTGCGGTAGATGTTGACCAGCAGCGCGACGTCATCCTGGGCGGCGGCGGCTTCGAGGCGCGGCCGCCAGAGTCGCTCGACAAAGTCCTGCCAGCCGGTGAATGCGCCTGTGCCCGGGCGGTCCGACGCGGCGCGCAGCAGGGCAATGTCCTCCGCCAGTTGCCGCGCGGCGGCGCGCGCGAAGATCGGCGGCGTCGAACGCTGCACGCCCGACTCCGTCTGTCGTACCACCGGCGGCTGCCGCAGTTGCGCGAACACCGCCGTCAGGGCTTCGACGCTCGCCGTGTTGACGTTGATCGGCGCCGGGATCAACGGCTCGACGACGGTGTCGACGGCCGGGAAGTCCTGCAGCACGCGGTGCAGCAGGTTCAGCAGGAACGTGCTCGGCAACTGCACGGCCTGCTGACCGGTGGCCGTCGCCGTGCCGACGACGAGGCCGTGTTCGACCGCGCCGGTGCGCAGGTTGCGCAGTCGGACCGTGCTGCCCGGGCCGAGGTGCAAGGCCGACTTGACGATCAGCTGGCGCGATTCCCCAGCGACCAGCGCGCCGAAGACGCGCTCGGGACGACCCCACGTCGGCGCGCTCGTCGCCTGCGTGTCGGTGGTGAAGCTGGCGCGCAGAAGGTCCATCTCCGCCGGCGTGAACGGGCCGGCCCCGGCGCGCTCGATGGCCAGCAGGTCGCCGACCGACTGGAACGGCTGGCGCGTGCGCCGCGTCGGATCCGAGCCCTGGTTCGGCCAGTTGGCGGCCTGGATGCAGCGCCAGTCGAGCACCAGCGACTGGGCCGGAATCGGCTCGCGCCCGTCGCCGAACTCCGGCGCGTCGACCGCGCGTTCGAGCTGCTGCAGCGCGTTGGCCGTGCGCGCGCCGTACCGGATCAGTTCGCCGCCGACGAAGACCATGCCGGTCGGCGGCAGCTCGTCCGCGGCGTCGACGGCGATCTCGTTCGCGTCGGGCAGCAGCTCTTCGCGCAACCGCGTGGTCGAACCGAGCACGTTGGCGAACAGCAGCGGCGAGGCGCCGTCCAACGCGAACAGGCGCTGCAGGTCGGTGACGCCGCCGCCGAAGACGACGCGACCGTCTTCGCCGAGCGCCTGGAAGGCCTTCGGCAGTTCGACCGCCTGGGGGAACTCCTCGAGGCCGTCGGACATCGGCGTCGGATCGATCGCCGGGTGCGACAACGCCGCGTCCGCCAGCAGCAGCTCGCGCGCGCTCGCGGCGGCCTGCACGACGCTCGTCTCCTCGACCTCGCGCACGGCGGCGTCGGCGCCGACGGACATCGACACCGCGAACGGCAGCGCCAACAGCATCAGCAACGTCAACGCGAAGAGCACGGCGAGCAGCGCCACGCCCGCCGAGCGGTCGCAGGTGGCGATCCTCACTTGCCGTCCTCCCGCACCGTGAACGCCACGGCGTGCCGTTCCACCGCCTCGCCGCGCGCGTCGAACGAGAAGCGCAGCGCCTTCGGCGCCTCGCACTCGATCGGCAGCTGCTGCGGCGAGCCGAACTGGTAGACGAACCACCGCAGTTCGTCGACGAGACCCGTGAACGCCGCGTCCGCCGGCGCGAACTCGAAGGTGGCGTCGTCTTCCTGCTGCGGCACGCCGTCGCACACGGCGTCACCGACATCCCTGCCGTCGACCGCGAGCCAGCAGCGCCGGGTGTCGCAGCCGAGGTCGACCGTGCACCACCGTCCGCGCGGCAGCGGCTGAGAGGACGCGACCGGAACGAGCCGGTTGTCGCCACCACCGAGTCCCGCCACGCGCAACCGTGCGCGCAGGCGGCCGTCGGCGTCGAGCGTCAGCTCGATTGCCGGCGGCAAGCGCAGCAGGGTCGCCGGTCCGGCCGAGTCGAGCAGCAGGTCGAAGCGCACGACGAAGCCGTCGCGCAGGTCGAGCAGCGCCGCGGTCGGCGTCCAGCGCACGACGGCGCCCTTGCCGCCGGGAGCGACCCGGCGCGCGTGCCCGAAGCGCCCGTCGGCGGCGTCCTCGCCGCCGAGGACCGGTCGCAGCGAATCGTCCTCGTAGGCCTGATTCGGCTCGAAGCGGAACGAGACCACCGGCCGCAGCAGCCGCGCCTGCACGGTGGCGGGACCTTCGTCGGTGCCCGGCTGCAAGAGAACCTCCGTCGGCACGCCTTCGGCCCGCGCCGACAACTGCGCGGCGCGCAGTTCGCCGCCGAGCACGGCGTTGGCGACCATCGTCGGGTCGGTCTTGCCGAGGAAGCCGACGGACAAGCCGGTGAGCACCGACAGGATGGCGATGACCACCAGCAGTTCGAACAGCGTGAATCCGGCGGCGCGGCGCATCGCGGATGGTCAGTTGGCTGGCCAGACGAGGTCGTCGTCGGTGTTGAACGTCCGGTCCGGCCCGGCGCTGAGCAGTTGGAACTTGCCGGCCCCGTAGACCACGCCATCGGGCCGCCGCCGCGTCTTCACCTGCACGGTGTCGGACTCGGGGTCGGGCTTGACCACCTGCGCGCGTTCGAGGCCGAACTTGCCGAAGTATGCGATCGGCGTCTGCCAGTGGTCGGTGATCTCCAGGCGGTCGCGGCGCTTGAGCAGCGGCAGCTCGACGCCATGGTCGTCGCCGTCCGTGTTGGCGAAGCGGTCGGCGAGGCTCGCCAGGTCGAGGCCGTCCTGCTGTGACTGGCTGAGGAAGCAGACCAGCGACTCGATGCCGGTGTTGACGCCATTGTCGCCCTTCCAGGTCGCCTTGGCGATGCCCTCGGGCGCCTTCAGGTCGTCCGGCGGATAGATGCCGTGCTTGCGCTGGAAGCGCTGGATGCCGCCTTCGAGCATCTGCAGGTTGGTCTCGGTGGCGGCGGCGTTCGCCGCTTCGTTGGCGCCGAAGACCTGCGGCAGCAGCACGGCCGCCAGGACGCCGAGGATCGAGATCACGATCAGCAGCTCGATCAGCGTGAAGCCGCGCGCGGCGGCACGGACGTGGCGTTCCATCTCAGCGCTCCTTGCGGCGCTCCAGGCGCCAGTCGTCGAATGCGACGTCCACCTCGTCGCCCTTGTCCCCGAGCGCGAAGAGCACGGTCTTCAGCTCGGAGTTGGTGTTGCCGCTGAGGGACTGCATGTCGCGCCGGTGCACGACCACGCCGTTCCACGAGGCCACGAACGCGAACTGCCGCGACGACGGCTCGCCGCGCGGCACGATGCGCAACTCCAATTGCTGTGGCTTGCCGGCCTGGAAGCCGGCGACGTCGAGCGCCTTCTGCTCCACCACCGGTTCGCCGTTGGCGCGGCCGTCCTCGATGCGCAGGAATGGCTTGCCCTCGCGCACGCCGAGGCGGACCAGGACGTCGGTGCCCTGGTTGCCGCGCGGCACCTCGATGCCGATGCCGGCGAAGCCGCGCGTCGCCGGTTGCGCCGGCCCCGCGTGCATGGTGGCGCCGACGGCGAGGAAGTTGCGGCCCTTCTTGATCGCGCCGTTGCGCTCGGCCCAGACCTGTCCCTGGCCGGTGCGGCTGAAGCGGCCGCGGAACGCGAGCCGACCGTCGGCGATGACGGCGCCGAGGGGGCCGTCGGCGTCGACGGTCCAGACCGTGCCGACGTCGGCGCGGTCGAACGAGTCGCCGAGCGTCTCCTTCTGCGCGTGGTCGTCGATGGCGTCGAGCGTCGCGCCGGCCCACTTCGCGATCGGGTCGTCCTTGCCGAGGTCCTGCGTCAGCCGCTGCAGCGCGATCGTGGCGTCCTCGACGAGGCCGCGGCTGTAGTCGACGACGGCCAGCGCGCCCTTGCCGAACGCCTTCTTCGGCTCGTCGGCGGCGGCGTCGCGACCAGCGGCGAACGCCGCCATCGCGCCGCGCGCGTCGGCGGCCCCGAACGCCCGGACGCCCTGCAGTTCGAACAGTTCCTGCGCCGGCGCGACCGCCAGCGCGACCGTGCGATCGGCGTACCGGCGGGCGGCGACGGCGGCCGTGGCCTGGTCCTCGCTGAGCGACTCGGCGGCGCGGGCCGCCTGCACTTCGGCCATCTCGGCGACGGCGTGCACGAAGTCGTCGCGCAGGCGCAGCGCCGCGGCCGTCGCCTCCTCGGCGGCGGCCAACTGGCCGGCGAGACGCAGCGCGCGGCCACGCAGATAGAACGCGAAGCAATCGGTCGGATCCGCTTCGAGCGCGCGGTCGATCCACCCGAGCGCCGCCTCGTGCTGGCCGGTGCGCAGGAACGACCACGCCACGCCCGTGGCGGCGCGATGGCGCAACAGCGGATCCTGGTCGAACACGCGCAGGAACAGATCGAGCGCCTCCTGCAGCTTGTCCAGGCGGGCCAGCGCCGCGGCCTGGCCAAGCGCCGCCGCCCCGAGGTCCTGCGAATTCGTGACGCTGCGGAACGACGCCAGCGCCGCGTTGGCGTCGCCGGCGGCGTAGTGGATGCAGCCTTCGAGGTAGTGCGCCGGTCCGTCCCCGCCCTGCGCCAACGGCAGGGCCGCGCGGGCGCCGGCAAGATCGAGCACGGCGAGCCGGCACGACACGAGAACGCGACCGATGCGCGCGCGCGCGTTCGGATCCTGCACCGAGCCGATCGCCTGCTCGGCGCGCGCCGCGGCGGCCACGGCCTCGCGGCTGCGGCCGCGCTGCCGCAGGAATTCGGCGAGGGCGGCGTGCGGGCGTGCGTCCGTCGGCTGCAGCTTCGCCGCGGCGAGCAGGTCGCCCTCGGCGTCGCGCCATAGGCCCAGGCGGGCCTTGAGCACGCCCAGCCCCTCGAAGCGGAACGCGCCTTCGTTGCCGCCCTGCGGCAATTGCTCCAACATCGCCAGTTCGCCGGCGAGATCGCCTTGCGCGCGCAGGACGCGCTGCATCAGCCGCAGCCCTTCGAGGTCGCCCTTCGACAGCTCGCGGTAGCGCATCGCGTGGTGGTATGCCTTGTCGTACACCCAGGCGTTCTCGCGGGCGCGTTCGAGCAGCCAGTCGACGAGGGCCCGTCGCTCCGGCAGGTGCGATGGCAGGTCCGGCACCTTGCGCTCGCGGCGCGCGATCTGGTTGCGCAGCGTGTCGGCGAGCACGACGCGGTCGATGCGCAGCTGGTCGCCGCCGAGCGTCAGCACTTCGGCGATCCGCTGCTTGGTCAGGTCGAAGCGCCGCAGGCGCAGAGTTGCGCCGGTGAAGTCCGTGCGCTCCTCCAGCGCGTACACGTCCAGGCCGTCGGCCTCGATCGTGCCGAAGTACGGCGACGCGAGGCCGCCGTAGTAGACGCGGTCGTACGACAGCGCCGCGCGCGCTTCGAGCTCGGCACGGCTCGGCTGCGCCGCCGCCGGATCGGCGCCGAGCTCGCCGCCGGCCGACGGGGCGCTCTCGCCGCCGGTCGCGAGCGCCACGCCCAGGACCGGCGCGCCATCGACGCGCTGGGCGAAGGCGTGCCGCAGGTCCGGCCCCGGATCGAGCGGCAGGACCGCGAACGACAGCGGCGCGTGCGGCGGGAAGTCCAGCTGGCGCGGCGGCAGCGGCCGCGTCTCGCTCGGCTCCGTGAACGGATCGCGGCGCTTCGAGGCCGCGGCATCCGTGGCGACCAGTTGCGGGGTCACGACGGGCTTGGCTTCGTATTCGGCAGCCGCCGGGCTGTACCGGCGGAAGGACGGCGGGCCACCGAGGTAGCTGCGCGCCACGTACGCGCCGAAGACCAGCGCCAGCAGCGCCAAGACCTGTTCCTTGCGCAATTGCATCACTTGCCTCCTTCACCGGCGCCGGCGGCGGCGCCCTTCGGCTTGACCGCGATGCCGAGCAGCGTGCCCTTGACGGCGCACGGCTCGCCGGGCCGCGCCGGCTTCAGCATCTGCCACGACTCCACGACGAGCGTCCGCCCGGGGCTTCGACACGCCTCCAGGAAGCCGAGCGCCGTGGCCTCGTCGGACTGGAACTGGAACGCCACCTGCTCCTGCACGAAGTGTTCGCGCAGGTCCAACTCGCCCGCGCGCAGGTTGCGCGTCGGACCGCGCTGGCCGCGCCGCGCTTCGAGCTTGACGCCGAGCACCACGCGCAGCCCCATCGCCTCCTCGTTCGCCGCGCGCACCGCGTCGTGCGCGGCGAACAGGCGCTGCTGCAACTCGTCGACCAGCTCGAGGCCGAACAGCGTCGCACGGATCTCGTCGATGCCGGTCGGGATCTCCCACACGAGGCCGCCCTCCGTGACCTGCACGTCGCGCTGGTTGGCGGCGGCGAGGACCTTCTGCTTGAGGTCGCGGCTGGCCTGGAACAGCTGGTCGCCCGGCCGCCCCTTGTCGTCGAGCTGGTAACGCGGGCCGGGCGCGAACGCGAGCGCCTGCTGCAGCGAAGCACGGGCCTTGGCGAGTTCCTCGCCCTCTGCCCGCGCCGCGTCGAGCGCGGCCTGCGTGTAGACCGGGCCGGTCGGCGCGCCGAGGCTGCGCTCGGTCGGCAGCGTCGCGGCGTGCACCGAGTCGAACACCATGCTGGCGACGAGCCAGGCCACGGCGCCGATGCCGCAGCCGAGCAGCCAGCGCTTGTTCTCCTGCACGAATGCGCCGGCGTCCATCACTGGGCCTCCTTGGCGAGTTCGACGGTGATGCGGAAGCGCTCGGACTTGTCCTGGGTAGGGATGGGCACCATCGTCGGCTCCAACCCGGCCATGCCCGGGTCCGCCTGCATTGCCTGCTTGAACGCGAGGATGACGCTGCTCGTCTGCACGCCGTCGACTTCCTTGCCGGCGCCCTCGACGACGATGGCCGGCCGCTTGCGCTGGCCGCCTGCGCCGCCGCCGGACGCCTCGATCTTCTCGATCCACAACTGCGGCGGCAGGTGCGCGGCGACGGCGCGCGACACCCGCAGCAAGCCGTGCTGCACCAGCGCCTGGTTGGCGAGGTGTTCGACGAGTCCGCGCTCGGACTTGTTGGCGGCGATCTGGCCCTCGGCATCCGTTTGGATGGCCGTGGCCGCGCCGATCTGGCGGCGCAGCTGCGATCCGGCGACCTGCGCTGCGGCGACCACCTTGCTGCCGTGCGACCACTCCAGCGCCAGCACGGCGGCGACGACGACGCCTGCGGCGATGTTCCAGATCGTGCGTTCGCGGAAGCGCTGCGCCTTGCGCGCCGCTTCCGGCAGGATCTCGATGGCGTAGAGCGAGTCGTCGAGCCTGCCCACCGCGAGACCAAGCGCGATGACCGCCTCGCTGCGCATCGACGCCAGCAATTCCGCTTCCGCGGGCGGCAGGTCGGACAGGTCGAGGTTGGCGAAGGGATCGAACTCCTCCACCGGGCAGCGCAGCGCCTCACGCAGGAAGCCGCGCAATCCGCGCAGGCGCGCGCCGCCGCCGCTCAGCAGCACGCGGTCGACCCGCAGGTCCGCCATCTTGGTCTGCGCCTTGCAGAACGAGATCGACGACTGGATCGCCGACGTGATCGCGCCGGCCGCAGACGTCGCGGCGAGCGCGACCTTCTCGGCCTGCCCGCTGGCGTGGCGACCGCGGTTCGCGGGATCGATGTCCAGCAAGTCCTTCTTCAGCGCCTCCGCCTTGCGCTCGGACACGCCGAACGCGCCGGCGATCGCGTCGTCGAAGACCTTGGCGCCCGAAGACAGGTTGCGGGCGAAAAGCAGGTCGGTGCCCTTGACGATCGCGACGTCGATCGTCTGGTGGCCGACGTGCACGAGGCAGACGACTGCGTCGGCCTCGACCGGGCCGCACTTGAGGAAGCAGTTGTAGAGCGCCGTGCAGTTGGGCACGAACGCGGCGACGGTGCCGCCGGCGGCCGCCACTTCGCTCTGGCAGCGGTCGAGCGCTTCGTCCTTGGCCAGCGCGAGCAGCACCGTGTCGACGCCGGACTCGGCGTCCTGGCTCGGCAGCAGGTTGTAGTCCGCCGACAGCGCGCCGCCCGATTGCTGGGACAGGTCGGCGATCTCCAGGTCCATCAGGTTGCGCAATTGCCAGTCCGGCGTCGGCGGCACCTGGCTGTAGCGCAGCATCATGTCGCGCCCGGTCAGGCCGCACACCGCGCCGCCCAGCGGCACGCCGCAGCCGGCGAGCGAGGGCGCCACGCCGTCGTCCCCGCGCTGCACCGCGGCGAACCGCAGGACCTTCACACCGTGCTTGCCGGCCGATGCCACCAGCGCCTTCGCGCTGTGGCTGCCGAGATCACACGCCGTCGCCTTCGTCGCCATCCGTGTCAGCGCTCCGTGCCGAGGTTCTTGCCGATGTAGTCCTGCACGAGCTTGGCGAGACCCGGTTGCCGGGACTCGCCGAAGGCGCGCTCCATCGCCCGCAGGCGTTGCCGCTGCTGGTCCGCGCTCATGGCGTCGATCGCCGCGAGCCGGGTCTTCGCCCGCTCCTGCAGCGCCGCGGTCGCCGCGCCGTCACCGAGGTTGTGGGTGCCGTAGAGAGCGATCAGTTCGTCGACGCCGAGCGCCACGCGCTCGAAGCCGCCGCGCGTCGAGAAGAACGCCGCTTCGTCGAGGTCGCGCTGCAGCCCGCGCAGGGTCTCGCCCTGCTGCGACAACACCTCGCCAGCGAGTTGCGCGGCCTGGTCCAGGATCTCGTTGTCCATCGGCCAGCGCGTCGCGACCACGCGCACGAGGTCGAGCGCCTCGCCCGGCCGGCCTTGCTCGCGCGCGCGGCGAGCCTGTCGGACGAGTTCCGACGCCTGCTGGCGTTCGGCGCGGAACGACAGGTGGATCGTCGCCGCGGCGACGGGCGTCGCCAGGCGGAAGCGGCCGTTGGCACTGCGGCCGACGCAAGCGACCTCGCCCTCGAACTGGAACTCGGCGCGCGTGAGGTCCTTGCCGACCAGCGCCTTGGCGGCGCGGAACTCGCCGTCGGCAGAGGTCGGCGTGTAGGCATCCGCGGCGGAACCGGTTGTGAGAGTGCTCGCCGCTTCCGCCGGCAGCACGAACTGCAGCGACGGAACGCCGGACGCCGCGAGCGCGAAGCCGCGCTCCGCCGGCGTCGCGGTGATGGCGGCGCCGAGGTCGCTCAAGACGCAGAGTTCGGCCCGGTGCAGCGCCTCGAACGGCGCCGGCACGGCATGCGGACGCACGTCGAGCACGATCGCCGGGTTGTCGGCGTCGACCGAGCGGATGGCGAGTGCGGCGCCGGTGCCGATCGCGGTCGGACTGCCATCGCCAAAGCGGAGTTCGACGACCGGCGCCTGGCCCGTCTCGATGCAGGCGACGTCGTCGACGTGGACCTCGCTGTCGGCCGACGGCAACAGCGCGGCGATCTCCACCTGCAGCCGGTCGCAGCCCGGCGGCACGCCCACGACCGCCTCGACCGTCTGCCACTCCGGCGCCGCCGCCATCTTGGTGCCGGTGCGGAACACGAACGGCGACTGGTCGCCGGCGCTGAACAACACCGCGCGCAGCGCCGCTTGTGCGGCGCCGCGGGTGCGCACGTGCGCCCGCAGCGTCACGGTGCGCAGCGGAAAGACCGTGACCGGATCCTGGTTGCGCATCACGGCGAAGTCAGCCGCGTCGGCCGTCTCGCTCCGCTGCGCGGCGAAGCTGCCGCTGCCCGTGTGGGCGTCGCTCGACGGCGCGAAGCCGGCCCCGGCCGCGCGCAGCGACCAACCTTCCTCCGTCTCGCACTGGGCGACGACCGGCGGCAACTTGTTGTCGGCGACAGCCAGCGGCTCGCGTCGACGACGCTGCGCTGCGCCGTCACCGTCCGCCGTCCGCCCCTGCAGGAAGAACCAGCCGCCCGCCGCGAGACCGGCGACCAGGACGGCAGCCAGCAGCGTCGTCGACCGCGACGACGCGCGCAGGCGCGACGTGTCGAGCCGCCGCACTTCCAGTCCGGCGCCCTCGCCAACCGCAGCGGCCGCGTCGTCGCTGCGGAAGCGGCAGCGGATGCGTCCGAACGTCACGACATCGCCGGGCGACAGCACCAACTCGGTCACCCGCTTGCCGTCGAGGAAGGTGCCGTTGGTGGAACCCAGGTCGCGCAGCAGGAACCGGTCGCCTTCGCTCACGATCTCGGCGTGCGCGCCCGACGTCTTCTCGTCGGCGAGAACCAGGTCGTTGTCGGGCTTGCGACCGACGCGCAGCGCGCGATCGGCGATTGCCACGACGTCACCGGCGCGATCCCCATCGAGGATCTCGAGGACGTACTTTGCCATGCAGTTGCGAGGGGTCAGGCGACCGTGCGGTCGCGGGGACTGACGGACAAGACAGCGAGTCGTCCGACGGGCACGGGGGGACGCCTGACCCGAGTCGGACAATCGGCAACGCTACCTGCTGTCGCCGCCATCGCAAGCCGCTGCCACAAGGACTTGTGGCGGTCGGCGCGTGCGTCGTCGCGGCTGCGGTGGCTACAACTCGGACATGGCGAACCGGTACTTCCTCGCCGACTTGCCCGCGCCCGGTCGGCATGCGCTGCCCGAGGATCTGGCCCACCACCTCGGCCGCGTGCTGCGTGCCCGCGTCGGCGATGCCGTGCGTTTGGGCGACGGTCGCGGCGGCACGGCGCAGGCCACCGTCGCGGTGATCGACCGCCGCGGCTGCTTCGTCGACGTCACTGACGTGGCCCACGAGCCGCCGCCGCCGTGCGCGTTGACGCTCGCGTTCGCCGTGCCGCGCTTGCAGCGCGTCGAGTGGCTCCTGGAGCACGGCACCGAGGTCGGCGTCGCCAGCTTCCAACCGATCTGGACACACCGCACCCGACCGACCGAAGCGCGCGCCGACCGTTGGGATCGGATCGTCGCGGCGGCCGCCGGGCAATGCGATCGCGCGTGGCTGCCGACGGTGCAGCCCGGCTGCGAACTCGCCGACCTGCTGGCGCAGGCCGCCTTGCCGGCGAACCGGTTCGTCGCCCGCGCCGACGGCGATGCGCCAGCGCCCGCCGCGCCCGGCACGGCCCTGTTGCTCGTCGGCCCCGAGGGTGGATTCACCGCCGAGGAACTCGCCGGCATCGATCGCGCCGGCTGCCGCGGCATACGGCTCGGTCGCCACGTCTTGCGGACCGAGACCGCGGCGCTCATCGGCGCCGCCGTGCTGCTGCTGAGCTGAGGCGGCGCCGGCGCGTCGTGCGCGGCGCCTCGGGGGGCCACCGGCGCGGCAGCGCGGTGCGATCGCCCTGTGGCGGCGGTCACCTGTGGCGGCGGTCAGTTGATGCCGAGCAGCAACTGCAGCGCGTTCGACGTGATCGCACCGAAGGTGTTCACGCCCTGCTTGAGCACCGCCGACTGGTTCATGACCACCGTCCCGGACGCGCTCGGCACATTCGGCACCGTGAACGGCACCGACGTCGTCGAGCCGCCGACGAGGAACGTGTTCATGATGTCCGTGCCGCTGTAGAGCCGGCAACCCGGCATGCCCAGCGTGGTCAGGTCGATGCCCGGCGCCGGGTACTCGGTCAGCGAGAGGATCGAGATGCCGACCGCTGCGCCGCCGGGGATGTTGAGCGTGTTCAGCTGGATCGTCGTGCCCATGATCGGGCGAGCCGAAGCCGACAGCGCAAGGTTCGGCGTCGGGCCGCTGCAGAGGGCGAGGCCGCCGGGCAGGTTGGCCGAGATGTCCCAGCTGCCCGGATCCACGGCGCCATTGCCACGGGTGAAGCCGACGAGGTACTCGTTGCCCGCCGCAGCCACCGCACCGTAGACGACGTTGACGTTGCCGTTCGGGAAGAACTGGAACTGGAACGTCGCCGTGCCGCCGCCGGAGTAGTTCGGCACCCCGTTAAACGTGATGCGCACGGCGCTCGGGCTGCTGTCGAGCGTGATCTGGCCGGCGCCCGCATTGAGGTCGTGCCAGAGCGCCGCCCAGCGCGGCGCGCCCGACAGGAACCCGCCCGTCGAGGGGGTGTAGGTCGTGTCGCTGCCGCCCGCCTGGACGAAGCCGTTGGTGCAGACCCACAGGGCGTTCGTCGTGCCACCGGGGTACGGCAGCGAGAACGGCAGCGTCACCGTGGCCCCGTTGTCGTCGCCCGCGGTGATGTTGGTCGCCGATGCCGAGGGCGCGACGAACGTGCCCCCGCCCTGGCTGAGGGTGTAGTTGCCACCGCTGAAGGTCAGCGCCCAGCGCGAGTTGGCGAGGTCGAAGCCGGCAGCGTTGACGAAGAACTCGTAGAACGACGCCTGGCAATTGGCGCCGCCGCAGCCGATGCCCGCCGCCGTGGTCTGCGCGAAGGTCGATCCGCTCGGCACCTTGGCGCCGACGCCGACGCTGAGCGCGCCCGGGCCGAGCCGCGCCTCGTCGAGGGTCACCAAGCCCGAACCCGGGGCGAAGTTGGCGTCGAAGCCGAAGTTGTAGATCGTGCCCCAGTTCAGCGGGTTGCTCGCCGGCGCGGTGAACACGACCTCGTTGCCGACGCGCGCGGCGGTCCACTCATTGAGCGCGTTGGTGTCGATGTCGCCGAACGAGAAGTTGCTGGCGACCGCGCCCGCGTCGATCGGCACGCGGAACGTCGCGCCGCCGCGGTTGTTGTCGACGTTGTGGACGGCGTACTCGTAGTGGTAGTTGCCGCCGCCGAGCGGCGTGACGACGCAACCGACGAAGAATCGACCGTCGTCGTTGCCGTTCTGGCCGACGTTGACCTCGGCGCCCGGCCAGCGCGTCAGCACCGTGCCCAGCGTCATCGGGTTGGCGTTGTTCGGGAACGACCAGGAGCCGCCGCTGTACGTCGGCGTGCAGCCACGCGACGCGAGGTTGTCGCCGCGGTTGGCGACCGCCTCGCCCCGGTGAATGAGCTGGATCGCGTAGAAGTACTGGGCCACCGGCGTCGTCAGGTCGATCTCGCGCACGGTCATGCGGTTCTTGACCGAGTCGAAGGCGTTGGTCTGCGTGCCGTTCAGCGTACGCACGCCGTCGATCGCCGACGCGCCCGTGACGGCGGGGTCGCCGTAGTCGAAGTAGCTGCCGATCGGATTCCACGTGCCGAGCCACGGGTCGATCTCGGCGGGCGGGCCGAGCCAGAAGCGGTCGGCGTTGTTGCCAGCCCCGTAGGTGTCGGAGCAGCCGACGCCCATGACGCTGCCGCCGGGGGTGTTGCAGGTGCCGCACGCGCCCGAATAGTTGGTCGACGTGAAGGCGTGCTTGCAGAAGCTCCAGTCGTTGATCTGCTCCATCCTGCCGCCGCTGACGCGGACCAGCAGGAAACCGAACACCGGGTGGTTGCTCGCCATCGCCGCGGACCACGGGATGCCGACGCTGCCCGGGTTGCACATCTCGTTGAGCATCGCCATGCCGACCTCGCCGTTCGGGTGGGCCGCGCCGCGGCGACCGTAGTAGGTGAGGTCGTCGATCAGCGAGAGGCGGCCATCGAGGCCCGTCACGGCGTTCGACTGCGCGATCAGGCTGGAAGCCAACGCCGCGAACGAGAGCAACGCGATCTGTTTCATGGTGCGAGGAGTGGCAAGAGACGGCGGTCGTCGGAGGCTCCGACCGCGAACGGAACGCGCCGCAGGTTACGACACGCCGACGGCAGCGGCCAGTCCCGCGCACGGCTCCGCCAAGCCGCGATATGGCGTGGCGCTTGCATGGCGGGGCGTCGTGCCCGACTGTGCGACCGATGGCACGGCAGCCCTTGACCCGCCTCCCCGACCTGCGGCTCAAGATCCGCGTGCACGGCCGGCATCCCTGGTTCTACCGCAAGATGATCCAGAAGCCGGAGCAACCGCTGCCAGCGGGCACACCGGCCGTGGTGAAGGACAAGGACGGCAAGCTCGTCGGCACGGGCTTCTACAATCCGCGCGCGGAGTTGGCGCTGCGCATGTTCGCGGACGAACCGGTCGCCGACGTCCGCGGCCACTTCCTGGCCGCGTTGCAGGCGGCCGTGGCGTTGCGCGAGGAGGCGCTGCAACTGCCGCGCCACACCGATGCCTACCGCCTCGTCCATGCCGAGGCGGACGGCTTCCCCGGCCTCGTGCTGGACAAGCTCGGCGCCGCGTTCGTCGCGCAGGTGAGCTCGCTCGGGATGCTGCAGCAACTGGAGGCCCTGGGTGAATGGCTGCTGCGGAAGTACCCCGGCAGCCGTCTCGCGCTCCTGCAGGACAAGGACTGGGCCGAGCGCGAGGGCATGGAGAAGCTGCCGCGGCCGGCCGCGATCCACGTGCCGGTGCGCGAACACGGGCTGACGTACGCCGTGCAGGCGGGCGCCGGCCACAAGACCGGCTTCTTCGCCGACCAGCGCGACAACCGCTGGGCGGTGCGCAACCTCAGCCGCGGCCGGTCCGTGCTGGACCTGTGCTGCAACAGCGGCGGCTTCGCGCTGAACGCCGTCGCCGGCGGCGCGGCCAAGGTCGTCGCCGCCGACCTCGACGAGGCGATGGTGGCGCAGACGCAGCACAACGCCGCCGCCAACCGGCTGCAGTTGACCGCCGTGCACGGCGACGCCTTCGACCTGCTGCGCGACGCCCAGCTCGGCGCGCACGACCTGCTGATCCTCGACCCGCCGAAGTGGGTCCACCACCGCGAGGAGCTGGAGACCGGCCTGCAGCGGTACTTCGACCTCAACCGGCTCGGCTTCGAGAAGGTCGCGCGCGGCGGCATCGTCGTCACCTGCTCGTGCTCGGGCAGCGTCAGCGAGGAGCAGTTCCTGCGCATGCTGCGCGACGCGGCAGCTGCGGCCGGTCGCGACGCGCGCGTGCTGATGCTGCGCGGCGCCGGCGCCGACCACCCGATCGCGCTGGAGTGCATGGAAACGCGCTACCTGAAGGTCGCGTTCCTGCAGGTCCGCTGACGGACGGCGCGGCGATGGCCGACGTCGACGCCCGACTGCGCGCCCGACTCGCCGGGATCGGCGACTGGCAGGAGACGCCGCTCCGGCGCGCGGCCGTGCTCGTGCCGCTGGTCGCCGTCGCCGGCGTCGACATGGTGCTGCTCGTCGTCCGACCGGCGACGGCGCGCCAGCACGCCGGCCAGATCGCCTTTCCCGGCGGCATGCGCGACGAGGGCGAGTCGATCGCCGCGACCGCCGTGCGCGAATGCCGCGAGGAGGTGGGCGTTGCGCCCGCCGCGCTGCTCGGGGCGCTGGCCCCGCGCGTCAGCAGCAGCGGCATCCTGGTCCA
This sequence comes from Phycisphaerales bacterium, assembly GCA_020247305.1. Taxonomy (GTDB): domain Bacteria; phylum Planctomycetota; class UBA1135; order UBA1135; family UBA2386; genus UBA2386. The sequence goes on along the minus strand of JADCJE010000032.1, from coordinate 76,354 downwards.
CGCCGTCGTCGGCCGGTTGCCGGCCGACGCGCCGGTGCAGCCCTGTCCGCGCGAGGTCGCGCGCACCCTGCGCGTGCCGCTCGCCGAGGCGCTGGACGACGCGCGCTGGCGCGAACTGCCGCCGCCAGGCGGCGCCACCGGCGCACAACCGGCGACGAGCCCGCACTGCCAGTTCGACCGCGACCTCGTCTGGGGCCTGACGGGCCGGTTCCTGCGCGATCTGGCGGCGGCGCTGCGCTGAGCGGGCGGCGTCGCGGTCAGCCGCGCAGTTCGGCGCCGATCTGGGCGGCGTTCTCGCGCACCTTGGCCAGGAACTTGCCCTCGTCGTCGTCGGTCAGCGTGCGGTCGTCGGCGCCGAGCGTGACGGTGAAGTTCAGGCTCTTCTTGCCGGTGGGCAGACGATCGCCGCGGTAGGCCTCGAACAACCGTACGTCGCGCACCAGCTTGCGCCCGGTCGTGCGCAGGAACTCGGCGACGGCCGCCACCTGCGTCGACTCGTCCACGAGCAGCGCGACGTCGACGGGCAGCATCGGGAAGGTCGGCAGCGCCGCGTAGCGCGCGATCTTGCGGCCGTTGACGAACAACGCGCGCACGTCGAGGCACGCGATCGCCGTCGTCGCCGGCAAGTCGAGTGCGCGCGCGACGGCCGGGTGCAGGTGCGCAACGTAGCCGCACGGCGAGCCGTCGCGGTCGATCGCGACCGCGCGCGACGGATGCACCCACGGCTGGTCGCTGCCGTGCCAGACCCGCTGCATGACGCCCGGGTAGCCGACTCGCTCCAGCAGGGAACCGATCGACTCGCGCAGCTCCAGGAACGGATGCGCGCCCTCGCGCCGGGCGAAGACGAAGGCCAGCTCGCGCACCTCGTGCGGCAGCTTGTGCTCGTCGCGCATCTCGGCGTGGTACCCCTTGCCGTGCTCGCACAGACGTACCTCGACGGCGTGGCGCAGGTTGGGCGCAGCGCTCGCCAGCAGGCTCGGCAGGACGTGCCGGCGGATGCGCGTGACCTCGGGCGCGACCGGGTTCGCCACTTGCACGTAGGCGTGGCCGCCAGCGCCCACCGCCTGCAGCACCGCGTCCGGAGTGAAGCTGTAGTTGTAGACCTCGCTGCAGCCCGTCTCGAGGCAGGCGACCTCGACCAGCCGCCGGGCGAGGAACAGCTCCTCGTTGCGCGGCGGCGGCGCACTCGTGCCGTGCAGCGGGCGCTCGGGGATGTTGTCGTAGCGGAACATGCGCCCGACCTCCTCGATGAGGTCGTCCTCGATGGCGATGTCCTTGGTGGCGCGGAAGCTCGGCACGGCGCAGTCGAAACCGTCCTTCGTCACCGTCACGCCGAACTGCAGCGAGCGCAGGATCGACGCGACCTTGTCGTCCTCCAGCCGCACGCCGAGCTTGAGCAGCAGGCGCGACCGGCGCAGCGTGATCGTCTTCGGCGCGTACTGGAAGCCGAGCGGATCGACGAGCGGGCCGGCGGCCTTCGCCGTCGGGCACCAGCGCTGCAACTCGGCCAGGAACGCGTGCACCGCCAGTTCGGCGTTGGCAGGGTCCTGCGCCTTCTCGAAGCGGGCGCTGGCGTCGGTGCGCAGGCCAAGGCGCATGCTCGTGCGTCGGATCGTCGAGGCGTGGAAGTTGGCCGACTCCAGGAACAGCGTCGTCGTGTCGGCGGCGACCATCGTGCCCGCCCCGCCCATCACGCCGGCGAGCGCCTCGGGCTTCTGGTCGGCGCAGATCAGGAGGTCCTGGTCGTTCAGCTTGCGGGCGACGCCGTCGAGCGTCGTGATCGCCTCTCCGTTGCGGGCGCGGCGGACGCGGATCGGGCCGTTGCCGACGTGTCGCGCGTCGAAGGCGTGCATCGGCTGGCCGAGGTCGAGCATCACGAAGTTGGTGACGTCGACGGCCAACGAGATGGCGCGCTGGCCGACGGCCGCGAGCTGCCAGCGCAGCGCGTGCGGCGACGGCCCGCCGACCACGCCGTCGACGACCAGCCCGCAGTAGCGCGGGCAACCCTGCTTGTCCTCGACCACGACGTCGACGCGGCGACCCGTCGACGGCAGCGCCACCGGCGCGCACGCCGGCTGCAGGTCGCGGCCGTAGATGGCGGCCAGTTCGCGCGCGAAGCCGTAGTGCCCCCACAGGTCAGGCCGGTGGTTGACCGACTTGTTGTCGATCTCGAACACCCAGTCCTGCGCGTCGAAGGCGTCGACGAAGCGCTCGCCGATCGGCGCGTCCGCCGGCAGCACGAGGATGCCGTCGTGCTCGTTCGACAGGCCGAGTTCGGCCTCCGAGCAGATCATGCCCTGCGACTCGACGCCGCGGATCTTGCCGATCTTGATCTTGAGCGCGCCCTTGCCGCCGCTCGCGGGCAACGTGTCGCCCGGCTTGATGACGACCACGCGCTGGCCCGCGGCGACGTTGGGCGCGCCGCAGACGATCTGCACGACGCCGCCCGCCTTGCCGAGGTCGACCTCGCAGACCGACAGCTTGTCGGCGTCCGGATGCTTCTCGCGCTTGCGCACGTGGCCGATCACCAGCGGCTCCAGCCCCTCGCCGAAGCGGATCAGGCCGTCGATCTCCGCCGTGCTCATCGTCAGGTCGGCGAGGATGCGCTTGGGCTCGATGCCCGACAGGTCGACGTGGCGCTGCAACCAGCGCAGGGAGATCTTCATCGGCTCACCTCCGGGAACTGCGCGAGGAAGCGGTGGTCGCCGCCCATGAACTGCCGGATGTCGTCGATGCCGTAGCGCAGCATCACGACGCGCTGCAGGCCCATGCCGAAGGCGAAGCCGACGAACTCCTCGGGGTCGAGGCCGCCGGCGCGCAGCACGTTGGGATGCACCATGCCGCAAGGCAGGATCTCGATCCAACCCGACTGCTTGCACACCGGGCAGCCCTGGCCCTTGCAGAACGGGCAGTTGACGTCGAGTTCGAATCCCGGCTCGACGAACGGGAAGAAGCCCGGACGCAACCGCACCTGCACGTCGCGCTCCAGCACGACGCGCAGGCAGGTCTTCATGGTGTGGATCAGGTTGGCGATGCTGATGCCGCTGTCGCCGTGCGCGCGGTCCACCACCAGCCCTTCCATCTGATAGAACGTGTGCTCATGCGTGCGGTCGACGGTCTCGCTGCGGAACACGCGGCCCGGCACGATGACCTTGAGCGGCGGCTGGAAGCCTTGCTTGACCGCGCGCTGCAGCGTGCGCACCTGCACCGGCGACGTGTGCGTGCGCAGCAGGTTCTTGTCGGTGAGCCAGAACGTGTCCTGGCTCTCGCGCGCCGGATGGTCGCCCGGGATGTTCAGCGCGTCGAAGTTGAAGAACTCCGACTCGACCTCGGGCCCGTCCTGCCACTGGAAGCCGAGGCTGGTGAACAGGTCGACCAGCTCGTTCTGCACGATCGTGATCGGGTGCAGCGTGCCGCGCGGCGCGCGCACGCCCGGCTCGGTCGGGTCGAAGGCGCCGCCGTCGAGTTCGCGCACCATGGCGGCGGCGGCGAACTGCTCCCTGCGCGCGGCGACCGCGGCTTCCACCTCCTGCTTGAGCGCGTTGGCCGCCTTGCCGAAGGCGGGCCGCGCCTCCTTCGGCAGCGAGGTCACCGAACGGACGAGGTCGACGACCTCGCCCTTGGGCCCGAACAAGCGGGCCTCGGCATCGGCCAGGGCGGCTGAGTCGGCGGCGGCTGCCACGGCGGCGAGCCAGCGCTCACGGAGGGCTTGCGTGTCCATGCGGATCGGCGACCGGAACCGGTCGCCCAGGCCAGGGAAAGTGGCGGGGGTGCGACGACGCCCCGGAAAACGAAACGGCGCTGGACTGCGCCAGCGCCGCATCGCGGATCAGAACTGCTGGACGCCGGAGCGCCCAGGCAGGAAGGCTCAGGCGAGCGCCTGCTTGGCCTTGCCGCAGATCACCTCGAACGTCGCCGGATCGTGGATCGCCAGCTCGCTCAGTTCCTTGCGGTTGAGCTTGATGCCGGCCTTTTGCACGCCGTGGATGAACGCCGAGTAGCGCAGGCCGAAGTTCTTGACCGCGGCCGTGAGGCGCGTGATCCAGAGCGAGCGGAAGAAGCGCTTCTTCTGCTGGCGGCCAGCGAAGGCGAACCGCTCGGCGCGAAGCACCGTGACGGTAGCCATCTTGAACAGGTTGCGGCGACCTTGACGGTAGCCCTTGGCCCGCTTGAGGAGACGATTGCGGCGCTGCCGAGTGGCAGGCCCGTTGGTTGCGCGGCTCATGGTCTGTTACCTCCCGCCCAAGAGTTCCGCCATGTTGACGGCGATCTTACCCTTGCAGAGGCCCTTTTGGCGCAGCTGACGCTTGCGCTTGGACGAACGACGCACCAGCAGGTGCGAGGTGTAGGCGTGGCGGAACTTGACCTTGCCGGTCTTGGTCAGCTTCATGCGCTTGACCACCGCCTTCTTGGTCTTCTGCTTCGTCATGGTCGGTCTGTCCGGTCGCCGAGGATCGTGCCTCGCAGCCGGCTCTCAGTCTTAGGAAGGGCGAGAACGCTACCGACTGTCGCAACTTGCGCAAGTGCGGCCTGGGGAAAACTCTGGCGCTGGGGACAGTTCCCGCCGACAAACGCTGCCACCGGGACGCTCGCGCCCGCGAAGGCCACCCCCGATGGACGCCCTGCTCACCTGCCTGCACCTCGCCGCCTACCTCGCCGCCGCCCTCGGCCTGGCGGTCCCCCGCCTGCGGCGGCCTGCGCTCGCCGCCCTGGCGCTTGCCGCCCTCACCGGGCTGGCCGTCGGTTTCGCCGATCCCAGCGACCGCAGCTTGACCACCGTGCACACCTACGCCGGCTTCGAAGGCATCGACCAGGAAGTGTCCATGGTGCGCTTCCCCACCGGCACGGTCACGGCCCCGGGTTGGCAGTGGTCGGCGTGCTTTTCTGTCTTTGCCGCCGTCTGGGCCTTCGCGCTGTGGCGCCTCGGCGACCGGCCGCTGCGCCAACCGCTCGTGGCGCCGCTGGTGTTCGCCTGGACGGCGACCGCGGCCTGGCTCGGCATGCAGGCGACGGCCGCCCCAGCGGCCGTGGTGCAACCGCTGGGCCTCGATCGTTTCCTTTGGCCCGCCGGTTTGGCCAGCGCGCTGCTGGCGTGCCGGAGCGCCAAGACCTTCTTCGGGCTGTTCGTGCAGATGGGCCTCGCCGTCACGCTCGCGCGCCTGCCGGCGGCGCTGTTCAGCAAGTACGCCAGCGACGCGCGGATCGGCACGTCGCTCGACGTCACCAGCGTGCGCGACATCGTCAACCCGATGACGCAGATGCAGTTCGATCCGCGCCTGCAGCCCGGCTCGCCCGAGCAGCAGTTCTGGCTCATCTGGCTGGAGCACGTGATCTTCTTCCCGGCGGTCTACCTGATGAGCCTGTTCGGCATCGCGTTCGGACTGTGGCTCTACCATCGCCACGAGAACGACCCCGCCTGACCCGCGCATGACCGGATTCGACGACTTCGCCGACGACGACCTCGCGCCCGCCGAGCTGTCGGCGCGCACCCAGGCGCTGCAGGCAACGGTGGCGGCGATCGCCAGCGCGCCCTGCCGGCGGTGCGGCGCTTCGCTGTGCGGCCACGCTGCATTGCTCGCCGTGCTGTTCGGCTGCAAGGACGCGCCGCGGTGCCCCGACTGCCTGGCCGTGGAGCACCGCGAACCCAAGGCGGCGCTGGTTGCGCGCGCCAGCGAGTGGATCCGCCGCAAGGACTGCTTCCGCCACGTCTGGCACGCGGCCAGCGCGCGCGAGCACGGCGGCGAGGCCGCGGCGCCGTCGTGCCTCGGTGCGACGGCGATTGCGAGCGCACCAGCGCCGGCAGCGATTGCGCCCGGATCGGCGGCGCCGAGCGCGCCCGCGCCGGTCGCCACCTACGACGCCGGCGACCTCGGCTGCGGCGACCTCGTGCTCGAACTGCGCGGCAAACTGCGCGCGATCGGCCCGGGCGAAGTGCTCCGCGTCTTCGCCCGCGATCCGGCGGCGCCCGTCGACCTGCCGGCGTGGTGCGGACTGACCGGACACACCCTGGTGCGTGCGGCCCATCCGGAGTACCACCTCCAGCGCAAACCCAGCTGAAGGCAACCCCATGAAGAAGTTCTGCGTCACCCTCACGTCCGCCAAGAACGACGCCGACAAGGCCACCGTGGCCTTCGTCGTCGCCAACGCCGCCGCCGCCAGCGAGCAGGAGACGGTCATGTTCCTCAGCGTCGAGGCCGTGCGCCTGTGCCAGCAGGGCTACGCCGACGACATCGCCGAGGAGGGCTTCGCGCCGCTCAAGGACCTGATCGCCAACTTCGTCAAGGCCGGCGGCAAGGTCTGGGTCTGCTCGCCGTGCTTCAAGCGCCGCAAGCTCGACGAGGCCAAGCTGATCCCGGGCGCAACGATCGTCGGCGGCGCCAAGCTGGTCGAGTTCCTGTCGCAGGGCGCGCCCTGCGTCAGCTACTGAGCCTTCGGGACAACGCGGCGCGGCGATGAGCGATCCAGGCGTGTTCGACCGCGCGGACGCCACCTGCGACGGCGGCGACCTCGACTGCGGCAGCGGGCTGCTGCTGATCATCCGCAGCGCCTTCCAGCCGGTCCCGCCCGGCGGCACGCTGCTGGTGAAGAGTCGCGAGACGTCGGTGCGCGAGGACCTGCCGGCGTGGTGCCGGCTCGTCGGCCACACGATCGAGGCCGAGCGCGACGCCGACAACGGCGACCGGCACTTCCTGCTGCGCAAAAAGGCCGACGACCAGGCGCTCGCCGGCGACCTGCAAAAGGCCCGCGCGCACGTCTGGCAGACGCGCGCGCGCTGGACCGGCGGCATGCAGGCCAAGGCGACGATGCGCAACCACGCGGTCGCCATCGGCCAGCCGGCGAGCTTCGACACCGAGGACGAAGCGCCCTCGGCGGTCGAACTGCTGCTGGCCGCCGTCGCCGGCGCCCTGACCACCGGCTACCAGTGGCGGCTGTCGCAGAAGGGCGTCGAGGTGCACGACCTCGAGGTCGTCGCCAAGGCCCGCTCCGCCGACCCGCTGGTCTTCCTCGGCGTCGCCAGCGACGGCAACCCGGGGCTCGCCGATCTCGACGTGACCGCCTACGTCAGCGCCACCGGCGACGCCGACCTCGAAGCCGAGTGGCGCGAGACGGTGCGCCGGTGCCCTGTCACCCAATCCCTGCTCCGCTCCGCCCCGGTGCGCACGACGCTGCGCGCCCTCTGACCCGATGCGCCACCGCCCGATCCCCCGCTTCCCCGTCAGCGTCGTCGGCAGCTGGCCGAGGCCGCGCTGGCTGCTCGAGGCCATGCGCAAGAAGGCGGCCGACCTGCCGGAACTGCGCGACCAGGCGACGCTGCTCGCGATCAAGCAGCAGGAGGACGCCGGCGTCGACGTCCTGACCGACGGCGAGCAACGCCGCGACAACTTCTACTCGTTCCTGACCGAGAAGCTCGACGGCGTCACGCTGATGACGATGGCCGACCTGCTCGACTACGTCGAGGACAAGGCCGCGTTCGAGGGGCTGCTGCAGGCGCTCGACGTGCCGGCCTTCGCGATCAAGAACCCGACCATCACCGGCCGCCTCGTCCGCCGCGAGCCGCTGGCCGTGCGCGAGGCCGAGTTCCTGCGCCGCCACACCACGCGCGCCACCAAGGTCGCGCTGCCGGGGCCGTACCTGCTGTCGCGGTCGATGTGGGTGCAAAAGCTGTCGTCGCAGGCCTACCCGACGCGCGAACTGCTGTGCGACGACATCGTCGCCATCCTGCGCGCCGAGCTGCAGGAGCTCGCCGACCTCGGCGTCGAGATCGTGCAGTTCGACGAGCCCGTGCTCACCGAGCTGGTGTTCGCCGGCAAGGCGGCGACCCGCACGTTCATGTGCGCCGCGCTCGCCGCCGCGGCGGATCCGGCGGCCGAGCTGGAACTCGCCGTCCGGCTGATGAACCGCGTCACCGAGGGCATCAAGGGCGTGCGGACCGCGATGCACGTCTGCCGCGGCAACTGGAGCCGGAACGAGGACGTGCTGCTGGCCGGCGACTACGCGCCGCTGCTGCCGCACCTCGCCCGCATGCAGGTCGACCAGTTCGTGCTGGAGTACGCGACGCCGCGCGCCGGTCCCGAGGCGCTCCTGGCGCAACTGCCGGCGCGGGCGAGCGTCGGCTTCGGCGCGGTGAATCCGCGCACCGAGCCCGACGAGGACCCGGCGGCGATCGCCGCGCGCGTCGGCAAGCTGGCGGACCTGCTCGGCCCGGAGCGCATCTGGCTGAATCCGGACTGCGGCTTCGGCACCTTCGCCGAGCGGCCGGTGGCCACCGGCGCGGTGGCCGAGCGCAAGTGCGCGATCCTGGCCGAGGCGGCGGCGCTGCTGCGCGGCCGCTGACGGCCGGCGGGCGGCCGACGCCGTCGGCCGCGCTGGCTCAGCCGGCCTTCTTCAGCGCCTTCGGCGCCACCGACTTCATCGGCGCCGCAACCTTCTGCTTCGCCGCGCCCTGTTCCAGCTCGTCGGCGAGCTTGCCGGCGCCGTACACCTTGCGCAGCGACTCGACGATGATCGCCGGGTGCACGCTGACCGAGCGGGCCACCTCGTCGTCGAACACGAAGTTGTTGCCGAGCGACTCGATGTTGCCGTCGAAGATCAGGCCGACGACGTTGAGGTCGCGGTCGATGACCGGCGAACCGGAGTTGCCGCCGATGATGTCGCAGGTGGACACGAAGTTGAACGGCGTGCGCAGGTCCATGCGCTTCTCGGCGTCGAGCCACGGCTGCGGCAGGTCGAACGGGTAGCGGCCGCCGAATTCGTGGTGGCGCGCGTACAGGCCGTACAGCGTGGTCTCGTGCGGGGCGAGCGTGCCGTTCATCTCGTAGCCCTTGACCACGCCGTCGCTGATGCGCAGCGACATCGTCGCGTCCGGCGGGATCGAGTTGCCGTAGACGGCGAAGCACGCCTCGCCGATGCGCTTGTTCTGCGCCGCCTCGGCGCGGGCGAGTTCCTGCATCTTCTTCGGATCGCGCATGCCGGCGACCTTCTCGGGCTGCAGCGCGGCGACCTTGTCCCACGCGTCGCCGTACTTCTCCTGCAGCGCCGCGTCCTTGGCGACGGCGTCGCGCAGCGCCTTCTCGGCCTTCTGCTTGATCGCCATGATGCGCGGGTCGAGCAGGCCGTCGCGGTAGCCCTCGACCGCCTTGCGGGTGTTCTCCAGAGACAGGATCTGCGCGCGCAGTTCCTTCTCCTTCTCGGGGCTCGCCTTGGCCTGCGCGTACAGGTCCTGCAGCTGCGCCTTGGTCTGCGCGAGGCGCGCCGGGAAGCTGTGGTCGCGCAGGAACTCGCACTGCGCCACCGTCTGCAGCCGGCCGGTGCGGCCAGGATTGCCGGTCACGAACACGAGGTCGCCGAGCGGCGCGCCCGCGCTCTTCCAGGTGAAGTGGTTCGCGGCGCTGTCGACCGGCTTGTCGCCCTGCCACGCACGCACGAAGGTGAAGTCCAGACCCCAGCGCGGGAAGCAGAAGTTGTCCGGGTCGCCGCCGAAGTGGGCGATCTGGCCGTGCGGCGCGCAGACGAGGCGCAGGTCGTCGTAGACCTTGAAGCTGTAGAGCTGGTAGTTGCCGCCCTGGTAGAGCGCGACGACCTCGTGTTCGTGCGCCGGGTCCTGCTCGCCAGCCTGCTTGCGCACGGCGTCGACGCCCTGCGTGTTGACGGCGGCGGTGACGTCCTGCTGCCGCACCAGCTGCGTCATGCGGAAACCGGGCAGCTTGACCTCGTTCTCCCACGCGCCGGCGTAGAAGCCGTCCTTGAGCCAGTCGGCTGCGCCCTGCACGGCGACGATCGCGTCGCGCGAGCAGTGGTGATTGGTCATCACGAGGCCGTAGGGGCTGACGAACGACGCCGAGCAGAAGTTGCGGTAGGTGCCGTCCTCCATCTTGCGGCCAAAGCGCAGCGAGCTGAGCCGCGCCTGCTCCAGCCACTCCGCGGTCGGCTGCCAGTCGTAGGCCTGCTGGAACCAACCGACCGGCGCGGCCTCGAACGTCCACATGCGGCCGAGGTCCTTGTTCGGCTGCTCGACCTTGGGCAGCGCCGGCATCGCCGGCGGCGGCGGCTCGGCCGGAGCGGCGGCCGCGCTGGCGGCGCGGTCCGGCGAGCCGCTGCACGCGGCGAGGGCGATGGCGAGCCACGGGACGAGGGCCGCACGGCGCGCGGCCACGGAGAAGGCGGTTCGGGTGCGTTCGGTCTTCATGCGGGCGGCGATCCTAGAAGCCTGCGCCTCGGAAGGCCACGCCGCCCGGCCCGCATCGCGGCGATCGAGACACCACGCGTGGGCGCAACGCCGTGCGAGCGACGCGCCCGACGCCACGCTCTGGTTCGTCAGCCGCGCGCCGACGCCTTGCGCCGCAGCCCGAGCCACTGCACCACCGGCGTCAGCAGCAGGCTGAGCACGAGGCACATCGACTGCCCGCCGATCACGACGATCGCGATCGCCTTGCGCTCCTCGGCGCCCGGCCCGGCGCCGACCGCGAGCGGCAGCATGCCGGCGACGAACGCCAGCGTGGTCATCAAGATCGGCCGCAGGCGGTCGCGGCTGCCCTGCACCACCGCGTCCGCCGCCGGCAGACCGGCGGCGAGCAGTTGGTTCGTGTGGTCGACCTGCAGGATGGCGTTCTTCTTCACCATGCCGAAGAGCACGAGGATGCCGAGCGCCGAGTAGAGGTTGAGCGTCTCGCCGGTGGCCCACAGCGACAGCAGCGCGAACGGCGCCGCGACCGGGATCGCCAGCAGGATGATCAGCGGCTGGGTGAAGCTCTCGAACTGCGCCGCGAGGATCATGTACATGAACGCGATCGCGAGCAGGAAGGCGCCCACGAACTCGCCGCCGGCCTGCTCCAGTTCGCGCGCGCTGCCGGCCACGGCCGTGGAGTACTCGGTCGGCAGATTCAGTTCGCCGGCGAGGCGCCGCAGGTCGGCGACCGCGTCGGCGAGCGCTGCCCCGGGGGCAGGGCTGCCGCGCAGGCTCGCCTGCCGCTGACGGTCCATGCGGTCGATGCGCGAGGACGTGGTCGCCGGTTCGATGCGCACGAGGTTGTCGAGGCGCACGGTGCCGCCATCACCGCGGCCGACCAGCAGTTCGCCGATGCGCTCGACGCGCTGGCGGTCGGCTTCGCGCACGCGCAGCCGCACGTCGTACTCTTCGTCGAGCCGGGGATCGCGGAAGCGCGACACCTCGGTCACGCCGCCGACCATCAGCCGCAGCGCCGTGGCGATGTCCGTCGTCGACACGCCGAGCTCGGCGGCGCGCGGCCGGTCGATTTGCACGCGCAGTTCGGGCCGGCGCAGGCGCAGCGTCGTGTCGAGGTCGATCATCGAGCCGACCTTGCTCGCCGTCACCCGCAGCTGTTCGACCGCCGTCGCCAGCGTCGGCAGGTCGGGACCGCGGATCGCGAAGTCGAGCGGGAACGGGCCGCCGCCGAGGTTGAAGCTGCGCTGGTTGCGGACCGAGATGCGCACGTCGGTCAGCTTGCGCAGGCGCTGGCGGATCTCCGCCATGACCTCACGCTGCGTGTAGTTGCCGCGGAACGCCGCCGCCGGGTCGCCCGCGAGCGTCGCCTGCCACAGGCGAGCGAGCGACAAGCGGCGCTCGTCGTGCGGCGCGATGCGCACGTAGACGCTGCCGTTCGACAGGCCGCTGAGGAAGCCGCCTCCCACCTGCGTCAACGCCACGCGCACGGCGTGCACCTGCGCCAGCTCCGCCTCGACCGCGCGCATCACGCCGTCCATCGCGGCGAGGCTGGCGTCGTCGGGTCCGTTGACGTTGATCTCGAACTCGCCTTCGTCGACGTCGCTCGGGATGAAGTCCTGCCGCACCTTGCCGGCGACGACGACGGTGCTGGCCACCACGACGGCCGAGACGAGCACGACGAGCCACGGCCAGCGCAGGCTCCAGCGCAGCGCCCCGGCGTAGCGCCGCTCCGACCAGCGGCCGCCGCCAGCATGGGCTGCCGCCCGACCGCGGGCCGGCTTGACCAGCCGCGCGCACATCGCCGGCGTCAGCGTGAACGACACGACCAGCGACAGCAGCACCGCCACCGCCGCCGTGATGCCGAACTGGTAGAGGAATCGGCCGGTGATGCTGGAGAGGAACGAGACCGGCACGAAGATCACGACGAGGCTCAGCGTCGTCGCCACCACCGCGAGCGCGATCTCGCCGACCGCCTCGCGGGCGGCCTGGAACGGCGGCAGGCCCTTCTCGTCGGCCCAGCGCTGCACGTTCTCCAACACGACGATCGCGTCGTCGATGACGACGCCGACCATCAGCACCAGCGCCAGCATGGTCACGCCGTTGAGCGTGAAGCCGAGCGCCCACATGACGCCGAACGTCGCCACCACCGACACCGGGATGGCGACGCCGGCGATCAGGGTCGCCCGCCAGCTGCGCAGGAACCACAGCACCACCAGCGCCGCCAGCAGCGAACCGACGACGAGGTGAAACTGGATCTCGTGCAGCGCGGCGCGGATGTAGCGCGACTGGTCGCGCACCACCTCGAGCCGCAGGTCGGGCGGCAACTGCGCCCGCAGCGCGTCGATCGCCGCGAGCACGCCGTCGATGACGGCGACCGTGTTGGCGCCTGACTGCCGGCGCACCTCCAGCACCACCGTCGGCACGCCGTCGAGGCGCGCCAGCGACCGCGCCTCCGCGGTCCCGTCCTCGATGCGGGCGACGTCGCCGAGTTCGACCGGGACGCCGTTGCGCCGCGCGATCGTCAGGTTGCGGAACGCGGCCGGATCCAGCACGCGACCGAGCGTGCGCAACGTGCGTTCGCGCTGGTCGTCGGTGACGTTGCCGCCCGGCACATCGCTGTTCTGTCGGCGGATCGCGGCGCTGACGACCTCGACGGGGAGGTCGTAGGCGGCCATGCGGTCGGCGTCGAGCCAGACGTTGATCGTGCGCTCGAGGTCGCCGACCAGCCGCACCTCGCCGACGCCGCGGCCGCGCTCCAGCACGCGCTTGAGGCGCTTGTCGGCGAACTCCGACAGCTCGCGCAGCGGCCGGTCGCCGGCGAGCGCCAGCGTCAGCACCGGCGAGCTGTCGCTGTCGAACTTGCTGACCACCGGCGGTTCGCATTCCTCCGGCAGGCGCCGCATGGCCTGCGACACACGGTCGCGCACGTCCTGCGCGGCGGCGTCGATGTCGCGGCCGAGGTCGAAGGTGACCAGCACCAGCGACGTGCCGGCGCCCGAGATCGAGCGCAGTTCGCGGATGCCCTCGACGGTGTTGACGATCTCCTCGATCGGGTACGTGACCGCGACCTCGACCTCCTCCGGCGCCCCGCCCGGCAGCTCGGTCCGCACGGTGACCGTGGGCAGGTCGTAGGCCGGATACCGGTCGACGGCGAGGAAGCGGAAGCCGACCGCGCCGGCGACCACCATCGCCAGGATCAGCATGGTGGCGAAGACCGGGCGGTGGATGCAGACGTCGGCGAGCTTGCGCACGGCTACTCCACGACCTGGACCGGCGCCTCGGGCGCGAGGCCGACCGACTCGGCGACGACGCGGTCGCCGACGGCGACGCCGCGCACGACCTCGATGGCGTCGCCGACCGGGCGGCCGAGCTCGACGAGCACGCCCTTGGCGCGCAGCCCGCCGTCCTTGTCCTTCGCCACGGTGAATACCCGGTCGACGCCGGCGAAGGTCGCCACCGCCGCCTTCGGCACGGTGACCACCGGCGCGGCTTCGGCGACGACGATGCGGGCGCGGCAGAAGGCTCCCGGCAGCAGCGCGCCGTCGGCGTTGCCGACCTCGGCCTCGACGAGCCGCGTGCGATCGTCGCGATCGATCGCCGGACCGACGCGAACGACCTTGCCGACGCGGTCGACGCCGTCGGCGCCGTCGACGGTGAACTCGACCCTCTGGCCGGCGGCGATGCCGAAGGCGAGGCGATCGGGCACGCGCATCCGCAGGCGCAGCGGCTCGGTGCGCAACAGCGTCACCACCGCAGCGCCCGCCTGGACGACCTGTCCCGCCGCGACGTGGCGGACGGCGACGCGCCCGGCCCACGGCGCCTTGACCTGCGCGTCGAGCAGGCGCTTCTGCGCCTGGGTGCGCTCGATGCGGCGCAGCTGTGCCTCGGCGAGCCACGTGCGCACGTCGTCGCGCGCGCGATGCAGCCGGTTCTCGGCCACCGCCAGCACGGCTGTCGCGGTCTCCAGCTGGGCGGCCGCCTGCAGCGAACCCTCGACCAGCTTCGCCACGCGCTCGCGGTTGAGCTGCGCCTCCACCACGACGGCCTGGGCTTCGCGCACGCTCGGCGCGCGTTCGAGGTCGAAGCGGTCGAGCGGCGCGTCGGGCCCGAGGCCGAGCCGCGCCTCGGCGGCGGCGACCGCCGCCTCGGCGCGTTCGATCGCCAACTGGAAGTCACGCTCGTCGAGCGCGGCGAGCAACTGCCCTGCGGCCACCGCGTCGCCGACGTCGCACGCGAGCGACGCGAGCCGCCCGCCGACCTCCATGCCGAGCACCAGTTCCTCCTGCGCCGCCAGCAGGCCGCTGACGGCGACTTTCGTCGGCAGCGCGGCCGCAGCTGCGGCGACGAGACGAACCGGCTTCGGCGGGCGCGCCGCGGATTGGCCGGCAGACGCGCCAGCGCCCCGCGACGCCGGTTCGCACGCAGCGAGGGCGAAGAATGCCAGGACGGCGAGGCGCGGTGCGCTCACCCGGCCACCACGACGAGGTCGCTGACGAACCGCTCGGACATCTCCAGCGTCGTCGCGAGGTCCGGGTGCCTCACGACGACCCAGCCGTCGCCGACCACGACCTTGCGCCAGTCGCGCTTCTGCTCGCCGATCGGCGTCAACTCGATCGTGGCGACGTGCTGGCCGTAGCGCTGCATCAGGTCCTTCAGCCCGCGGTGCTCCTTCACGACGCCCTCGCCCTGCCCGCGCTTGAAGATCATCGAGGCGTTGTACTTATGGCTCGTGTCCTGGCTCAGTCGGCCGAAACAAGCCGCCTCCGCCCAGCCGGCGAACAGGTCGCAGTCGCAGGCGTAGTTCATCGCGTGCACGAGCCGCGCGCCGGCGGGCCGGCCGCCGATCTCGCCAAACACCGCCTCGCCGTTCGGCGTGCGGAACCACTCCATGTGCGTGAAGCCGGTGCCGAAGCCGAGCGCCTTGATCACCGCGCGCCCCAGTTCGACGCCGGGCCGCGGCAGATCCTGCGCCAGGTCGCGCAGGCAGATGTTCTGCATCGAGATCCACGGGCTCTGCGCCAGCACCATGGGCTTGGGCCGGTACCACGCGACGTTCTCGAACAGGATGCGGCCGTCGACGCAGACCGTGTCGTAGGTCAGTTCCTCGCCCTCGATGAACTCCTCGACCGACAGCACGTCGATGTGGCGCACCTTCGCCAATGCGGCGGCGAACTCCGCCTTGTCGTTGCAGCGGTACGTGTCCTTGCTGCCGGCGCCGTCGATCGGCTTGACGATCGACGGATAGCCGATGCGTTCCACGTGCGCCCACGCCTCCGCGACGGTGCGCGCCTTGCCGTGCCGCGGCACGCGCAGGCCCGCCTTCTCGACCGCCTGCTTCATGGTCTCCTTGTCGCGGAAGACCTCGGTCTGGGCCTTGCTCATGCCCGGCAGGCCGAAGCGCTCGCGCAGGCTCGCGGCGAGGTACATCAACCGCTCCCACAGGCACTCGACGCGGTCGACGGAGCGGCCGCGCAGCCAGGCGTGGATCTCCTCGGCCGCCTGCTTCTCGTCGCCGAAGGTGGACACCTGCAGGTAGTCGGACAGCGCCTCGCGCGCTTCGCGCGGCAGCGCGCTCGCCGGCTGGTCGCCGACGCCGAGGACCTTGGCGCCGACCTTGGCAAGGCCGCGCACGAAGAGCGGCATCTCGGCGGGGAATCCGGGACTCAGGAAGACGACGTGCATGGCGTGGGGCGGGCTCCGATCAGGCGAGTTCGACGCGAACGGTGCGGACGACGTGCTGGACGGCGCGCTCGACAGCGGCCGTGTCGGGGTGGCGGACCAGCACGTAGCCGTCGCCTTCGTAGGTCGCGGCGGCCGGCTTGCCGATCTGGGGCTCCTTGACCTCGACGACCACCTCGCCGAGTTCGCGGCGCACCGCGTCGAGGCCGTGCACGGCGCGGATCGTCGCGTCCTTGCCGCCGCCCTGGCCGCGCAGGTAGGCCGCGCCGGCGGCGAACCGCCGCGGCGGCGGGGTGAAGGTCTCGAACACCATCAGCTCGGCGAAGGCGCGGTACATGTCGACGCCGGTGACCAGGCCGATCAGGGTGGTGAACTGCGCGCCCGGCGGCCGCGCAGCGACCTCGCCGATGGCGATGCTGCCGTCGGCGCGGCGGAACCACTCCATGTGCGACATGCCGTTCCACATGCCGAGCATGCTGAGCGCCCGCGGGCCGTCGCGGTGGATCGCAGCGAACTCCGGCCCCGACAGGTCGCGCGGCAGCACCACGGCCCACTGGATCCACGGGTTCTCCATGACCTGCAGCGGCGTCGGGTGGTAGCAGCAGACGTTGTGGAAGACGTGGCGGCCGTGCAGGGTGACGGTGTCGAACGAGAATTCGCGGCCGGTGACGAACTCCTCCAGCAGCACCTCGCGGCCGGGCGCGGGCCGCAGCGACTGCACGAACGCGACCAGCGCCGCGTCGTCGGCGAGGCGGGCCGTCGCCTTGGCGCCGGCCCCCGCCGGCGGCTTGCCGACCAGCGGGTAGCCGACCTCGCGCGCGAACTCCTGCGCCGCGGCGACCGACGCGCAGAGTCGGTGCCGGGCGCACGGCAGGTCGTGCGCGCCGAACAGGTCCTTCATCCGCGACTTGTCGCGAAAGTTGCGCGCCGTCTGCGCATCCATGCCGCGGATGCGCAGCTTTTCGCGCACCGCGGCCAGCGACTCCTGCAACGGCTCGAGGATGCCGAGCAGGCGCGTGACCGGACCGAGCCGCTTGCCGAGCGCCTCGACGGCGTTGGCCAGCAGGTCGGGCTTCATGGCGTCGACGCAGGGCTCGAAGCCGGCGAGCGCGCCGCGGAAGTCCGCGGGGAACCGCTCGGCGGGTTCCTGCGACACCACGCTCACGCGCACGCCGGGCAACGCGGCAGCGGCGCGCGCGAAGCGCAGCGTGTTCTCCATCGCGAACGGGATGACGAAGCAGACGTGCATGCGACCTCGTCAAGGTAGCCCGGGCCGCCGCCGCCTGCCACGGCGATGCGCCGGCCTGGGCCACAGTCCGCAGCCTTGGCTTTGCCGTGGCACGCGCGGGCGGGGCGTGCCAACATCCCGAGCATGCGTCCGCTGCGCCTCGCCCTCTGCGCATCCGAAGTCGCGCCGTTCGCCAAGACCGGCGGCCTCGCCGACGTGCTGCTCGGCCTCGGACGGTGGCTCGGCCGCGAGGCGCCGCAAGGCCCCGGACACGACGTGCGCATCTTCCTGCCCCTGTACCGCAAGATCGCCGCGTCGGGCCTCGCCACCCAGCCGCTGGCGGGCGCGCAGGATCTGGAGGTGCGGTTCCCCCAGCGCACGATCCGCTTCTCGATCCGTACGGCGCCGCTGCCGCAGAGCGAGGTGCTGGTGCACTTCGTCGACTGCAAGGAACTGTTCGACCGCGACGGCATCTACACGGAGGACGGCGACGAGCCGCTGCGCTTCGCGCTGCTGTCGCGCGCCGTGCTCGAGACCTGCCAGCGGCTGCGGTGGGCCCCGGACGTCGTGCACTGCAACGACTGGCACACCGGCCTGCTGCCGCTGTACCTGCGCACGCTCTACGCCTGGGATCGCATGTTCGCCGCCACGAAGTCGGTGCTGACGATCCACAACATCGGCTACCAGGGACTGTTCGACCAGTCGACGCTCGACGTCGTCGGCCTCGGGGACCAGCGCGCGCACGTGCACCACGGCGACCTGCGCGACGGCAAGCTCTCGTTCCTCAAGACCGGCGTGCTGCACGCCCACCGCGTGACGACGGTGTCGAAGACGTACGCCCGCGAGATCCAGACCGCCGAGCACGGCATGGGCATGGACGAACTGCTGCGGGGGCGCAGCGGCGACCTCGTCGGCATCGTCAACGGCGTCGACTACGGCGAGTGGAATCCCGCCGCCGACCCGCGCATCCCGCACCACTACTCCGCCGCCGACCTCGGCGGCAAGGCGAAGATGAAGGCGGCGATGCTGCAGCGCTTCCAGCTGCCGCACGACCCGCGCGCGCCGGTCTTCGGCGTCGTGTCGCGCCTGACCGCCCAGAAGGGCTTCGAGCTGTTCGCCGACTCCATCCCGGTCTTCCTGCAGCGCGAGGACATGCGCCTGTGCGTGCTCGGTTCCGGCGAGGACAAGCACGAGAAGTACTTCCAGTGGCTGCGCGACACCTGGCCGCGCAAGGTCGGGCTCTACCGCGGCTTCCAGGAGGACCTCGCGCACTGGATCGAGGCCGGCAGCGACGTCTTCCTGATGCCGAGCCGCTTCGAGCCGTGCGGGCTCAACCAGATGTACAGCCTGCGCTACGGCACACCGCCGATCGTGCGCCGGACCGGCGGGCTGGCCGACACCGTCGAGCCGTGGGATCCTGCCTCCCGCACCGGCACCGGCTTCCTGTTCGACGAGTACAGCAGCCAGGCGCTGGCCGGCACGATCGACTGGGCGCTGCGCAACTGGCGCGACCAGAAGGGCTGGCAGCAGCTGATGAAGAACGGCATGCAGAAGGACTTCTCGTGGGACCGCCAAGGGCCCGAGTACGTCGCCCTCTACCGCTCCCTGACCGGCGCCTGAACTGCCAGCCTCCGCTACCCGTCCGCACCCAACCGCCATGCACGTCGTCCTGATCGAACCCTGTTTCCCCAAGAACCAGCGCGAGTTCCTGCGCGGCCTGCTGAGCACCGGCGCGCGCGTGTCCGCGATCAGCGAGCGCCCGCCGGAGGCGCTGCCGCCGGAGCTGCGCGACGACGTCTTCCAGTACGAGCGCGTGCGCTCGGTGGTCGACGAGCACGCGCTCGCCGAGGCGTGCAAGCGCCTCGCCCAGCGCGCCCGCATCGACCGCCTGGAGGCGACGGTCGAAGCGCACGTCATGGCCGCCGCGCACGTGCGCGAGAAGCTCGGCATCCATGGCACGACGTCGCAGACGGCGTGGCTGTGCCGCGACAAGCCGGCGATGAAGGACGCGGTGCGCGCGGCCGGGCTGGGCTGCGCCGCCAGCGCGCGCGTGCGCTCGGTCGCCGACGCCGAGGCGTTCGCCAAGGCCAACGGCTACCCGCTGATCCTCAAGCCGATCGACGGCGCCGGCGCGTCGGGCGCGACGCGCTGCGCTGACGACGCGGCGTTGCGCGCGGCCTGCGAGACGTTGCGCGTCGGCAGCGGCCGCGAGGTTGCGATCGAGGAGTTCCTCGACGGCCACGAGGGCTTCTACGACACCATCACCGTCAACGGGAAGGTCGTGCTCGACTTCGTCAGCCACTACTACCCCAACGTGCTGGAGGCGATGCGGACCCGCTGGATCAGCCCGCAGATCGTCGTCAGCAACCGCATCGAGCAGGACAGCTACAAGGAACTGCGCGCGTTCGGCCAGAAGGTCTGCACGGCTCTCGGCGTCTGGACCTCGCCGACGCACATGGAGTGGTTCTTCGGCGGCAAGGGCCTGAAGTTCTCCGAGATCGGCTGCCGCCCGCCGGGCGTCGGCGTCTGGGATCTGTACTGCGCCGCCAACGAGTTCGACCTCTACGCGGCGTGGGCGCACGCGATCGTGCACGAGAGCGTGCCGTTCCAGCCCAGCCGCAAGTACGCCGCTGGCATGATCGCGCTGCGGCCGGACAAGGACGGCGTGATCGATCGCTACGAGGGCTGGGACCGGTTCCAGCGCGAGCACGGCCAGTGGATCCTCGACAGCCACCTGCCGCCGGCCGGCACGCCGACGCAGGGCGTCGAGGCCGGCTACATGGCCAACGCCTACGTGCGCATGCGCCACCCCGACTTCGACCAGCTGCGCGCGCTGTTGAACGCCTGCGGCGAACAGGTGAAGGTGAAGGCCCGATGATCCGGCCCCTCCGCTCGGCGCTCCTCCCGCTGTCGCTGCTGCCGCTCGCCGCCTGCGCCGCGGGCGCGCACAAGCGCGTCGACGGCAAGGCCTTCACCCGCCTCTGCGCCGCTGCCGAACCGGCGACGGTGCGCACGACCACGTGGATCGGCCGCACCAGCGACCGCGCCTACATCGAGGTCTGGCATGGCGGGCCGTGGTGGCTCGGCGGCGGCATCGACGTGTGCAGCGTGCTGCTGGCCGACCTGCCGACAGCCGTGCGCGAGGCCGTGCTGCGCGGCGAGGATCCGACGGCTCTGCCGCGCGACGTGCTCGCGCCGGCTCCTGCGCCCGCCACCGCGCCGGCTCAGGAACCGGCCAACCGGTGACGCTGCACGCGCACCCCGTGCTGGCGCATCGCCGCCGCCGCGACGAAGTCGGCGGCCGGTGACACGTCCTGCAGGGACCAGCGCGCGGCATCCTCCTTGCCGTCGCGGATCGCCAGGAACCGTGGCTGCTCGTCGAGGCTGACGTCGAAGATGTCGAGCGGCATCGACAGCCCCTCGCCGACGGCCTTGATGTACGCCTCCTTGCGCGTCCAGCAGCGGTAGAATGCCAGTTCGCGCGCGTCGCCGTGCAGCGCGTCGAGCGCCGCGAACTCGCTCGCCGAGAAGTGCTTGCGGGCGATCTCGGTGAGGCTGTCGAGGCGGCGCACCTTTTCCAGGTCGATCCCGACCTCGAAGTTGGCGACGCCGATCAGCGCCAGCTTGCCGCTGTGTGACAGGTTGAAGTGCGGGCCCGGGCCGGCGAGGTACGGCTTGCCGCGCGGGCCGCTGGCGAACTCGACGTCGGCCGGGCCGCAGCCGAGGTACCCGGCGAGGATCGCGCGCAGCGCGCCGTGGCCGATCTGGTAGCGCCGGCGATGGTCGGCGAAGTGGAACCGCGACAGCCGCTGGTTCTCCGCCTTCGACAGGTGCGCGCCGAGTTGCTCGGGGTCGCCGGTCAGCGGCACCGCCCAGACGTGCAAATCGCAAGCGCCGAGGTTCTGGCCGCCGGGGGACGCGACGGCGAACGCAGCGTGCAGGGCAAACTCATCCATGGGGCCGTGAGAGCCTAGCCGATGCGCCGCCGACGAAAAGGCCGGCGACTCACCGCAGCGCGGCGCGGAACGGCGCCGCCGGCAGGCCGTGCGACGAGCGCAGCGACCACGCCGGCACCGCCGCCCACGCGTACCGCACCGCAGCCGGCGCGCTCAGGCCGGCCGCGCGCAGCTCGACCATGCCATCGACGAGTCGCGCGACGGCGGGGCGGAACACACCGTCGGGGCCGGCGAGTTCGAAGCCGCTGTCGCCCGCGAGCGCCAGGTCCCCATCGCACCGGAACGACAGCACCGCGCGTTCCCCTTCGCGCCGCGCGGCGACGAGCGCCGGCCCTTCGCATGGCACGGCGTCACCGTACGTGCGCGACCGTGCCAGTGCCGCCAGTCGCTCGCCGACCGGCAGCTTGTTGCGCGGGTGGATGTCCGCGGCGTCGCCGACGTCGAGCGTGATCGCCATGCCCGTGTTCGGCAGCGCCAGGATCGCCGCCTGCGCCTCGCGCAGTTCGGCGGTCTGGCCGGTGTCGCCGTCGTAGCCGAACGGCGCGATCTGGACGCAGTGGAACGCCAACTGCTCGCCGAAGCCCCGCCGCCAGTCGCGCACCAGGGCCGGCAGCAGTCGGGCGTACTGGTCGGCGCGGCCGCGATTGCTCTCGCCCTGGTACCAGATGGCGCCCGCGAACGGGAACGGCTGCAGCGGCGCGATCATGCCGTTCCACAGCACGCTCGCGCGGTTGGGGCCGCCGTCGCGCGGCCACGGCGGCAACTGCGCCAGCGACGCGAGTTCGCGCCGCTGCCACCCCTCGCGCAACGACAGAGTCGCGGTCGCTTCGCCGCGCCGCGCGAGCCGCAGCGCCGCGGCGGGCCCGGCGAGTCCGCCCTCGCCGCTCGTGTCGGCGACGCGCAGCCGCAGCTCGTGGTCGCCGGCAGTGACGAGACGCCCCGGGATCGCGTACGCCCGCGGCGTCGCCCAGGCGCCGTCGCGCTCCATGCCGCCGATGCGTTCGCCGTCCCATGTCGCGCGGTCCATGTCGTCGACCGGGCCGAGTTCGAGCACGCAGTCGCTTCCCGCCCAAGCAGCCGGCACGGTCACTTCGAGCCGGTACTCGACAGCGCCATCGAACCCGCCGAGCCCGGAGCGCGACCAGACGTCCGGCATCGCGACCGGCGCGAACTCCCCGCCCGGCGCGGCCTCGACGGCCCGCCAGAACGCGGCGCGCAGCGCCGCCGGCGGCGCGTCGGCGCCGCCGCGCAGCGCCGCCAACTGGCCGGCGAACTCGGGGAACTCGCGCAGGCCCGCGGCGCTCGTCCAGGCCTCGGCGACCGTGCCGCCCCACGCGCTGACGACGAGCCCGAACGGCCGCTGGCGCGCCTGCTGCAGCGCGCGGGCGAAGTGGAAGCCGACCGCCGAGAACTCGTGCGCCACGGCCGGCGTGCAGACCTGCCATACGCCCTCGCAGTCGTCCTGCGGCTGTTCGCTGGCGCGCCGGGTCACCGTGAAGACGCGCAACGTCGGCAGGTTCGCGGCAGCGATCGCAGCCTCGTGGCCGTCGATGCCTGCGCTCCAGCCCGCCTTGCCGAGCTGCATCTCCATGTTGCTCTGCCCGGACGCGAGCCACACGTCGCCGGCGAGCACGTCGCGCACTGCGACCTGTTCCTCGCCGCAGGCCACGGTGAAGCCATGGGGACCGCCGGGCTCTCGCGGCGTCGCGAGTTCGCAGCCGAACGAGCCATCGTTGGCGACCAACGCCTCCGCCTCGACGCCCCATGACGCCGCGAGGCGCACGCGCGCACCGGCAGTGGCGAAGCCGCGCACGCGCACGGACGTGGCAGCGGGCACGACCATGTGATCGGCGAACAGGCGCGCGAGCCGCAGCGGACGACGCGGCTGGCTGCTGCGGCGGCTGATGCGACCATCGGCCCCCGCCGCGAGCACCGCGCCGTCGCGGCCGACGGCGAGCGCGTGGAATCCGATCGCCCCATCCGTCGTAGAAACGCTGCGATCGAATCGCAGGCTGGTCTCGCCGTGTGAGCCGACCGCGAGCGCATGCTCGTCGTCGACCCAGGCCACGGCGGATCGGAACCCGCCGAACTCCGGCATTGTCTGCCACGTGCGCCCACCGTCCGAGGTGAACGCCACGCCGCCGATCGCCGTGTCCGCGTAGTCGCCGCCAACCACGATGCCGCGGTCGCCGCGCCAAGCCTGGCCGAACGCTCCGCGCGACGGCGCGCCCGCCGGCAGCGGCAGATCGATCGCCGTCCAACCGTTCGCAGCGCCGCGCAGCATGCGCGCGCGCGAGCCCCCGCCGGTCGCGATCCAGAACGTCTCGGCCCCGGGGTAGCCCGCGACCGCGACGCACGACCCGCTGGCCGCGAACGCGGCTTCGCCCGGCAACGGCGCTGGCAAGTCCGCGCCGCCCACCGCCTTCCACGTGGAGCCACCATCCCGCGTCGTCCACACGCTGAACGCGCCGTCGATCGGGTCGCCGAAGAGCACGCCGACGTCGCCGGCGAACGCCATCGCGTCGAAGAACGCGCCCTTGCGCTCGTCCGCGAGCACGGTGCGCCAACTCGCGCCGCCGTCGTCGGTGCGCAGCACGCGCGCGGGCGTGCCGGCGACCATCGCCAGGGCACGATTGCCGTCCCACGCCTCGACGTCGCGGAAGTCCCAAGCCGCCGCCTCGCGCGGCGCAACGTTGCGCCACGACGCGCCGCCATCGGTCGTGCGCCAGATCGCGCCGCCGTCGCCGCTGGCCCAGGCAACCGTGGCATCGACGACCGCGAGACCGCGCAGGCTGCCGCCATGGCGAGCGAGCGGCGACCATGCTCCGGCTCGCTCGGCGCCGTCCTGGGCGCGGAGGCATGCAGCGAACACGGCGCCTGCGAGACAAACGAGCGACAAGGCGAGGCGAGGCATGCGAAGGCCGACGAGTATCGTGCGTCGGCGGTTTGCCAGCCATCGCCGCGCACGCTCGCATGCGTCCCATCCTCGTCGCCGTCGTGTCCTTCGCGCTGCTCGCGCCCCTGTCGGCGCAGTCGGATCGCGACGCCGATTGGGCATTTCGTCCATGGCGCCGCGCGGAGCCGCCGCCGTGTGACGATTCAGCATGGGCGGCACACCCGATCGACCGCTTCGTGCGCGCGCGCCTCGGCGCTGCCGGCGTCGCGCCCGTTGCCGTCGCCGACCGGCGCACGCTGATCCGGCGCGCGACCTTCGCGCTGACCGGTCTGCCGCCGACGCCCGAAGAGGTCGACGCCTTCGTCGCCGAGGAATCGCCCGACGCCTTCGCCCGGGTGGTCGACCGCCTGCTCGCGTCGCCCCACTACGGCGAGCATCAGGCGCGCGCTTGGCTCGACCTCGCCCGCTACAGCGACAGCAACGGCCTCGACGAGAACCTCGCCTTCGCCAACGCGTGGCGCTACCGCGATTGGGTCGTGCAGGCGCACAACCAGGACCTCCCGTACGACCGCTTCGTCGCCATGCAGATCGCCGGCGACCTGCTGGTCGAAGACCCGGCAGTCGGCGTCGACGGGTACGTGGCCACCGGGTTCCTGGCGCTCGGTCCGCGCATGCTCGCCGAGCAGGACAAGGAGAAGCTCGTCCTCGACACGGTCGACGAGCAGGTCGACCTCGTCGGCCGCACGGTGCTCGGGCTGACGCTCGGCTGCGCGCGCTGCCACGACCACAAGTTCGATCCGATCCCGACGGCCGACTACTACGCGCTCGCCGGCGTGTTCCGCAGCAGCAAGAGCTTCCACAACCTCGACCACGTCTCGCGGTGGTTCGACCGCGAAGCCGCCGGCGACGCCGCCGTCGCCGCCCGCAAGACGGCCGAAGCGCGCCGCGACGAGGCCGAGAAGGCCTACACGGCGGCGGCCGCGGCGGCGGCGGCACAACTGCGCGGCCGCCTCGTCGGCGACGCCGGGCGCTACCTCCTGGCCGGCCACGAACTGCTGATGCGGTCGCAGTTCACACAGGCCGAAGCGGCCGTCGCCACGAGCCTCGGCGCCGACGACCGCAACTACGGCGACGCGGCGACGACGATCCTGCACACGCAGCGCGGCGGCGAACAGTTCGCCGAGTGGCGTCTCGACGCGCCGGCGGCCGGCCGTTTCCAGCTCGCGGTGCGGTACGCGGCCCAGGAGTCGCGGCCGATGCGCGTACGGCTCGATGGCGCCGTCGTCGCCGATGCGGCGCTCGCGGCAACGACCGGCGGGTGGCGCGCCGAGCACCAGCAATGGCATGCGGTCGCCGTCGCCGACCTGACGGCCGGCGCGCACACGCTGCGGCTCGAAGCGGTCGGCCCGCACGTGCCGCATCTCGACGCCGTGCTGCTGACGCCCGTTGACGCCGCCGGCGACGCCGACCTGCTGGCGCCTGTCGTCCGTCAGGCGACGACCGCGCTCGCCAGCGGTGCGCACAACGCCGTGCTGCGGTTCTGGCGCGAGCTGTGCGACGGCGGTGACGACGGCTTCGTGGAACGCGCAGCGAACAACCAGGGCAAGGGCGGACTCGCCGCCATCCTGCTCGGCGGCCAGCCGCCCGCGACGCGGCGCGAGCTCGCCGCGCGCACGCAGGTCTTCCTCGCCGCCGCGGAGGCCGCAACCCAGGCGGCCGCACGTGCGCGCAAGGACGACAAGGCGCCCGTGCGCCTCGACGAACCGCTGCAGGAGGACGCGCGCCGGCTGCTGCACGACGCCGGTGGCCTGCTCGCCGTGCCGGAGGCCGAACTCCGTCCGCATCACGCGCCGGAGACGGCGCTGCGTCTGCAGCAGCTGGCCGACGCCCGCGCGCAGGCGAAGCAGTCGGTGCCGGCGCGCGCGCCGACGGTCATGTGCATCGCCGACGACAAACCCGTCGATCTGCCGGTGCACCTGCGCGGCAACCACCTGACGCTCGCGGCGCAGACGACGCCGCGCGGCGTGCTCTCGGCGCTTGCGGCCTTCGTGCCGCCGCCGGCGATGCCGGCCGACCAAAGCGGCCGCGCCGAGGTTGCGGCGTGGTTGTTCCGGCCCGAACAGGCGCTCGCCGCCCGCGTGCTCGCCAACCGCGTCTGGCAGCGCGCGTTCGGCCGTGGTCTCAGCCGCTCGCCGTCGAACTTCGGCCGCCGCGGCGACCAACCGCACGACCTCGACCTGCTCGACTGGCTCGCCGCCGACCTGCGCGCGTCCGGCTGGTCGCAGAAGGCCCTGTGGCGACGCATCCTGTTGTCGCGCACTTGGCAGCTCGCCAGCGACGCGCCGATCGCGCTGCGCGAGCACGATCCGGACAATCGCCTGCTGGCGCGCCAGAACCGCATGCGCCTGCCCGCGGAGGGCGTCCGCGACGCGCTGTTCGCCGTCGCCGGCACCCTCGATCGCACGCTCGGCGGTTCCCTGCTCTCGACTGGCGACCGCGACTACGTCACCAACGACCAGAGCAACGACCGTGCCCGCTACGACGCCCCGCGGCGCGCGCTCTACCTGCCGATCATCCGCAACGCGATGTACGACCTGTTCACCGCGTTCGACTACGCCGACCCGAGCGTGCACATCGAGCAGCGGCCCCAGACCGCCGTCGCGACGCAGGCGCTGCTGCTGCTGAACGACCCGCAGGTCGCGCAGCAGGCCAAGGCCCTCGCCGCGCGGCGGCCGAACGGCGACGACGACGCGATCTGCCGCTGGCTCTGGCGGCAGGCGCTGTGCCGGCAACCCTCGCCGCGCGAACTGGCCGCGGCGCGCGCGTGGCTGGTCGAGGTCCGGACGCAGGCCGACGACAGCGCGGCGTGGTCAGGCCTCGCCCAGGCGCTCTTCGCCAGCAACGAATTCGTCTACGTGGACTGAGCCATGCCGAACCGCCGTCGCCCAGGACCGGGCATCGATCCTTCGCGCCGCCGCCTGCTGCAGCAGTCGGCCTGCGGCTTCGGCGCGCTCGCGCTCGGCGACCTGCTGCGCGCCGGCGCCGCGCCGAAGGGCGACGACCTGCGCCCGCGGCTGCCGCATTTCGCGCCGCGCGCCAAGCGCGTCGTGTTCCTGTTCATGCACGGCGGGCCGTCGCACATCGACACGTTTGACTACAAGCCGCTGCTGCAGCGCGACCACGGCAAGCCGCTGCCGTTCCCCAAGCCGCGCGTGACCTTCGCCGAAACCGGCAACCTGATGCGTTCGCCCTACGCGTTCCGGCAGCACGGCGCGAGCGGCCAATGGGTCAGCGAGATCTTCCCCCACATCGCCTCGGTAGTCGACAAACTGTGCTTCCTCAAGGGCCTGCACGGCAGCAATGACGCCCACGGCGGCGCGCTGCTGAAGATCCACACCGGCAGCGACACGTTCGTGCGGCCGTCGATCGGCAGCTGGGCGATCTACGGGCTCGGCAGCGAGAACCAGAACCTGCCCGGCTTCGTGACCATCTGCCCGACGCTCGGCCACGGCGGCGTCAACAACTGGAGCAGCGCCTTCCTGCCGGCGGTCTACCAGGGCACGCCGCTCGGCAACGCCAGCGTGCCGAGTTCGCAAGCGGCGGTGCGCCACCTGCACGGCGAGATGCCCGTTGGCCGCCAGCGGCGCATGCTGGACCTGCTGCAGGACCTCAACGGCGAGCACGCCGCGGCGCGCCCCGGCGACGACGTGCTCGACGCCCGCATCCAGTCGTTCGAGCTCGCCTTCCGCATGCAGATGGAGGCGCCTGGCGTGCTCGGCGTCGACACGGAGACGGCGGCGACGAAGCGCCAGTACGGCCTGGAGGACCAGCGCACCGCCAACTTCGGTCGGCAGTGCCTGATGGCGCGCCGCCTGCTGGAGGCGGGCGTGCGCTTCGTCCAGGTCACCCACAGCTACAAGTGGGACCAACACGGCAACCTGGAACCCGACCACCGGCGCAACGCCGCCGAGGTGGACCAGCCGATCGCGGCGCTCATCACCGACCTCGAACAGCGCGGGCTGCTGGAGGACACCCTGGTCTGGTGGGGCGGCGAGTTCGGCCGCACACCGACCAGCGAAGGCGGCACCGGCCGCGACCACAATCCGCACGCCTTCACGCACTTCCTCGCCGGCGGCGGCGTGCGCGAGGGCATCAGCCATGGCGGCACCGACGACTACGGCTACTACGCGGCGACCGACCGCATGCACGTGCACGACCTGCACGCCACGCTGCTGCACCTGCTGGGCCTCGACCACGAGCGCCTCACCTACCGCCACGCCGGGCGCGACTTCCGCCTGACCGACGTCGAGGGCAAGGTCGCGCGCGCGATCCTGGCCTGAGGCGCGCAGGCCGCTGGCGGGACGAACCGGGCGGCGGCGTCAGCGACCGCGTCGACCGTCCGGCGGCGGCCCGTCGTCGCGCGCCGGCAAGCGCGCGATCAATGCGCGCAGCCGTTCGGCCAGCGCCGGGTCTCCCGCGCGTTCGATCACGCCGCGCAGTTGCTCGCGCAGGCCGCCGCCGTCCGGCGCGCCCGGCCGCGATTGCAGCAGTTCGCCGATGCGCGGCAGGTTGGCGCGCTCGCCGAGGAGCGCCTCCAGGCGACCGAGCATCGCCGTCACCTGCGAGCGGACGTCGTCGCGGCGGCCCTGCGCCTCGTAGACGGCGACGAGCGCGCGACGGGTCTGCAGGTTCTGCACCAACAGCGCGCGATCGACGGGGGCGGCATCGGGGCCGAGCTTCTCCTCGGCCCGCAGCGCCTCCAGCAGCACGGACTCGGCCTCCAACAACCGCGCCTTGCGGGCTGCGTCGCCTTCCCCGGCGTCGCCGCGGCCGGCGAGCGCGCGACCGAGCGCCGAACAGGATTGCGCCAGCACCCGTTGGTACTCGCGGAACGACGGTTGCCGAGCAGCCAGCGACCTCGCGTGCCCGACCGCTTCCCGGAGCAGCCCGGCATCAGGCGTCGACGCTTCGCGCGCCCCACGCGGGCCATCGTCGCGCCGCGACGGTTCCAGCAGCACGCGGCACAGCGCGAAGCGGTCGTCGTCGCGTTCGGGGTGGTTCGCGACGACGGCGCGCAAGGCCTCGATCGCCGCCGCCTGGGCCTTGTCGCGATCGCCGTCGCCGCGCCCCGGTTCGGAGCGACGCGCGAAACGGGACGTCGACAGCAAGACGCGGGCGCGCAGCGACTGCGCATCGGCCGATTGCGGATCCTCGGCGAGGACGCCGTCGACGAGTCCAGTCGCCTTCGCGAGGTGCTCCCGGATGGCGGGCAGACGTTCACGCTCGCGGTCGCGATCGAACTCGGCGCCGCGGCCGCCGGGACCGAACGGCGGCCTGCGGTTGCCCGGCAGGTCCGTGGCGAGCAGGTAGTGAACCTTCGCCAGTTCCAATCGGGCGGCGCGACCGCCATCGGCCGCGTAGCCCTCGACCAACTGCAGCGCTTCGCCCAGCGTGCGGCGCGCGGCCTCAGACTCGCCGCGCCGGCGGGCCAACTGCGCCGACTCCACCAACACCGTGGCGCGTTCGCGGCGCACGTCGCGGTTGCCGATGGCCGCGAGATGGGCCAGCGCGAGGCCATAGGCCTTCGCTGCCGCCTCCAGGTTGTCCGGCGATCCGAGGCGGGCATGGATGGCGGCGACCCGCCAGCACGCGCGCGCCGTCTCGAAGCGCAGCGCCACGTTGCCCTCGTTCTGCGCCGCGAAGCGGTCGTAGAACGCGAGCATCTCCTGCAGCAGGGCGACGTCGCGCGGATCGACGCTGCGCACCAGCACCGTCGCTTCGCCCGTCTCCTCGTCCTCGTGCAGCGAGAGCGTCGGGTCGAGGCCGACGAGCCCGTCGAACACGCGGCCGAAGGCGGCGAGCGTCAGTTCCAGGTTGCGCTCGGCGCGCTCCGACTCCTGTGCCGCCCGCGCCAGCGCCTGCTGCGTGCCGACGTAGCCGATCCAGCCGATGACGCCGGCGACCACCAAAGCGAGCAGGGTCGAGGCCGCCATGGCGGCCGTGAGCCGGTTGCGCCGGCACCAGCGCCAGACTTGCGCCACGTTCGACAACGGCCGGGCCTCGACCGGGCGATCGTCGAGGAACGCCTGCAGGTCGCGCGCGAGCGCCGCGCAATCGGCATAGCGGTCGCGTGGATCGCGGGCGCACGCCTTGCCGATGATGACCGCGAGGTCGATCGGCAGGTCCGGACACACGCGGCGAACCGGCTCCAGCCGGTGCTGCCGGATGCGCTCCATCAGCTCGCTGCGCGAGCCGCCGACGAAGGCCGGCTGCAACGTGACCATCTCGTACAGCGTGACGCCGAGCGCGTAGACCTCGCTGCACACGTCGTACTGGCCGGCGAACTGCTCCGGCGCCATGTACTGCAGCGTGCCGAGCAGGTCGCCCGAATGCGTCAGGCTGTCGGCCTCGAGCGCCTTGGCGAGGCCGAAGTCCGTCACCCAGAGGTGGTCGACGCCCTGCAGCAGCAGGTTGCCCGGCTTGACGTCGCGGTGCAGCGTGCCGAGCGAATGCGCGTGGTGCAGCGCGCTCGCCGCCTGCACGCCCAGCCGCGCGACGAACCGGGCACGGGTGCGCCAAGCCCCCGGCCCCTTCGGCGGCTGCTCGGCTTGCGTTCGCCGCCAGCCATCGAGCCCCTGGCCGTCGATGAACTGCATCGCGTACCAGTGGTACCCGTCGCTCTCGCCGCTGCCGAACACCGGGACGATGTTGCTGTGGTGCAACTGCGCGGCGATCTGGGCCTCGCGGCGGAAGCGCTCGAGTTGGTTGCCGGTCAGCAGGCCCGACTGCGGCAGGACCTTGAGCGCGACCTTGCGACCGAGCGCCTCCTGCACCGCTTCGAAGACCACGCCCATGCCGCCGCGGCCGATCTCGCGGACGATGCGGAAGTCGCCGAGCCGTTCGAGCTGCGGCACCGTCGCGCGCCGGCCGGAACTGCCGCTGGAGGCGCGATCCCGCTTGTGCTGTTCGAGCGCGACGATGGTCGGCAGCAGGTCGAGCAGGATCGTTTCGTGGCTCGGATGCTCGCGCGCGAAATCGGCCACCGACAACTGCGGCTCGCTGCGACGTCGCTCCAGGAAGCGCTCGACCAGCAGGTCGACCGGATCCCGCGGCACGGTCGCGTCGTCCGAGGTCATTGCAGCCCGATGTCGCCGAGATGGCCCTTGAGGCGAGTCAGCGCCCGCACGTATCGGTTGCTGGCGGCGTTCTCCTGGATGCCGAGGACCGCCGCGGCCTCCTTGTTGGACAACTCCTCGAAGTGGCGGAGCAGCAGGACCTCGCGGTCGATCTCGTCCATGCTGGCCAGCGCCGCCTCGACGCGCGCCCGCAGCTCCTCGCGCATCACGGCGCCGCTCGGCGACGTCATCGTCCCGACGAAGAAGCCGGAGATCGCGCCGCTCGCGGGGGCCAGCACCTCGCGGCCGGCGCTGCGCATCTTCGCCCCGAGGTGCTTGCGATGCAGGTCGATCATCGTCTGCTGCGTGATCAACCGGATCCACACGAGGAACGGCTTGTCGTCGGCGCGGAATGCCCCGAGGCGTTTGCCGGCCTCCAGAAACGCCTCCTGCAGCACGTCGTCGGCGTCGAGGCGACCGACGAGGCGAGGATCGAGCCGGAAGTGCACCATGCGGTGCAGGCGTTCGCGCAGGCGGTCGAACAGCAGACCGAGCGCGGCGTCCTCGCCGGCGCGCAGCGCCGCTTCCAGGGCTTCGTCGGAGCGGTCCATCAGGCCGCCCCCGCCAGCGGCGCCCACCGCGCCGCGGCGCTGCCACCGCCAGATTCCGTGCCATCGGTCATCGGCCGGAGGATAGCCGATCGCCGCTGCATTCCGCCGCCCTCAGCCAGCCGTCAGCGCCGGC
The DNA here is from genome assembly GCA_020247305.1 of Phycisphaerales bacterium. GTDB lineage: Bacteria > Planctomycetota > UBA1135 > UBA1135 > UBA2386 > UBA2386. Next base: position 44,553 of record JADCJE010000032.1, on the reverse strand, counting down.
GCGCCGGCCAGTAGACGCGCCAGCCCGTCGGCTGGCGCGTGCTTGCCGTTGAACCAGCGCGCCTGCGCGCTCGCCTGCGCCAGGAACATCGCCAGACCGTCGACCGTGCGCGCACCCGCGGCTTCGGCGTCCTGGAGGAAACGCGTGCGCCGCGGTTGGTAGACCATGTCCATCACGACGCAGTCCTTGGCCGGCCGCCACTCGGGCACGAGGCGGTCCTCGCCGTCGCGGCCCCGCGTGCCGACCGGAGTCGCCTGCACCACGACCGCCGGCGCGAGTGCGCCGAGCACGGCCGCCGACATGCTGGCGAGCTGGAAGCCGTGCGCCGCGGCATACGGCCTGATGGCGTCGAGTGAACGCGCCAGGATCGTCACCGCGAAGCCGAGCCGCGCGAGGGCCGCAGCGCCGGCGCGGGCAGCGCCCCCGGCGCCGAGCACGCATGCCGTGCGACCGTCACCGTGCGCGACGCCGGCGCCGGCGAGCGCCTCCAGCACGCCGGCCACGTCGGTGTTGTGGCCGCTCCACCGGCCGTCGCCGTCGAAGACCACGGTGTTGACGGCGTCAGCGGCCTTGGCGTCGTCGTCGATCTCGCGGCACCGCGCCGCCATGGCGCCCTTGTGCGGCGCGGTCACCGACACGCCGCGCAGGTTGGCGCGCTGCAGCATCTCGACGACGGCCTCGGGCCGCGACGTCTCGAACGGCAGGTAGATCGCGTCGACGCCCAGCCGCCGGCAGATCCGGTTGTGCAGCCACGGCCCGAGCGATGGCAGCGCGGGATTGCCGAGCACGCCGAAGACCTTGGTGTCGGGGCCGAGTTCGCGCGCACGGAACAGCCCGTGCAGCAGCGCAACCGACGGCTGGCCTGGCGCCGTCGCCTCCTCGCCGTCGTCGACGCGGCCGTAGACGAGCGGGGCCCCCATCACCGCCGCCAGCAAGCGCGTCGGCCACGCCGTCCGCCCGAGCGCGAAGGCGACCGTCGGCTGCTCGCGCTGGTCCGTGGCACGCAGCAGGTCGAACACCGGCGCCGCGTCGGCGAGATCGTGCGTGGTGACGACGATCTTGGCGATCTGCCCCGGATTGGCGTGCAGCTTGGCGCGGATCGCGTCCAACTCCTTCGGCACGCCAGTGAAGCTGTGGAACGAGCGGATGCGCAACCGCAAGCGCGACCGCCCCGCCGGCGGCTGCCATGCCTCCCAACCTTCGAGATCGATGCCCTGGGCGCCGGCGTCGAGCGCCGCCGACAGCAGTTCGCGGCGCTCGGCGAGCGTGCCGCGGTAGTGGCCGCCGTCCTCCGGCGTGCGGCAGGCGACCAACGCGGGCAGCCGAAGGTCGCGGAACAGCGACGTCAGGTCGCCGCGCTGCCAGCGATCGAGGCGCAGTTCCAACCAGTCCGCGCCGGCCATGGCCGCCTTGGCTGCGGCGCGCACGACCTGATCCCGCGACTCGGCGAAGATGCTGGCGACGATGCGGGCCATGACCAGCGCAGAGCGTCGCCGCTGCGGCGGCGCGAGGCAATGGACCTCCGGCCGCGCGAGCGCGCCGGCTCAACCGCCTGCGAGCACCGCCGCGACGGCGGCTGCGGCATCCGGCGGCAGCCCAGCCGTCCGCGCCAGCGCCAAGGCCGCTCCCGCTGTCGCGAGGTAGACGGGCACGGCCGCCTGCTGCTGCGCACGCAGCGCCCGCAGGTGCGCCGCCACGGCCGCGGCATCGCCGCGCCGGACCGCGCCGGTGAGCGCCGCGACGGGACCGTCTGCGGCGCACGCCGCGAGCGCGCCGCGCATCAGGCCAAGCACGACCGCGTCCGCGTCTGCGCCGCCGACCACACCCGAGGCGCGGACCGCGTCGGCGGCGGCCGCGAACAGGCCGGTCAGGCCATTGGCGGCGAGCGCACAGGCGGCGTGGTACAGGCTGCGATCGCCACCGTGACCAGCGACCGGCGTCAGCCCGAGCCGGCGGCAGAGGCCGTGCAGCAGGCGCATGCTGCGCACGTCGCCGACGCAGACGCCAGCCGCACCGGTCAGCGGATCGACGGTCGCGGCCGGCACGGGGACTGGGGCCGCCGGATGCAGCGCGCCGCGTCGGATGCCCGGGATCCCGGCGAACACCTCCAAGCCGTGCCGGCCGCTGGTGTGCAGCCACAGGCTGCAGGGTCGCGGCGGCGCCGCGGCCACGGCGCCAGCGACGGCGCCGGCGAGGTCGCTGTCGCCGACGGCGAACACGACGACGTGCGCGCGCGCGTGGTCACCGGCGCCGCACGGCGCACCGATTCCCGTGGCGTCCACCGCCGCGCGCGTGCGCACGGCATCGCGACCAACGAAGCCCAGCACGTCGCAGCCGGCAGCGCGCAACCGGCGGGCGAAGGCCACGCCGACGCGGCCCGGACCGAAGATCAACACACGCAGCGGCACGCGCCGATCGTAGAGGCTTTCGGCACGGAAGGCCACGCCGCCCGGCATGCGTCGTCGCCGGGGAACGCTCGCCGCCGCGGCAGTGCGGCTGCGCCGCTCGGCCCTCGGCGTCGGCTCCATCTGGACCGCCGCCGCGGCACGCCCGCCATCACGCGCCGGCGCCGGCTTCCCCCGCGGCCGCCTGCTCCCGCCGCCGCCGCTCCCGTTCCTCCTGGCGGCGCGCCAACTCGTCGAGGTACTCGGCGTCGATCGACTCCGACAGCACGTCGAGGTCGTCGAAGTCCTTCGGCTGGTAGTTCGACCCGGCGCTGCGCTGCGCCTCGACCTCCTCCTGATAGGCCCGCACCACCGCCTTGTGCAGTTCGATGCGCGTGTTGCTGTTGATCGGGTGCGCGAGGTCGGCATAGAGCCGCGCCCGGCCGCGGCCGTCGCGCGGCGCCCGATCGCCGTCGAGTTCGCCGCCGCACTGGTTGCAGTAGCGCGCCCGCATGTGGTTCTTGTGCTGGCAGCGCGGGCAATGGTCCGACAGCTTGCGGCTCGGCATCGCGACGAACGGACCTTTGGCGCCGTCGATGATCTTGAGGTCGCGGATGACGAAGGCGTCGTCGATGGTGACGCTGGCGTAGGCGCGCAGCTTGTTGCGCGGGTCCTCGGTCAGCTTGACGCGGACCTCGGTGATCGAGAACCGCACGTGATGGGCACCGTCGCTGCGTTCGGATTGCACTGCCGCCTCCCAGGTTGTCGAACCGCGCCTTCGACCGATGCGACCGAGGACCGACCGGTGCCTCAGCTCGCCGCGACGACCTCCGCTGGCGCGCCGGCGGCCCGCCCGGGCCGCCGACCGCTCAGTCCGGCGTCGGCACGTCGACGACCGACGGCCCGCTGCGCGTCACCAGGAGCCGCACGCCGTCCTCGGCGAGCGGCGCGAGATCGCGCGCGCAACGGATTGCCGCCGCTGCGACGGAGAACGGCACGAACAAGGTCGAGCCGCTGCCCGTCATCGCCGCCGCGCACCCTGCAAGCGCCTCGACCCGCTGCCGCAGCGGCGCCAGCGCAGGCTGGACCCGCGTCGCCGCCGCCCACAGGTCGTTGCGGAAGCCGTGGTGCAGGACGGCTTCCGGCTCGTCGACCGCCGGAATGCCTTCTACCGTATCGGCATGCTCCATGCCGCGCCACATCGCGGCGTGCGTTTTGTAGACAGCAGCGGTGTCGCAGCCGAACGACGGACAGACGAGCACGAAGTGTCGCGCCGCGAGGTGCGTCGATGTCAGTTCGTCGCCGACGCCGCGCCCCCACTGCGTGCCGCCGCGAAGGAAGAACGCGCAGTCGGCGCCGAGCCGCGCCGCCATCGCCGCGAGCTCCGCGGGCGGCAGCGGCTCACCGCACAGCGCATTGGCGAGGCGCAGCGCCGCCGCCGCGTCGCTGCTGCCGCCGCCGAGTCCGCCGCCATGCGGGATGCGTTTGTGCAGCTGCGCGCGGAAGCCGGCGCCGGGAATGCGCTCGGCGAACGCCTGCAGCGCCCGGCAGACGAGGTTGTCCGGCCCCGGCGCCACGGCGAGCCCCGGCGTGTCCGCCGTGACCGCCAGCTCGACGCCGTCGCCGGCGCGCGCGACGACGAGGTCGTCGTGCAGTTCTAGCGCGTGGAACAGCGTCTCCAGCAGGTGGTACCCGTCGGCTCGGCGGCCGCATACCCGCAGGTACAGGTTCAGCTTCGCGCGCGCCGGCAGGCGCAGGGCGGGCCCGCCGCTCATTCGTCCGCCTTGCCGTCGAGCGCGAGGTTGTCGAGCAGGCGGACGGGGCGCACGCCGTCGCGGAACATCGCGGCGACCAGCATGCGGCCGCCGGCGACCGGGCCAGGCGGCAGCTCGGCGAGATCGCCTTCGCGCCGCAGTTCGAGGTAGTCGAGCTGCGCCCGCAGTTCGGCGGCGATGACCGCCCGCGCGCGGGCGAGCAGGGCGTCGCGGTCGCGCTCGCCACGGCCGAACGCCGTGCGCGCGCTGCGCAGCGCGCGCACCAGCACGGTGCTCGCGGCGCGGTCGGCGGCGCCGAGGTAGACGTTGCGGCTCGACAGCGCCAACCCGTCCGCGTCGCGCACGATCGGGCAGGCCACGATGCGGATCGGGAAACCCAGGTCGCGGGTCATCCGGCGGATCACCGCCAGCTGCTGGGCGTCCTTCTCGCCGAAGTAGGCCCGCGTCGGCTGCGCGATCGCGAACAAGCGCGCGACCACCGTGGCGACGCCGCGGAAGTGCCCGGGGCGCACCGCGCCCTCCATGCCGTCGGCGGCGCGGCCGACGTCGACGTGGCTGCAGAAGTCGGGGTCGTACATCTGCGCCACCGTCGGCGCGAACACGCAGTCGACGCCGGCGTCGCGGCAGACGGCGAGGTCGCCGGCGAGGTCGCGCGGGTAGGCGGCGAAGTCCTCCTTCGGCCCGAACTGCAGCGGGTTGACGAACACGGTCGCCACGACGCGGTCGCATTCGCTGCGGGCGATCTCCATCAACCGGCGATGGCCGGCGTGTAGGCTGCCCATCGTCGGCACGACGCCGATCGTGCAGCCGCCGGCGCGCCAACGCGCCGCCCGCGCCGACATCGCAGGCGGCTCGTCGACGACGTCCGGCGGCGTCCAGCGCTTGCGGCCGGCGACGTCGACCCCGAGTTCCGCCAGCGGCTCCAGCACGAAGGGGCGTTCGTGCCAGCGCGGGTGCGGCACCACCAATTCGCGCGTGTCGATCACTTCGTCGCCGAAGAACACGATGTCGAGATCGAGCGGCCGCGGATGGTTGCGCGGCGACGGCAGCTTGCGCCCAGCTTCGGCCTCGATCGCCTTGCAGACGGCGAACAGCGCCTGCGGCGTCAGCGAGGTCGACAACTCGGCGACGGCGTTCCGGTACGGCCCCTGCGCCGGTCCTTCACCGACGAACGCCGTCTCGCGAAAGGACGAGACGCGGGCCACGGCGATGCCCGGCGTGGCGGCGAGCCGGCCGATCGCCGACTGCAGATGGCGGTCCCGGTCGCCTTCGTTGCTGCCAAGGCCGAGGTGGACGGTGCGGGTGCGAGGCGACGGGGACACGGCGGGTGACGCAGGATCGGACACGACGCGACGGGATCAGTTGTGCGACGGCAGCGGCCGCGCGTCCTCGCCGTCCTGGTCGTCGTCGTCGCTGCGCCGGCGCAGCACGAGGCGAACCAATCCGACCGCCGGCCCCGACAGCAGGTACCCCGAAGTCGTCGCCGCCAACGCCAGTTGCCATTCGATCGCGGCGACGATCACGAGCGCCACCACCAAGGCGAGCACCGGCAGGCTGTTGCGGCCCTTCATCAGCCAGTGCATCGCGTGCGGGTACGGGAAGCGGCTGACCATCAGCAGGCCGAGCAGCACCAGCACGCCGGGCATGGCGACCACGATCAGGTCGAAGTGACTCGGCGCGAACAGCCAGTGCGCGAGCGTGGCGCCGGTGTCGTTGCGCGTGCAGAACAGGGCGACCAGCGCGCAGGCGACCGAGGCGGCGGCCGGCGACGGCAGACCCTTGAACTCCCGGTGGTCGTCCTCGTCGGCGCCGGTCTCGACGTTGAAGCGGGCCAGTCGGAGCGCCGCCCCGACGACGTAGACCGCGGCGGCGGCGAAGAAGAGCTTGGGGTGCAGCGGCAACAGCCGGTTGCCGTCGACCTGCGCGTGCCAGTCGACCAGCACCTTGCACAGGAACGCCGGCGCGCAGCCGAACGTGACCATGTCCGCCATGCTGTCCAACTGGGCGCCGAAGGGCGTGGTCTGACCGGTCATGCGCGCGACCCGGCCGTCGAGCGCGTCGAAGACCATCGCGACGAAGACCAGGACCACGGCGGCCTCGAAGAAGGCGACCACGGTCGCGAACTCGGCCCCAGGTTGGGCGGTGCGCAGCGCGTCCGCGACCTTGGCGATGGCCAGGAAGCCGCAGCAGAGGTTGCCGAGCGTGATCAGGCTCGGCAGCACGGGGACCTCCTTCAGCCGGCGCAGCCGGCCGCGCCGGCGGAGGGCGAGGTCTTCGAGTCGCGACGTGCTCATGCCGCGGCATGGTATGCGCGCGTCCGGATGCCGCTAGCGCGGATTTCCCGCGCGAGTCCGCCCGCGCCCGGCAACGGCGCACAGGCCCGGAGCCCCCGTCCCGGGACGCGCGTCGGGCGGCGTGGCCACCCGCGGACCCGGCTCCTACCATCCGGCGGTGAACTTCCTGCTGCTCGAAGCCGACGAGCCCGATGCGGCTGGCCATTGCCGGCTCGTCGGCCGTCGCGCCGAGCACGTGCGCATGGTCCTGCGCGCCCAGGCAGGCGACGTGCTGCGCGCGGCGATCGTCGACGGCCCCCGCGGCGAAGCCCGCGTCACGGCGATCGGCGACGAAGCGGTCGAGTTCGCATGCGCGTGGCGGCACGACGTCGAACCGCGCCCGGACGACGCGTTGTTGCTGGCGGTGCCGCGGCCGAAGGTGCTGCTGCGCATGCTCGCGCACGCGGCGGCGCTCGGCTTCGGCCGCATCGACTTGTTCCGCAGTTGGCGCGTCGACAAGAGCCACCTCGCCAGCGAGGCGATGCAGCCCGCGGCGCAGCGGGCAGCGTTGCTCGCCGGCCTGGAGCAGACCGGCCGCACGCGCCTGCCGACCGTGTCGTTCCATGCGCTGTTCCGCCCGTTCGTCGAGGACGCGCTGCCGGTGTTGCCCCTGCCGGCGCAGCGCTTCGTCGCCGATCCGGCGGCGGCGACGCCGACCGCGATGCTCGCGCCCGGTGGCGGCGGCATCGCGCTCGCGATCGGACCCGACGGCGGCTTCCTGCCCTATGAGGTCGAGCGCTTCGCGGCGCAGGGTTTCTTGCCCGTTTCGTGCGGCGCGCGCCCGCTGCGCACGGAGACGGCGCTCGCCGTGCTCAAGGGCCAGTTCGACCTGCTGCGCGCCCGCAGGCCGTGACGCGCGGGCAGCCGTGCGCGCGCCGGCGCGCTCGCGGCGGCCTGCCGGTCAGATGCGCTTCTCGTAGATCGGACCCTTCTCGAAGTACTCGTTCTCGGAGCCGACCGTGTCCATGTCGTACTTGCGGCCTTCGAGGACGATGCGGCTGGCGATGATGCCCATCTCCAGGCTGTGGTCCTGGTTGGTGTAGCGGAAGCGGCCGGGCCGACCGATGTAGACGAGGTTCTCCAGCCGCTCCAACCAAGACGCGATCGTCGCCAGCCGCGACTTGTACGCGCTGTCGTAGACGGGATAGACGTGCGACCGCTTCCAGAGGTACGCCTTGCGGACCTCCTTGCGGGTGAAGAAGCCCCACGACTCGAAGTACGGCATCGCGAGGTCGAGCACCTGCTCCGTGGTCATCGACCAGAGCGGATCGTCCTCGAACGTGAAGAACTCGACGAAGAACGAGGTCTTCCCGGGCGGACACATGTCCTTGCTGAAGTTCTTCATCTCGCTCGTACGGCCGAACGGGATGTCCTTGCTCGGGAAGTAGATCCAGTTGTCGTCGGTGACCTTGTCCTTGTCGAGCGTGAGGAACAGGTAGACCTGGGCCCGCCAGCGCAGGGCGCCCGCGGCCGCCAGCACGTCGGGCGGCGGCGGCGGATCGAGCAGCGTCAGGAAGTGCGTCAGCGGCACCGACTCGACGACGTGGTCGGGACGCACGGTCACGACGCCGTCGGGCGTCCGCAGATCGACGGACGTCACCCGGCGGCCGTCGTGGCGGACCTTCACCGGTTCGCTCCGCAGCAGCATCTTCGTGCCGGTCTCGGCGAGGTGCTTGCCGATCTCCTCGTAGATCGTGCCGGTGCCGAACTGGGGATAGTAGAACTCGTCGACGAGCGACTTCGGCCCCTTCTTGCCGCCGAGCCCGATCGCCTTCGTCAGCACGCTCCAGAGGTTGAGGCCGTGGATGCGCTGCTTGGCCCAGTCCGGATGGATGTCGCGGACCGGGATGCCCCAGATCTTCTCGGTGTAGTTGATCATCGAGAACTCGGCGAGCGCGCGGCCGAAGTTGGCGACGACGTAGTCCTCGAACGTCTTCATCGGCTTGCCGAACAACCCGTAGCGCAGCCGCGCAAGGAAGTAGTCGACGCCGATTCGGCAACTGCGCAGGAAGCCGAGGTTGCGGACGACCTGGCCGAAGTTGACGGGATAGTTGTAGTACTTGCCGTCGATGAACTGCCGGGTCAGGCGCGGCACCTTGCGCCACTCCTCGTGCAGCAGGTCCTCGATGAAGTCGTAGAGGTACTTGTTCTTCGAGAAGAACCGGTGCGGCCCGATGTCCGTCAGGAACGTCAGGTCGCCCTCGCGGATGGTCAGCGTCTTGGCCAGCCCGCCGACCTGCTCGTCGCGCTCGACGACCATGGTCCGCCGGCCGTTGCGGGACAACTCCATGGCGCAGGCGAGGCCCGCCGGGCCGGCGCCCAGCACGAGCACCGACGGATCGGCGGTGCCGGCGGCAGCGGGACTCGAGGCGGCGTTCGGATCGGCGTCTGGCGCGGTCATGGGCGGTGCGTGCGGTGACGAGCCTAGCTCATCGTCCGCCGGTGCGCCGTGTTGAAGGACCAGAAGAAGACTCCGGACGATCCGATGGCACCGGCGTCACGCGTGCGGTCGCTGCGCCCACTCCTCGAGGCTGTAGCGGACGTTCTGCGGCACCGGCGCCCGTGCGCGGTCGGCGAGCACCTGGATGATCTGCGCGCCGGACAGGCCGTCGGCGATTCCGGCGCGCACCGAGGCCTCGTCGATCCGGAACTGGTGCACGTGGTCGCTCTTCGTCCGCCGCGCGAAGCGATCGAACAGGTGCAGGACGTCGTGCACGTCGTCGCCCGGGAAAACGATGACCTCGAAGTCCGGCTGCACGATGACGGAACTGCGCGTGCCACCGACCTTGCCCGCCGGCTCGGCGTCGAGCAGCTCGGCGCCGAGCCGCGACAGCCGCAGCGCGGTGACGCGTCCCTGGTGCACGCCGAGGTCGACGATGCCCAGCGGGAACAGGCGGCGCTTGACCCAGACGAGCAGGTTCCACGCCAACTGCTGCAGCGTCTCGCTGGGCGTGTAGGCGCCCCCGAGGAAGCGCGCGGCGAAGTACTCCTCGGTCGCCGCCGCTTCGAGCTGCGCGAGATAGGCGTTGCGCGCCAGGAACGGCAGCAGCGAGCAGTCCTGCCAGACCATCGGCTCCGCCCGGCGCAGCAGGCGCAAGAACACGCGGCGCAGGCGCGTGTGGTGGTACGGCTCGCCGTGCAGCGTGCGATCCTCCACGAAGTGCGCGAGCAGGGTTCGGGTCTGCTCCGCCAGCGGCGCGCGATCGAACTCCTGCCCCGCGGGCGTCGGCCGCAGCGCGCGTTCGCCGCGGCGATCTACGAGCCGTCGCTGCAGGCAGAAGCGGAAGATCGCCTCCAGCGTCGCCTCCTGCCCGAGGAAGCCGCCGGGAACGGGCAGCAGCGTCGCGGCGATGCGCTTCTGCGAGGCCTTGAACAGGTCGCCCTCGGCGGTGAACAGCACCTTGGTGTGCTGCAGGTCCTTGAGGAAGCGGCCGACGTTGGTCGCGAAGTCGCCGCGGCACGACAGCTCCTCGCTGACGGTGGGCAGCGCCGACTCGCCTCGCCGCTTGAGCGCGAACAACGCGACCTCGTGGAACACGACGACCGCCTGCGGCAGCGGCTGCACGCCGATGCGCGCTAGGTCGAGGTCGGTGACCGTGCCGAGCATCGCCTCGGCGAGGCACTTGCCCACCAGCGCGAGGTCCGGCGGATCGGGCAGGTCCACCTCGCGCAGCGTCTCCTCCCACGCCGCGATGCCGCCGTGCTTGAACAGCACGTCGTCGACGATCGTCGCGACGGCTGGCGGCAGCTTCTGCAGCCGCTGCGCGATCGAGGCGTCCAGCGCGTACAGCTTGTAGATCTTGCGCGCGTGGTCGCTGGCCTTGGCGTCGTCCTTGCCGCCCGCCTTGCCCGCCTCGACCCGCTCGCGGAAGTACCGCGCGTCGAGGAAACCCTGCAACGTCACGGCGTCCTGCAGGAGTCGCTGGCGCCGCTGCCGCAGCTGGTGCACGCACTCGACCAGCTCCGTCGGCACCGCCCAGCTCGGGGAGTCGAAGGTCGCCCAACGCTTGTCCTTGACGTGCCAGACGAACGCTTCGCGATGCAGCGCCGCCAGCGCCGCCTCCAGTTCGAAACGGCTCTTGAACTGCTTGCCGCACTCGGTCACCAGGGCCTGCACCGACCGCACCGACGCGCCAGGCGCGAAGAACGGCTCCAGCAGGTCCTGCAGCTTCTTCGGCAGCGCCGCCAGCCGCGCCTGCACGCGTTGCTCGTCCTCCATCGCCGCGGCCGCAGCGGCGAGGGTCGGCTTGGCCTCGTCGGCGACCGCGCCGCACCAGCGGAACACGCATTCGCGCAGCGCCGGTTCGCCGGCGCCCTGCAGCAGGTTGCGCAGGCTCAGTCTGGTCATGCGCGCCGCTCCTCGCGTCCGTCGGCGGCGTCGGCGAGCAGGTCGTCGGCCTGCAGGATCTCGTAGGCGTACCCCTGCTCGGTGAGGAAGAGCTGGCGCTTGCGGGCGAACTCCTGCTCGCGCGTGTCGGCGCTCACCAGCGAGTAGAAGCTCGCCGGCCGGCCGTCCGCCTTCGGCCGCAGGATGCGGCCCAGCCGCTGCGCCTCCTCCTGGCGGCTGCCGAACGTGCCGCTGACCTCGATGGCGACGTTGGCGTCCGGGAGGTCGACGGCGAAGTTGCCGATCTTGCTGACGACGAGGCGCGGCACCTCGCCGGCCCGGAAGGCCGCGTACAAGCGGTCGCGTTCGGCCTGCGGCGTCTGCCCCGTCATCAGCGGCAGGCCGTGGCGCTCCGCGAGTTGCTGCAACTGCTCCAGGTACTGCCCGATCACCAGCACGCGATCGCCGGCGTGGCGCCGCAGCAGCGCACCGACGAGATCGAGCTTGCCGGGGTTGTCGGCCGCGATGCGGATCTGCGTGCGCGCGCCGGCCGCCGCGTACGCCTCGGCCGGCCCCGCCGGCAGCGGCACGCGGACCTCGAAGCAGCGCGCCACCGCCAGGAAACCCTGGCGCTCCAGCAGCTTCCACGGCACCTCGTAGCGCTTGGGTCCGATCAGCGAGAACACCTCGTCAGCGCGGCCGTCCTCGCGCACCAGCGTCGCCGTCAGGCCGAGGCGTCGGCGCGCCTGGATGCCGGCGGTGGCGCGGAACACCGGCGCGGGCAGCAGGTGCACCTCGTCGTAGACGACGAGGCCGAAGCCACCGCGATCGAACAGGTCCATGTGCGTGAAACCGTCGAGCTTGCCCTTGCGATGCGTCAGGATCTGGTAGGTCGCGACCGTCACCGGCCGCACGAGCTTCTGCTCGCCGGTGTACTCGCCGACTTCGTCGGGTCCGAGCGTGGTGCGCGCCAGGATCTCGCGGATCCACTGCCGGACCGCGACCGTGTTGGTGGTCAGCACCAGCGTGTTCGTCTGCAGCAGCTGCATCGCGGCGATGCCGACCACGGTCTTGCCTGCGCCGCACGGCAGCACGACGACGCCGCACCCGCCGCGGTCGCTGCCGCCGGCGTGGAACGCGGCCGCGGCCGCCGCCTGGTAGTCGCGCAGCCGGAACCCGGGAGCGCCCGCGTCCGCCTGCCGCAGGCCGAACGCGAGCCGTTCGCCGTCGCGGTAGCCGGCTCGATCGTCGACCGGGTAGCCGAGTCGCACGAGCGTCTGCTTGACGAGGCCGCGGTTGGCCGCAGCCACCGCGACCGAGGCGCCGTCGTCCGATTCGACCAGCGCGGCGAACGTCGGCTGCTCCAGCAGCGTTGCGAGCGTCGCCGCGTCGTCGCACTGCAGCAACAGCCGGCCGCCGCGGCCGGGCGCGAGCCGCAGCAGGCCGTAGCGGCGAAACCACTCGCGGATCTGCGCCAGCACCGGCGGCGCCACCGGGAAACGCGACGCGCGCACGAGCCAATCGCAGACCTCGTCGGCCCGTTCACCGAGCGCGGCGGCGTTCCAGCAGCTGACTGGCGTGATCTTGTAGAAGTGCACGTACTCGGGCGACTTCTCCAGCTCCGCGAAGCGCGCCAACCGGTCGCGCGTCGCCTCGTACTCCGGGTGCGTCGTCTCCAGCAGCACCGTGCGGTCGGCCTGGACGATCAGCGGCGGTTCGTTCATGCCTCGCCCGCCCCTTTGCTGCGCCGCGTCTTCGGCCGCGCCGGCTTCCCCGCGCGCGCCTCGGCGCGAACGGCGACCCCGGCCCGCATCGCCAGGCGCTCGGCGAGGAACCGTCCCGTGTGGCTCGCGGCGGTGGCGGCGATCTGCTCCGGCGGTCCAGCGGCGACGATGCGGCCGCCGCCGGCGCCAGCCTCCGGGCCCAGTTCGATGACGTGGTCGGCAGCGGCGATGACGTCGAGCTGGTGTTCGATCACCACCACCGAGTCGCCGCGTTCGACCAGTCGCTCCAGCACGGCCAGCAGCTTGCGCACGTCGTCGGCGTGCAGGCCGGTGGTCGGCTCGTCGAGCACGTAGAACGTGTGCTCGCGCGGCCGCCGCGCCAGCTCCGCGACCAGCTTGATGCGCTGTGCTTCGCCGCCCGAGAACGTGTTCGCCGGCTGGCCGAGGCGCAGGTAGCCGAGGCCCACGTCGGCCAGCAACTGCAGCGGCCGGCTGATCTGCCGGTGGTTGCCGAAGAACGCCAGCGCCTCGTCGACGTCCATCGCCAGCACCTGGGCGATGTCCTTGCCGCGGTACTGCACGGCCAGCGTCTCGCTGTTGTAGCGGCGGCCGCGGCAGACCTCGCACGTCACCCACACGTCGGCGAGGAAGTGCATCTCGACCTGCAGCTGGCCCTTGCCTTCGCAGTTGGCGCAGCGGCCGTCGCTGACGTGGAACGAGAAACGGCCGGGGCCGAAGCCCTTCTGCTTGGCCAGCGGGGTCTGCGCGAACAACTCGCGGATGGCGGTGAAGGCTCCGACGTAGGTCGCCGGATTGCTCGCTGGCGAACTGCCGATCGCGCCCTGGTCGACGACGACGAGGGCGTGCGGTCGCGGCGGCCCGGCCATCCAGGCCAGTTTCGCGCCGCCGTCGCGCAGCGCCGGCACGAGCGCGTCCATCACCAGCGACGACTTGCCGGAACCGGACACGCCGGTCACCGCGGTGAACACGCCGAGCGGCACGTCGACGTCGACGTGCTGCAGGTTGTGCACCGCGACGCCGCGCAGGCGCGCGTGGCCGGCCGGCTGCCGCCGCTCGGCCCGGATCGGTATGGCGAGCTCACCGCGCAGCCAGCGGCCCGTGGCGCTGTCGGCGGCCGCGATCGCCGCGGGCGCGCCGCTGGCGACGACGCGCCCGCCGCGCACGCCAGCGCCCGGCCCCATGTCGACGACGTGGTCGGCGGCGCGGACCATGACCTCGTCGTGCTCGACGGAGAGCACCGTGTTGCCGAGGTCGCGCAGGCCGATCAGCGTGCGCAGCAAGCGCTCGGTGTCGCGCGGGTGCAAGCCGACCGTCGGCTCGTCGAGCACGTACAGCACGCCGACGAGCCGGTTGCCGAGCTGGGTGGCGAGGCGGATGCGCTGCGCTTCGCCGCCGCTCAACGTCGCCGCCGAGCGGTCGAGCGTCAGGTAGCCGAGGCCGGTGTCGCGCAGGAAGGTCAGCCGATTGCGGATCTCCTTGAGCACGTCGTGCGCGATGCGCTGCTCGGTCGCCGACAACCGCAGCGCGGCGAGGCGCGTCGCCGCGGCGTCGACCGTGTCGGCGAGCAGTTCCGGCAGACGCACGCCGCCGACGCGCACGGCGCGCGGCCCCGGCAGCAGGCGCTCGCCCGCGCACTCGGGACAGGCCTGCCGCTCCATCACCGCGGCGAAGCGCGTGTCGCCGGCGGCGTCGCCGTCCTTGCCGAGGTGCCACTCCTCGACCTGGCGGGCGAGGCCTTTCCACGCCACCTGCATGCGCCATTCGCGTTGGCTGCCGGCGTCGCGTTTGTGGAACACGACCTCGAAACGATCGCCGCCGGCCCCGCGCAGCAGCAGCTGCCGCGCCGCCGGCGGCAGCTCGCGCCACGGCCGCTCCAGGTCGAAGCCGTTGCGTTCGGCCAGCACCTGCGCGACCTCGGCGAAGTAGCCGTCGCGGCTGGTGAGGAACGTGAACGCCGCGCCCGGGTGCTGGATGGCGCCGCGGAACGCCGGCTTCTCCGGGTGGTTGACCAGCAGGTCTTCGGCGCAGCGGCTGACCTGACCCAGCCCCAGGCACGATGGGCACGCGCCGCTGTGGTGATTGAACGAGAACCAACGCGGCTGGATCTCGGCTGGCGCCTCGTAGCCGCACAGATGGCAGCCGGCGCTGGCGCGGAACCAATGCCGCGCGCCGGCGTCGGCGCCATCGACGAGTTGCACGACCGCCGCGGCCGCCCCGCCGTGCGCGGCGGCGGCCGCCTGCGCCTGTTCGATCGCGTCGGCGAGCCGCGCGCGGTCGCTCAACGACACGCGGTCGAGCACCAGGAACAGCTCACGCGGCGATGGCGTCGGCCACGCTTCGCCGATACGGCGTTCGACGCCGTCGACGAGCGCCCGAACGCGCCCGGCCGTCCGCCACTCGCCCACCAGCGCGTCGAGCCACCCCGGCGCGGCGTCGTTCGGCACGTGGATCGGCGCCAGCACGTAGGCCCGGCGGCCGGACCACTCGCCGACGCAGCGCGCCGCGGCCTTGCTCGGCGACCACGCCGCGAGCTCCTGGCCGTGCGTCGGGCAGTGCGGCCGGCCGACGCGCGCGAACAGCAGGCGCAGATAGTCGTGGATCTCGGTCGTGGTGGCGACCGTCGACCGCGGGCTGCGGCCGGTGCGCTGCTGGTCGATCGCGATCGCCGGGCCGAGGCCGTCGATGCGGTCGCACGGCGCGCGGTCCATGCGGCCGAGGAAACGGCGCGCGTACGTCGACATGCTCTCCAGGAAGCGGCGCTGGCCTTCCTGGAAGATCGTGTCGAACGCGAGGCTCGACTTGCCCGAACCCGACGGCCCGGTGACCACCGTGAACGCGCCGAGCGGCACGTCGACGTCCACCGCCTGCAGGTTGTGCGTACGCGCGCCGCGGACCGCGATGCTGGTCGGCGCCACGGTCACCGGCCGCGGCGGCGCGGCCTTGGCCGGCGCCTTCGTGGCGGCAGACTTGCCGCGCTTGCGGCCGAGCCCGAGCGCCCGCAGCGCCGCGCCGGTCGGCGCCGCCGGGTCGTCGGCGAGCTGCTCGGGCGTGCCGGCGGCGACGATGCGGCCGCCGCCCCCGCCGCCCTCGGGGCCGAGTTCGATCAGCCAGTCGGCGGCGCGCACGACGTCCAGGTTGTGCTCGATGACCAGCACCGAGTTGCCGGCGTCGACGAGGCGCTGCAGCGCCGTCAGCAGGCGCGCGACGTCGTGGAAGTGCAGGCCCGTGGTCGGTTCGTCGAGGACGTAGAACGTCTTGCCCGTCGCCGGCCGCTGCAGTTCGGTCGCGAGCTTGACGCGCTGCGCCTCGCCGCCGCTCAGCGTCGTCGACGGTTGCCCCAAGCGCAGGTAGCCGAGGCCGACGTCCTGCAGCGCGACGAGGCCGCGGGCGACCTTCGGCAGGTCGGCGAAGAACGCTGCCGCCTCGTCGACCGTCATCGCCAGCACGTCGTGCACGCTCTTGCCCTGCCAGCGCACGGCGAGCGTCTCGGCGTGGAAGCGCGCGCCGCCGCACTCTTCACACACCACTTCGACGGGGGCGAGGAAGTTCATCTCCAGCGTGGTGACGCCAGCGCCCTCGCACGCCTCGCAGCGGCCGCCGGGCACGTTGAACGAGAAGCGGCCCTTGTCGTACTCGCGCAGCTTGCTCTCGGGCAGCTGCGCGAACAGGTCGCGCACGTGCGACCAAACGTCGGTGTACGTCGCCGGGTTGCTGCGCGGCGTGCGCCCGATCGGCGCCTGGTCGATCTCCACCACCTTGTCGAGCTGGCCAATGCCTTCGACGCGCTGGCAGTGCGAGACCGCGCCGCTCGCGCCGTTCAGGTCGCGCTGCAGCGCCGGGACCAGCACGTGGTGCACCAGCGTCGACTTGCCCGAGCCGGACACGCCGGTGATGGCGACGAGGCGGCCGAGCGGGATGGTGACGTCGACGCCCTGCAGGTTGTGGTGGCGCGCGCCGACGATGCACAGCGCGCCCTTCGGCGCGTCGCGCCGTCGCGCCGGCATCGGCACGGTCAGTTCGCCGCGCAGGTACCGGCCCGTGAGCGAAGCCGGCGTCGCCGCCACCTGCTCGGGCGTGCCGGCGGCGGTCACCTCGCCGCCGTGCACGCCGGCCAGCGGACCGACGTCGACGAGGAAGTCGCTGCGGCGCATCGTCTCCTCGTCGTGCTCCACCACCAGCACGGTGTTGCCGCGGTCGCGCAGCGCTTCGAGCGTGCGCAGCAGGCGTTCCTGGTCGCGCGCGTGCAGGCCGATGCTCGGCTCGTCGAGCACGTAGAGGATGCCGCGCAGGCCGGCGCCGACCTGGGCCGCGAGGCGGATGCGCTGCGACTCGCCGCCCGAGAGCGTCGGCGCGCGGCGGCTCAGCGTCAGGTAGCCGAGGCCGACGTCGACCAGGAACACGAGCCGGCGCTCGATCTCCTGCACGATGTCGCGGCCGATGCGCGCGGCGTTGCCGGCGAGCTGCAGCGAACGGCACCAGCCGAGCGCGTCGGCGACGGCGAGGTCGAGCACCTCGGGCAGCGTGCGGCCCTGGAAGCGCACCGCCCGCGCCGACGGCCCCAGGCGCGCGCCGCCGCAGTCGCTGCACGGCGACGCCGCGCGGAAGCGGTCGAGGTGGCGGGCGCGCGACGGCCGGTAGACGCGTTCGAGGTGCCCGATCAGGCCGGGGAAGGCGATGCGGTCGCTCCCGGTCGTCGTCGACATCGCGCCCTGGCGCTTCCAGCGGAACTCGAACGTCTGCTTGCCCGAGCCGTGCATCACGACCTTGCGGGCCTTCGCCGGCAGGTCCTGCCACGGCGTGTCGACGTCGAAGCCGAACGCCTCGCCGACCGCGGCGAGGTGGTCGATCGTCAGCCGGCCGTAGACCAGCCGGCCGTCATCGGTGAAGACGTGCAGCGCGCCGTCGCGCACCGACTTGGTGGCGTCGGCCACCAGCAGCTCCGGCGCGAAGCCGTGCGCGAGGCCGATGCCGTCGCACGTCGCGCAGGCGCCGATCGGGCTGTTGAACGAGAACAGGCGCGGCTCCAGCTCGGGCAGCGAACCGTGGCCCGCCGGGCAACTGCGCTGCGTCGAGAACAACCGGTAGCCGTCGTCGCCCCACGCGATCGCGCACAAGCCGCCGCCGAGCTGGACCGCCTGCTCGACGGCTTCGCCCAGGCGCGAACGCGCATCGGCGGCGATCGTCAGGCGGTCGACGACGAGCTCGATCGTGTGGTAGGCGTAGCGCGCCAGCGCGATCGGCTCGTCGAGGCGGCGCACCACGCCGTCGATGCGGGCGCGCACGAAGCCGCTCTGCGCCCACTCGGCGAGTTCCTTGCGGTACTCGCCCTTGCGCTCGCGCACGACCGGCGCCAGCACCATCGCCGCCGTGCCGGCGTGGTCGGTCACGATGGCGTCGACGATGCGGTCGGGGGCCCACGACTCGATGGCAGCGCCGCACGTCGGACAGCTCGGCTCGCCCAGGCGCGACCACAGCAGGCGCAGGAAGTCGTTGACCTCGGTCAAGGTGCCGACGGTCGAGCGCGCGCTGTGGCTCGTCGACTTCTGGTCGATCGACACCGTCGGCGACAGGCCCTCGACGAGGTCCACCTTCGGCTTCTCCATGCGGCCGAGGAACTGCCGCGCGTACGAACTCAGGCTCTCCAGGAATCGCCGCTGGCCCTCCTGGTAGATCGTGTGGTGCGCGAGGCTCGACTTGCCCGACCCCGACACGCCCGTGATCGTGATCAGGCTGTCGCGCGGGAACTCCAGGTCGACGCCCTTCAGGTTGTGTTCGCGAGCGCCGCGCACCACCACGTATCCGGCCTTCGGCGCGGTCGTTGCGGCGGTCTTGGCGGCGCTCTTTGGGGTCGATTCCGAGTTTCGTGCCACGGGACGAACCCCGCAGCATAGCTGCGGGTCCGCCGGCGACCAGCGGCCAGCGCGGGTCGGCGCGCCGGGAGCAGCGGCGTGCCGTGCGGCGTGGCCTTCCGCGGCGGCGGCTCGTAGCGTCTGTGCATGGCCAACGCCGGTGACGATCCCGACGACGCGGACGACGACGCCCCCGAGCAGGACCTGCTCATCGTGCTCAAGCTGAGCAACCGCCAGATGGGCACGAACCAGGAACGGGCCGACCTGGAGGCTTTCACCGACGACCTCGACGCGGCCGTGCGCGACGCCGGCGTTGGCGAGTACGACGGCGACGAGTTGGGCGGCGGCGAGTGCTCGCTGTTCTTCTGCGGGCCCGATCCCGACCGCATGCTCGCCGTGCTGCTGCCGCTGCTCAAGCGCTCGCCGCTCGCCCGCGGCGCGCACGTCGTGCGCATGGTCGACGGCGCCCCCCGGCGCGCGCCGCTGTGAGGTCGCTGGCCGCCGGCAGCGCGGGAATCAGCCGCCGCTGCCGAGCAGCCGCCGCAGGGCGCCGTGCAGGTGGCCGTTGCTCGCCAGCACGCGGTCGCCGAACAACCAGTCGTCGCCGTCCTGCCAGTCGCTGACGCGCCCGCCGGCTTCGGCGACCAGCACCGCGCCGGCGGCGACGTCGTAAGGCGCGAGGTACAGCTCCCAGTAGCCGTCGAAGACGCCCGCAGCGACGTAGCAGAGGTCGAGTTCGGCCGACCCGAGTCGCCGCAGGTCGCGGCAGTGCGGCAGCACGGCAGCGACGTGGCCGGCGTTGTCGTCGCGGCCCGGCTCGTTGCGCACGTAGCTGAAGCCGGTCGCCAGCAGCGCGTCGGCGACCTCGCGCGTCGGCGACACCCGCAAGGGCCGGTCGCCGGAGTCGTCGCGCCGCCACGCGCCGAGGCCGCGTGCGCCGTAGAAGGTCTCGCGGAGCGCCGGCGCGTGCACGACCCCGACGACCGGCACGTTGCGGTGCGCGAGCGCCACGGCGACGGCGAAGTGCGGCAAGCCGTGCACGAAGTTGGTCGTGCCGTCGAGCGGATCGACGATCCACGTCCATTCGGCGTCGCGCGCCGCGCCGCCGGGCGCGGTCAAGACGCCCTCCTCGGCGAGCACGGCGTGGTCCGGATGCGCGCGCAGCAAGCCGCCGACCACGATGGCCTCGGCGGCGCGATCGGCCTCGGTGACCAGTTCGCGCCGCTGCCTCTTGGACTCGGGGCGCGCGGCCGCCGTCGGCCGCCGCCGCAGCAGGTCGGTCCCCGCCTCGGCGGCGAGCGCCAGCGCGAGGTCGAGGAACGGCCGCAGGTCGGTCACGCGCCGCCGTCCGCGCGATCGATCGCCGCGACGATGTCTTCCTGCAACTGCTTGAGGTCGCGGTTGAGGCCGTCCTTCTTCGGGTCGTAGTTCATCAGGATGGCGAAGAACCGGACGCTGCCGTCGCGCCGCTCGACCATGCCCGACAGCGCCGACGCGCCGCGGATCCAGCCGGTCTTGGCCCGCACGCGCCCGATGAGGTCGGTGCCGCGGAAGCGCTCCTGCAGCGTGCCGGTCTGGCCGGCGACCGGCAGGCAGGCGCGCAGCAGCGGCCCGGCGCTGGCGGCGTTGCTGCGCACCAGCGCGGCGGCGAGCAAGCCCGCCGAAACGCGGTTCTGCTTGGACAAGCCGGAGCCATCGACGAACACGCTGCCCTCCGGCACGCGACCGACGAGCTTGGCCACTTCGTCGTGCAGCGCCGCGACGCCGCCGGCGAGGCTGCCATCGCCCCGGACCTTGCTGCCGAGCACGCGCAGGCACTGTTCGGCGTCGAAGTTGGAGCTGTCCTCCAGCATGCGCAGCACGGCGAGGCGCAGGTCGCTGCGGTGCTCGTGCACGACCTGGTCCGCGACCGCGGCCGTCGCGTCGATGCGCACGCCGGCGTCGGCCAGCGCCTTGCGCAGCGCCTGCTCGTACCACCACGCCGGTTCGGCGACGGCGGTGCGGATGGTGGCCGCGCTGCCGCGGCGCGGGAACCGGCCGCTGACCTTGACGCCGTCGCCCTGGTCGACGGCGCCGTAGACCGCGCCCTTGCTGCGGTCGACCAGTTCGATGGCGCCGCGCACCGGCACGTCGACGAACGGCGCGATCACGCTGGCGGCGGCGTTGGCGCCGCGCGGTTCGACGCGCAGCGCGAAGGTGCCCTGTTCGAGCACGAAGGGACCGGTCGGCGCGCAGTAGTACGTCTGCAGCTGGTCCTGCGGCCACGTCGCTGGCCGCGCCGGCCCGGTGAAGTTGCCCGCGTCCAGGTCGATGCCGGCGATGGCGGTGACGCCCTTCTGCGCCAGCGCGCGCGCGACCGCGGCGAAGACGTGCGCGCTGTCGTGCAGCGAGTCCTGGATCCAGTTCGGATCGCCGCTGGCGACCACGGCGAGGCGACCGCCGCGCAGCGCGAACGTCGTCGTGAAGTGGAAGTCGGCGCCGAGGCCGTTGACGACCGCGGCGGCGGTCAACACCTTCATGTTGCTCGCCGGCGCGAAGGCGTCGCCCGCCGCGTGCCGGAACAGCCATCGACCGCCGGTGTCGCAAACCGCCACGCCGGTGCGCGCGCCGAGCGCTTCGGCGGCGGCGACCGCACGCGCGATGCCCGGCGCAGGTAGGTGACCCGGCGCAGGCAGGTGACCCGGCGCGGGTAGGTGACCCGGCGCGGGTAGGTGACCCTGCGCGGGTAGGTGACCCTGCGCCGGCATGTGCGCGGCGACGCCGACGAGGGACGAGAGCAACCACGAGGACACCGCCCGCAACCGCATGGCGCGATGCTTACCGCAGGCGCCGACCGGTCGCCAGTGGCCGCAGTCGCCGGTACGTTCTCGGCATGTTCGCCGCCTCGCTCGTCGTCTCCGCGCTCGCGCTGCCGTGCGCCACCACAGCCCCCCAGGAGCCGCCGATCCGCACCCTGCTGGTCAGCGGCGCCAACAACCACGACTGGGAGTGGACCGCGCCGGAGATCGCGCGGGCGCTGACCGAGACCGGCCGTTTCGAAGTGGCGATCTCGTACGAACCGGCGAAGGCCCTCGCCGAGGCGCCAGCGCTCGCCGCCGCCGGCAAACTGCAGCTGATCGTGCTCGACTACAACGGGCCGCGCTGGGGCGAAGCCGCCGAGCAGGGCTTCCTGCAGGCGGTCACCGGCGGCGTCGGCGTCAGCGTGCTGCACGCCGCCAACAACGCCTTCCCGGGCTGGACCGACTACGAGCAGCTCGTCGGCCTGCTCTGGCGCGACGGCACCGGCCACGGCAGCTTCCATCCGTTCGACGTCAAGGTGCTCGTCGCCGATCACCCGATCACGCAAGGCATGGCGCCGCTGCGCCTGCACCCCGACGAGCTGTACCACAAGCTCTGGCGCGCGCCCGGCAGCGAGTTCCAGCTGCTGATGAGCGCGTACAGCGACCCGAAGACCGGCGGCACCGGCGCCGACGAACCGATGGCCACGGTCGCGACCTGGGGCAAGGGCCGTGTCTTCCACACGCCGCTGGGCCACACGTGGAAGAATGTCCCGCAGAGCCGCGCCAGTTGGAGCGACCCACAGTTTCGCCGCCTCGTCGCGCGCGGCAGCGAATGGGCCGCGACGGGCGCCGTGACGCTCGCCCCCGAGCCGCTGAACCACCTCGGCGACGAGGAGCGCAAGGACGGCTTCCAGCTGCTGTTCGACGGCCGCAAGATCGACCAGTGGCGCGCCTACAAGGGCGCGGGCCTGCCGGCGCAGGGCTGGTCGGTGCAGGACGCCGCGATCGTGCACGCGGCGGGCGGCGGCGGCGGCGACCTCGTCACCGTCGAGGAGTACGGCGACTTCGACTTCCGCTTCGCGTTCCGCGTCGCCCCGAAGGCCAACAGCGGCGTCATGTGGCGCGTCACGGAGGACAACGAGACGAGCTACATGTCCGGCCCCGAGTTCCAGGTGCTCGACGACCTCGGCGCCAAGCCAAAGGCCAAGCACGGCGTCGGCGCGCTCTACGACCTCGTGGCGCCCAAGGGCGCGCCGGTGCGCCCCGCCGGGCACTGGAACGACGCCCGCATCGTCGTCGCGCAGGGCCGCATCCGCTTCTGGCTGAATGGCGCGATGGTCGTCGACGCCCCGGGCGAAGGCCCCGAGTGGGACGCGATGATCGGCGCCAGCAAGTTCAAGGAGTGGCCGTTTGGCAAGGCCAAGAAGGGCCGCCTCTGCCTGCAGGACCACGGCGACGAGGTCGCCTACCGCAACCTGCGCATCCGCTCGCTGTGAGCGCAGCGCCGGCCATCCTGCTGGTCGAGGACGACGACAGCCTGCGCCTCGTGCTGACGCGCGAACTGCAGCGCGCCGGCTTCACCGCACACTCGCTGCGCGACGGCAGCGGCGTCCTCGCGGCGCTGGGCAGGCACGACCCCGACGCGGTCGTGCTCGACCTCAACCTGCCCGGCACGCCGGGCATGGAGATCCTGGCGCAGGTCGTCGCCGCCGACCCGACGCTGCCCGTGGTCGTGTGCACGGGCCACGGCTCGGTCGCCGTCGCGGTGCAGGCCATGCAGCGCGGCGCGTTCGACTTCCTGCAGAAGCCGGTCGAACTCGACACGCTCGAGCAGACGGTTCGGCGCGCCGTCGCGCACGGCCGCCTGCTGCGCGAGAACCTCCGCCTGCGCGCCGCCGCCGCGCACGCGGCGGTCGACGCGCTGCGCGTCGCCGCCAGCAGCCCGCCGGCGCAGCGCCTCGAGCGGCAGGTGCAGCGCGTCGCCGCCAGCGACGAGAGCGTGCTCGTGCAGGGTGAGAGCGGCGTCGGCAAGGAACTGGTCGCCCGCCGGCTGCACGCCGGCTCGCGCCGCCACGACCGGCCGTTCGTCGTCGTGCACTGCGGCGCGATCCCGCGCCAACTGGTCGAGAGCGAGTTGTTCGGCCACCTGAAGGGCGCCTTCACCGGCGCCGACCACAAGCGCCAAGGGCTGTTCGAAGCGGCCGACGGCGGCACGCTCTTCCTCGACGAAGTCGGCGAACTGCCGCTGGAGGTGCAGCCGGCGCTCCTGCGCGCCGTGCAGTTCGGCGAGATCCGGCCGGTCGGCAGCGACGCCGCGCGCCGCGTCGACGTGCGCATCGTCGCGGCCACCCACCGCGACCTGCGCGCCAAGGTCGCCGACGAGTCGTTCCGCGAGGACCTGTTCTACCGGCTCGCGGTGCTCGAACTGCACGTGCCGCCGCTGCGCGAACGACCGGAGGACGTGATCCCGCTGGCCGAGGCCTTCCTCGCGCGCGAAGCCACGCGCGCCGGCCGGCCGCTCGCCTTCGACGACGGCGCGCGCGAGGCGCTGCGCCGCCACGAGTGGCCCGGCAACGTGCGCGAACTGGAGAACGCGATCGTCCGGCTCGGCGTGCTCGCCGACGGCCCCATCGTGGCCGCGCGCGACGTCGTCGAGTGCGCGCTCGGCCGCCGCGCGCCATCGCCGGCTGCGACCCTGCCGACGCTCGAGCTGGCCGAACTGGAACGGCGCGCCATCGCGCAGGCGCTGCAGCGCAGCGGCGGCGACAAGACCCAAGCCGCCCGCACGCTCGGCATCGCCGTGCGCACGCTCTACAACAAGCTCGCGGCGGGCGGCGACGGCGACAAACCGACCGATTGAGCGCCGCCGGCCGGTGTCGCGGCCGGCGCGGTCGCTGACGTCACCAGCGCAAGAGCAGCAGTTCGCTGCAGAACCCGGGTCCCATCGCCAGCATCAGCCCGAGGTCGCCCGGCTTGCAGGCGGGATCGCGCAGGTGCTGTTCGAGGATCATCAACACCGAAGCGCTCGACAGGTTGCCGGCGCGAGCGAGGCAGTCCCAGCTGGGTTGCAGATCGCGCTGCGCGAGACCGAGGCCCTCCTGCAGGCCGAGGAGGACCTTCGGTCCGCCCGGATGCGCGATCCAGCGGCGGATCGCGCTGCGCGTCAGCCCGTGCGCGCCGAGGAACGCGTCGACGTCCTGCGGCACGCGCTCCCGCGCCACCGTCGGCACCTCTGCCGACAGCACGATGCGGAAGCCATGGGCGCCGATGTCCCAGCCCATGACGTCGGTCGTGTCGGGGTAGAAGACCGAGCGCGTCGCCGCGATGCGGGGACCGGCGGCCTCGCGCGCCTCGCCGACCACGACGGCCGCCGCCGCGCCGTCGCCGAACAACCCGACGCTGACGAGGTTGGCGAGCGACTGGTCCTTGGTCTGCAGCGTCAGCGAACACAGCTCGACCGACAGCACCAACACGACGCCGTCGGGCTTGCCGCGCAGGAAGTCCGCGGCGCGCGCGATGGTCGCCGCCCCGGCGACGCAGCCGAGGCCGAACAGGGGCATGCGCTTGATGTCGGGGCGCAGCCCGAGCCGCGTCACGAGGCGGGCGTCGACGGAGGGACTGGCGAGTCCGGTGACCGTGGTGAAGACAATGGCGTCGACCTCGTCGGCGCGCACGCCGGCGGCCGCCAGCGCGTCGCGGCAGGCGCGTTCGCCGAGGTCGAGCGCCCCCTGCAGCCAGACCTTGTTGGCGACCGTGAAGTCGAGGTCGGCGGTGTAGCGCTCCAGCGGCTGCACGAGGAAGCGTCCCTCGATGCCGGAGTTGGCGTGGAAGGAACGCAGCCGGTCGGCGTCGCGATCGCGCAGGCCCATCAAGCGGACGAGCGCTTCGGTCAGGGCCTTCTGGTCGTACCAGTGCTGGGGGAACGAACTGCGTACGGCGGCGATATTCATCGGAACAACCTGGGCAGCAAGTACGGCACCGACCGCCGATAGGAAAGGAATCGCTCGCCGAATTGGCGCTGCCAGCGCGCTTCCTTCCGCCGCGGACCGACGACGCAGTAGAGCGACCAGCCGACGGTGAGCAGCAGCCAGTCCGGCGTCCACGTCGGCGCTGTCCACAGCACCAACGCGAAGCCGAGGTAGATCGGCTGGCGGCAGGCGGCGAAAAGGCCGCGCGTCGGCATGTCGCCGTAGTCGACCTTGCGGCCGCGCAGCAGCGCCCACCAACCGGCGGCGCCCGTCTGCAGCATCAGGCCGGCGTCGAACAGCGCCTTGTGCAGGAACAGCCACGCGCCGGCGAAGAGCATCCACTGGCCGACGCCGAACGCGCCGGTCGGCGCGTGCCAGACGACGCCGCTCGGCGACCACAGCCAGAACGCCGCCAGCAGCTGCAGCGACGCACTGATGGCGTACGTGCTCGGCGCCAGCGTCGCCCCGTGGCCGAACGGGCTGAGGCGGGCAAGCCAGCCGCGCCCGCGGCCGAGCAACCAGCTGTGCACGAGCGGGAACTGCGCAACGAGCAGCATGTTCGCCAGCCAAGCGGAGGCGCCGGTCAGGCCGCCGATGCCGAGCTGCATGCCGGTGGCGAGCGCGAATGCCATGGACCCGACGGCGAGACCGAACACGCCGTGGCACAGCGCGGCCATGGCGAGCGCGCGCGGGACGCTGCGCGGCGGGACGGCGACGGCGGTCATGCGGCCGCCTTGGCGAACAGCATGGCGTAGCCGACGGCCATGCTGGCGCTCGCGCGCAGCTGCACCGCGCCCGTGCGCACCGTCGCCCACAGGCGCGGCGCCTCGCCGCAGCGCGCGACCTCGCGCAGCCCGGCGGCCGCGGCCATGGCGCCGAGCTCGGCCGGCTGCACGAAGCGTTCGTGCTGGTGCGTGCCGCGCGGCACGTAGCCGAGCCCTTCGGCGAGTGCGATCGCGAGCCACCGCGAACGGCGCGTGCGGGCGATCGTGTTGACGAAGAGGCGGCCGCCGGGGCGCAGCAAGCGGGCGGCGCCGGCGACGGCGTGCGCCGGAGCGTCGACGTGCTCGACGACGTCCGCCAACAGCACGATGTCGGCGCAGCCGTCGCCGAGCGGTGGCGCGGCGAGGTCGCCAAGCACCGGCTGCCAGCCTTCGGGGCGCTGCCGCCGTGCATCGCGCAGCGCGGCGGCAGCGAGATCGACGCCAACGACGCGAGCGCCCAGCGCCGCCAGCGGGATCGCCAGCAGGCCGCCGCCGCAGCCGAGGTCGACGACGGCGCGTCCGCGCCAGTCGTCACCCAACCACTGTCGCAGCAGGTCGAGGCGGAACGCCGACACGGCGCGCAGCGAGGCGAATGCGCGGTCGCGCGGCTCCCACCAACCGGCGCGGTCGAACAGCGGTTCCGCCGAACTCGCCATGGTCACTCCGCCTTGGCGCGCCGCAAGCGGAGCACGCCGGTCGGCGCGGTGAGCCGCAGCTGCCCCGGCGCGGCATCGCATGGCGCGGCCGGCTGGTCGTCGAGCACGAGCCCCTCGGGCGCCAGCTTCCACGTGCCAGTCAGCGTCTGGAACGTCCGCCGTTCGCCGTCGTCGACCAGCGCTGCGCCGGTGTACGAACCGTCGTCACTGAAGAGGTAGTAGACCTTGCGCAGCGAGACGGCGGCGTCGCCCTGGATGTCGATGGACTCGTGGAAGCCGACGACGTCGGCCGCGGTCGCCGGAACGAAGGTCGGCACGGACTCGGACTCGACGACCATGCGCTCCGTCGGCGCCACGACGTTGGATGGGATGCACGCGGCCATCGCCATGCATGCAGCGAAGCCGGCGAGGCGCCGACGGGATGAGGAGACGGCGCGGCTCATTGCTTCTTGCCTCCCGCCACTGCGCGCGCCCGCAACGCGATCCACACGACGACCTCGTCCTGCATGTTGATCAGCCCGAGCTGGCTCGGCACCGGCACGCCGTGGTCCGACAGCTTCAGCGGAGCCTGGCCGGTGACCACGACGCGCTTCTGCGCATCGACCTCGACCGCGACGGGCATCGCGAACGGCCGCGACTGGCCGCGGATCGTCATCGTGCCCGACACCTCGCCACGGACCTTCTGGTTGGCCTCGTCGAGGCCGTCCGGCGCGGCCTTGAACTGGTCGAGGCGGAAGCGGATCTCGGCGTAGTTCTTGGTGTCGAGGTGGTCGCGCATGTTGTCGTCGCGCCCCTCGACGCCGGTGACCAGCGTCGCTGCCTGGCAGACGATCTCGCCCGACCACTTGGCTTCCGCCTCGTCGAAGTCGGCGCGGAAGCTGCCGCGGACCGCGCCGGTCCGCCCGGTGAAGTCGTGCAGCGTGCTCTTGGCGTCGAAGCCGACGCTGCAGAGGTCCGGCACCAGCGCGTAGTCCTGCGGCTCGTCGAAGCGGAACTTCGACGCCGGCACCGAGAAGGTCAGGAAGCCACCCTTCGGCTTGGATGGCGCGGCGTTCGCCTCCGGCGCGGCTACCGGCTCAGGCGGAGCCACGGCCGGCGGCGCGGTCGCCGCGGCGATCGGCTCGGGCGGCGCGACCGGCGCGGTCGCGACCCCTGCCGGCGTCACCACTGCCGGCGTCACCTCTGCCGGCGTCACCCCTGCCGGCGTCACCACTGCCGGCGTCACCACTGCCGGCGTCACCGCTGCAACGGCCGCCGGCAGGCCGGCGACCAGCGCCTTCGTCGCCGCGTGCTCGCTTCGGAGCGCCGCCAACGCCTCGCGCAGGGCGGCGACCTCGGTGCGCAGGCGCTGGACGTCCTCGTGGCGGGCCGTGGCCCGTTCCTCGAGCGCCGTGCCGAGTTGCTCGAAGTTGCGGCCGACGCCCTGCTGCCATTCGGCGGTGTCGCTCGCCATCTGGCGGACGTCGTCGCGCAACAGCGCGATGGGCGCGGGTCCGGTCGCGCCGGCGTCGTCGGCGGCGACGACCACCTTGATGCGGTCCTTGAGCACCATCAACCCACCGACGGCACCTCCGACGAGACCGAGGACGAAGAGAGCGCCGAGCGCCTGCAGCAACTTGCCGGACATGACGCACGGGATGCAAGTGGCATGCCCGGTCCCAAAGATCCTGCGCCACGGCGGCCAGCAGGCCACCGCCGCACGGATCGCCTGCACTCCTTGCACGGGTCGTGCAGGAGTTGCACGCTGTCGCGGCGGTGGCCAGGGTGCGGCGGCAACGGCACGCCCTGTGCTAGGACGTCTGCACGCGCGCATGCCCTCGGTCTCGACCAATCTGCTCCAACGCCTCGCCTGGGTGGCCTTCCTCGGTTGCACCGCGTGGCTGGCAGCGGCGCTGCCCGAGCAGCCCGTCGACGCCCAGAACCGCTCGCTGAAGTCGCCGACCAGCCGCGACGCCGAACGCCTGCGCGAACTCGCCGCCGTGGTGCCCACCGACCCGGTCGTACTGGTCGCCTTCACCGCACCGGGCGACTTGGAACTGCCCGCGGACCAACGGCTGCAGATCGCCGCCCTGACCGAGCAGGTCCGCGCGCTGCCTGGAGTGCAAGCCATTGCCGCGGCGCCGGTGCCCGACCCGGGGCTCGCGGCCTACGCCGTCACCGTGGCGCGCGACGACGAATTGCCGACGACGGAACGCGTGCTGGCGGCGTGCCGGGGCGGTCTGCCGCCGGGGGTTGGCCTGCACGCCGCCGGCCTGCCGCTGGTCGAGGGCACGATCGCACGGCTCGTCGCCGCCGAACGGCAACGCGTCGTGCCGCTGCTGCTGGCGGTGCTGTTCGCCGTGGCATGGTTCGCCTACCGCAGGGCGGCGCTGGCTGCCGCGGCCCTCGCGCCGGCGCTGGCCGCGATCGCCTGGACCAGCGGCGCGGTCAGCCGCCTCGGCCACCGGCTCGACCCGGTGGCGGCGCTGCTCGACCCCGTGCTGCTGACGATCGGCGTCGCGACCAGCGTGCACGTCGTCGGCGCCTTCCTGCGCGCGACCGCCACGGGCCTGCCATCTGCCGCCGCGGTCGACGCCGCCGTGCGCGAGGTCAAGGCGCCCGCACTGCTGGCCACGGCGACGACGATGGTCGGCATGTGGTCGCTCGCGACGAGCGACATCCCGGCGGTGTTCGACTTCGGGTTGCGCAGCGCGCTCGGCATCGGCCTCACCCACTTCTTCACGTTCTTGCTGCTGCCGCCGCTGCTGCGGCGGATGGCCCTGCCGACCGGCGCAGCCGCCGCAGCGCCGGCGTCCCCATCGACCGCCCGGCTGTGGTCGGCGATCGGCCGTCACCGCACCGGCGCGCTGGCTGCTGCCGCCGCGATCTCCGCGCTCGCCGCGGCAGGTCTCTTCCGCGTGCGCGCCGACAACGACGTGCTGCAGCTGCTGCCGCGCGACGAACTCGTCCGCCGCGACCACGACGTCTTGGCCGGGCGGCTCGGCGGCATCGACGCGTTCCACCTGCTGGTGCCGGCGCGCCACCCCGGCGCCGAACCCGCGCGCCTGCTGCCGCTGCTCGCCGCACTGCGCGAGCAGCCGGGCATCGCCGGCCTCGCTGGTCCCGCCCGGCGCGGTGAAGACGGCGAGGTCGCCGTGCCGCTGCTGCTCGCCCCCGGCGGCAGCGCGGCCCGCGAAGCGCTCTTCGCCGGCATCGAGCGGACCACCACCGTGCTCGGCTTCGACGGTGTCGCGCCCGCCGGCGCGTCGGTGCAGTTGGCACGCGATTCGGGACGCCTGTTGCGCTCACTGCTCGGCAGCGCGCTCGGTTCGCTCGCCATGCTCGCCATCGGCATGGCGCTGGGTTTCCGCTCGTGGCGACTCGGCCTGCTCGGCATCGCCCCCAACCTGCTGCCGTCGCTGTGGCTCTACGGCGCGCTCGGCTGGAGCGGACGCCCGGTCTCGGTCGCCACGGCGATGATCGGCTGCACCATGCTCGGCCTCGTCGTCGACAACACCATCCACCTGCTGCACCGCTACCAAGCCTTGCGCGCTCGCGCCGGCGCCGCGGCCGCCTTGGCCGAAGCCTGGCACGACACCATTGCACCCATGACGCTCGCCAGCACCGTCCTCGCCCTGGGCTTCGGCTCCGCCGCCTGGAGCCGCCTGACCACCACCGCGGAGTTCGGCGTGCTCGCCGCAGCGACGATCGCCACCGCCTGGCTGGCGACCGCCGTGTTGCTGCCGGCGGGCCTGCGCACGCCGCGCGCGGCGAAGGGGATCGCATGACCGACCGCTGCGACGTGCTCGTCCTCGGCGCCGGTCCGGCGGGTTCGGCGACGGCGATTGCGCTGGCGCGGCGCGGCTTCGCGGTTGCGCTGGCGGACCGCAAGGCCTTTCCCCGCAGCAAACCCTGCGGCGAGTTCCTCAGCCCCGAGTGCGTGCCGTACCTCGACGCACTCGGGGAAGGCGAGCTGCTGGCGCGCGTCGGCGCGTGGCCGGTCGCCGGCATGCGGTTGTCCGCCACCGGCGCGGTGGCGCACGGCCGCTTCCGCGCGCTGGGCGCCAGTGCGCGCGGTCGCGCGGGCTTCGGCATCCGGCGCGAACGCTTCGACTTCGAACTCGTCCACGCCGCCGCGCGCGCCGGCGCGACCTTCCTGCCGCGGCACGAGTTCGTCGCGCTGCAGCGCTCGCCCGACGGCTGCGTCACCGGCGCCACGCTGCGCGATCCGGACGGCGCCGAGCGAGCCATCGCGTGCCGCTTCGTCGTCGGCGCGGACGGCGTGCACTCGCGCGTCGCCCGCGCGCTCGGCGTGCCACGGCCGGTACCCTGGCTGCAGCAGTTCGCCGTCACCACCCACTTCGCCGGCGTCACGCCGCGCAGCAGCGCCGCGGTCCACCTCTTCCCGCGCGGCTTCTTCGCCGCGACGACGGTCGACGAGGGCCTGTTCAGCGTCAACGTCGTGCTGCCCAAGGCCGAACTGCGCGCCGACGCCACCCACGACCACGATGCGCTGCTGCAGCGCAAACTCGCCGACGCGCCGGATCTGCTCGCCGCCCTGGCGAACGCGCGGCGCACGACGCCTTGGCGCGGCATCGGACCGTTCGCGCACGAGGTGACGTCGCCGGTGGCGCCGGGCGCGCTGCTGGTCGGCGACGCCGCCGGCTACTGCGACCCGCTGACCGGCGAGGGCATCTACTTCGCGCTGTTCGGCGCCAAGGCAGCCGCCGATGCGCTGGCCGACGCGCTCGACCAACCGGACCACGCCGAGGACGCCATGCGCGGCTACCTCGCGGCCCGTCGCCGCGAGATCCAGCCGCGCATCGCCGCCTCGCGTTGGCTGCAGCGCGGCCTCCGCCACCCGTGGGTCATCCGCGGCGCCGTCGGTGCGCTGGCGCGTTGGCCGGGACTCGCCGACCTCGTCGTCACGATGTCGGGCGACACGATCCACCCGCGTGACCTGCTGCGCCCGGGCTTCTGGCGCGCCTTCCGGGCATCGGCATGACCCGCCATCTGTTGGATCCGCGGGTCTGGTTGCCGGCCCTGATCGGGGCAGCCGCCTTCGCGCCGCGCGCGCTGCCGTCGCCCGAACCGTCGCCGCCGTCGCGCGCGCGCGCCGTCGACCTGCCGACGCTGCCGCCGCTGCGCCGCGACGACAAGGCGCGCACATGGAACCTCGTGGCCGAGGGTTCGACCGTGCGGTTCCATGTCGAACACGGCGACGAACGCCTGCTCGTGAGCTGTCCGGACGTCAGTGGCATCTTGACACGCGACGGCAAGGGCGGCGGAACGCTGGAATTGCGCTTCAACCTCGCCAGCGCGACCACCCTCGCCGGCACGGCGGGCATCGACCTGCACCGCGTGCTGGGCGTACGGCGCGCCGACACCGTGGCGTTCCGCGCGCGGCTGGTCTCGGCCGCGACCACCGACCTCGCCGGCGTCGAACGCCTGCTGTTCTTGGGCCAACTCGCGTTCGGCAACCGCGTGCTGGCCCAGCCGATGCAGTTGTGGGCGTGCGCCCTGCCCGGCAGGCCGGTGCGCCTGCAGGGCCATGGTCCGGTTCGCGCGCAGGACTACGAATTGCCGCAGCGCTGGACGCTGTTCCTGCCGGCCAGCGCGATGCAGGTGACGCTCGGACTCGACCTGGAGTGGCAGCGCGATGCCCGGTGAGCCGGAGTTCCCCGGTCGTCGCCCGCTGCGGCGCGGCGTGCTGTTGGCCTTCGTGCCGCTCGCCTGCGCCCTGGTGGCGGCCAGCGTGGCGCAATGGAACTACGCGCGCGCCGTGCACGCCGACATCGAACGACTGTTCGAGGAACTGCGCGAGGTCGCCGTGGTGCGCGCCCTGATCGACGAGTTGCGCGGAGTCGAACAGTGGATCAGCGTGCCGTTGCCGACGTCTGCCGAAGCGGAGGCGTTCGTGCGCCGCGACGTCGAGCAGCACCTCGCCGCCGCGTTGGCGACGGTGCGCCGCTTCCAGCCCGACCTCGATCCGTCGCGCCCTGGCCACGACCACGAGGAAGCGCGCCTCGTCGCGCAACTGCGCGATCAACTGCAGTCGATGATCGCGGCCGCGGGAGAACGTCGCGCGCTCGCCGGGTTGCGCGAGCCGCTCGCTGCGTGCCGTCACGCGGCGGCCAGCCTCGCGGCGGCGATCGAACGGGAATCACGCGACGTCGGCGACCACCTGGACCGCGGCAGCGACGCGATGCGGCAACTGCTGTTGCTGCTCGGCGGCGCCGGTCTGCTGACGCTCGGCCTGCTCGGCTGGAGCCTGCTGCGGCGCGTGCTGCAGCCGGTCGACGACCTGCGCCATGCCGCCATCCGCCTGGGCAGCGGCGACCTCGCCGTCGACATCCCGCGCCACCGCGACGACGAACTCGGCGACCTCGCCGGCGCCTTCCGTGCGATGGCGCGTCAGTTGCGCGCCAATCGCGACGAACTCGAAGCACGCGTCGTCGCCCGCACGCAGGAGGCGCTGCGCTCGGCGCGGCTCGCCCAGCTCGGCACCCTCGCCGCCGGCGTTGCGCACGAGATCAACAATCCACTGGCGAGCATCGTCGCGGCGGCCGACGGCCTGCTGCGCAGCGCGCGCAGCGACGGCGGCGCCGACCTGGCGCAGGTCGAATACCTGCAGATCCTACGCAAGGAAGCGCTGCGCGCCAAGGACATCACGACGCGCCTGCTGCGCTTCGCCCGTGAGGACCAGGGGAGACGCGCGCCGATCCGGCTCGCCGACGAGATCCGCGAGGTCGCGGCGTTCCTCGGCCACCAACTGCAGCAGGCCGGGCTGCGCCTCGAACTCGACCTCGCCGCGGCGGACGCCGTGATCGAAGGCGACGCCGAGGAGTGGCGGCAGGCGTTGCTCAACCTGCTGCGCAACGCGATGGACGCCAGCCCGAGCGGCGGCGCGATCCGCCTGCAGTTGGCGTACGCCGATGGCGGCCTGCGGCTCGCCGTCGCGGACGAAGGCCCGGGCATCCCCGCCGCACTGCGCCAGCGCGTCTTCGAGCCGTTCTTCACCACCAAGCCGACCGGCCAAGGCACGGGGCTCGGCCTCGCCATCACCCACCGCATCGTCGAAGCGCACGGCGGCCGCGTCTACGTCGCCGACCCGCCGGTCGGGGCGCTCATATGCATCGAACTGCCGCTCGCCGCCGGCGCGCCGCGTCAGTAGCCGACGGCTGCGCTGACCCGGTTGCTCAGCGTGATGCCGAGTGCATTGCTCAGATCGAACACGGCGACCTGGCTCTCAACCGTGGTCCCGAGCAGGCTCGGCGTCTCCGGCAGCCGCAGGGAGAAGGTGGCGCGGCCCGCGGCATCCGCGAGCTGCAGCGGCGTGTCGAGGTAGACGACCTCCAGCATGCACCCTGGCGCGCCCAGCGCCGTCAGGTCGACGGCGGTGGCCTGCAGACCAATGACGTGGAACGCGAAGCCGTTGGCGCCGAGGCTGCTGCCAAGCAGCGACCAGGTCGCGCCGAGCACCGGCCGCTCCAGCCGCAGCGGCGCTCCCGGTCCGGCGTCCGTCGCGGGCACGGCCAGCGCACGGCCGCCACAGCCGCCGCTGGCGATGGTCGCCCGCGCCGCATCGCGGCGCACGACGTCGAGGTAGTACGCGCCGGCCACGCTGCCGCTCCACCCGCGGACGGCGAGTTGGTAGGAGCCGGCGGGCAGCCGAGCCTCCAGCCACGCGTCGTAGACGGCGAACGACCGCGACTGGAACGGGCCGGCGAGCAGATTGGGCGGCGTGGCGCCGTCGAACAGATAGAGCACCGGATCGTCGAGGCGAGCAGCCGACGGATGGCTCGCCGTGGCATCGACGCGGGCTTCGACCAGCGCATCGGCGGCGAGCGTGAAGCGGTAGAAGTCCCAATCGCCGGCGACGCCGGTCGCCGCCACGACGCCGCTGCACCGCGCCGGCAGGTTGATGGCGGTCGCCGTGCCGCCGGCGCGCGGATCGTTGTTCTCCGGGCCTTCGACCGTCGTGGCGCCGGCGAAGGCCGGCACGGTCACGGCGCGCACGTCGAGCGCATAGGCGCCGGCGGCAACCGCCGCGGGGCCGGATTCGACGGTGAGGTAGTACGCGCCCGCGGGCAACACCGCGGTGATCAACCTGCTGTACCAGCCGCTGGCGACGCCATCGTCGTTGCTGCAGATCGGGGCGCCGGCCGCGTCGAGCAGCGTGAGCACCGTGTCGCGCGCCTGCGCCCCGACGCCCGGAACGGACTCGATGCGCAACCGCACGCCGGCGGGCACCGTCAGCGCGAACCAATCCGCGTCGCCAGCGCTCGCCAACACGCCGGCAGCTTCGGCGCCGAGCGGCAGCAAGGTCGCGGTCGCTGCCGATGCGTTGGGCTCGGGCCCCTCGACGACGCGCTGCGCGATCGCATCGGCGGCGAGGCCGGCCAGGGCAACGCAGGCAACCAGCGCGCGCATCATCGACGCCAGCCTACCCTGCGACGTCCGATTTGGCTTCGATCGAGCGTGTCGTCAGCGGGCCAACGGGCCCGACACGAGGCGCCCCAACCACGCCAGCACCGCGGCCTCGCGGCCGGTCGGGACCGCGGTCAGCGGGCCGTCGAACATGACCCGAGTGCACGCCACGTCCCACGATGCGCCGGTCACCCGCGCGCGCAGCACGTGCCACTGCGTCGTCCACGAGTCGTCGCAGCGCATGCCGTCGACCTCGAAGGCGAAGTAGACGTGCCGCGTCGCACGATCGGGCGCGTCCGCCTCGACGGCCAGACGCCACCACGGCCGGCCGTCGACCACGACCGGTTCGGCGTAACGGATCGCCAAGCCGGGTCCATCTACGCAGTCGGCGATGCGGTGCACGCAGAGGTGGCTGCGCGACCGCGTCGTGTAGTGGAACAGGTCGAACGTGCCGCCGTCGGCGGCGGCGAAGCGCGCATTAAGCAGCCACGGCGTCTCGTACGCGGCGCGGTCGGCCGCCTCGGTCGGTCCTCGCAGGGCCAAGGCGTGCCCAGGCGGATGCTCCAACTCGGCGAAATACCCCGGGCGCGCCGCCGGTTCGCTGCTGCGGTCGCCGAGCGCTGCGTGCACCGCGAGCAGCGGCACGGCGAGCAACGCGATCGGCAACCGGCCGGCCGCCGGCGTGGCCGCTGCCGCCGGCGACCACGGGCGGAAAGACCGCAAGATCGCAGCGACCAATGCCGCCGCGAACGGCAGGAACACGACAGTGCCGAGCGCCGCATGCCAACCCGCGTCGTCGACGGCCCACGTCGCGCCCCAGCCGACGAGCAGCACGAACAACCCGACGCGCGCGAGGTTGGACAGCCACGCCAACGCAATGGCCAGAGCGAAGAGGCGCACGGCGCGGCGCGGATCGGGCGCGGCCCCGAGCACGCCGAGCGCCGCCATGCCGACGAAGGTCAGCACCTGCCCCATGCCCGAACAATCCGCCGTGATGCGCAACTGGTAGTGCGGAAAGACCGCCACGGCGTCGACGACGTCGTAGCTCGCCAACCCCAGCTTCGCCGGCAATGCGACCAACTGCGCGACGCCCCACTGCATGCGCTCGGTCAGCGGAAAGTAGACCGAGTAGGGCAACCCGAAGCACAACTGCAACAGCACGCCGTGCGCGAGGCAGCGACCGACGCTCCAGGCCGGCAAGGACAACACGGCGAGGGCAGTCACGAACACCACGAGTGCCGTTCGCCCAACGATGTTGCTGCCACCGAGTTCGTGGGTCAGCAGCAGCAGCCACGAGATCGCCGCGAGGCCAAGGCCCGCGAGGTCGCGCAGGCTGCGCAGGCTCGCATGGGTGCGGAAGGGGCGACGCACGCTGCGCCACAGCGCGAGCGCCAGGAACACCCACAGGTAGAGGAAGTGCTCCTGGTAGTGCTGGTCCGCGAGGTAGCGCGCCAGCGTCCCCCGAAACACCCACAGCAGGCAGGCTGCCAGGGCGAGGGCCGCCACCCGCAGTCAGTCCTCGCGGCGTTGCGGCCGACCGTATCGACGGCACGCAACGTAGGCCAGGGCACCGCCGCACATCAGGAGCATGGTCGTGGGCTCCGGGGTACCGCCGACGGGCATCGCCGGCTTGGCGCCGACGGCCGAGTAGCCCTGCGGTGCAGGGGCCGCAGCGAGCGCGACGGACATGGGAACCAGGAAAACGACAGCGAGTACGGTGGTCCGCAGCATGGCAGGTGGTTGCGCCGCCGATTGCGGCGCCCCGAGTGCTGCGAACGCTACTTTGTTTCGCTGCAGCGTCAACCCGTTCTTGTGCGCAGAAAGACCCGGCGGAGGGCGCATGCCAAGGCACGCGCCCGAACCCCCAGGGACACCGGGGCCAGGCCTCCCACCCACGCGAGATCGTGGCCGTCAACCAGCAGGCGCATGGCCGCCAGATTCTGGTCGAATTGCGTCGGCGACGTGGCGCCAC
Source organism: Phycisphaerales bacterium (assembly GCA_020247305.1). Taxonomy (GTDB): domain Bacteria; phylum Planctomycetota; class UBA1135; order UBA1135; family UBA2386; genus UBA2386. The sequence continues at coordinate 7,591 of JADCJE010000032.1, read as the reverse complement.
AGATGGCTGCCGTGACGCCCGGTCGGGAAGCCACCCAAGCAAGCGCCGTCGGGGCCGGCGCCATGCCGCGCGCGGCACACGCCGCCACGAAGCGGGCGACCACGCGGCGGCATCGAGCGTCGTCGTAGGCGGCGAGCCACGACGACACGGCGCCGCGCGAGCCGGCCGGAGCCGCCGCCAGGTACTTGCCGGTCAGCACCCCGCCGGCGAGTGGGCTGAAGGCGACGAACCCCATGCGCAACGTGGCGCACGTCGGCAGCACGCCGCCTTCGACCGAGCGCTCCAGCAGGTTGTAGGCCGACTGCTCGACCGCAGGCGCCGCGACGCCCAGTTCGCGGGCAAGCGCGTGTGCCGCTCGCAGGGTCGCCGGTCGCCAGCAGCTCGTGCCCCACGCCGCCACCTTGCCGGCGCGCACGAGGTCGCCCATCGCCTGCACGGTCTCGGCGAGCGGCACGTCCGGGTCCTCGCGGTGGCAGAAGTACAGGTCCACCTGTCCGCACCCGAGCCGCTGCAGCGTGCGGTCGATCGCGGCATGGATGTGACGCCGCGACAGCCCGCGGTCCTCCGGTCGCTCGCTCGTCGGCCAGAACACCTTGCTGGCGACGACGACGCGATCACGCCGGACTTCGCGCAGGAAGCGGCCGACGATGCGCTCGGCCTCCCCACCGGCGTAGACATCCGCCACGTCGAGGAAGTCGATGCCGCCGTCGATGGCACGGTGCAGCAGGCGCAGCGACGCAGCCGCGTCGAGGCGTTCGCCCAGCGTCAGCCAGCCACCAAGGGCGATCGGCGCGATCGCGCGCCCGAGCCCGGGCACGCTCCGCGCCCCGCCCGCGGTCACCTGCGCCCAGCCTTCGGCGGCGCCGCCTGGGCGTGCCGGCGCACCGCGAAGCCGATCCACCCCGACTCCGGACCGGCCGCACGCTGGTTGGCGGCATGCGCGCCGCGCCGCTCGCCCAGGGCGACCAGCAGCAAGTCCTCGCAGCGGCCGTCGGCGACGGCGAACGCGCCACGGCCGCGCAGGCGCAGGCGCAGGCGATGCGCGCCGTCGTCGAGTTCGACTTCGCCCTCGTACTCGACCGTCAGCTTGCCGTTGCGCACCGGCTGCCGCTGCATGCGCAGTTCAGCCTTGCGCACGTGCTCGTCGGCGAACGGCGGCGCCTGGCCGCGCACGGTGTCGACGAAGACCTCGCGGCAAAGCCGCCGGAACCATGCGGTGTCCGCGGTCGCCGCAGCCGCACCGGTGGGCAGCAACTGCTGCGGCGCAGCGACTCCGTGCCAGGACTGGTTCCACGCCCAGCGCGTGAACTCGGCCCAGTTGCCATCGTCGAACGCGCCGGGACGCCAGCGTGGCGTCGTGTCGCACGCGGCGCTGGCGAGGTCGCGCACACTGACGCGCAACAGCAGCGGCGCGTCCTCGAAGCCCGCCGGCATGGCGACGCCCGTCTGCGGCACCGGCTTGTTGGCGTACTTGCGCTCCTTGCGCAGCGTCTGCCAGCGCGCCAACGCGCGCTCGAAGCGCCGGCGCAGGTCGGTCGGATCGCCGCTCGCCGTCGCGAGGCCTTCGAGGTACTCGCCGTCGGGCCCCATCAGGTAGATGCCTTGCTTGGTGCCCTCGCGCCGCCAGTCGCCCGGCGGCATCGCGTCACCGAATCGCTTGAACAGTTGATGCAGTGGTTCGCCGGCAACGCGCTGCTGGCTGGCCGCGTCTTCGGGGTAGAGGAAGTGCACTTCCTCCGCCACCGGCACGAACTGGCGCGCGAGGTCCTGCAGCACGGGGTCTGACCAGACCACCTGGCGTCCGCGGACGCCGTTGTTTCAGGTGCACCCGAGCGGGTGGCCGTTCATCGCCCACAGCAGCACGGGACGGCCCAGCGCGCGCGCTTCCGCGATGGCCGAACCGAAGGCGTTGCGCCATGCGATCTGCTCGTACGAGCGCTCCTGCTCGTCCGGCTCGATCGCGCGCGCCCAGCGCTCGTAGTCGGTGGCGGTCGGCACGGGCGGATCCTGCGGCGCCGCCACGGGGATGGCTACGGCGAAGGCGAACGCGGCGAAGCACGGCATGCGGCAAGGATAGCTCGCCGACGCCGTCAGGGCGCGGCGACGAACGCCGCGATGGCAGCGGCGGGATCGTCGTCGACCGCGAGCTGACGCGACCGCAGGAAGGCCGCGTGGGCGGCGGCGAGGCATTGTGGCTGCAGGCACGGCGCGCCGTCGGGATCGAGCCGCGACAGCACGTCGGCGAACCCCATCGCGCCGTCGTCGGCGATGGCGAAGTCGAGTTCGCCGGCGAGCGTCGGACGGTGCGGGCACAGCGGCAGAGCCGCCGCCGACGACGCGCCGCAACGGCGGCGGACCACCGCCGCGCGCGGCCCGTAGCACCGCCAGAGCCGATCCATCGGTTCTGCGGCGCCAGCGTCGAACGGACGTTGCGCGTCGGCCGGAACCTCAAAGCGCGCCGCCAGGAACGCCGCCGCCGCCGCGAACGGCGAGCCGGCCCGCCACGGCCATTCGTGCAACTGCGTCGCCGCGGTCGACGACGCGCTGGTGCGGGTCGCAACCATGCGGCGCCGCGTGTGCAGGACTGGCGGCGTGGACCCTTCGGGCCAGCGACCGGCCGCGGGCGCGTCGACATCGCCGCCGACCGCACGCGGCAGCCACAGGCACAGGCGATGGCGATGCAGTGGCACCAGCGCGGCGAGGCCGGCCGCTGCGACGATCGCGTGCAGCGGACCACCGTCCGGATGCGGAACCAGCCCAGCCGCCGCCGTCGACGCCAGCCATTCGCCGGCCAGCGCCGCGCGCAGGGCCGACGCCACCTCCTCCGCGCCGTCGTCCATGGCCAGCAGCGCGTGCTTGGCCTGCAGACGCGCTTCGGCGACGCCGTGCCGTTGCCGCAGCACGATGCCGCTCGCCGCGCCGGCGACGCACTCGGCGTGTAGGACGATGCGCGCGCCGCGAGCCGCCGCAGCCGCAGCCACGGCGCGCGCCAGCGCCACGTCGTCCCGGATGCCGTCGAAACCGGCGACCGCGAGGCCGCCCTCCGAACGCTCCGCGGCTGGCAGGGTGGACGCGCGGACCAGCTGCAGTTCCCGAGACACGTCGCGCGCCGCGGCACGGTCGCTGGCGCGCAGGCGCAGCGCCACCGGCCGCACGAACGGAGCCGCCGTGCGCAGCAGGCGTTCGCGCTCGGCGAGGTCGGCGGCGAATGCCGCACGCGCCCCACCGACGCAGGCGGGCGCACCGGTGAGCCACGCGCGGCCACGGCTCGCGGTGCGGGCCGGCAGATCGCCGTCCACAGCCAGGACGACGCGCAGGCCAGCGCCGGCAGCGCGCCATGCGACGGCCGCCCCGAACAGCGTGCCGCCAAGCACCAACAGGTCGCATCCGCTGCCGTGCAGGTTCGCCAGTTCCGTGCGCAAGCCGGCATCATGCCGGTCGCGCCGAGGGCAGCAACCGCGACCCGCCAACCGGCAGGCGACGCCGGCGGCTTCGGCGAGCTCAGCGTTTGGCGCTCTCGCGGCGCATCAACAGACGGCGATCGGGATCGACGACGACGTCGCGGTCGCCGACGGTCCACTCGCCCGCCCCGCCGGGCATCGGCACCCTGACGACCTCGGCGCCGACGCGCACGGGCACGGCGAGCGGGAAGGGCAACGCGTCCGGCGTCTGCCACCGCAAGCGCAGCGTCGCGCCGTCGCGCGCGACGTCGAGCTTGGGCAGGGCAGGCTGGCGGACATAGACGTCGAAGAACCACGCCATGTCCTCGCCGGCGACGGCGGACGCCAACCGGACGACGTCGTCGGTGTCGACGAAGCGCACGGCCGAACCGTCGGTCGACTTCGCCGCCGCGTCATCGGCGTAGCACATGGTCCGCAGGAACCGGAAGAAGCGCTCGTCACCCAGCTGCCAACGCAGCACGTGCAGCACGTGGCTGCCCTTGTGGTAGATGTCGTTGCCGCTGACGCCGAAGTAGATCTCATGGCTGTTGCGCGCCTCGCGCGGCGCCACCGGCGTGCGGTTCATCAGGCGATACCCGGCGATCTCGTCGTCGTAGGCCTTCCTGCCGAAGCGTCTCTCGCGGTACAGCGGCTGCATGTACGTGCCGAAGCCCTCGTGGATCCACATGTCCTTCCAGTCGCGGCAAGTGACGAGGTTGCCCCACCACTCGTGCGCCAGTTCGTGGTTGTGCAGCCAGTCGTACTGCTCGTCGCGGAAGCCGTTGCCGTAGGCGAGGATCGTCTGGTGCTCCATGCCGAGGTGCGGCGTCTCGGCCAGCCCGTACTTCTCGCGGCGGAACGGATAGGGTCCGAGCAGTTCCTCGAAGCAGCGGACATGGTCGAGGAACTGCGGCATGCACGCCTTGGCGCGCTTGCTGCTCTCGGGCAGCACGAAGAATCGCACCGGCATCTTCGTGCCGTCGATGCACTCGTAGGTGTCCGTCAACTCCACGTACGGCGCGATGTTGAGCGCGACGTTGTAGTTGGCGATCGGCAGGTCGGTGCGCCAGTGCCACGTCGCGGTCCCGGCCGCGGCATCGATCCGGGGTTCCCCCTGCTGCCTGCCGTTGCTGGCGCACACGAGTCCCGCAGGCACCGTGCACCACAAGTCGAAGCCGTCGGGCTTGTCCGACGGATGGTCCTTGCACGGCCACCACAGGTCGGCGCCTTCGCCCTGGCAGGTCGTCGCGATCCACGGCTTGCCGTCCTTCGTCCGCTGCCAGGTGAAGCCGCCGTCCCACGGCGGGTTGCGCGCCTCGCGCGGCACGCCGCCATACGCGACCTCGACCGCGAACTCGCTGCCGATGGCTGCGGGGACCGGAACGGTGAAGCGTCCGCCGGACCGCTCCGCCGCCACCTGCTCCCCGTCGACGAGCACGCGACCGAGCGCCAGCGCCGGATCGAGGTCGAGCGCGATCCTCGCACCGGCCGCGATCCGCCGCGCCCGCATCGTCAACACGCCGTCGATGCGCTTCTGCGCCGGGTCCACGGCGACGCGCAGGCTGTACCGCAGGACGTCGTAGCAAGCCTGTTCGGGCAGCAGCGGCCCGCCGGAGGCGTTGCGGGCGACGCCTTGCGCGGCACACCCGGCGGCAAGCGATGCGACGAACAGACCGACGGCAAGGGCAGGCGTGGCCACCATGCTGGAACCTTAGCAGCGCGCTGGTTCGCGGAAACTTCATCGCCCCGACGCTTGCGACGATGCGGCAGACCCGGGCACGTTGCTGCCTCTTCATGCGCATCGCCATCCAAGGACTCGGCCGCATGGGCCGGCTCTTCCTGCGGGCCGCGGTCGATCGCGGCCTCGACGTCGTCGCCGTCAACGAGCCGAAGGGCACGCCGGAGACGCTGGCGCTCGGCGTCGAGTTCGACTCCGTGCAGGGACGCTTCCCGCACCCCGTGCACGGCAGCCCGGGCCGCCTGCTCGTCGGCGATCGCAGCCTGATGCTGCGCCAGGAAGCTCTCCCCGAGCGCTTGTCCTGGCGCGACCTCGGCATCGACCTCGTGGTCGAGTGCAGCGGCAAGGTCAAGCAACGCGGCGGGCTGGACGTGCACCTGCAGAACGGCGCCCGCCACGTGCTCGTCTCGAACCCGGTGCCGGGCGCTCGCAACCTGGTGGTCGGCGTCAACGACGCCGGCATCGACTTCGCGCGCGAGGCGGTCGTGACCGCCGCCTCCTGCACCACGAACTGCCTCGCTCCCATCGTGCGGGTGCTGCACGACGCCATCGGCATCGCCCGCGGACTGGTGACGACCGTGCACGACCCGACCAACACGCAGGGCGTGGTCGATCGCGCCGACGCCGATCCACGGCGCGGACGCTCCGCGCTGCTCAACCTGATCCCGACGACGACCAACTCGGCGACCGCGGTCGTCGAGATCGTGCCGGAGCTGGCCGGCAAGCTCGACAGCATCGCCGTGCGCGCGCCGGTGCTGAATGCGTCGCTGACCGACTGCGCGTTCCAGATGGCGCGCCCGACGGACGTCGACGAGGTCAACCGCGCGCTGCGACTGGCCAGCGAATCCGGCCGGCTCAAGGGCATCCTGGGCTACGAGACGAGGCCGCTGGTCAGCAGCGACTTCGCCCGCGATCCGCGCAGCGCCGTCGTCGACGCGTTGTGCACGCGGGTCGTCGATGGCACGCTGGTCAAGGTGATGGCGTGGTACGACAACGAATGGGGCTACGTGAACCGCATGGCCGACCTCGCCCTGCGCTTCGCGACGGCGCGGCGATGACGGCGACGCCGCGCGGCTTCCGGCTCGTCACCGCGCTCTACCAGGCGTTCACGCTGAGCGATGGCGCGCTGCGCATGCTCGTCCTGCTGCACCTTGGCGCGCAGGGACGCGCGCCGCTGGCGCTGGCTCTGCTGCTGCTGCCCTACGAAGCGGCGGGCGTCGTCACCAACCTGCTCGGCGGCTGGCTCGGCGCCCGCTGCGGCCTCAAGTCGACGCTGATCGCCGGACTGTCGCTGCAGGGAGTCGCCTGCGCGCTGCTGGCGGTCGAAGCCACGCCCCGATCGCTGGCCCTGCTCGCGCTCGCGCAGTGCCTGTCGGGCGTGGCCAAGGACCTCGCCAAGACCAGCGCCAAGAGCTACGTGCGCCGGCTCGCGCCCGCAGAACACGGCGCCGGCCCGCTGTTCACGCTCGTCGCCTGGATGACCGGCAGCAAGAACGCGATGAAGGGCGCGGGGTACTTCCTCGGCGGCGCGCTGCTGGCGCTGGCGGGGTTCCAGGCGACGAACGCCGGCCTCGCCGCGCTGCTCGCCATGACCGCCTTGGCGGCCTGGTCGCTCCTGCCGACCGTGCCCGGCAGCGCCAGCGCCACGATGGCCGCGGTCGTCCATCAGCCGGCTGCAGTGCGCTGGCTCGCCGTCTCGCGCACGTTCCTGTTCGGCGCCCGCGACGTCTGGTTCGCCATCGCACTGCCGCTGTTCCTTGGTCCGTTCCTGGGGCTGTCGCCGACCGCCGTCGGCGGCCTGCTCGCCCTGTGGATCATCGTCTACGGCGTGGTGCAGGCGCTGACGCCCGGCCTGACGGGTGCGCGCACCACCGCCCGCGGGGTGCGTCTCGCTGCCGGCGCGGCGGTCCTGCTCGCCGTCGTCGCCGGCGCGGCCGCCACGCTCGTGATCGCCGCGGCCCCGACCTGGGTGACCGCGACGTGCTTCCTGCTCTTCGGGGCGGTGTTCGCGGTCGTCAGCAGCCTGCACAGCGGCATCGTCGTCGCCATCGCGGGCGCCGAAGACGTCGCCGAGCGCATCGGCTTCTACTACGCCGCGAACAGCGTCGGTCGGCTCGTGGGCACGCTCGCTTCGGGCTGGCTCTACGGCATGGCCGCGACACCGATCGCCGGCATGCAGACCTGCCTCGTCGCGGCCGCCGGCGCCGCGCTGCTCGGCGGAGCGACACTGTTGCCCGTGCGCAAGGGCTGCTGACGAGGCCAACGGGGCGACGGGCGACGTGACCGCTAGGAGTCTGCGTCACGGATCCCCTCACGAAGCCCGAATCTGCATAGCCACGAAACTCTGCCGCGGCAGCGGGCGTCGTACCGGCTGCATGGGCAAGTTCCGCAAGCAGGACGATCGCCGTCAGGG
>JADCJE010000031.1 GCA_020247305.1 Phycisphaerales bacterium | reverse complement strand
GAGCACGACGGACAGCGAGCGCACCATCGGCGTGTAGCGGCCGTGGTGGAAGCCGAGCGTCTGGGCGAGGCTCTGCACGCCGTGGCTCAGGTGCAGGAACAACACGACCTGCGCCGCGACGTAGACGGCGGCGACGGCCGGGTTGCCGAAGCTGGCGGTGACCATCGCGTAGACGTTGTGGCCGTTCCACGGCGCGCCGGCGACTTCGAGCGCCTTGGCGGCGCGGGCGCCGTGCACCGCGCCGAAGGTGAAGTGCGCCAGGTGGTAGACGAGGAACGCCCCCACCGTCAGGCCGCTCAGCACCATCGAGCGCGAGGCCATCGTCGCCTGCATCGTCGCGCCCTTGGCGTATGCCACCGGCCGCGCCGCCTTGTTGGCGCGCGACAGGCGGATCGCCGTGGCGACGTGCAGCACGAACACGACCAGCAGGCCGATGCGCGCGACCCACAGCAGCGGGCCGAGGTCGTGCAGCATCTTCGCGTAGTTGTTGATGGCGTCGGCCCCCTTCAGCAACTGCAGGTTGCCGAGCAGGTGGGCGACGACGAACCCGAAGAGCAGCAGGCCGGTGACCGCCATGGTCGCCTTGCCGCCGATCGACGACCGCCAGAAATCCGTCATCCAGGTCATGGGGAGCGCCGAACCATCGGCAGGGACGGTTTCGATTGCAACACCATGCCGGATGCGCGGCTACGGATCACGGCCGCAGCGGCGACTTGCCCATGGCGACGAGCGTGCGCAAGGCATCGGCCGGACGCGCGTCGAGGCGGTGCACGGCGGCCGGCGGCACCAGCAGCAGGCGGCCGCTCGTCGGATTCGGCGAACCGGGCACGAAGACGGCCAGCCGGCGGCTGCCGTCCGCGCCGTCGAACTCGCCGGTGACGAAGCCAATTTGTTCGCCACCGTCGCACGCGACCGTGACGACCGCCTGGAAGAAGCGCTCGCGGCCGCTGTCGTAGCCGAGCACTTCCTTCAGCGACTGGTACAGGGAGCCGAGCAGCGGCAACCGCTCCAGCCCGCGGTCGGCGACGCGCCACAGCCAGCGGCCGACGAACGTCGTGACGGCGAGGCCGACGGCGTAGATCGCGGCGGCGGCGAGCAGCATGCCGAGTCCTGGAACGTACCAGTCGACCTGCGCGCGCCACGACGCCGACAGGGCGCCTTCGAGCCAGACGATGCCGAGCAGGACGCCGACGATCGGCAGCAGGGCGACGAGGCCGGCGACGAGGCACCGGGCGACGTGATTCAGCGGAGCGTTCATGGACGCTGCCAGCATACGCCCGTCGCCCGCGCTGCCGTCAGGCGCGCCGGCCCGCGCGCCGCCGCCGGCGATCGGGTAAGCAATCGCGCATGGTCGCGACGACGCCCACATCGGCTCCGCCGCCCGCGCACCAGCGCGCCGCGCTGCCGCTGGCCGTGCGGCTCGCGCTCGGCGTATGCGCGTTGGCGCTGGCGCTCGCCGGCGTGCTGCTGCTGTGGCTCGGGCCGCGCACGGCGACGGCGTTCGAACGACTCGGCGACGACTTCCTGCGGCAGGGATCGACGGCGATGCGCGAACTCGCCCACGACCAGTCGCTGCAGACGCACGACCTGCTCGTCGACGTGCTGCGCGCGTCCGCCGTCGACCGCGAACGGGCGCTGGCGAAGCTGCCGGTCGAGGCCCTCGCCGGCGACGCGGCGGCGCTGCGCGCGGCGATCGCGGCGGACGACGCGCGACGCAGCGCCCATGAACGCCAGAACGTCGTCGCGCTGGCGACCGCGCGCCGCACCAACGTCGAGGCCGCGATCGACGCCCGGCTGCGGGCGCTCGACGCCGCCCAGGCGGCGCGCACGCGCGAGTTCATCGCCGACCAGCGCCTGGGCCACCTGCTGCTCGTCGCGGCGATGCTGGTGGCGACGCTGGCAGCGCTCGGCGGCGGTCTGCACCGCTACGTCGTGGCGCCGGCCCAGCGGCTGCGGCGCGCCGCGCAGCGCGTGGCGACCGGCGACCTGACGCCGCTCGCGCCGCCGCCGCCGCGCGACGAGCTGGGGCTGCTGGCGCACGACTTCGCCGCGATGACGGCGCAACTGCGCGCGGCGAAGGCCGACCAGGAACGCTTCGCCGACGACCTCGCGCGGCAGGTCGCCGAGAAGACGGCGCACCTCGAACGCGCGCTCGCCGAACTGCAGGCGTCGCACGCGCAGTTGGCGCAGGCCGAGCGGCTCGCGGCGCTCGGCACGCTCGCCGGCGGCGTCGCGCACGAGTTCCACAACGTCATCGGCGGCATCCGCGGCTGCGCGGCCGACCTCGCCGCCGACGAATCCGACGCCGGCCGGCGCGAGACGCTCGCGGTCATCCTGCGCGCCGCCGACCGCGCCACCGCCATCGTGCGCGAACTGCAGCGCTTCGCCCGGCGCTCGCTCGACCGGCGCGCCGACTGCGACCTCGCGGGCGTGCTCGCCGACGCGCTGGCCCTGTGCGAACCGGCGGCACGGCGGCAGGGCGTCACCGTCGCGCGCGAGATCGCCGGCGGCCTCGTGGTGCACGGCGACAGCGACGGCCTGCATCAGGTCTTCGTCAACCTGTTCGTCAACGCGCTGCAGGCGATGCCCGACGGCGGCGCGCTGCGCATCGCCGCCGCGCGCGACGGCGACGACGTCGTCGTGCGCGTCGCCGACTCCGGCCACGGCATCGCCGCCGCCCACCTGCCGCACGTGTTCGAGCCGTTCTTCACCACCAAGCGCGACGCGCGCGAACCCGGCCAAGGCGGCTCCGGCCTCGGCCTCGCGGTCAGCTACGGCATCGTCGCGGCCCACCGCGGCCGCATCGAGGCGAGCTCGACGCCCGGTGCTGGCGCGACGTTCGTCGTGCGGCTGCCGGCGGCCGCAGACGCCTGACTGGCCGCGATCGGAGCAAGGCGCCGCTGCGACTCCCTGGTCAGTCGTCGACCCGACCGTCGGCGTGCGCCGCCGGCGCAGGCAGCAGGAACCGCGCGCACGTGGCGACGAGCCGCTCGGCGCGCACCGGCTTCGTCTCGTAGCCGTCGCACCCCTCGGCAAGGCACCGCTCGCGATCGCCCTCCATCGAGTGCGCGGTCAGCGCGATGACGGGGCCGGGCCAGCCCCGCTGCCGCAATTCGCGCGTCGCGGTGTAGCCATCCATGACCGGCATCTGCATGTCCATCAGGACGAGGTCGAAGGGCGCGCCGGCGGCAGTCGCCGCGTCGACGGCCGCGAGCGCCTCGACGCCGTTGCCGGCGAGTTCGACGCTGGCGCCGGCGCGGCGCAGGATCACCGACAGCAACCGGCGATTGTCGGCGCTGTCCTCGACGAGCAGGACGCGCCCCTGGAGGCGCGGGGCGGCGGCCGCAGCCGCGGCCGGTTGCAGGGCCGCCGCGAGCGCGCGCGCAGCCTCCGGGCTGGTGAACGTCGCCTCCGAAGCGCGCACGCCGGCCGGCAGGATCAGCGTGAACGTGCTGCCATGGCCGGGTTCGCTCTGCATCACGACATCGCCGCCGAGGCACCGCGACAAGTGGCGGCTGATCGACAGACCGAGACCCGTGCCGCCGAAGCGCCGCGACGTCGAGGCGTCGGCCTGCACGAACGGCTCGAACAACGCCGCCTGGCGTTCGGGCGCGACGCCGATGCCGGTGTCGACGACGTGCAGCGCGAGGCACGCATCGCCGTCGTCGTCGATCGTCGCGTCGAGTTCGAGCGTGACGCCGCCGGCGGCGGTGAACTTCACCGCATTGCCGACGAGGTTCAGCAGGATCTGGCGCACGCGCATGCCGTCGGTGAGCAGGGTCCGCGGACACGGCGTCCGGTAGTGCAGGTCGACGCGCAGCCCCTTCTCCTCGGCGCGCGGCCGCATCGTCGCGACGACCTCGTCGAGCAGGGCTGGCAGGTCGGTCGGCGCGAACTCGACGATCAGCTGGTTGGCCTCGAGCTTGTTCAGGTCGAGCACGTCGTTGACGAGCTGCAGCAGATGGCTGCTGTTGCGATCGAGCACGTCGAGGTGCTGCTGACGATCCTCGTCGCTGCAGCCCGGCGCGCGCATCAACTCGGCGAAGCCGAGGATCGCGGTCAGCGGCGTGCGGATCTCGTGGCTCATGTTGGCCAGGAACTGCATGCGCGCCCGCGCCGCCGCGCGCGTCGCGTGCAGAGCGGCGTGCAGTTCCTGGGTGCGCTCGGCGACGTGCAGCTCCAGCTCGCGCTGCCGTCGCCGCGACTCGCGCAGCAGCTCGCGCTTGCGGCACAGCGCGGCCGCGACCTGCCGCACCTCGACGGCCTCGAACGGCTTCTTGAGCACCAGCAGCCTGTCGGTCGCGCCGAAACGCGCCGGCAGTTCGGAGCCGTACTGCTCGGCATGGCCGCTGACGAGGACGACCTGCAGGTCGGCGTCGATCGACCACAGCCGATCGATCGTCGCGAAGCCGTCGAGCCCTGGCGGCATGTGGATGTCGACGAACGCCATGGCGAAGCCGCCTACGGCGGTGGCGGCGGCGACGGCGTCGACCGCTTCCTGCCCGCATTCGGCCACCGTCACGTCCGGTCGGAACGGCGGCGGCGGCAATTCGCCGGCGACCACCGGCATCGCGACCTCCGGCGTCGCGCGCAGCATGGCGCGGAACGTCGCGAGCACCGCCGGGTCGTCGTCGACGACGAGGATGCGGTGGCTGCGCGCCGGCATCACGTCCCCCCGGCGCGACCCGTGCGGCGCGCGGCAGCAGGCGGCGGAAATGTTGCTGGGGACGGCATTTGGCGACAGCCGGGAATCGGCGTTCCCGGCCGTCCGACTGAACCGTAATAGGGGAAACCCCGATGCCATGACGAGACCGCGGCGCCGCGTGCCGTTACGGCAGCGGAACCGTGTCACCGATGCGACACAGTCGTGCCTGGCGGCGGAACTTGCGGCGAACGCGGACCTTGGCGCACGATGCGGCGGTGACACCCGACGCGCAGAGGCCGCTCGCCGCCCGCATCCTCGTCGCCGACGACGAGGAGAGCATGCGGCACTTCCTCGACCGCGGCCTGCGCCGGCTGGGCGGCGAAGTCGTCGCGGTCGCATCGGGCGCAGCGGCCCTGGCGGCCTGGGAGCAGGCGGCCTTCGACCTCGCCGTGCTCGACCTGCGCATGCCCGGCCTCGACGGCATCGCGACGCTCGCGCGCATCCGTTCGCTCGCGCCCGACACGCCGGTGATCCTGATGACCGCCCACGGCAGCGTCGAAGCCGCAGTCGAGGCGATGCGCCTCGGCGCCGCCGACTTCCTCGCCAAGCCGTTCGCGATCGAGGAACTTCTCGTGCGCATCGAGCGCGCGCTGCAGGCCGCGGCGACGCAGCGCGCGACGCTGCGCTTGCGCACCATCACGGCCCAGCCCGACGCCGGCGTCGGCCTCGTGGCCCAGAGCCCGACGACGGCCGAGTTGCGCCGCCAGATCGACCTGCTCGGGCCGAGCGACGCGACCGTACTGCTGACCGGCGAGTCCGGCGTCGGCAAGGGCCTCGTCGCCAAGGCCCTGCACCTGCGCTCGGCCCGCGCCGACGGCCCATTCGTGGCGATGAACTGCGCCGCCGTGCCGGACACGCTGTTCGAGAGCGAGCTGTTCGGCCACGAAGCCGGCGCCTTCACCGGCGCGCGCGCGAAGAAGGCGGGACTGCTGCTGCGCGCGCACGGCGGCACGCTGTTCCTCGACGAGATCGGCGACATGAGCCTCGCCGCGCAGGCGAAGATCGAGCGCTTCCTGGTCGAACGCGAGTTCCTGCCGCTCGGCGCGCAAACGCCCGTGCGCGTCGACGTGCGCATCCTGGCGGCCAGCAACCGCGACCTGCCGGCGATGGCGCAGGCGGCCACGTTCCGGCCCGAGCTGCTGTGGCGGCTCGACGTCGTGTCGCTGCGGGTGCCGCCGCTGCGCGAGCGCCGCGGCGACGTGCCGGCGCTGGTGGCGCAGACGCTGCAGCGGCTTTTGCGCGACGGCGCGCCCGCGCGCACGCTGACGCCCGACGCGATGGCGGCGCTGACCGCCTACGACTGGCCCGGCAACGTGCGCGAGCTGGAGAACCTCGTCGAACGCATGGTCGTCTTCGCCGGTCCCCGCAGCGAGCTCGGCGTCGGCGACCTGCCGGACGACGTGGTCGGCAGGGCCGCCGCCGCGCCCCCCGCCGACCCGAGCGACGATCCGTACGACGCCGCCCGCCTGCGCTTCGACCGCATCTACTTCACCAACCTGCTGCAGCGCTGCGGCGGCAGCATCACCACCGCAGCCGAGCGCTCCGGCATCTCGCGCGGCCACCTGCACCGCCGCCTGCGCGAGCTCGACCTCGACGTCGAGACGATCCGCCGGACCGCCAAGGGCGGCGGCGGCCAGTGAGCGTGGCACGGTCCTTGCCTGCATCCGCCCGAACCCCACCCCCGCCATGATCGCCCGCACCCGCTGCCTGTTCGCCGCCGCCGCTGCGGTGGCCTTCGCCTCGGCCTGCAATGCCCCGCCCCCGCCGCCGGCGGTCGCCGCCGTGCCGACGCCCCCGCTTGCCGCTACGACGGCGGAACACCTGCCGGGCCTGCACAACGTGGTCGCCTACGCGCCGAACGTCATCGGCGGCGGCCAACCGGAAGGCGAGGAGGGGTTGGTGACGCTCAAGGGCATGGGCATCCAGACCATCGTCTCCGTCGACGGCGCCACGCCCGACGTCGCCAACGCCGAGAAGCTCGGCCTGCGCTACGTGCACCTGCCGATCAGCTACGACACGGTCACGCCCGAGCGCCAGCAGCAGCTCGCGCAGGTGCTCGCCAACTGCGCGGGCCCGATCTACGTGCACTGCCACCACGGCAAGCACCGCAGCGCCGCCGCGCTTGGCACGGCGCTGGTCGGCACGGGCGCGCTGACGCCGGACGCCGCCAAGGCGCGCATGCAGGTGTCCGGCACGGCAAAGGAGTACACCGGCCTCTGGCAGGCGGTCGAGCAGGCCAAGCCCCTCGACGCCGCCGCGCTGCGCGCCGACGCGTCGTCGTTCCCCTCGGTGATGAAGGTCACCGGCCTCGTCGCGACGATGGCCGAGATCGACGCCGTCATCGACCTGGTCAAGCAGGCGAAGGACGCCGGCTGGAAGGCGCCTGCCGACCACCCGGACCTCGTCGCCAGCAAGGAGACGGCGCGGCTCGCCAAGCTGTTCGCAGCGCTGACCGACGATGCCGAGAGCAAGGCGTTCCCGGGCGACTACCAGCAGAAGCTGCAGCAGTCGATCGCCGCCAGCGCAGCGCTCGACGCCGCCGTGCGCGGCAACGACGCGGCCGGCGCCGACCAGCAGCTCGCGGCCTTGAGCAAGGGCTGCAAGGCGTGCCACGCCACGTACCGCGACAAGTGATGCAGCGCCGCGCCGCCTGACCGACTGCAGCCGCATCCCCGCCCCACGACCAAGCCGCCACGCCATGCGCCGCATCGCCACCCTCGCCCTGTTCGCCGTCACCGCCGCCTGCGGCGGCGAGCCCGGCCCCACCATCTACGTCGCACTCGACGAACAGTTCAGCCGGCCGCTGCTCGATCGCTACAGCGCGGAACTGAAGATCGACCTCACGCAGCGCCACGACACCGAGGCGGCGAAGACGGTCGGCCTCGTCAGCGCGCTGCTGGAGGAGCAGTCCAACCCGCGCGCCACCGTGTTCTGGTGCAACGAGCTGGCGCAGGCGGTGCGACTGGCGCAGAACGGCGTGCTGGCGCCGTACGACAGCCCCGCTGCCGCCGACCTGCCCGAGCGCTGGCGCGCCGCCGACCGCCGCTGGCACGCGTTCGCCGCGCGCGCCCGCATCCTGATCGTCAACACCGAGCGTCTGCCCGACCCGGCGAGCTGGCCGAAGGGCTACAAGGACCTCGTCGACCCGAAGTGGAAGGGCCGCTGCGCCGTCGCCAAGCCGCTGACCGGCACGACGCTGACGCACTTCACGGCGCTGCGGCTCGCCCTCGGGGAAGCCGCCTTCGGCACGCTGCTCGACGGCATGTTCGCCAACGACGTGCAGTTCCTGCAGAGCAACGGCGCGACGATGCGCGCGGTGCGCGACGGCCAGCTCGACTGGGCCTTCACCGACACCGACGACTACCACGTCGCCAAGCGGAAGGGCCACAAGGTCGCCTGCGTGTTCCCCGACCAGGAAGAGGGCGGACTCGGCACGATGCTGATCCCCAACGCGGTCGGCCTCGTCGCCGGCGGCCCCGACCAGGACGGCGGCAAGCGCCTGATCGACCGCATCGTCAGCAAGGAGACGGAGGCGCTGCTCGCCGCCGCCGAGGGCGCGCAGATTCCGCTGCGCGCGGGCGTGCAAGGCCCGCAGGACCCGGCGATCAAGGCCGTCGGCAGCTTCCGCGAGATGGCGTGGGATCCGGCGCAGACCGCGACCGAGCTGGCGCGCTGCAACCAGGAATTCAGCAAGCGCTGGGGCAAGTGACGTGACGACGCCGGGCCGCAGCGACCTGCCGAGCCGCGCGCCGCTGTGGCTGGCGCTCGCGTTCCTCGCCGCGTTCGCGCTGCTGCCGCTGCTGCAACTGCTGCTGCAGACCGTGCAGGCGCAGGACGGCCTGACGCTGTCGGCGTGGCGCGCGCTCGCCGGCGACGAGAACCTGCTGGCGCAGGTCGGCGCGTCGCTGCGCCTGGGCTTCGCGGCCACGGCGCTGTCGCTGCTGCTCGGCGGCACGCACGCGTGGCTGACGGTCGGCCGCGACCTGCCGGGCGCTCGGTGGCTCGCGCCGCTCGGCGTGGCGCCGCTGGTCGTGCCGCCCATCTTCATCGCGATGGGCTTCGCCGACCTGTTCCCGGCGCCCGGCTTCTGGCCGTGCGCGATCCTGCTCGGCGTCGCGCACGCGCCGTTCGTCGCCGTGCTGACGGCGCGCGGCCTGCGCAGCGTCGACGGCCGCGCCTACGAGTCGGCATGGTTGCTGCGCGGCCGGGCCCGCGCCGAACTTTGGCTGCTGCGCGCGATCGCGCCGGAAGTGCTCGCCGGCTGCCTGCTGGCGTTCCTGTTCACCGTCGCCGATCACGGCGTGCCGGAGTTCCTCACCGTCAAGGGCAAGACCTGGCACACCTACGCCGAAGGCGTGTTCGCGCGCTGGAACCGCCGCGCCGTCGGCACCACGTTCGAGGAGCTGCAGAGCCCGATCGTCGCCGCACTGCCGTTCGTCGCCAGCCTCGGGTGCCTGTTGTGGGCCGCCCTGCGCCTGCGCGCGCAGGCGCCGGACCGCGGCGTCGTGAAGCCGCTGCCGGTGCGCGGACTCGGCGCGTGGCGCTGGGTCGCGCTGCTGCCGCCGCTGCTGTACCTCGCCGCCGGCGTCGCCATGCCGGTGTTCGTGCTCGGCCGCTGGACGATGGGCTCGGCGCAGAAGCTCGAGCCGATGGGCCTCGACTACGCGCGCCAGAGCTTCGCCAAGGCAATGGACCAGGGCCTGCCGCAGTTGCTGAACTCGCTGTGGCTGGCGCTCGCCGTCGCCGTCGCCGTGGTGCTGCTGGCGCTGCCGCTGGCGCGCGCTGCGGCGCGGCGGCGGCCGGCGCTCGAACTGCTCGCGGCGCTGCCGGCGGCCGTGCCGTCGATCCTGCTCGGCATCGCGCTGATCCGCGCCTTCCACGACGGGCCGCTGCTGCGCCTGTTCGGCGCGCGCTTCGACCAGAGCTGGCTGTTCGCCGGCTGCGCGTACGCCGCGCGCTTCCTGCCGTTCGCGGCGCTGACGCTGACCTCGCAGTGCCGGCGGCTGCCCCTCGCCGCCGAGGAAGCGGGCGCCTTCGTCGCGCGACCGCCGTTCGTGCGGGCGCTGCGCCTGCACGTGGCGCCGCTGCTGCCGGCCGCTTGGAGCGCCTGGGCGCTGGCCTTCGTGCTGGCGCTGCGCGAACTCGATCTCGCCGTCGTGTTGCCGGCGGCGAATGCAACCGCCGTGCGGCGGCTGGCGAACGCCGTGCACTTCCAGCACGAGGACTGGAGCGGCGTCATCGCGCTGCTGCTGCTGAGCCTCGCGGTGCTGGTGCCGCTCGTGCCGACCGTCCTGGCCGGCCGCAGGTTGTCCACCCTCTCCTGAGCCTCCGACCATGCCCCGTTCCGTCGCCGTCACCGACCTGCGCCTGCAGCGACCGGGTTTCACGCTCGGCCCGCTGTCATTCGCGGTGGCGAGCGGCGGCCGGCTCGCGATCGTCGGACCGTCCGGCAGCGGCAAGACGACGCTGCTGCGGTGCCTCGCCGGCCTGGAGCGCCCCGACGGCGGCGCGGTCCGCATCGGCGGGCAGGTCGTCGCGCAGGGCTCGATGTTCATGCCGCCGGACCGCCGCGGCGTCGGCCTCGTGTTCCAGGACGGCGCGCTGTGGCCGCACATGACGGCGCTGCAGCACCTGACGTTCGCCGCCCCCGGGCTCGGGGACGCGGCCGCGCGCAGCTTGCTGGCGCAGGCGGGACTCGGCGCCCATGCCGACAAGAAGCCGGCGGCGCTCTCCGGCGGCGAGGCGCAGCGCCTGGGCCTCGTGCGCGCGCTCGCGCCGAGCCCGGCCGTGCTGCTGCTCGACGAACCGCTGCGCTCGGTCGACGTGCACCAGCGCGACGCCATGGCGCTGCTGCTGCGCGGTCTCGCCGACGAACGCGGGCTCACCACCGTCCTGGTCACCCACGACCGCGACGAAGCGCTGGCGCTGGCGACCGACCTCGTGGTGCTGCGCGACGGCCAACTGGTCGAGGCCGGCCCCGCGCTCGACCTGCTGCGCGCGCCGCGCACGGCGTTCACCGCCGCGTTCCTCGCCGGCGCCGCATGCCTGCCGACGACCGCCCGCGGCGACGTCGTCGAGACGGCGTTCGGGCCGTTCGCCCGTCCAACCGGCGCCACCGGCGACCTGCGGCTCGTGCTGCTACCCGGTGAAGTCCGCGCGACGGCGGACGGCGACGGTCCGGCCGGCAAGGTCCTGGCGACGACGCCCGACGGCGCCGCGTTCCGGGTCCGCGTCGCACTGGGCGACCAGATCGTGCATGCGACGTCCGCCGCGCCGTTGCGGCCCGGCGACACCGCCCGGTTGGCGTTGGCGGTTTCGCCGCGCCTGCTCCCTTGGCAGATTTCCAACCCCGCCCCATCCATCCGGCCATGAATCTCCCGATCCGCATCGGCGTCGTCGCGCTCGTCCTCGGCGCCTTCGGCGGCGCCATCGCGTGGCTTTCCGGCGGCCAGCCCGCCCGCGCCGCCCACGGCGCGAGCGCCGTGCGCTGGGAATCGTCCGCGCAATGCCGCGAGTGCCACCAGGACGTCTACGATGAGTGGTTCGGCTCGCACCACCAGATCGCGTACACCAACCCAGAGGTGCGCGACCTGAGCGACGACTTCCGCAAGGAGGAGTGCATGGATTGCCACCTGCCGCGACCGCTCGCGGTGACCGGGTTCGGCAAACGCACACTGCCGCGCCGCACGCACTTCGACGAGGGCGTGAGCTGCATCAGTTGCCACCTCGGACCCGACGGCGGCATCCTCGCGCGCAACGACCGGCCGGAGGTCCCGTGCCAGCCGCAGCGCAGCGCCGACTTCTTCGCCGCCGAGGCGTGCGCGTCGTGCCACAACCAGCACGGCACCACGGACCAGTGGCGCGCCACCCACTTCGCGCAGCAGGGCACCGACTGCTCGTCGTGCCACATGCCGGAGGTGACGCGCGTGCGCAAGGACGGCAGCAAGCGCATGGGCCGCAAGCACGTCTACGAAGGCGGACACGACCTCGCGACGCTGAAGAAGGCGGGCGTGTTCGACGTGCGCAAGGACGGCGACGCCGTGGTGATGTCGCTGCGCAACGTCGGCGCCGGCCACAACTTCCCCACCGAGGAGCGGCACCGCGCCGTCGACATGATGCTGCGCTTCGTGACCGCCGAGGGCGCTGGCGAGTGGCAGCGGGCGTGGCGCTTCCGCCAGCCCTACCGCGACGAGACGACGCCGATCAACCCCGGCAACGCGTCCGGCGAGAACGCGCAGCTGCCGTCCGGCGAGCAAAAGGACGTCCGCGTGCCGATCCCCGCCGGCGCGATCGCCGTCGAGGCGCGCCTGTGGTACCGGCTGACGCCGTTCGTGGGCGACGCCGATCCCAAGAGTTCGCTCCTGGAGGAGCGTCGGGTGGAGCTGCAATGACCCCGCGCCGATCCGCCTGGGCCTGCGCCATCGCGGCGCTCGCCGTCGCCTGCGGTGGCCGGCAGGAGAACGCCGCCGACGGCGCGCCAAAGCTGCCGCCGCTCGCCCTGCAACCGCGCATCGCCGAACTCAAGGCGATGGCGGCGACGCGATCGGCGCCGACGGAGGCCGCGCAGAAGGAACTGCGCGACCTCGGCGACATCGCGCTCCAACTCGTCGAGTCCGACCCGCGCACGCTGACGCTGTCCGAGCGCGCGCTCGGCGAACACGCCGACGCCTGGTGGATCCTCGAGCCGGCGCTCGCCCACGAGCAGGTCGAGGTGCGCCAGCGGGCGGCGTGGCTGTGCGGCCAGTCGCGACAGACGGCGCTCGCCCTGCCGTTGCTGCTGCGGCTCAAGTACGAACTCGATCCGCCGACCGTCGTCTGGGTCGCCGACGCGCTCGCGCGGCTGGGCAACGACAGCGGACTCGCCTGGCTCGACGCGGCGATCGGCAGCGAGGCGACGGCGCAGGCTGCCGGGGCGTCGGCAATCGAGGCGCTGCGCGCCCGGGGCGTGGCGCTCGCCGAGCAACCGACGTGGGACGAAGTGCGCGGCGCGCTGCGCCAGCACCACGACGCGTGGCAGCAGCGCGGCACGACGTCGCTGCCCGGCACGCCGCCGCCCGACGAGAAGCAGACACAGTGGCGTCTCGCCGCGCACCTCGCCGCTTCGGAGGGCACGCAACTGCGGCCGGTGGACGACGCCAAGTACGTCATGCGGCGCGCCGGTTCGCTGTCGGTGCCGCTGGTGACCCGCATCCTCGACGCCAGCGAGCCCTACCTGCGGACGCTGGCGCTGCAGGTGCTCGCCGACCTCGGGCCGGTGGCGCGCCCGGCGTCGTCGGCGGTCCTGCCGCTGCTCGGCGACCCGATGACCAGTTCGTACGCGGTGCGGACGCTCGGGGAATGCGGCGCGAGCGAAGCGCTGCCGTTCCTGCGCCCGATGTTGGGCAACGCCGACCTGGAACTGCGCACCGCCGCGGCGCGTTCGCTGGGTCTGCTGCGCGACGAGCCGAGCCGGGCCCTGCTGCGCGCGCGCTTGCAGGATGCGACGGAGTCGATGGACGTGCGCGTGGCGGCGGCGTTCGGGCTGTGCTGCTTCGACGGCGAACCGGAGGCGGCGGCGTTCCTGGCCGACCGCGAGGCGAAGAAGGACTACCACGAGCAGACGCTCGCGCGGTTGCGCGAGCGGTTGACGGCGCTGGGGAAGTAGCGGCGGACGCCTGGGAGGGAGGAGACGCGGGGTCGCGGCGACGGGCGGGCCGAGTTGGGGCGGCTTCGACACGAGGCCAGAGACGGTCTGGGCGTGACGGCGACGCCAACCGCGGCGGGAACGGCTGCGAAGGCCTGGGACGGGAATAGGAGCGCGGTCGCGGCGACGGGCGGGCCGAGTTGGGGCGGCTTCGACACGGGTCGGTGCGGCAGACGGTGGCGGCTGACATGCGCGGGCTCGCACCGATGTGAGGGACTGGACCCTTGCGCGGTTCGAACCCGTGCGCGCGCTCAAAGCACTGCGCGGGCCCGAACGAAAAGTGAACCGTGGCTTGCGTTGTGGCTTCAGACGCTATATTTATGCGTATTCAAACTGTGGTCAGAGGTTGCTGAAGAAGACGATGGGCACGCGGAAGACGGCTCAGGTGAGAGGCGCGTCGGGCGCGGGGTCGCGGTCGGTGGCGCGGACTCGGTCAGCGGCTGGCCGGCGGCCGGTGCAGGGCGCGTTGCCGTTCCGCCAGCGCGGCGGCGCGCGCCCGGGCGCTGGGCGCAAGCCCAACGGCGCTGCGCCGTTGATGGCGCGCACGACGCGGCCTGCGCACGCCGCCTACCACCCCGCACTCGTCACAGTGAAGCTGCGACAGCACCTGCCGCGGCTGCGCAACCGCAAGGAGCGCGCGGCGCTGCTCACCCACTTCGCGCGCGGCAAGGACCGGTTCGGCTTCCGGCTGCTGCACTTCGCCATCCTCAACGACCACCT
>JADCJE010000030.1 GCA_020247305.1 Phycisphaerales bacterium | reverse complement strand
TGTGCGCTCCTGGCCGGCGCAACTGCCGCCCAGGTCAATCCCTTCGTCTTCTACCCGCAGGACCCCGAGCGCCAGACGCTGACCTGCACGTCGTTCGTCGGCCGGCCCGACATGAGCGCCGCCGCCGAGGCGCTGATGGTCATCGACACGGAGCACTTCCGCGGCGTCGCCGACGCCAATGACTTCCAGCGCTTCTTTGGCATCTACCACTGGCTGGCGGACGAGAGGCTGTCGACCACCGAGACCTACAGCCTGGTCGTCCGCCGCGCCTTGCCGACGGGCGAGCCCAACATGTCGCCGGCCGGCGAACGGTTGGTGATCAGCGGCTTGAGTTCGCCGCCGTCGACGAGCACGGCCCGCGGCACGTGGCTGATGTACGATGGCTTCAACATCCAGGGCGGCCTGATCATCGGTTACGACGGCAACATCGGGGACGCGCCCGCCCGCACGTTCTTCGGCGTGCAGTTGCCAGCCAATCCGCTCTGGCCGGCTACCGACGGCCATTCGCTGTTCCGCGCCGACCTGCTGTCGGCCAACACGGGAGCGACAGTCGGCGAGAACCACCGCGCCGGCGCGCCGCACCCGACCTGGGCGGGACGCCAGGGCGCGCCGTCGTTCACCACGCCGTGGACGTATGTGCTCGGTCCGTTCGTGACGAGCCCCAACCTGCACCTCGGCGGGCTCGACCCGACCAGCCCCCGGCTCGGCGCACCCGGCGCCAACCTGAGCATGAACGGGCTGTTCCCGGACATCGCCGGCCAGCCGCGGCGCGACGGCCTGACGGTGCGGATCACCGACAACATCGCGCCGAACGCGCTGGTCGGGGTCGGCGGGGCCGTCGGCTTCCAGCCGGCGTACTGGTCGGGCAATCCGATCGGGTTCGGCCGGATCATCGGCCACAGCTACGTCGGCACCGAGGCCACGGCGATCCCGCTGTTCTCCGGCGCGCTCGCCAACGGCGTGCGCGAGTGGACGATCGCCCTGCCGAACACGATCAGCCCGGCCCTCGTCGGCACGGACTTCGCGTTCCAGGCGGTGGTCTGGGACATCGCCACGAACATCGCCGAGTGGACCAACGCCCAAGAGGTGCACCTGTGAACAGCGTGGCGGCGACAGGCTATGCGCTGGTCGCCGTCGCCGTCGCCACGCTCGCGTGGCTGCGGCCCGAGCAGCCGAAGGCGGCGGCGGCGCCGCAGGCCCCTGCGGCCGCACCGCCGTCCGCGCCCTCTGCCGAGGTCGCCGTCGGCGGCGCGCCGCGCCGCGGCGACGCGCCGGCCGCCGCCCCCGCCAGCACGGCCACCGAAGGCGGCAGCCGCGAACTGCTGCTGCCCGACGGCTCGAAGGTGCCGACGCTGAATGGCGCGACCGACGCCGAACCGCTGGCGACGTTCTGGGGGCCGTTCCCGTGGAGTCCGATCGTCGGCGTCGAGCGCAACGACCAGGGGCTCGACTGGTACAAGCACGCCGACGGCAGCTACAGCACCACGCAGATGGTCTGGCGCCAGGACCTCGGCCGGCATGCGGCGATGACGCGGGTGGCGCACCCGGGCGTCGCGCCGCCGCCGCTGCGGCACTGAGAAGCCGAGAAGGGATCCAGCGAACGGCGTCTCAAAACCATTCTTGGCGGCTGCCTTCGCAGCCGCGCAGAGCCTTCGAGGGATTCTCTCGCAGGCTCTGAGCGTCCGCTCGGCGCGCTGGGCGGGCGATCAGGTTGGCCCTGGTGGCCGCGGCCGCACCGGATCGGCGCGCCTCCCGTCATGCAGACTCCTCTGCGCGACGGCCCACTGCATCGCGTCGTTTCAGGTTGCGCGCCCTGCTCGTGCGCGGCACCTTCTGTGCGGCGGCGTTCCCACACCCCGCCGCCCACCTGATGCAGATGCGCGCCACGAGCCCGCTGCTGGAACGCGAGATCGACTGTCGCCTCGTCCGCTCCATCCCGACGCGCCGCGTCCTCGACGCCTACCGCCGCGACTTCGGCTACGACGCCAGCGCCGAGTTCGCCGGCGTCGACAGCATCCACCTGCTGGAGTGCCCGGAGAGCGGGCTGCGCTTCTTCGTGCCGCCGTCCGTCGTCGGCCGCGAAGGCCTGTACCGCCAACTCCAGACCTTCGACTGGAACTACAAGGAGACGAAGTGGGAGCACGACGACGCGCTGCGGCAGGTGCAGGCCGGCCAGCGCGTGCTCGACGTCGGCTGCGGCAAGGCGGCGTTCCTGCATCGCTGCCGCACCGAGCGCGGCGCCGTGCCGACGGGCCTGGAGTTCAACGACGCGGCGGCGCAGGCCGGGCGCGAGCGCGGCGTCGAAGTGGTCACTGAGACGATCGAGGCGCACGCCGCCGGGCGGCCCGGCCACTACGACGTCGTCACCTCGTTCCAGGTGCTGGAGCACGTGATCGCGCCGGCGGCGTTCGTGCGCGCCTGCATCCAGGCGCTCAAGCCCGGCGGCAGCCTGCTGCTCGGCGTGCCCAACCACGACAGCTTCCTCGGCCAGGCCGAGGACAACTGGCTCGACATGCCGCCGCACCACATGTCGCTGTGGTCGCGCGCCTGCCTCGAAGGCCTGGGCCCGCGCTTTGGCGTGCGCCATGTGGCCACGTGGCTCGAGCCGCTGCAGGAACTCGACTGGTACCAGGCCGTGCAGGAACGCAACCATCTGCGCGGCTGGCTGCAGCGCACGCTGTACCACCGGCTCGGTTTCGACCGCTTCTTCCGCCGCTACCTTGCCGCCGCCGCACCGACGATCGCCGGACACACCGTGCTGGCGCGCTTCGTCAAGGCATGAGCGACGCCAGACCACCCGGCGACGGCGCGTCCCTGCGCGACCTCGTCGCCAAGGGCGCGGCCTGGATCCTCGGCGCGATCGCGGCCCGCCAGGCGCTGCGCCTCGTCAGCTCGGTCATCATCACGCGACTGCTGCTGCCGGACGACTTCGGCCTCGCGACGACGGCGATGCTGCTCGGCGTCTTCGTCGAGATGTGCGCCGACTTCGGCATCCGGCAGGCGATCGTCCAGCACCGTGAGGGCGGCACGCGTCGTTTCCTCGACGTCGCCTGGACGCTGGCGCTGTGGCGCAGCTTCGGCGTCAGCGCGGTCATCGTCGCGCTCGCCGGCCCGTTCGCCACCTGGATGGCCGACGACCGCCTGCAGACGCTCGCGCTCCTGACGGCGCTGATGCCGCCGCTGCAGGCGGCGTGCAGCCCCGGGCGCCTCGCATGGATGCGCGAATTGCGGCAGGACCGCATCAACCAGCTCGACCTCGCTGTCGACGTGACGCGGCTGCCGCTCAACATCGCGGGCGCGCTGCTGACCGGCAACGCCTACGGCATCGTCTTCGCGGGAATCGCCGCCGAGGCCGTGCGCGTGGCGCTGTCCTACGTCATGGCGCCGGAGCGACCCCGACTCACCTACGACCGGGCCGTCGCGGGCGACCTGCTGCGTTACGGCCGCTACGTCTTCGCGGCGTCGGTGCTCGGCTTCTTCGCCGTGCGCCTCGACGCGTTCTTCGTCGCGCGCTTCCTCGGCATGGGCACCGCGGGCACCTACGCCATCGCGCAGAACATGACGGCGCCGATCGAAGGCATCGCCTCGCAGCTGCTGGGCGGGCTGCTGTTCCCCTACCTCGCGAAGTTCCAGCACGACCTGCCCGCCATCCGCGCGCGCATGCGGCAGGTCATGAAGGCGCTGGTGTTCGGCGGCGCGCCGCTCGCGGCGCTCGCCGTGCTGGCGGCGCCGTTCGTCGTCGACCTGCTGTACGACGACCGCTACCTGCCGGCCGCCGGCCCGCTGCAGTGGATGATCGTCGCGGTCTACTTCAGCTGCCTCGGGACGGCGCTCAACTGCCCGCTGATGGCGACCGGGCGACCGCATTGGGGCACGCTGGCCACCGCCGTGCGGCTGGCCGTCTTCGGCGTCAGCGCGTGGTTCTTCGGCGTGCACGGCGCGGCCGGCTACGCCGCGGCGATCGCGGCGTCGACGTTCGCGTTCCTGGTGACGCTCGCCTGCGTGCCGTGGACGCCGCCGCGCTGACCGCCCACCGCTCGGGAGCGACCCGGAGCGCGCCCGGCCAATCGCCAGAGTTAAGAAGTCGTGAAGCTCCGGTTAGGCCGTCGCGCAGGAGATTAAGGTTCCGGAGCCTGATTCCATCCGGGCACGCATCGGGCAGCGTTCCGCCATTCCTCACGGAACCTTGCTAATGCTCACACGCATTCTTGCTCATTCCTTCATCTGCCTGCTCGCCGCTGGGCTGACGGCGCAGACCGCCACCGCGCCGCTCCCCGAAGCCAAGGAGGCCGACGCGGCCGGCCGACGCCGGGCCGCGGTCGAGCCCTTCCCCAACCTCGGCCTGCTCCATCGCGACGACAAGGCCGGCGTGCTCAACGAGCTCTGGGTGCTCGGTCGCTACCACGGCCAGTACCACTGGTCCGAAGGCAGCAACGGCGACGACGACGGCTGGGAGAACCGCCGGTTCCGCCTGGGCACGCAGATGCGCCTGTTCGACAACCTGACGTTGCACGCGCAATCGGTGAGCGGCAGCAAGGACAACACGCCGGACTTCGGCGACTTCGACCCCGAGTACAACGGGTTCACCGAACTGTGGGCGGGCTGGCGGTTCCACGAGTCGTTCATGCTGACGGTCGGGCAGCAGAAGCACCGCTTCACCCACGATCGCAACGTCAGCAGCCGCTACATCAACACGCTGGAGCGGTCGCTGCTGACGAACATGTTCCGCGCCGACTACACCCCGGCCGTCACCGCCTCGGGCCGATTCGGCGCCTGGAGCTACTACACCGGCGTGTTCACCAACGCGACGGGCCGCGACATGGGCACTGCGTTCACCGAATTCGACTCGGGGCAATCGGTGATCGGCTCGATCACGCGCGACCTCGGCGACAGCCTCGGCACCGACAGCGCCTTCCTCAACGTGTCGGCGGTCAGCAGCGACGCGACGGCGGAGGCGACCAACCTGAACTACTTCGACACGGGGCTCGCCTCGGCGCTGATCCTCACGCGCGGCTCGTGCTCGCTGGTGTCGGAGGTGACCGCCGGGCTCGGCAACCGCAACGGCGACGCCTTCGGCCTGAACCTGCAGCCGGGCTGGTTCCTCACCGACAAGTGGCAGGTCGTCGGGCGCTACCAGTACGCGCGCAGCGACGGCGACCGCGGCCTGCGCGCCCAGGGCCGCTACGAGCGCCTGGCCGGCATGACCACCGGCGACGAGTACCAGGCAGGCTACGTCGGCCTCAACCACTTCCTCGCGGGCTACCGCGTTCGCATGCTGTACGGCGTCGAGTACGCGTCGCTGGGCGGTCGCGACTGCTGGACCGCGGCGGTCATGTTCCGCTTCTTCTTCGGCCCGCACTCGCGCGGCCCGTTCCCGATGGGCGACACGCTGCCGGGCACGTTCTTCTGATCTGGCTTCGCCGAGGAAGGCCGGCCCGGGCGAAGCCGCCTCGGGCCGCGCAGCGGCGGTCGGCGGTAGCATGCGCGCCGCCATGCGCCCCGTCGCCGACCGCTACCCGCTGACCGAGGCGGAGATCGCCGCCTTCCACCGCGACGGCTGGATCACGCTGCCCGGCTTCCTGTCGGACGCCGAACTGCGCCCGCTAGAAGACCTGTACATGCGGCTGTTGCGCCGCGAGGTCCCGGTGCGCGGCCGCGACCACTGCGACATGACCGGCGACTACGGCCGGCCGATCGAGGACTACGCGATCCTCAACGTCATGCTGCCGCGCGTGTACTGCCCACAGCTCGCCGGCAACGTCTACGAACGCCGCGCCGCCGACGTCGCGCGCCAGCTGTGGGGCGAGGACTTCGCCATCGACTACGACCAGCTGGTCGCCAAGCCCCCGCACAAGGCGGACGCCGTGTTCCACTGGCACCAGGACCTCGGCTACTGGCCGATCACTCCGGACACGCGTACGGCGACCTTCTGGCTGGCGCTCGACGACGTCGCCGACGACAACGGCTGCGTGCGCTTCGTCGACGGCAGCCACCGCGAACCGGAGCTGCGCGAACACCTGCCGCTGCACGGCGACCGCGACAGCAACCACACGCTGGTCGCCCAGGTCGACCCCGCCCGCGACCGCATCCGCAGCGCGATCTTGCCGCGCGGGTCGGTCAGCGTGCACCACGAGCGCGCCGTGCACGGCTCCGGCGGCAACGGCAGCGACCGCTGGCGGCGCGGCTACGTGCTCGCCTACCGCGCGCCGGCGACGATCGCCGCCGAACGCGCGATGGGCTTCACGCACTCGCACAACGACGACGCCAAGGTCCTGACGACGATCGGCGAGCAGACGCGGCGGCGGGAAGGCCGGGGCTGACGGCGCGCCACGCCGCCCGCGGCCGCCGCGATCAGCGGCAGGCCAGCAGCGCGCGCGCGACGTAGACCGGCGCGACCTTGCGGCGCCAGTAGACGTCGAGGTCGGTGTTGTCCATCGTGCGCGCCGGCTTCATCGCCGCCGAGCCGGCGGCGGCGACGAGCTCGTCGGTCAGCTTGTTGCCGACCAGCAGCTTCTCGCTCTCGGTCGCCGGGATGGCGTAGCTGCCGGCCCCGCCGAGGCGGACGTTGGCCTTGGTCACCGTGCCGGCGGCGTCGGTCCAGACGCAGGCGCCGACGCCGAGCACCGGGAAGTCGTAGGTGTCGCGGCGGCGCAGCTTGAGGTAGCTGGCCTTCCAGCCCGTGGGCGCCGGCAGGATCAGCCGCGTCAGCAGTTCCTCGGGCTTCTTGGTCAGGTACTGGATGCCGTCGTCGCGGTACAGGTCGCCGGCCTTGATCGTGCGCACGCCGTCGCGGCCGACCAGCTCGACCTCGGCCTCCATGGCGCAGACCAGCGGCACCGTGTCGCTGCTCTGCACGGCCCAGCAGCGCGGCGAGCCCGGCGCGACCCAGCAGATCGCGCCGTCCTTCTTCATGCAGAAGTCGATCGACTCGCGCCACTCGTGCGTCTGGTCGTAGTACGTGCAGCGCGTGTCGAGCAGCAGGTTGCCGCCGATCGTGCCCATGTTGCGCAGCAGCGGCGTGCTGATCTCGCGCACCGCGTGCGCGAAGGCCGGGTGCGCGGCCTTGACCTTGGCGTCGTGCTCGAGCTTCGACAGCTTGACCATCGAGCCGATCGCGCAGCGGCCGTCGGGCAGCCAGTCGATCGCGTGCAAGCCAGGCACGTCCTGAAGCGAGATGACCTGCGTCGGCGCCTGGTGCCGGCGCTTCATGTTGGGGTAGAGGTCCGTGCCGCCGGCGACGTACATCGCCGCCTTGCCGTGCTGGCAGGCGATCGCGACGGCTTCCGTCGCGGTCTTCGGCCGGTGGTAGGTGAACGTGGGGAGTCGCAGCATGTTCGTCCTGGCTCCTACTTGGCGGCCTTCTTCTCGCGCTTGGGTTCGTTCCACGCCGTGCCGTCGCCGCCCTGCCAGGGCGTCTTGATCTTCAGCGAGTCGCCGAAGTCGACGACGGGCACGCCGTCCGCGCCGCTGCTCGGGCCGTAGCGGCCCTCCTTGCCGTCCTTCTTCGCCTGCAGCGCGGCGAAGACCTTCTCGAAGCTGCACGGGATCTCGTCCACGCGCACGCCGACGGCGTCGAAGATGGCGTTGGCGACCGCCGGCATCATCGGCAGCAGCGGCCCCTGGCCGACCTCCTTGGCGCCGAACGGGCCATTGCGGTCCGGGTCCTCGATGACGTAGGTCGTGACCTTCGGCATCTCCAGCGCGCTCGGGCTCTTGTACTCCAGCATCGAGGGGATCTTGTGGACGAACACGCGCTTGCCCTTGTGGCTGCGATCGCGGTACGCCATCTCCTCCATCATCGCCTCGCCGAGGCCCATGTAGACGGAGCCCTCGATCTGGCCCATCGCCACCGCAGCGTTGAGCGCGCGGCCGATGTCGTGCGCCATCCACACGTGCGGCACGCGGTAGATGCCCGTCTCCGGGTCGACCTCGACCTCGACGACGGCGGCCGAGTAGCTGTAGCTCGGGCTCGGGCCGACGCCGCCGCCGCGGAACTTCGCGGCCGTCGGCGGCGGGGTGTAGCTGCCGACCGTGCCGATGGTGCCAAAGCGCGCCTCGGAGCAGACGATCGCCTCCTGGAAGGTCATGCCCTTCTTCGGGTCCTCGGCGTCGAACACGCGCTCGTCGGCGAACACCAATCGGCCCGCCGGGACGCCGAGCTTCTCGGCGACGCCCTTCTGCAGGATGTCGCGCGCGCGCTCGGCGGCCTGCATCGCGGCGTTGCCGGTCATCACCGTCACGCGCGAGCTGTAGCTGCCGAGGTCGACCGGCGTGAGGTCGGTGTCCGACGTCACGACCTTGATGCCGAGCGGGTCGATGCCGAGCACCTCGCCGATGATCCAGCCGAGGATGCTGTCGCTGCCCTGGCCGATGTCGGTGCTGCCGCAGAACGCGGTCACGAGACCGCTGCGGTCGAGCTTCAACTGCACGCCCGAGTGCGGCAGGCCGTTCCAGTAGATCGGCAGGCCGGCGCCCGACAGGTAGCTGCTGCAGGCGAGGCCGAGGCCGCGGATGCGCCCGTCCTTGGTCACCTCGCGCTTGCCGCGCCGCTCGTTCCAGCCCGAGCCGGCGACGACCTTCTCGATGCACGCGCCGAGGCCCATCGAGCCGATGCGCAGGAAGTTCGCCGTCAGCGAGTCGCGCGGCGCGAGGTTGTCGAGCCGGATGCGCGCCGGATCGAGGCCGAGGTCGCAGGCGATCTTGTCGAGCTGCACCTCGAGGGCGAAGCGCGGCTGCGGCGTGCCGTGGCCGCGCTTGGGCCCGCACGGCGCCTTGCAGGTGAAGAAGCGCGCGCCGCGGAAGTGGTAGTTCTCGACCGCGTAGGTCACCGTCTGCAGCGCGCCCGTGTAGAAGGTGCTGGCGGTGCCGTAGCTGCCGTACGCGCCGCCGTCGAGGTAGCTCTGGAAGTCGAGCGCGGTGATGCGGCCGGTCTTGGTGACGCCGACCTTGCTGCGCATCAGCACGGGGTGGCGGCCGCGGTGGCACCAGAACACCTCTTCGCGCGTCAGCGCGATCTTCACCGGCCGGCCCGTGAGCATCGCCATCTTCGCGGCGGCGACCTCGTGGTTGAACGGGTCGCTCTTGCCGCCGAAGCCGCCGCCGTTCTGGATCGCGACCACGCGGATGTGGTGCGCCGGCAGCGGGTGCAGCGTGCGCGCGAGCGCGCGGTGCAGATAGTGCGGCGTCTGCGTGCTCGACCAGACGGTCAGCTTGCCGTCCTTGTCGAAGTGGGCCAACGTCGCGTGCTGCTCCATCGGCAGGTGCGTGTTGCCCTCGAAGAAGAACGTGTCCTCGCGCACGTGCTCGGCGCGGGCGAAGCCGTCCTGCAGATCGCCGAACTCAAGGTTCTCCAGGCGGTGGATGTTGCCGCGCACGCCGTAGTCGTGCAGGCGCGGCTCGTCGGTCGCCGCCGCCTCGTGGATGCCGCCGATCGTCTGCAGCTCGCGGTACTGCACGTCGACGAGCCGGCAGGCCTCCCACGCGATCTCCTCCTCGGTCGCCGCGATCGCCACCACCGGATCGCCGACGAAGCGCACCTTGTCGGGGCACAGCGCGTGCTCGTCCTGGCTGACCGGCAGGATGCCGAACGGGATCGGCAGGTCCTTGCCCGTCAGGATGCCCTTCACGCCCGGCAGCGCCGCCGCCTTGCTGGCGTCGATCGAGACGATCTCGGCGTGCGCGACCGTGCTGCGCAGCAGCTTCATGTGCAGCATGCGCGGCAGCGTCAGGTCGTCGGCGAACTTGGTCAGGCCGGCGACCTTGCCGCGCGCATCGACCTTGCGGATCGGCTTGCCGATGTGCTTGAGGTCTTCCTTCTTCGCGTCGTGGCGCCACGGCGCCGCGGGCTTGCCGTCCTCGACGCGACCGGCGGGTTGGTCAAGAACCATGGATCGACTCCTTGCTCGGCTCGGCCTTCTCGCCGCGCATGCGCGCCGCCGCCAGTTCGACGGCCTCGAAGATCTTCAGGTAGCCGGTGCAGCGGCACAGGTTGCCGGCGAGCGCTTCCTTGATCTCGTCGCGCGTGGGCTTGGGGTTGTGCTTGAGCAGCGCGTCGGCAGCCATCAGCACGCCGGGCGTGCAGTAGCCGCACTGGGCCGCGCCGAGGTCGGCCATGCAGTGCTGCAGCGGCGTCAGCTCGCTGGCCTGGGCGAGGCCCTCGACCGTGCGCACGTCCTTGCCGACCGCGTCGACCGCTAGGCAGAGGCAGCTCAGGATCGGCACGCCGTCGACCTGGACGGTGCAGGTGCCGCACTCGCCGAGTTCGCAGCCGTGCTTGGTGCCGGTCAGGTTCATCTCCTCGCGGAGCACCTCCAGCAGGGTCTTGTGCGGCGCGAACGCCACCTCGTGCGGCTCGCCGTTCACCTGGAACGTCGCCAGCGCCTTCTTGGACTCGCTCATAGGGGGCGGGGACGATAGCTGCGCCCGGCGGTGGCTGCGAGCGCAACCATGCTGCGGCCGGCAGGTTCGATGCGCCGGAGGGCATCGCAGGCGGCCGCGATCCCCATGGCGCCGCGCGCGCAGGCCCTGCTCCGGCAGGAAGTTCGGACCGGCGGGTCGGCAACTGCCCGCGGCGCGCGCCGGGTCAGGATTGCGCTACGAGCGGCCCGGAGGTCCCGCAGCCATGCCCAACACCCGCCCGCCGTCGCCCCGTCCGCGCCTGTTCGCCGTCGCCTTCGTCGCCCTGACGGCGCTGCCAGGGTGCCTGACCCAACAGGTTTGGGAAGGCCACGGCACCGCGGCCGGCGACGCGGGATTCCCGACCGCCGCGCGCGTCGCGCTGACCCCGGTGGCCCTGACCGGCGACGCGCTGGTCTGCGCCGCGGTGGCGGTGGCCTACGTCGGGCCCTACGCCTGCTGCTGCCGCCGCTGACGACGTGCGCCGCCAAACGCAGCAGCCCGCCGCGATCGAACGACCGCGGCGGGCTGCTTGCGGCGCCGACGGCGCTGGCGCCTCAGAGCCCCAGAGAGAATCTCTCGAAGGCTCTGCGCGGCTGCGAAGGCAGCCGCCAAACATGACTCTGAGAGGCCGTGCGCCGGACTTCTTCTCGGCCTCTCAGAAGCCGAGGTTCGCCGTGTTGCCGTTCGACGAGATCAGGTTGAGCGGCGTGACCAGCGAGAACGCGACGGCCTGCGACGTCAGGGCAAGGCCGGCCAGCGCGTTGTTCAGCGGGATCGGGAACGGCACCGTGGCCGTCCCGCCCGTCGCCGCCGCGGTCAGCGACGCGAGGTCGGCCGTGGTGTAGCTGGCGCAGCCCGGCATGCCGATCGGCGTCAGGTCGATGCCAGGGTTGAAGGCGCCCGTGCCGAAGAACAGGAAGGCGAACGGGATCAGGCCCGGGACCTCGTTGATCGTGTAGCCGAAAGCGGCGCTGCCGATCACCGGCTGGCCGTTGTTGGTCAGGGCGAGCGCGCCGGTGTCCGTCGCCGCGAGGCTGATGCTGGCGAGGGCGGAGAGGTCCGAGGCGCCGCCGTCGAGGCTGGCTCCGGGCCCCGAGTAGCCGACGAGGTAGCCGTCGCCGCCCACGAACGTGCTGATCGACACCGTGTCCATGCTCTGGAACACGAACGCGACGTTGCCGGTCGCCAACTGGAACTGCAGCTGGAACGTGCTCGTGACCGTGCCGGGCGTGGTGCCGACGTAGCCGATGACGCCATCCCACGTGATGTAGGCGGTGCCGGCGATCTCCTCGAACTTCACGTTGCCGGACGCGTTGCAGATGAAGTCGCGCCATACCGCCCAGGTCGGGTTGGTCCAGGCGAGGAACTCCGCCGGCGTCGGCGTGTAGTCGAAGGCCGCATTGTTGGTGGCGGTCGACACGTGGCCGTTCGACGCGACGTTCAGCGAGGTCGTCGATCCACCCGGGTACGGGAACGCCGACGAGAGCGTGATGGTCGTCTCGCTGTCGTCGCCGAGGCCGAGGTTCGTCGCCGTCGCGGACGGCGGCACGAAGGCGGCGCTGCCCGGCAGCACGACGTAGCCGGTGCCGCTGTTGAACATCTGCAGCGACGTGTTGGACAGGTCGATCGACGGCGTGGTGGCGAAGCGCTCGTAGAAGGACGCGACGACGGCGCCGCAGCCCTGGCCGAAGTTGGCCGACGAGCCGCAGCTGCCCGACGGGCCGAGCAGCACGTACGACCAGCCTGGGTTCGACGGCAGCATCAGCAGCCGGTTGACGGCCATGTCGAACGTGTTGGCGACGACGAAGTTCTCGAACGTGTTGTCCGACGCGGACGCGCCGCCTGCTGACAGATTGACGCTGGCCGGCAGCGCGCCGCCGGCGAACACGCCGACGATGCCGTTGTCGGACACGCCGCCGAAGGTCGAGTTGTTGGTGACGTTGACGCCGTAGTCGAACTGCACCTGGCCGCTGGGGAAGAGCGTCACGGCGAGGTTGAACTCGGGCGTCGGGAAGCCGAAGCTGGTTACCGAACGCCATTCGATGCGGCATTGCGTCGGCGAGCTGTCCACGTAGCAACCAGCGCCGGGCGTGGCGCTGCCGCCAATCGTGTCCGACCACATCGCCGCGATGATGGGCCCACCCGACCCGAAGTTGGCCAGCGATGGCGTGTAGGTGAACGCGCCGCTGGCGGGCGGCGTCGGCACGCCTCCGTTCGACAGCGCGACGAAGCCGTGGTCGGAGACGTGGACGTCGGTGTACGTCGTGCCGCCGAGCGGGAAGGCGAAGCCGATCGCCTGCCCGGGGTAGACGGTGTCCTGCAGATTGCCGAGGAACGCTCCGGCGGCAGGACCGCTGAAGCACGTGTTGCCCTGCGCGAGCGCGACAGAGGCGGTGAGAAACAACGTCAGGGTCGAGACGAGTCGCATCGTGGCTCCACTTGCTGGAGAGCTGGCATGGCATGTGGCCGCGCACACGCGCGACCGGGAGACCGACCGATGGTAGCAATTCCCGCCGACTTGGCACGGGGCGGCGGCGCAGCGCCCCGCGTGCTGGCGATTGCGGCGCAGCGCAGCAGCGGCAGCGCGACTCCGCCCGGTGGCGAGCGCGCCGCCAGCCCCACGCCAGCCGCCGCCCACCCCCCGTTCGAGGCGCCCGCCACGGCGCGGCAGCGCCGCTTCCGCCGCGCGCCTGCGGCGGTTGCTGCGTCGCCGCGATACGACTGCCCCCGCCACCGATGCCCAACATCCTGCTCGTCGCCCCCTGGTTCAGCGAGGTCCAGACGCACTGCGTGCAGTGTTTCCTCGACCTGCCCGGCGCGCGCGTCGGCGTCCTGACGCAGGAAGCCCCCGACCGCGTGCCGCCGGCGATCGCCGCGCGCCTGGCCGCGTGCGAACGCGTCGCGGACGCCGGCCGCAGCGAACAGCTCGTCGCCGCCGCCGAGAAGGTGCGCGCGCAGTGGGGCCGCATCGACCGCTTCGAGGGCTACCTGGAGATGCTGCAGGTGCCGATCGCCGAGGCGCGCGACGCGCTCGGCGTCGACGGCATGGGCGCCGAGGTCGCGCGCAACTTCCGCGACAAGAACCGCATGAAGGACGTGCTGCGGCAGGCCGGCGTGCCGGTCGCGCGGCAGGCGCTGGTGCGCGACCTCGGCGACGCGCGCGCGTTCGCCGCGGCCGTCGGCTACCCGATCGTGCTCAAGCCGCTCGCCGGCTTCGGCGCGCGCAACACGCAGCGCGCGACCGACGAAGCCTCGCTGGCGCAGGCGCTCGCGGCGCTGCAGCCGACCGCCGAGCAGCCGGCGCAGGCCGAGGAGTTCGTGCAGGGCGAGGAACACACGTTCGAATCGGTCGTGATCGACGGCGAGGTCGTGTGGTCGTCGACGACGGCGTACGTGCCGCGGCCGCTGCAGGTGCTGGAAAACGCCTGGATGCAGTACGCGTTGATCCTGCCGCGCGAGCCGCTGCCGCCGCACGCGCAGGCCTTCGCCGCGACCAACCAGAAGGCGCTGGCGGCGCTCGGCGTGCGCCACGGCCTGACGCACATGGAGTGGTTCCTGCGCGACGACGGCTCGTTCGTCGTCAGCGAGGTCGGCGCGCGCCCGCCGGGCGCCAACATCATGCCGCTGCTGCGCGCCGCGCACGGCGCCGACCCGTGGGCCGCGTGGGCGCAGCTGATGGTCGAGCGGCGCTGGCAGTTCCCGGCGCGGCGCTTCGCCGCCGGCACGGTGTTCCTGCGCGCCAAGGACGGCGGCCCGACAGTGCGCGGCGTCCAGGGCACAGCGGCGATGCAGCGCGCGCTCGGCCCGGCGCTCGTCGCGATGAAGCTGCCGCAGCCCGGCCAGCCGCGCTCGACGCACTACGAAGGCGACGGCTTCGTGCTCGTGCACCACCCGCGCACGGAGGGCGTCGTGCAGGCGCTGCGCACGGTGCTCGACACGGTGTCGATCCGCTGACCACGACGCCGACGCCGCGTCACGACAGGTCGTACGTCCAGCCCGCCTGCATGCGCGCAGCGAGCGCG
Organism: Phycisphaerales bacterium; assembly: GCA_020247305.1. GTDB lineage: Bacteria > Planctomycetota > UBA1135 > UBA1135 > UBA2386 > UBA2386. Next base: position 17,934 of record JADCJE010000030.1, on the reverse strand, counting down.
GCGTCGAAGCGGTCGTACTGGTGCACCACCCACGAACGGTCGCCGCGCGCGTTCGTCGCGCGCCCCTCGGCGTCGACGCCCTTCCAGCCGTAGCCGACCGTGTTGACGAGGTTGTCGTCGTTGGTCAGCGCCTGCGGCCGCAGCGCCGCGAGCCGGCCGGTGTGCAGCAGGAAGTTGTGGTTGCCCTGGTCCTGGCCGACGACGCCGGCCCGCCCGGCGGCCTGCAGCGCGGCGGCGACGGCCGCCATCGCGTCGAGGTAGGCGACGATGCCAGCGCCCGTGCCGATCGTCGTGCCCGAGCACAGGATGCGGCGGTCGGCGAGCTGCCCGGCCAGCGCCGGGTCGATCTGGTCGAGCCACGCGCGATTGAAGCGGCAGTTGCCGATGGTCTGGTCCTCGGCGAACACCCACAGGTCGGCGGCGGCGGCGAGCGCGGGATGCGCGCTCCAGTCGCGCTGGAACAGCACGTCGCGCGCGTCGGACAGCAGCACGCGGCGGGCGCTGGCAGGCGCGTCGATCTCGCGCAGGAACTCGCGCATGGCGTCGTAGCGCTGCAGCGCGAGCTGGCGGTCGCCCGGCGGCATGACGCGCACCGAGAAGCCGGGATGCGCGGCGGCGAGCGGCTGCACGGTGGCGAGGTCGTCGGGCCGCACGAACAACACCGCCGCGCCGGCGTAGCCGGTGTCGAACAGCGAGCCGAGGAACCGCTCGTAGACCTTGCGCGGATAGCCGCAGCAAGCCGCCAGCACGTAGTCGATCGCCATGCCCGATGCGCGCCGGAGTCGGCGTCGGGCCGGTCGGCGACGGCGCATGCTACTGCGCGCCCGCACGGCCCGGACGGTGAATTCGCCGCGTGTGCGCGTGCGCCGCTACGCTGGCCGGCGCGTCGCGCCCTCCGTCCCATGCACCTGACCATCCTCGGCTCCGGCACCGCGATCCCCGTCGCCGACCGCTTTCCGGCGAGCTACCTCGTCGCCGCGCCGGGCGGACCGCTGCTCGTCGACTGCGGCCCCGGCGCGCTGCGCCGCTTCGCCCAGGCCGGCGGCGACGTGCGCGACCTCGCCGCCGTGCTGCTGACGCACTACCACACCGACCACTGCGCCGACCTCGCCGCGCTGCTGTTCGCGCTGCGCTCGCCGACGTACGAGGGCCGCGCGCCGCTGCGCGTCTACGGCGCGCCCGGCCTCTGCCGGCTCGTCGAGAAGCTGACCGAAGCGTGGCCGTGGCTCGCCCCGCGCGGCTACGAGCTGGCGCTGCACGAAGTGACGCCCGGGCGCTTCGCGGTCGCCGGCGCGCAGGTCGAAGCGGTGCCGATCCGCCACACCGCGCAGAGCCTCGGCTACCGCCTCACCGCCGACGGCGGCACGGTCGCCTTCTCCGGCGATGCCGACGAATGCGACGAACTCGTCGACCTCGCGCGCGGCGCCGATGTGTTCGTCTGTGAAGCGGCGACGCCCGACGGCCAGAAGCTCGACGGCCACCTGACGCCCGCGCTCGCCGCCGGCTACGCCGCGCGCGCGCGCTGCCGGCAGCTCGTGCTGACGCACTTCTACCCGCCGTGCGAAGGCGTCGACCTGAAGGCGCAGGCCGCAGCCCGCTTCGCCGGCGACATCGTGCTCGCCCGCGACCTTCAGACGCTGCCCTGCGGCCCCGCGCCGTCGGCCTGACGCCGCCGGACAGGGTGTCGTGCGGGGCGCCTGCGCGGGCAGCGTCCGGTGCAGTCGGCGCGGTCGCGGCGCCGATGGGATGGGCCAAACCGTCGCATGAACGCCATCTGCCTCGTAGCCTGCCACCCGCTCCACGCCCTGACCGTGAACACGCTCGCGATCGACATCGGCGGCTCCGGCATCAAGGCGGCGGTCCTCGACGCCGAGGGTGCGCCGCTGTGCGACCGCGTCCGCATCGACACGCCGGTGGGCGCTTCGCCTGCCGCGGTCGTCGCCGCGATCGCCGACCTCGTGCGTGCGCTGCCCGACCACGCGCGCGTCGCCGTCGGCTTCCCCGGCATGGTGCGCGACGGCGTCGTGCGCACCGCGCCGAACCTCGGCCACGACGGCTGGCGTGGCTTCGACCTCGCCGCTGCGCTGACGGCCGCACTCGGCAAGCCGGCCCGCGTCGGCAACGACGCCGACGTGCAGGGCCTCGCCGCCATCCGCGGCGTCGGCGTCGAGATGGTGGTCACGCTCGGCACCGGCTTCGGCACCGCGCTCTACGACAACGGTCGCCTGTGCCCGCACCTGGAGATCTCGCAGCAGCCGTTCCGCAAGGGCGAGACGTACGACCAGCAGCTCGGCAACGCCGCGCGCAAGGCCGTCGGCGACCGCAAGTGGAACAAACGCGTGCGCAAGGCGATCGCCAACCTGCGCACGCTGACGCACTTCGACCACCTGTACGTCGGCGGCGGCAACGCGCGCAAGCTCGACGGCGACCTGCCGGTCGACGTCACCGTGATCGACAACGCCGCCGGGCTCGTCGGCGGCGCGCACCTCTGGCGGCAGACGCAGTGACCGGGCCGCGGGAAGCCGGCGCCGCGATGACCGCGCCGGCGCACCGTTTCCTCGCCGTCGGCGCCAGCAACCTCGCGCGCATGGCGCTGGCGCTGCTCGACGCCGAACGCGCCCGCGCCGGCGGCCCGGTGCACGCCGACATGGCGCTCGGCCGCGGCCGCTCCTACGGCATGCCGAGCCTGCTGCTGGCGCGCGGGATCGACGGCATCCTGGCGAGCCGCCTGTGGTCGCAGCCTTCGCCGCTCCCCCGCGCCGCGACCAGCGCGCTGCTGATGGACGTCGGCAACGACCTGCTCTACGGCGCGGCGCCGCCGCAGATCCTGGCGTGGGCGGACGAAGCGCTCGCGCGCCTGTGCGAACGCGCCGACCGCGTCGTCGTCGTCGGGCTGCCGATCGCCGCCGTGCGGCTGCTGCCGCCGTGGCGGTTCCACGTCGTCCGCCGCGTTCTCGTGCCGTCGAGCCGCCTGTCGTACGCCGCCGCGCGCGACGGCTGCGAACGCCTGCACGACGGCCTGCGCGGGCTCGCCGCGGCCCGCGGCGCGCGCTTCTGCGATCAGCCGCTGGCGTGGTTCGGGCTCGATCCGATGCACGTCCGCCGCAACCGCTGGCGCGACGCCGCGGCGGCGTGGCTGGACGCGCCGACGGGGCAGCGCGCGCTGCCGCTCGACACGCACGCGCACCGCCTCGGGCTGCTGCTCGCCGCGCCCGACGAGCGGCGCTGGTTCGGCCGCACGACGCGCACGCCGCAGCCGGCGCGCCGCTACGCCGATGGCAGCGCACTGGCGCTGTGGTGAATCGCCGCGGCCGCGACGGCGAGCGGGTCGTGCACGGCGAGCAGGGCCTTCGCCACGCCGGCCGTTACAGGATCGTGAACGACACCGTCGGCGAGGTCTCCTCGACGATCTCGGCGAGCGTCGGATCGATCGTCACCATCGCCGCATACACGGGCAGGCCGGTGAGCCACGGCAGGTTGGGGATCGGCAGCACGGCGGTCGCGCGGCCGTTGGCCCCGAGCAAGCCGGCGAAACCCGGCAGTTGGATGCTCAGGTCGGTGACGCTGTCGAAGCCGAGGTCGAGCACCTTCTTCGGCCCGACCTGCAGCGTCGCCGGCGGCGGCGTGATCGACAGCACGCCGAGGAAGCTCGCCGCCGGGTGGTAGACGTCGACGAACTCGAAGTTCGCCATGCCGCCGGGGGCCTTGCTGCCGGTCACCACGACCTCGTTGGTGGCGGCGTCGCGGCGCGTGCACCACGCCAGCGCCAGCGGCTCGCTGGCGCCGAGGAAACGCTGGTTCTGCAGGCGGATCGTGTACGCGCCGGTCTGCGGCGGCACGAACTGCACGATCTCGAACGGGTTGGCCGCGCTCGCCGACGACGCCACCAGCGTGCCGCCGAACCACACCGTCAGGTCGAGGTCCATCTGCAGCACGTCGGTCGCGTAGGCCGAATCGGCCTGCGAGAACCACACCGCGCACAGCCGCGTCTCGTCGCCGCGCACGAGCGGCACGGTGACGCTGTACTGGCCGCCGGTGAAGCTGCCCGGCGTCAGCACGACGCGCTGGAACTGGCCCTTGGCCGCCGCCGCCTGCGAGGCCGCCGCGTCGACGTGCCCCGACCCGTCGCGGTCGCTCATCGCCGAAGCACCTTCGACGTTGTGGAACGCGCCGGCCATCAGCAGCGCGCGCACCGTCTCCGGCTGCGCCTGCAGCACGGGCACCGTCTGCGCCAACAGCGCGGCGATGCCGCACGTGACCGGCGAGGCGTACGACGTGCCCGAGCCCTGCGCGCCGATCCACGGCGACGCCGTCGTCGTGGTGGTGATCGTGGTGCCGCAGGCGGTGACCTCGGGCTTGTCGTGGCCTTCGACCGGGTTGACCCAGCTCGACGACGACGACATGGCGTCGCCGCCCCAGTCGAGGTCGTTGTTGTCGGTGGCGTTGCCCGACGCCGTCATGTTGTAGCCGCAGCCCGGAGTCGTGACCTTGCCGTCGCCCGTGCCCTGGTTGCCCGCCGACTTGAACAGCATCACCGCGAACGTGCGGATGATGTAGTCGAAGTAACGGTCGAGAAACTGGATCTGGCCCTTCTGGCCGTTCCACCACGAGCAGTTGCCGAAGCTGATGCCCTGCTGCATGCCCCACGCCCAGGCCTGCGGCGCGGTCGCGTCGCCGGCGGCGCCGTAGCTGTGGAGCTGCGCGAGGCCGGGCGCGGCGCCGGTGTGCGGCGCGTGGCGCGAAGCGACGATGCCGGCGACGGCCGTCGCGTGCGCGGCGACCGTGCCGGTGTTGCCCGCCACGATCGGCGGCAGGAACGGATTGGTCGTCGCCACCGGCGCGGTGTCGTTGATCAGCACCTTCACGCCTGCGCCGTTGACGCCGCGGCGGTGCACGGCGTCGGTGCGCGCCGTGCGGCTCGCCCATTCGTTGAACGCCGACATCGCGGCGAGCGACGCTTCGCCGCCTTCGTCGAGCGAGACCGGCGACGACCAATAGGCGAGGTCGACGTCGGCGCGCGCGGCGAGTTGGCGGGCGATCGCCTCGCCGCAGCGCACGAACACGACCGGCGTCAGCGTGTCGCGGTAGGTCACTTCGCCCCCGAGCCCGGCGGCGGCGGCGGCGAACGCCGCGTTGCCCGGCGCGACCGCGGCCTCGGCGGCGCGCAGCGCGAGCCGGCGGGCGTCCTCGGCCGGCACGCCGGCGGCGAGCGCGTCGTCGAGCGTCGCGCGCAGGTCGCGCGACGCCGCGGGCGTCACCAGCCAGAACGCGACCTCGTGCGCGCCGCCGGCGGCGAACTGCGCGACCAGCGACGGGTGCAGCTTGCCGTTGCGCCGGTGCAGGTCGGCGAGCGCATCGCGCAGGGTCGCGTCGGCGTCGACCGGGGCGCCGTCGACGCTCGCCCGCCGCAGCACGCGGCCGCTGGCGACGTCGAGCACACGCTCCTCGACCAGCACCGACGACGAGCCGGGCAGCGGTCGGGCAAGGCGCGATAGCACGGGACCTTGGGGCGCAGCGGACAGGACGAGGGCGGCGATCGTCAGCATGGTGGTGCGGCGGCGGGACGACAGGGGCGAAGGCTATGGGCCGGCCCGGCGATTCGCACGCGCGCAGGCGCGCGCCGAGCGGCGCGGCCTGTCGGCACGCAGATTCTTGGGGCCTGCCCGCCCTTCTGCCCGCCCCTCTGGTGGTCCCAGCGCCTCGCCGCCCTTGCGCCGCCCCCTTGCAGGCCCGATCGTGCTCGGCCCAAAAGCGCGCCCCGAACCCGATCGAACCCCGCCAAGCCATGACCGCGACCACCGAGAAGCACGTCTTCCAGGCTGAAGTCAACGAAGTCCTCGCGCTCGTCGTCAACTCGCTGTACTCGCACCGCGAGGTGTTCCTGCGCGAGCTGATCAGCAACGCCGCCGACGCCATCGACCAGCTCAACTTCCGCGCGCTGACCGACCACGCGCTGCTCGGCGACGACAAGGAGCTGCGCATCGAGCTGATCCGCGACGACCAGGCCGGCACGCTGACCATCCGCGACAACGGCGTCGGCATGACGCGCGAGGAGATGATCGGCAACCTCGGCACCATCGCGCGCAGCGGCAGCAAGAAGCTGATGCAGTCGCTGTCGGCCGAGCAGAAGAAGGACGTCACGCTGATCGGCCAGTTCGGCGTCGGCTTCTACAGCGCCTTCCTGGTCGCCGACTCGGTGACCGTGGTCTCGCGCAAGGCCGGCAGCGACGAGGCGTGGTCGTGGCGCAGCGAGGCCAAGGGCGACTTCGAGGTCGCGCCCGCCGAGCGCGCCGGCCGCGGCACCGACGTCGTGCTCAAGCTCAAGGACGACGCCAAGGACTACCTCGGCGAGTGGCAGGTGCGCGAGGTCGTAACCAGGTACAGCGACTACGTGCGCTGGCCGATCCGCATGCAGATCGACCGCGGCGGCGGCGACGACAAGAAGCTGGAGTGGGCGACGATCAACCAGGCGAGCGCGCTGTGGACGCGCGGCAAGGCCGACGTCACCGACCAGCAGCACCGCGACTTCTACAGGTCGTTGTCGCAGGACTGGGCCGACCCGCTGGCGTGGACGCACTTCAAGGTAGAGGGCGCGCACGAGCTGACCGGCCTGCTGTACCTGCCGGCGAAGGCGCCGATGGACCTCGTCGAGCGCCGCAAGAGCGGCGTCAAGCTGTTCGTCAAGCGCGTGTTCATCATGGACGACGCGCAGGAGATCGTGCCGGAGTGGCTGCGCTTCGTGCGCGGCGTCGTCGACAGCGAGGACCTGCCGCTCAACGTCTCGCGCGAGATCCTGCAGCGCGACGCCACCACGCGCTTCATCAAGAAGCAGGTCGTCGGCAAGACGCTGACGCTGCTCGAAGAGTTGGCCGCCGAGGGCGAGACCGAGCGCGAGGTCGACGGCGAGAAGGCGAAGACCGACCGCTACCTGACCTTCTGGGGCGAGTTCGGCCGCCTGCTCAAGGAGGGCGTCTACCACGACGTCGACGCCCGCGACCGCCTCGCCAAGCTGCTGCGCTTCCGCAGCACCAAGGATGAGGGCTGGCACGGCCTGCAGCAGTACGTCGCGCGCATGCCGGCGGGCCAGACGGCGATCTACTTCGTCGCCGCCGACAGCCTGCCGACGGCCAAGGCGAGCCCGCACATCGAGGCGCTGCAGAAGCGCGGCTTCGAGGTGCTGCTGCTGACCGACGCGATCGACGAGTGGGTCGTCGACGCGCTGCGCAGCTTCGACGGCAAGGACTTCGTCTCCGCCGCCAAGGGCGCCCTCGACCTGCCCGAGTCCGACGCCGACAAGCAGGCGAAGGAAGCCAAGGAGAAGGAACTCGCGCCGGTCACCGAGCGCATGCAGCAGGCGCTGGCCGAGCGCGTGAAGACCGTGCGCGTCACCGACCGCCTGACCGACTCGCCCGCCTGCCTCGTCAGCGACGAGCACGGCATGAGCGCGCGCCAGGAGCGCGTCCTGCGCGACGCCGGCCACGACGTGCCGCAGCAGAAGCGCATCCTGGAGCTCAACGCCGACCACGCCGTGGTGCAGAAGCTCGCCGGCCTCGACGACGCGCAGTTCGCCGACTGGTCGGCGCTGCTGTACGACCAGGCGCTGCTGGCCGAGGGCACGCTGCCGAGCGACCCGGCGGCGTTCGCGCGCCGGCTGACCGCGCTGATGGCGAAGGGCTGAGCGCGGCGGGTTGCGCGGGACGGTGGCGTGCGCGGCCGGTCGGTGCGGCGTTGGTGCTTGCTGTCTCTGCCTCTGCTTGTGCCTCTTCTCTGTGCTCTCTGTGTTCTCTGTGGTTGTTCTGCTTCAGCAACAAACGAACCACAGAGAGCACAGAGAACACCGAGCCGAACCAAGCCGCAGAAGCAAGCCGGACAGCGGCGCGGCGCGGCCGACGGACGCGACGGCGCGCGGCATGACGCTGAAGGCACGCGCGACGATCCTGGCGCCAGTGACGCAGGGCCAGCCGTTCCTCGGCTTCCGCGTCTATCGCAGACTCTTGCGGCTGCGGCCGGATAATCTGCGCCGCACCAAGGCCCGCTGGCGGCGACGGCAATGGCAACACCAGCAGGGCGCGCTCGACGAAGCCCGGCTCGCCGACTGCATGCACGCCGTGCTGGCGCACCTCGACCACGGCAACACGCTCGCCCTGCGGCGGGCGTGGTTTGCCAAGGACACGGCAGCGGATCGATCGCTCCGCCAACCGCGTCAACCGCGGCGGGAGCTTCAACAACCCCGCAGCGAACGCGCGCTCGGCCGACCGCAACCACAACGCACCCTCGAACCGCAACAACAACCTGGGCCTGCGCCCCTCCAAGACGTCTCACTGCCAGATTGCGCGCATCGCCCCGCGGCATGCGCGCACCGTGCGCCGTGATGTCCAGATCCGCTGCCGGTGCCGACTGACAACCGGCCGAATCGTCCGCGCTGCGCCGGGGTCGAAGGCGGCTCGCCGCCGAGACCCCGGCGCGGCCTCTCTACCGTGTGCGGACTGCAGCGAGCGGGAGCAGGCCCACACGCGCCGACGGCCCGAGCGGACGCGCCCGCCTACCGCAAGTAGCCTCACGGCGGCAGCGATGCCCGCGGCAGCCACCCGCGAGCCGTTTTGGCGGTGCACAGGCCTCGGATTCGGGAACAAAACGCCCTCGGATTCAGGAGAAAGCAGCCCTCGGAATCGGGAACTCCCGAAGCCGAAGTCGCCTTGCCACGGTATCTTCGCACCCCGCGTGCCCCACTCCCCCCTGCTGCGTCGCGCCGTGCTGCGGCGAGCCGCCGAGACCGTCAACCGGCGGCTCGAGCACGCCCAGGTGCTGGTGCTCAGCGGGCCGCGCGCCGTCGGCAAGTCCACCCTGCTGCGGGAACTCGCGGCGGCCCGTTCGCGCACGATCCTCGATCTCGACGACCCGGCGATGCGACGCGCCGTGGCCGCCGACCCCCGGCATCTGCTCGACCGGCCGCGCCCGGTGTTCGTCGACGAGTTCGCCCGTGTGCCGGAAGTCGTCGACGTGATCAAGCGCCTGCTCAACCAGGACGGTGCGCCGGGGCAGTTCGTGCTCGCCGGGTCGACGCGCTACGGAGCCGTGCCGGCCGTGGCCCAGGCGCTGACCGGGCGCGTCGACATCGTTCCGGTGTGGCCGCTGAGCCAGGGCGAGATCCACCGCCAGCGCGAAGCGTTCGTCGAGCGCTTGGTCGCCGGCGCGACGCCCGTCCTCGATCCGGTGCGCGGCGCCCGCGCCGAGATCGCGGCGGCGCTGATCGCTGGCGGCATGCCGATGCCACTGGCGCTGCCAAACCCAGCGGCGCGCAGCCGCTGGTTCGATCAGTACCTCAACCTGACGCTGGAGAAGGACGTCGCCGAGATCGCCAAGGTCCGCCGCCGCGTGCTGCTGCCGCGTCTCGCCGCCGCCGCCGCCCGTCGGACCGCGCAGTTGCGCAACGTCGCGGAACTGGCGCGCGACCTCGACATCGACCGCAGCACGGCCGAGGACTACCTGCGCCTGCTCGAAGCGGTGTTCCTGCACCACGTGCTGCCGGCGTGGGGCACGACGCTCGCGGCCCGCGCCGCGGCGACGGCGAAGCTGCACTTCGTCGACACCGGGCTCGCCGCGCGCCTGATGCGCGTGACCAGCGACAAGCTGTTGCTGGCCCAGCCGAGCGCGATGCAGCAGTTCGGCCACCTGCTGGAGACGTTCGTCGTCAACGAGCTGTGCAAGCAGGCGCACTGGCTCGACGAACCGCTCGACGTCGGCCACTGGCGCACCCACGACGGCATGGAGGTCGATCTGGTGATGGAACGCAGCGATGGCTCGGTCCTGGCCTTCGAGGTCAAGGCCGCGCCCGACGTGCGCAGCGAGGACCTGCGCGGCGTGCGGGCGCTGCAGCGCCGCCTCGGCGGCGACCGCGTCACCGGCATCGTGCTGCACGCCGGGACCGAGGGGTGGCGGGTCGACGACGGCGTGTTCGCCGTGCCGATCGCCCGGCTGTGGACGCCCGGGTAGCGGCGCGGACGACGAGGGCTCTGCAGCGCGCGCGTGCGGCGGCGCGGCGAGGCGAGGCGCGCCACTGCATCCGCTGCGCCCGCCGCCGCCCCAGCCCTCCGGCCGAACCCGCCCTTGCGCCGTCGCCGCGCCGCTCCTACCAAGGGTGCCCCGCATGACGACCAGCACCCCGTCCGCCGTCCTCCAGCAGCTCCACTGGCGCTACGCCACCAAACGCTTCGATCCGACCCGCCAGATTCCCGCCGACACCTGGGCCGCGCTCGAGCAGGCGCTGGTCCTGGCGCCGAGTTCGTTCGGCCTGCAGCCGTGGAAGTTCCTGGTCGTCGACACGCCCGCGCTGCGCCAGCAGCTGCGCGCGGCGTCGTGGGGGCAGTCGCAGGTCACCGACGCGGCGCGCTACGTCGTGCTGACCGGCCTGCGCACGACGACGGTCGCCGACGTCGACCGCTACCTGCAGCGGCAGTGCGAAGTCCGCGGCACGACGATGGAATCGCTCGCGGGCTACCGCAGCATGATCGCCGACTTCGTGGCCAAGGGATGGGCCAGCAAGGACCTCGCCGGCTGGAACGCGCGGCAGGTCTACATCGCGCTCGGCCAGTTCATGGCCAGCGCGGCGCTGCTCGGCGTCGACACCTGCCCGATGGAGGGCATCGACGCGGCCGCCTACGACCGCATCCTCGGCCTCGAGGGCACGCCGTACGCCGCCCTGTGCGGCTGCGCCGCCGGCTACCGCGCCGCCGACGACAAGTACGCCGCGGCGCCGAAGGTGCGCTTCCCGGCCGCGCAGTTGATCGAGCACCGCTGACCGCACTCGGGCGGTTGCGGTGACGCGGCCGGCGCGGCACGGTGCATACATGCGCCCGTCGCTCCGCCCCGTCCCGGCCGCCCTGCTCGCCGCTGCCGTCGTCGCCGCCGCTTCGGCCTGCGGCGCGCCGCCCGACGACGCCGCCGCACTGGCGCGCGCCAAGGCCTTCCAGCAGGCGCTGAAGCAGGAGCTGATGGCGGCGATGGCGGCGGGCGGGCCGGTGCGCGCCGTCGCGGTGTGCAGCGAACGCGCGCCAGCGCTCGCGCAGGCGGCGTCGACCGACGGCTGGCGGCTGCGCCGCGTCGGTACCAAGACGCGCAACATCACCAACTCGCCGAGCAAGGCCGACGGCGAAGCGTTCGATCGCCTGCTCGCCGACGCAACGGCGCCGTTCGTGCGCATGGCGGGCGACGGCGACGTGCACTGGCGCCACTACGTGCCGCTGCGCGTCGAGGCGGCATGCCTGTTGTGCCACGGCCAGAAGGCCGGCATGTCCGACGAGCTGCAACAGGCGCTGGCGGCGCGCTACCCGCAGGACGACGCCGTCGGCTACGCGCTCGGCGACCTGCGCGGCGCGATCGTGGTCGAGACGCTGCGCTGACGCCGGCGACGGCGCAGCTCGGCGGCGCCCGCCGCGGCCGCGCCGGCGGCTGTGCCCCGCACGCTCACTTCACCGCGTCGGCGAGCGCCGCGCCGACCTTGACGTGCTCGCTGTGCAGTTCCTCGAATGGAGGCGCCAGCATGGTGAGCAGAATGAAACCAAGATCCCCCGCGAGCGCCGGATCGGCCAGCTCGTCGGCGGCCAGCGCCTTCCACTTGAACTTCAGCAGCGCCATGCGCGGTCGCCAAGCGCCGGTCAGCGTTTGCAGCGCGGCCAACTGCTCCGCAGTCGGGGGCTCGCCGAGTGCGCGCGCGGCGGCGGCCAGCGGCGCCAGTTCGGCGCGGAAGGCGGCCTTCACCTCGTCGCCGAACCGGGCGGCGACGGCGGCCTCCTTGCTGCCGTCGGGAACCTGCGCGGCAAGCGCGGCGGCCAGTTCCCGCTCGCAGGCGACGGCGAGCATCTCGGCCACGGCGGCGGCCGGCGGCCGGGCCGCCAGGTGCGCGCGCGCCGCGGCGACGAACGGGGCCGCCGCCGCGCCCGCGCCGGCGAGACGTTGCAGCAGCGCAGCCGCGCGGGCCTCGGCCTCGCACGCCATGCCCCAGCCCAGGGCCGAGCGCTCGTCGCGGACGTGGTTCGCGAGCCCGAGCTGGCAGGCGATCACGCGGCCCACGCGATCGAAGTCCCGATCGGCCAGCGCCCGCGCCGCAGTCGCGTCGCCGAGATGCAGCAGGGCTTTGATCGGCTGCAGCATCTCGGCCAGGAACTCGCCGTAGCCGCCGGCTTTGCTCGCCGGCGCGAACCGGCAGCGGCGCAGGCCGGCGACGGCGTGCCACGCCGCGAGGTCGGCCGCGAACGCGTCGATGAGCGGCTGCCATTCCGGCCCCGGCGGCTGCACCGGCTCCCCGGGCTCGCCGAGTTCGAATTCGGGCAGTTCCAGCTTCGCGCCGAGCCGCGCGCGCAGGTTGGCGGCAATGGTGCGGTACGCCGGCGCGGCATCGAGACTGCCGAGGCGCGCCAGCGACAGCTCGAAGGCGTGGAACTCGCGGCCGTCGCCGGCCTGGAAGGTCGCGCGCAGGCGACCGCCGTCCGGATCATCGGGCGCCGAGGCGACGGTCAGCAGCATGCAACTGTGCGGCTCGCCGGCGTCGAAGCGCAACCCGGGCACGGCCACGTTGTTCTCTTCGAGCACGTTGCCGGCGAGCGGCGAGGTGACGAACTCGGGCAGGTCGTAGCCGGCGAGCGCGCGCGTCGGATGCACGATCACGCGGCTGCGGTGCACGTCGCCGGACACCAGCACGACGCCCTCGATGCCGGCGTCGCCGAGCCAGCGGAACAGCGCATCGCGCTCCTCCGCCCAGTTGCCCCAGCAGTCCTTCTTGCCGGGCCGCACGCCGCTGTTCCACACCATGCCGGAGGCGAGCACCTTCACCGGCGCGGTCGAGGCGCGCAGCCCCTGCTGCAGCCATTCGACCTGTGCAGCACCCAGCGCCGTGCGCGCGTTCGGCGCGAGCGGCGACGGCCCGGTGTCGGCGCAGGAGCGCGGATCGAGCAGGAAGACCTCGATCGGACCCTGCCGGAAGCTCGTCCACACGCCGCGTGCGCCGTCGCCGTAGCTCGCGTGCGCGTGGTAGTCGACGAACACGGCGCGCGCGGTCGCCGCCGCCTTGACGTCACCGAACTGGTCGTTGAGCGCGTAGTCGTGGTCGTCCCACGTCGTCCACGTCGGGATGCGGCGCAGCGTCGCGGCGATCGCCGGCTGGTCGAAGAAGTCCTGGTGCCGGCGGCGGCGTGCGTCGACGTCGCCGCTGTCGATGTACGGCGTGTCGCCGAGCAGCGCGAGCGCGTGCGGCTTGGCGGCGCGGATGCGATCCCAGATGGGCTGCTCGCGCACGCCGCGGTCGTTGGCGCACGAGCCGAACGCGACGGTCGCCGTGCGCGCGTCGTCGGGCAGGCCGGCGGTCCAGCCGGCGGCGAGGTCCTCGTGCACGACGACGTCGCCGCGCACGATGCGCACGCCGTAGGAGGTGCCGGCGGCCAGGCCCGACAGGGCGAACCGGAGGGTGAAGTCGTTGTCGGCCGTCGCCATCGCGGTCGCGCCGACGGACTTGCCGCCGTCGGCGGGCAGCAGTTCGAGGCGATGCTCGCCCGCCGCCGCGGCGCGGGCCCAGACGTGCGACGACTGCGCGTCGACGTGGCCGCGGAAGGGGCCGTGCGTCAGCTGCGGCGCGGGGGCGGGCGCGGTTGCGTTTGCGGGCGCGGTTGCGGGGGCGGGCGCGGGGGCCTGCGGCAGGACGACGGCGGCAAACAACAGGGCGGTCAGGGCGCGGACATGGGCATCGGCGAAGGCGAAGGCGCGGGGCAGCATCATGGTCATGGTTCGGTACGGGGACGTCGCGGCAGCGGGACGGGTGCAGGTCCGCGCAGCAGCGGCAGCAGGCCGCGCCGCCATGCCGCACGTTTCTGCGCGAGGCTGCGCCCTGCATGCGCCGGGCTGGTGGACGGGAGCGCGACGAGTTTCGTCCTGAAGCCCGCCGCGGCGAGGCGCGGCAGCACGCGGCGGCGGAACAGTTGGTGCGCCGCGCCGCCGTTGCAGGCGACGGCGCACAGGTGCGGTTGCGCCGCGAAGAAGGCGACGAAGTCGTTGGTGCGCGCCGTCGCGCGGTCGATCGCGGCGTCCAGACTGCCGGGGCGTTCGCAGGCGGCCAGCACGTCCCAGAGCGCGACGCCCGCAGCGGTCAGGCAGGCGAGGCGTTCGTCGTAGGGCGCGTCGGCGGCGAAGCCGAACAGCGCGCCGGTGATCGGCCAGAAGGCGTTGCGCGGGTGCGCGTAGTAGCGGCCCGCCGCCAAGGACGCCGCGCCCGGCATGCTGCCGAGCACGAGCACGCGCGCGTCATGGCGCGCGACCGGCGGAAAACCCTCGACGAACGCCATGGGATTGCCCTTGGATGGGACGCTTGTCCCGTCCTACCAGCGCGTCCATGCCCTCGCCAGCGTCCGCGCCCCGGCGCTTCGTCCGCCGCTTCCTGGATGCGCTGCCGGGGGACCCCGAGACCGCCCGGACCACCCGGCAGGTCCACGGCGCGCTGTGGTCGCCGGTGCAGCCGACGCCGGTCGCGTCGCCGCGCCTGCTGGCGTGGTCGCAGCCGCTGGCCGACGAGCTCGGGCTCGACGACGCCACGCGCGACGACCCGCAGACCGCCGCCGTGCTCGGCGGCAACGCGCAGTGGGACGGCATGGCGCCGTACGCGGCCTGCTACGGCGGCCACCAGTTCGGCAACTGGGCCGGCCAGCTCGGCGACGGCCGCGCCATCACGCTCGGCGAACTCGTCGGCCCCGACGGTCGCGTGCACGAACTGCAGCTCAAGGGCGCTGGTCCGACGCCGTACTCGCGCCGCGGCGACGGCCGCGCCGTGCTGCGCAGCTCGATCCGCGAGTTCCTGTGCAGCGAGGCGATGGCGGCACTCGGCGTGCCGACGACGCGCGCGCTGTCGCTCGTCGGCACCGGCGAGCAGGTCGTGCGCGACATGTTCTACGACGGCAACCCCGCGTACGAGCCAGGCGCAGTCGTCTGCCGCGTCGCGCCGTCGTTCCTGCGCTTTGGCAACTTCGAGCTGCCGAGTTCGCGCGGCGACGTGCCGCTGCTGCGCGCGCTGACGGACTTCACGATCCGCACGTTTTTCCCCGAGCTCGGCCCGCCGGGTCCGACGGCCTACGAGGCGTTCCTGCGCGAGGTCGCCGTGCGCACCGGCCGCCTGCTGGCGCAGTGGCAGGCGCACGGCTTCGTGCACGGCGTGATGAACACTGACAACATGTCGATCCTCGGGCTGACGATCGACTACGGGCCGTACGGCTGGATCGAGCCGCTCGATTTCCGCTTCACGCCGAACACGACCGACTTCCGCGAGCGGCGCTACGCCTACGGCAACCAGCCGTCGGTCGCGCTGTGGAACGTCGCGCGGCTGGGCGAGGCGCTGCTGCCGTTGTTCGACGGGCGCGAGGCCCCGGTCGAGGAGGCGCTCGCGGCGTACCAGCAGGCGTTCGGCGAGAGCGCCACCGCGCTGTTCCGTCGCAAGATCGGGCTCGTGTCCGCCGAGACGGCCGACGACGCCGCGCTGCTGCAGGAACTCTGGCAGTGGCTGCAGGCGGCGGAGGTCGACGTCATCCTGTGGCTGCGGCGGCTGTCGCAGGTCGCACGGCAGGCGACGGCGCCGACGGCGATGCCGGCGGAGTTGCTGGCCTGCTGGTATGGCGCGGCCGAGACGGGCCACGTGGCGGCCGGGCTGGCTTGGCTGCAGCGCTGGCACGCGCGCGTGCAGGGCGAGCCGGGCGGCGCGGCCGCGGCGGCTGCCGCGATGGACGGCGCCAACCCGAAGTACGTGCTGCGCAACTGGCTGGCCCAGGAGGCGATCGACGCCGCGCAGGCTGGCGAGTTGGGCCGCGTGCAGCGACTGTTGGACGTGCTGCGGCGGCCGTTCGACGAACAGCCCGAACACGAGGATCTGGCGCAGAAGCGGCCGGAGTGGGCGCGGACGAAGCCGGGGTGCGCGACGCTATCGTGCAGTTCGTGAGCGCGGGCGGGCGCCGCCACGCAGTGCACCGCCATCGCCGCAGCGCCCACGCCGCGGCCAGCGCCCGGGAAGCTCTCGTTTCTCGGGCCTTCAGGCCCGCGGCAACGATCGGCCGAACTCGCTCTCGCTGCTGAGCGGCAGGGCGACGTTGCGGGCAAGGCTCTCCAGGAAGCGCACGCGGCCGGTCGCCACGTCGTACATCGCGCCGACGATGCCGACCTTGCCCTCCTGCAGCAGCGCCATCAGCGTCGGGCTGTCGCGCTCGATCTGCAGCATGGTGTTGTGCACGTTGATCGCGGCGACGCCGTCGACGAACGCGGCGTTCTTGCCCGTGCGATCGCCGTGCGTCGCCGTCTCCATGCGCACGGCGGCGCTGATCGCAGAGGTGACCGAGCCGAGGTTGGTCATGCCGGTCGCCGCCACCGCGTCGACGCCCTGGTGCACGAAGTCGCAGGTCGCCTTGACCGCGCCGCAGCGCGTATGGCCGAGCACGACGATGAGCTTCGCGCCCGCCGCCTTGCAGGCGAACTCCATGCTGCCGAGCGCCTTGGCGTCGCAGACATTGCCGGCGAGGCGACAGACGAAGACGTCGCCGATGCCGAGGTCGAACAGCAGTTCCGCCGGCGCGCGCGAGTCGATGCAACCGAGCACGACGGCCATCGGGTGCTGCCCATCGGCGGTGTCGCCGATCTGGCGCGCGAGGTCGCGGTTCAGACGGCGGCCGTCCAGGAACCGCGCATTGCCGTCCTGCAGCACGTCGAGCACGCGCTGCGGCGTCAGCGCGGCCTGGATCTCGCGCGACGAGTAGTCGACGTACTGGACGACGTCGCGCAGCTTGTAGCGCTCCTGGAAGCCCATCAGGCTGACCTTGATGCCGCGCGCCGGCCCTTCCTCGTCGGCGAAGTCGCGGATGACCGAGAGGATGTCCGGGTCGACGTAGTCGGTCGCGCGCGCGTCGATGGCGACGTGCTCGCCGGCCTTGCAGCACGACAGCAGCGTGGCGAGGCGCGCACGGCTCAGGAAGCTGACCTGGTTGCCCAGCACGAAGCGTTGGACGGACCCGCCGATGTGGTCCTCGCGCACGACCTCGAAGCCGCCGCGCATGTTGCGGACGAACACCGAGCCGAGGCTGACGCCGAGGCCGATCAGCACGCCGACCAGCAGGTCGGTGAACAGGATCGCCAGCACGGTCGCGACGAACGGGACGAACTGGATCCACCCGGCGCGCCACTTGGCGACGAACAGCGCCGGCGACGCCAGCTTGAAGCCGGTGACGATCAGCACCGCCGCCAGCGCCGCCAGCGGGATGCGGTTCATCAGGCCGCCAAGGAACAGCACGGCGACGGCGAGCAGCACGGCGTGGCCGATCACCGACACGCGCGTGCGACCGCCCGCGTTGATGTTGACCGAGCTGCGCACGATCACCGAGGTGATCGGCAGGCCGCCGATCAGGCCGGACAGCGTGTTGCCGACGCCCTGCGCCACCAGCTCGCGGCTCGGGTCCGCCGTCCGGTGCAGCGGGTCGAGCTTCATCGTCGCCTCGAGGTTGAGCAGCGTCTCCAGCGACGCGACCGCGGCGAGCGTGACGGCGGCGAGCAGCACCGCCGGCTCGAACATGCGCGCGAAGTCGGGCAACGTCAGCAGCGACAGCACGCCGCCATCCCCCATCGCCGGGATCTGCACCATGTGCGAGCCGGCGATCGCCCACGACGAGCCGGCAGCCGCGAGCAGCTCGCTGAATCCGACGCCGACTAGCACGGCAGCCAGCGGGCCCGGCACCGGAGTCTTCTTCAGCCGCGACTTCTCCCAGAGGATCAGCGTCGCGAGCGCCGCGAAGCCGACCAGCATGGCGCCGGGCAGGGGGTCGGAGACGGCCTTCCAGATCTCGGTGAAGGTGTTGTCGCCGTCGACCTGGGCGAACGACTCGTCGCCCTCCGGGTCGGTGTCGTCGCCGAGCAGGTGCGGCA
>JADCJE010000003.1 GCA_020247305.1 Phycisphaerales bacterium | reverse complement strand
CTTCTCCGCCGCATCCGCCGCAGTTGGCTGCCCCGATCCGCCCACCCCGCCTCTGGCCTTCCCCGCCGCATCCGCCGCAGTTGGTTGCCCCAATCCGCCCCCCTCACCCGCCCCGCAACCCTCCTGCCCCGCGCCCACGCGTCCTTGCCTGCACCGCCGCCACGAGCGAAGCGCGGCGCGCACGCGTGGCATCCGCTAACCTCCCGCAATGGCCGACCGCCTCACACTCGTCGTCCGCCGCGCCACCGTTGTCTTCCTCGCATCGACCCTGGCCGCCGCCCCGCTCGCCGCGCAGCAGAAGCTCGACCTCGCCACGAAGCAGGCGAGCCACGCGCGCATGGTGAAGGAACTCGCCGCGATCGCCGAGCGCAGCGTGCGCGACCACAAGTACCACGGCGATGCGGCGGCGAAGGCGCTCTGGGCCGAGATGGCGCAACTCGGCGACAAGGCGCCGTGGAAGCTGCGGCTCGACGGCGCGCTGGCGCACCTGCGCCTGGGCGCGACGCGCGACGGCATCGCCATCCTGGAGGCCGCCGACGACGCACTCGCCGCTGGCCGCATCGACGGCGACGTCGACGCGCGCAACAGCGTGCGCTTCTACCTCGGCATGGCGTGGCTGCGCCTCGCCGAGAACGAGAACTGCTGCGCGCGCAAGGCGCCCGAGAGCTGCATCCTGCCGCTGCACGACGCCGCGCTGCACACCGGCGCGCCGGAAGGCGCGACCAAGGCGATCCCGTGGTTCGAGGCGGTGATCGCCAACACCCCGAAGGGCGACTACTGGCACCTCGGGGCCGTCTGGCTGCTCAACCTCGCGCACATGGCGCTCGGACGATGGCCCACAGGCGTGCCCGCGGCGCACCGCCTGCCGGCGAGCACGTTCGCGTCGGCGACGCCGTTCCCGGCGTTTCCCAACGTCGCCGGCCGCGTCGGCCTGGACGAGTTCGGCATGCTCGGCGGCGTGATCGTCGACGACTTCGACGGCGACCTGGACCTCGACATGATGGTTTCGCTGTGGAGCGCGTCGGGCCAGCTGCGCTACCTGCGCAACGACGGCGACGGCCGTTTCACCGACCGCACCGACGCCGCCGGCCTGCGCGGCATCACCAGCGGCATCAACGTCATCCAGGCCGACTACGACGACGACGGCGACCTCGACGCCTTCGTCAGCCGCGGCGCGTGGCTGTACGACGGCGGCCGCCACCCCAACTCGCTGCTGCAGAACCAGGGCGACGGCACGTTCCTCGACGTGGCCTTCGCGGCCGGCCTCGGCGAGGTGCACTACCCGACGTCGACCGCCGACTGGGGCGACGTCGACGGCGACGGCGACCTCGACCTGTACGTCGGCAACGAGGCCTCGCCGAAGATCGCCTCGCCCTGCCAGCTGTTCCGCAACGAAGGCGACGGCACGTTCTTCGACATCGCGGAGCGCGCCGGCGTGACCAACCTGGGCTACACGAAGGGCGTCGCCTTCGGCGACTACGACGACGACGGCAAGCTCGACCTGTACGTCAGCAACCTGCACGAGCCCAACCGCCTGTACCGCAACGCCGGCAACGGCCGCTTCGTCGACATGGCCCAGAAGCTCGGCATGCACGAGCCGATCGAGAGCTTCGGCGCGTGGTTCTGGGACTTCGACAACGACGGTGCGCTCGACCTCTTCTGCGCCGCCTACTGCACCGGCATCGGCGACATCGCGGCGTTCCACCTCGGCGTCGAGCGGCCGAACAAGGACCGCATGCGGGTCTGGCGCGGCGACGGCAAGGGCGGCTTCACCGAGGTCGGCAAGGCGCTCGGCCTCGACGTGCCGGCGCTGCCGATGGGCGCCAACTTCGGCGATCTCGACAACGACGGCTTCCTCGACTTCCACCTCGGCACCGGCGATCCATACTACTACTCGCTGATGCCCAACCTCGTGTTCCGCAACGATCGCGGCCGGGGCTTCACCGACGTCACCATGGCCGGCGGCTTCGGCCACCTGCAGAAGGGCCACGGCTGCGCGTTCGCCGACCTCGACGGCGACGGCGACCTCGACCTGTTCTCGATCCAGGGCGGCGCCTACCCGGGCGACGCCGCGCACGACGCGCTGTACGAGAACCCGGGCTTCGGCAACCACTGGCTCTGCGTGCTCGCCGAGGGCCGCGACAGCAACCGCTCGGCGATCGGCGCGCGCATCCGCGCCGTGTTCGACGAGGACGGCGTCGAACGCTCGGTCTGGCGCGACGTCGGCAGCGGCGGGTGCTTTGGCGCCAACCCATTGCGCCAGCACCTAGGCCTTGGCAAGGCGACGGCGCTCAAGCGCCTGGAGATCCGCTGGCCGAAGTCGGGCAAGGTCCAGACGCTGCGCGACCTGCCGATCGACTGCACGATCCGCGTCGTCGAAGGCCAGGACGGCTTCGCCCGGATCGAACTGCCGCGCACCCGGCTCGGCGGCGCGGGCGGCTGACGCGGACACGGCGGCGCGTGCCGCCGTCGCGGACGCGGCTGCCGCGGTCGCCGCGGCCCGGACCTCGCGCGCGGCAGCGCGGCGTTCCTTGGCGCCCGCCGCCGGTGTAAGCATGGGCGCGTGCGCGTCCTGCTCCTCGCCGAAGAAGCCAACCCCGAGTGGTTCAGCGTGCCGCTCGAAGGCTGGTCGCACGGGCAAGCGATCGCGCGCCGCGTCGACGCCCACGTCGTGACCCAGGTCCGCAACCGCGACGCCTTCGTGCGCGCCGGGGTCGCCGCCGACGCCTTCACCGCGATCGACACCGAGCACATCGAGCGGCCGCTGTGGCGCCTGGGCAGCCTGCTGCGCGGCGGCCAAGGCAAGGGCTGGACGACGCTGATGGCGCTCAAGGCGATCTCGTACCGCTCGTTCGAGTCGCAGGTCTGGCGGCGCTTTGGCGCGGCGATCCGCGCGCGCGAGTTCGACGTCGTGCATCGGCTCACGCCGCTGAGCCCGACGGTGCCGAGCCGTCTCGCGACGTGGTGCAAGCGCGCCGGCGTGCCGTTCGTGCTCGGCCCGCTCAACGGCGGCGTGCCGTGGCCGCAGGGTTTCGACGGCGCCCGCCGCCGCGAACGCGAGTGGCTCAGCTACGTGCGCGGCGCCTACAAGCTGCTGCCCGGCTACCGCAGCACCCGCCGCGACGCCGCGGCGCTCGTCATCGGCTCGCGCGACACGTGGCAGCAGATGCCCGCGCGCTGGCGCGACCGCTGCGTCTACATCCCCGAGAACGGCGTCGATCCGGCCCGCTTCCCGCTCGCCGACGAACCGCCGCCGCGCGCCCCAGGGCCGCTGCGCATCGCCTTCCTCGGCCGTCTGGTGCCGTACAAGGGCTGCGACATGTTGCTCGCCGCCGCCGCGCCGCTCGTCGCCGGCGGCCGCGCAACGATCGACGTGATCGGCGACGGCCCCGAGCGCGATGCGCTCGGCAAGCAGGCGGCGAGCCTCGGCATCGCTGCGGGCGTGGCCTTCGCCGGCTGGGTGCCGCACGGCGAGGTCGCCGCACGGTTGCAGCGCGCCGACGTGTTCGGCTTCCCTAGCGTGCGCGAGTTCGGCGGCGCGGTGGTGCTCGAAGCGATGGCGCTCGGCGTCGTGCCGGTGGTGCTCGACTACGGCGGCCCCGGAGAACTGGTGACGCCGCGCACCGGCTTCGCGCTGCCGATGGGCCGCCGCGACGAGATCGTCGCCGCCTTCCGGTCCGTGCTCGAACGCCTCGCCGCCGCCCCCGAGGCGCTCGCCCCGCTGCGCGCCGCCGGCCGCGCCCGCGTGCGGCGCGACTTCACCTGGGACGCCAAGGCCGCGCAGATCGAACGCGTCTACGCATGGGTCACGGGCCGCGCCGCCAAGCCGGACTTCGGCATGCCGCTGCCGGACTGACGGGCGTGCGATCTCGCCGCCCTAAGGCGCGCATAGGACGTCCAAACAACGGTCCCGAACCACGAGGGACGAGCGACCTCCAGCCCGCCCACGGCAAGCGCCGCCGGCTCGATGCGCCGCATGCACGACCTGAAGCCGATCGGCATGAGATCGAGGGACAGCGAGGCTGCCGTTCCAATCCTGGTCCAAACCGCCCGAGGACTCTGCGTCAAGGAAACGTCAGCTCGGCGCCTTCGATCGGGACCGTCAGCATGCGGCGCTGCGGGCCGCCGCTGCCGACGGCGACTTCGACCTCGTAGGCGCCGGGGGGCACGCGCAGGCTCTGCTCCCAATTGCCGTTCAACTCGCGGTCGAAGACGAGGATGCCGCGCGGCGAGCGCACGATCGCGGCGCCGGTCCCGCCGCCGATGCGGCAGCGCATGCGCAACGGTGCGCCGGGCTCCAGGGCGACCTGGATCGGTTGCGCGGGCATGGCCGTGGTGTCGAGCTCGACGAACGCGCAGTGCGTCGCGGTGGCGACGTAGATGCCGTGGCGCCCCGCCGGCAACCACGCCGTCACTTCGCCCTTCTCCACCCGCAGCGAGTTGCTGCTGGGCCGAGCCCAGCCCGGCAGCGTGCCAGCGAGCGCCGTCGACGTCGCCCGCGTGGTGTCGTCGGCGCCGGCGATGCGCAGCGTCACCGTCGATCGCTTCAGCAGCACGATGTCGCCCAGATCCAGGTCGGCGCCGCCGGCGACGTCGATCTGCACGGCGGGCGGACGCAGCGACGCATGGCGCACCTCGAGCCCGAGTCGCCCCGGCCGCAGGTGCTCGAGGACCACGCGGCCTTCCGCGTCCGTCGCCTTGCCGCCGCCGCCGCTCTGTTGATCGTTCAGCGCCACCTGCACCTTCGGGAGCGGATTGCCCGTGGGATCGAGCAAGCGCAGCCGCACCTTGCCGAGCCGCGCCGTGACGTCCGCGACCGGCACGGTGAAGACGACCTCGGTCTGGCCGGCCGCGACGAGCTGGGTCGCGACCACGGCGCTGCGCAGCAGCAGCGCCACGTGCGCGGGACGGTCCGGCGGCAGCGTCAGCACGCCCAGGGTCTGCTTCGGAAGCGCACTGCCGCCGCGCATGCGATCGTCGCCGCGGAACTCGCCGAGTCCTCCCGTCGCCTGGCGCAAGGCAGTGGGCGGCAGATCGCCTCGGATCGGCTCCGCGAACGCCAGGGCGGTCAGCACGCCGCCGAACGTGCTGGCGTTCGGCGCAGCCTTGGCCAGCGCCTCCTGCAATGGCAGGCCCTCCGGCGTCACCGCGTTCACGGTCAGCAACCACGCCGCGTCGAGCTGCACGTCGAGGCGCGTGCGGGGCGCCACGACCTCGACGTCGCGTTCCGTGGGCATCGCCTGCTCGATGCGCGTGCGAAACGTGAAGCGGCCCGGCGGCACGCCCGCGAACAGGAACGTGCCGGCGGTGATGCTGGCGCCGCTCTTCGGCGCGCCGTCGCCGGACAACCAGGCGTGGCCGTTGGCCGGCGTGCCATCGGCGAGGCGTACGGTGCCGAACACGATCGCCGTGTCCGCAGTTGCCGAGATCCGCGTCACGGGCATCGGCATGGCGAGGTCGGCGCTGCGCGCCGGCGCGGGTGTGGCGACGTCCCCGGCCGCAGGTGGCGCGGCGGCTGGCGCTGCGTTCGGCAGCGGGTCTTCAGCGTGGGGCGCGAGCGCGGCCGTCGGTTGGGCCCACGCGAGGAAGAGCGCGCCGTCCGCGATGGCGAGCACGATGGCCAACACGGCGAGCCAGGAGGCACGGTTCATCGGACCTCCAGCGTGGCGCCGCCGGCGCCCAGGTCGACGTCGCCGCTCTGCGTCAGGCGACCAGTGTCGTCGTGCACCTCGAACGCATGGCGACCCGCGGGCAGCGACAGCATCGCGGGGTGCTCGCGTTCCAGCGTGATGGCGGCGACAGGCTGGCGGCCGGGGCCGAACACGGTGACCGTGAAGGTGCGCGACGGGTCCCTCGGCCGCGTGATCTTCAGCGCGCAGCCGGGCTGCAACTGCAGCACGACGGGCTGCGCCGGCGGATTGTCAAACACGCCGACGGCGACCTGGCCATCGGGCGCATGCGCCGACACCGCGATCCGCCCAGGGCCCGTGCCCCACAGCGAGAACGTGCCGTCGGCTTCGACGCGCGCGCCGCGGTTGGTGACGAACTCCGTCGGCGTGGTGCGCCACTTCAGCTCCGTCCAACGCACCTCGGCGGTGGCCGGCTTGCCCGCCGCATCGACGACGCGGCCGGCAAGCGGCAGCGCCTTGTCGAGCGCGATGGTGCCGAGGTCGAGCGTGGCGCCCGGTTCGATGCGCACCGTCGTCTGCAGCGCCTCGCGGTCCTTCGCATCGATCGTGAGGACCATCAGGCCCGGCGACAGGTTCTCGACGCGTGCGCGGCCTTCGTCGTCCACCGGCTGGCCACCGCCGAAGCGATTCGACGTCGCCAAAGCCACCCGGGCGCCCGCAATCGGCAGCTGTGTCGTGGCATCGACGACGCGCACGGTCGCGCTGCCGAGCAGCTTCTTCACGGCGTCCAGCGCGACGACGAAGCGCACTTCGCCATGGCCCGGCTCGACGCGCTGCTGCTCGATCACGACATGGCGCAGCAGCAGGGCCACGTGCGCGGGGGGAGCAGCCGCCAGCCGCAGCGTGCCAAGCAACCCGTCCTTCGGATTCATCTCGCCGTGCCACTTCGCATCGCCGACGAACACCACGCCGTAGTCGGTCGGGGCAAAGCGCTCCGGGAAGGCATGGCCCTGGCCGGCGGCGACGAGGCTGTCGGACAGGCCGAGTTCCGTGCGCAGGACCGTCGTCAGGTCCTTGCCATCCGCGGTGACCGCGAGCACACGCACCGGGAACGAGCGATCGAGCGTCACGTCGAGCGTCTGTTCGGCGTCGTCGGTGACGACCAACGCCTGCGCATGATCGACGGCGCCGTCGGCGCGAACGGTCAGCTGCCATTCGCCTGGGGTGAGCCGCAGCATCGCGAACGCGCCGTCGGGGCCGCCCTCGCCGCGGACGTTCTGCTTGTCGCGCGCCGCCCACAGGCTGGCGCCGCCGACCGGCGTGCCGTCGCGCCATCGCACCGTGCCGGTCAGCATCACGCCGAGCAGATCGTCCGACTGGTACTTCGCGCGCGCGGCCTGCCGCGCCGAGGAGGTGGCTGCAGACTGCGAAGCGACCTCGGACGCCTGAGCGAGGGCCGCATCGGCCGACGCCGCGGCTGTGACCGCCGCAGGTGGCGTAGCCGGGGCGCGCACATCCGCGACCCCATCGACGTCGGGCGCGCCTTCACGCCCTAACACCGCGGCGCCGAGCACGGCGCACAAGACCGCTTCCATTGCGACGATCCAAGCCAACCACTTCGTCATGGCGGACTCCTTGCGCTGCCGTGGCGCCGTGCGCGCCCAGCGAGGGACTGATCATGCGCGACGGATCGCGCATACGGAAGGGCTCGTGCGTGCGCATCCGGTCGTGCGCGGTCCGCCGGTGGATCGACGGCAAGAAGTCTGCGTCACGGAACGCGCTCCGGGCGGCGTGGCCCTTCGTGGCGCAGACTCCTTGGGCGGCGGCGGCGCAAAGGAAGTCCAAGCACTGATCCCCGGTCCCATTCCGCCGCGCTCCCGCCGCGCGAGCACACCGCATCCCCGCAGAGACCGCCCAGCGGTCGCTCATTCGCCCCACGCCGTCACTCCGCAGCGTGGCCCTCGTCAGCAGCGTCCCCTGCCGCAGCCGGCGGTGCCCGGCACCCCGACGGATCGGCCCCCGCCGCGGTCCGCCCCAGCGCCCCGAGCACCCGCGCGATCGCCCCCGGACAGTGGCGCGCCCGCTCGCTTTAGCCGTTCGCCTGCACCCAGGCGCCCGTGACCGCTGCACCGGCGTCGTCGATGGCGGAGAAGGTGGTCGTCTTCGCGCGCGGTAGGCGCACGATCTTCACGTCGCCACTGGCGATCTGCCGAGGGTCGCACTCGTGCCGGCCGGCGACCGCCGGCGTCGCGCACGGGAACGACGACACGTTCCATTGCGAGGCGCGACCTCGACCTCACCGGCAGCATCGCTGGCGACGCCGAGAGAGTCGGTGGCGCCTTCGCCAGCGAACCAGCCGATCACGACGGCGTCGGCGCCCAAGATCTGGGTGCCGTCGTTGTCGCAGACGAACCGTGCGAACAGCAAAGGCCGCTGCGTTGTCGCGAGGCGCAGGCTCGTCGCGCCCGCCATCACGGCCACCGAGGTGTGTCGATCCATGGCGCCGCCATGCGGGCAGCAGCGACGGCGAGTCGGGCACCACGGCTCCTGCAACCGGCAACGCCCGACGACGGCGAGTCGGGGCGACGCCGGCGACGACTCCTCGGAGCTCCTGGCCACCCGGAAGGCGCCGCGACGCCGTTGCGGCGTCGCATCCGTGAACGCCCCGGCGCGTTGCCGGGGGCGCAGCTCCTCAGTATCCCGCAGTCTCTGGCAGCTTCAGTTCGACCGCCTTGCTGTCGCCGGCCGTGAGCGTCACGGTCTGCAGCACGAGCCAATGTGCGTCGAGCGGGTCCTGCTTGCCCGCGGCCTGCGCTTCCCTCCACAACTTCTGCTGCGCCTCCGTCGACGACAGCGCCTTCGGCAGCACGCGCAGCTGCACGGTACCAACGGTCAGCTCGAACTCGGCGACACCCTTGTCGTCGGTGATGCGGACCTGGCCGTGGCGATCGCTGCCGTGCACGTAGAGCTGGACCCCGGCCACCGGCTGGCCCTTGCCGCCGACCACCGTCGCGCGCAGCGTGCCGCTCTCGAAGACCACCGCCACCGAGGTTGCGCGCCCGCGCGTGACCCGGATCGGCGTCGCCGACTCGACATGCGACCATTGCCTGGGGTCGCTGGTCGGCGCCCTGCAAACGGCCTTGTAGTCGCCCGCCATCGTGCTCGTGCGAAAGCGGCCATTGGCATCGGTCTCCACCGTGCTGCCTCTGCGGTCCGACTGCAGCGTGAACGAACGGTTCGCCATTGGCTGGCCGTTCCAGTGCACGGTGCCTCCGAGCTCGCCAGGCAGCAGACTGCTCAGGTCGAGGTCCTGCGAGGTGACGGCGGCGTCGACGAGCGTGACCTGTTCGCCGAGCACGGTCTGGCCCGAGCCGCCGCCGCCCGTGCGGACCATGTAACTGACCTCGATCTGCCATGTGCCAGGCGGCAAGCCGCCGACGTGGAACGTGCCGTCGTCGCCGATGCGCAGGTCCCGCTTCTGCTCCGCCATGACGAAGTCCTTCGGGAACTGCTCGCGGTCCCGGCGGAGCGACAGTCGTGGCGCATATCCCTCGGGGAAGCCCTTGCCGGGCTCGCCTTGGGCCAGTCGCTGCAACTCGGCGACGGCTTCTGGCGGCACGACCTTGCCGACCAGTTGCGCGCCGCTGCCGACGGTGACGACGAGTTCTTCCGCGACGCCGAGCGACACCGGTGCGAGTCGCACCGGCAAGTGGCCGGGGCCGGGAACGCACACGCCGAGGTCGCGGTCGCCAGGGCCGACCATCTCGACGCGGCCATCGCCGTTGGTCTTGCCCTCCCACAGGACCAACGCGTGGCCGGCGCTGGAGTTCATCAGCCAGTGGTCCCGCTGCATCACCAGCCGATCGTCGGTCAGCGGCGTGCCGAACAGATCGCAGAGTTGCACGGTGGTGCCGGCGATCGGGCCGTCGGGGCCGAGGACGCGCAGCATGCGGCGCTGCGGCGGGAGCGCGCGCAGATCGAAGCGCTTTGGGCCTGCCTCCTGCGTGAAGTCCATCTGCAGTGCGCCGAAGCCGCTGGTGGCTGCAAATTCGACCATCAACTGCCAGTCGCCCTTCGTCAACCCCGCGATGACGACGGTGCCGTCCGCGTGCTTGCCCTTGGCGCGTGGTTCGCTGTCGCTCGAACTCCAGCGTCCGCGATTGCGCGGGATCAGGCGCACGAGGTAGCTGTCGACCGGCGCACCCTGCTCGTCGGTGACGCGCAGCGTCAGCGCCGCCGCCTTGCGCACCCGGAACTCGACGTCCTGCGTGCCCCAGGCCACTTCGCGCGGCGCTTCATCGAATTCGTGTTCGTCGCTCGACAGCACCAGCGACGCGTGCTTCGCGCCGCCAGTACCGCTCTGTTCCAGCTTGAAGGCGCCATCGCGGCCGCTGCGGGCACTGCTGCTGCCGAAATCGGAGCGATCCTCGATCCTGATGCCGCGCACCGGCGCGCCGGCTTCGTCGAGCACGCGGCCGCTGATGGTCTCGCTGGGTGGACGCACGCGCACGACGAGTTCCAACACCTCCTCGCGGCGCTCGGCGACCAGCTGCACCTTCTTCGGCGACTGCAGCTCCCCTTTCTGCGTGGAGACCGCGTACTCACCGGGTTCGAGCCAGCTACGCAGCGCGAAACCGCCATCGGCCTTGCTGATCGTCTGTTCGCCCCAGCGCGGCTCCATGTCGCCGCGCGACCCTCCTGTGCCCTGGCGTTGCAGGGTCACGTACTCCTTCTCGCAGGGTACGCCCGTGTCGTCGACGACGCGACCTTGGACCAGCACACCTGGACCCATCCGGACGTCGCCGACGTCCTTGGTGGCGCCTTCCGCGATCGTGCTCCAGCGACCGCCCATGGTGCCGCGGCCGTCCTGGCGCACGTCGACCGTGAACTGGAACGGCGGCGGTGGCCAGAACGTGAACACGAACACGCCGTCGGTCGCGGTCGTGATCATCGGCGGGTCCGTCCATTTCGGTTCGTCGCCGTGGTCCTGCAACCAGCCGTCCATGCGCTGGCTGTTGGCCGCCCAGCCGTGCAGCGAGATCTTGCAGCCGGCGAGTGGCGCGCCGTTCTCGTCGACGCAGCGACCGCGCAGCGTGGCGAGCTTCGGATCGGCGACGGGAGCGGCGATGCGTTGCCCGGCGTCGCTCGCATCGCCGATTGCCGCCACCTCCGCGAGCGTCGTGGTCGCGGCGTCGGCAACCGCGGGCGCAGCTGGCACGCTCGCGCTTGCCGCCGCGGCTGGTGCGGTCGGTTCTGCACTCGGTGCCGCCTCGGGCTCCAGGTCCAACAGCAACCACGTCGCGACGGCCAGCACCGCGAGGACGATGGCGGTGACGAGGACGCGGGCCCTTGCTTCCATGGCGGCAGCCTACCAAATGCCGCCGCACGCGTCAGCGCTGCACGGTCACGCACAGGCACGACGCCGGGCTCGCCGTGCCGCGTCCACTGCCCCGGTTCGGCGCAGCGGCAAGTTCGACCAGCGGCTGCGCCAGCTCGCATTCGCGGCCGTTCGCCGTCACTGGCGCGAACGCGTCCCTGGTCGGCCGAGAGCAGCGCCGGCAGCGCGCAATCCCCACTTCGGGGCCACACATGGGATTCCCGGCACTGGTCCCGGACCACCCGGGGCGCACAACCTCCAGCCCGCCCCCTGCGCGCGACCCCGTCAACCCGGCCGCAACCGCCCGCACGGACCGATCCCCGGTCCCATTCCGCCGCGTTCCCGCCGCGCGAGCACTCCACTACCCCGCAGCGACCGCCCAGCGGTCGCAACTTCGCCCCACACCGTCACTCCGCAGCGTTGCCCTCGTCGGCAGCGTCGAACCCTGCCGCAGCCGGCGGCGCCCGGCACCCCG
>JADCJE010000029.1 GCA_020247305.1 Phycisphaerales bacterium | reverse complement strand
GCAGGCGCGCCAGCGCGCGCGGAGCGATCCGGCGACACGGG
This sequence comes from Phycisphaerales bacterium, assembly GCA_020247305.1. GTDB lineage: Bacteria > Planctomycetota > UBA1135 > UBA1135 > UBA2386 > UBA2386. Next base: position 52,518 of record JADCJE010000029.1, on the reverse strand, counting down.
CGGCGCCGGGCATCGCGGCGCCACCTGCCGTCGCCGCCGCCGTCACGGCAGCAGCATCCCGAGCGCGCGCAGTTCGCGGCACAGCCGCAGCAGCGGCAGGCCGACGATCGCCGTCTGGTCGTCGCCGGCGATGGCGTCGAACAGGCCGATGCCCAGCCCTTCGATCTTGTAGCTGCCGGCGCAGTCGAACGGCTGCTCGGCGGCGACGTAGCGGGCGATTGCGTCGTCGCCGAGCGCGCGCATGGTCAAGCGCGTCGTCTCGACCCACTCGACGAGCCCGCCCGGGTGCGCGACCGCGACCGCGGTCAGCAGCTGGTGTTCGCGGCCGCGCAGGCGCTGCAACTGCGCCGTCGCGCGCGCGGCGTCGCCGGGTTTGTCGAGCAGCGCGCCGTCGACCTCCGCGCCCTGGTCGCCGCCGATCACCACGGCGCCGGGGTGGCGCGCGGCGACGGCGCGCGCCTTCGCGCGCGCGAGGTCGCGCACGATCGCCAGCGGTTCGCCGAGCGCGCGCTTGACCGCGTCCTCGTCGACGCCGGGCCGCTCGCAAACGAACGGCAGGCGCAACCGCGCCAGCAGTTCGCGGCGGTAGGGGGACGTGCTGGCGAGGACCAACGGCGGCAGCATGGACCGAAACGGTAGCGAGCACCGCGGCGGATGCGACGCCGGCCGCGCGCACGGCCCGAAGCGGCGCCCCAGCGCGGCGCGCGCCCGGCTCGGGTGGTTCCTATGCGCGCGCGGCGCACTGGTCCGTTGCCGCCCCGCGCACGCTCGCCCTACGCTGCCGTACCGTGGCCGCCGTTCCGCTCGCCGATCCGACGACCCGCCTCGGCCAACTGCAGCGCGGCCACGGTCGCGGCGTGCGGCGCGCGCTGGTCGACGGCGCGGCCGCGCACGCCGACCTGCTCGCGTGCGTGCTCGACGATCCGCGCCGTGAGCCGGAGTTCGAAGCGCGGGCGCGCTGCTACGCCGAACTGGCGATGGCGCTCGACCTGCCGACCGCGCCGCTGTTCGAGCGCGCCGGCGCGCCCGGCGCTGCGCTCGTCGCCGAGACGCTCGCCGGCATGTGGGCGCTCGGCGCGCCGGCGGTGCGCGCGTTCGTCGCCGACGACGCGACGGACGCGGCCGCGCTCGGCGTCGTCGTCGCCTGCCTGCACGACGGTCGCCTCGCCATGCCGGTCGACCTGTCGCCGCGCGCGCGGGCGATGTGGCTGCGCTGCGCGCGCGAGCACGCCGACTGCGCCGCCGCGGCGGTGCGCGGCGAACGCAATCCCGAACTCGCCGACCTGACCACCGACGAACTGCTCGAACTCGGCCGCGACGCGCGCCACGACCGCCGCGATCGCCTGCTCGGCGAGTTGTGCGCGCGCGGCGACGAGGCGACGCGCAACCGGCTGTTCGCCACGCTGCGCGACGACGTCGTCTATGGCCGCGTGCGGCTGGCGGCGCGCGCGCTCGGGCTGTGCGCCGACGATCGGCCGCTGGCGCTCGCCGAGGACCTCTTCGCGCGGCCCGACGACGGCGCCGAGCCGTCGCGCCGCATGGACGGCGTCACGCGCATGCGACGGTCGTGCCTCGTCGAGTACGTCATGCACCTGCCGCCGCCGCACGCGCTGGCGCAGGCGCGCCGCTGGCGCGGCTTCGGCGGCTACTTCGACGTCGCCGTCGGCGCGGTGTTCCGCGAACACGCGACGCCGGCCGATCGCGAGGTGCTCGAAGCCTTCGTCGCCGGCAACGCCGCGCGCGACGGCGGCATGGCGGTGATCGACGAGCTAGACGCGCTCGCGCGCCTGGGCGACAGCCGCTCGGCGCCGCTGCTGGTCGAGGTCGCGGCGACGACGCCGTTCAGCCAGGCTCGCCGACGCGCCGTGCATGCGCTGGCGATGATGCCCGACGCGCCGGGCGCGCAGGCCGAGTTGCACGCCGCGCTGTGGGACTGCGAGGACGAGACCGTGGCCGATGCCTGTTCGTTCCTGCCGACGCTCGACGAAGCAGCGCGCGCGCGCATCGCCGCGCTCGCCGCGTCGCCGTTGGCGGCGCGGGAACTGCGCCTGCGCGCGGCGGCGCGGTTGCGGCGGCCGCGCTGAGGCCGCCGCAACCGCAGCGCGTCGGGATCGCCGGACCTGCGGTGGCGACGCGCGCGAGCGGATCGGCGCTGGCGCATGTCGCGCGCGCGTTTGCATCCGGCGGCGCACCGAGGGCGAAGACGGCGCCATGAACGCCACTCCTGCATTCGTCTGGGCGACGCTCGCCATCCTCGCTGCCACCGCCGATCTCGTCGGCCAAGCCAAACCCGAAGCACCGGCCGCGGAACCAAGCCAGCCGGCGGACGCCAAGTCGAAGGCGGCTGCGGGCACCAAGGCCAAGGCCAACGCCAAGGCCAAGGACGCCGCGCCCGGCCGCGCGGTCGAAGGCCAAGGGGCGGTGCGCACGCCGAAGCTCGTGCGCCGCGTCGGCGGCGATCGCGAGATCGCGATCGACGTGGTCAAGGGTGTCTACCGCTGCGGCCCGTCGATGATCGAGTCGCCGCTGCCCGAGGGCTACCCCGAGCCGACGCCGCCCGGGGCGATCGACATCAAGGACTATCCGTCCGTGCGCCGCGCCGAACTGGTGTCGAAGGACGACTCTGCCGAGGGCATGACCGCCGGCTTCTTCCCGCTGTTCAACCACATCAAGAAGCGCGAGATCTCGATGACCGCGCCGGTCGAGATGGACTACGCCGAGCTCTACAAGGACTTCATGAGCGGCGAGTCGGCGGACGAGGGCGAAGCGACCGAGACGACGATGAGCTTCCTCTACCGTTCGGCCAATCTCGGCCCGGTCGGCAAGGACGGCAAGATCGTGGTCCGCGACACGGCGCCCGTGACCGTGCTCAGCGTCGGCGCCAAGGGCGGCTTCGACGCGACCGAGGCGATGGACACCCTGCGCGCGTGGCTGAAGGGGCAGAAGGAGTGGGAGGTCGCCGGTCAGCCGCGCATGTTCGTCTACAACGGCCCGTTCATCGATCCGGACGCGCGTTGGTCGGAGGTGCAGGTGCCGATCCGTCGCCGGGACAAGGCGGGCGAGGCCGCGCCCGCTGCCGCGCCGACCACCCCGGCGCCCGCGACCCCCGCGCCGGCCGGTTCCGGCAAGTCGGCCGGCAAGCCCGCTTCCGGCAAGTGAGTGCGTGACGCGATCGGCGGCCGCTGCCGCCGGTCACGCGCGCGGTTGCCGTGCCGCCGCCCGCCGCGCACGGAGCGCCGCGTCGCCGGCGACGATCGCGTCGAAGTCGACCTTGGCGACGCAGTCCTCGGGCAGCCATTCGTCGGCGAAGGAATCGACGAATTCGCCCAGTTCGTCGGCATCGGCAAAGTCCGCGCGCAGCGTGGGCGCGAGCGCTGGACCGGCCAGGCTGAAGGCCTGCCACCGGAACATGCGGCCGTCGCCGGCAGGCACGTCGTGCCAGACCCACTGCGACGTCAGCTTCTGCTGCCGCAGGGCGTCGTCGACCGGGCCGTGGCCCGGATGGTCGGCGCAGTGGTCGAGGTCGACGCAGAACGTGCGGCCGGGCGCGAGCGGCGCCAGCACGACGATGCCGTGCTCGTGGCAGGCGAGCAGGTGCGGGCCAGCGAGGTCGAGGGTGTGGCGGATCGCGTGCGGTGCGGCGCGCAGCGCGGCGACGTCGCGGTCGACCGTGACGCGGAAGGCGCGGTCGCGCCGCAGCACCGCGCGCGCCAGCATTGCGGCGCCGACGGCGCCGACGGCGAGGCCTGTCGTCCACGCGCCGCAGCGCTCGCCGATGCCGATGCCCAAGGCGAGGACCATCGCGCCGAACACGCACACCGTCGGCCACGGACTGCGGCCGACCTGCCGGTCGCGCGCGGCCAGCCAGTCGCCGGCGATGCGTTCACGCAGCGCCGGGTCGAGGGCGACGACCTCGCGGCGGAATCGCGGGAAGGACTCTGGGTCGGCCATGGCCTGGGCGCGGCAGCGGCATGGCGCTGCCGCCGCCCGGTCATCGGTCCGCCCCCGCGCTCACATGAAGTTGCGCGTGTGCAGCGCGCTGAGGTCGCGCGCCTCTTCGGCTGGGAATCCGAGCCGCCGCAGCCGCGCCTGCCGGCCGGTGTCCATCTGCCGCTGCAGGTCGGCGACCGCGGCGTGGCCGCGCGCGATCGCGGCGGGCGACAGTTCGCCGGCGGCCAGCACGACGAGCGCGTCGAACACCTCGGCGTTGAGGCCGGCGGTGTGGCGCAGGGCGTCGTGGCGGCGCTCGATCGCGAGGCGCAGGCGGCCGAGCAACGTCGGGTCGTGCGCGGCGTGGCGCTTCAGGTGCGCCATGCCGAAGGCGACGTGGCGCGCTTCGTCCCTCGCCGCGAGGCGCATGATCTCGGCGGTGCAGCGGTCGGGCGCATGCACGTGCAGGAAGCCGAGCAGGTGCAGGAAGGAGCCTTCGCCGAGCACGCTGAGCAGGAAGCTCGCCAGCGCGAAGTCCGGTTCGTCGACGAGCGTCTGCAGCGAGCGCTGGCCGCCCCCGGTCGACAGGCCGAGTTCCTTCCGGCCCAGCAGCGCACGGCGCGTGAACACCTCGATGTGGCGCGCCTCGTCGGCGGCCTGGATCGCGAGCAGCTGCATCACCTCGCGGAAGTGCGGATGGACCTGCGCGCAGAAGCGCGCCGGCACGACCAGCGCGGCGGTCTCGTTCTCGATCAGGTAGGTGAGCACCTGCACGAGCGCGTCCTCGACGAACGCCGGATGCGGGCGCGGCGCGTCCCACGGGATCGCGGCGCCGGGATCCCACTGCGCCGCCGCCGCCTCGCGGTACAGCGCGCCGGCGTCGTCGGCCCAGACCTCGTCGCGGTCGGCGAGGGCGAAGCGGAACGCCGGCGCGCCGGCTTCGACCATGGCGCCGCGCGCGGCGAGTCCCCAGCTGGCCTTCGGGTGGTCGACGGCGCCGTCCGCCGTCGCGGCCCCGGCGCGCTCGGCCCCGCGCCAGCGCGACGGCGCGGCGTCGCCGCGGGTCAGCGTGGCGACCACCAACGCGCCCGATGGCGCGCGCGGGCCGGCGAGGCGCTGGTCCGCGGGCGTCTCGGCGAAGCCGTGGCCTTCGGCGCGCGCGAAGGCACGCAGGTGCACGGCGAAGTCACCGGCCGAACCGGCGATCGGCACGGCGGCGCCGACCGGGCGCTCGGCGAGGCCAAGGCGCAGCAGCACGGCGCCGCCGGCGTCGAGGCCGAGTTCGCCGAGGTCGATCGGGTCGTCGGTCATGCCGGCCCTCAGCCTGCCGCCATGTGCTGCAGGAACGGCTGCAGCCAGCCGAACTGCTCGCAGCCGCGTTCGAGCAGCGCGTAGCCGCTGGTGCGGCCCGGCCGCCACGCCTTGAGGCCTTCGAGGTCGAGCAGCGGCCGCACCTCGGGGTCGTCGTAGCGCATGCCGAACAGCAGGTCGGTGAAGCGCTGCATCAGCGCCGTCGGCGCGCCGTCGAGCACGGTGAAGTTGCAGTGGTCGTACGCGCCGGTCTGCAGCAGCACGCGCGTCTGGCCGCGCGGCAGCGTGCCTTCCTGCGCGAACAGCAGGTGGTTGCCGTCGATCATGCAGGCGGCGTCGACCTCGCCGCGCATCAGGGCCTTCGCGGCGTCGCGCTCGCCGCCGACGTGGTCGCCGTGCTTGCCGACCAGCACGTCGAAGCGGCGCACCTCGCAGTCGCGGCCGCCGACGAGGCCGTGCTCGGCGAGCTGCTGCAGCGGGATCATCGTCGCCTGCGGCGAGTCGCCGGCGCCGACGCCCAGGCGCTTGCCGCGCAGGTCGGCGACGCTGCGGATCGGCGCGTCGGCGCGCACGACGACGACCGACGTCAGGTCCTGGTCGGTGTCGCGCATCGCGACGGCGCGGCAATCGCGGCCGCGCGCCTTGGCGACCCGCTGCGCCTGCAGCCACGCGAGCGGCGAGTTCCACGCCACGTGGAAGGCGCCGGCGAAGTGCTGTTCGACCTGCCGCTCGTAGTTGGTGTACAGCACGTAGTCGAACGGCAGGCCGCGGGCGGCGAACCAGCGTTGGAAGCCGTCCCAGATGGTGACGACCTTGGGGTCGTAGGCGACGGCGCCGAGCAGCAGGGTGTCGGTCATGGGGAGAGGCTAGTCGATCAGCCGAACAGCGGCAGGCCGCACGCCGCCTTGCCGATGAAGTCGAACAGCTGGTCGCTGGTCGGGGCCATGACCATCGCCGCGCGCGCGTCGCGGAACAGCCGTTCGACGCCGACCTCCTTGCGGAAGGCCATGCCGCCGCAGACGCGCATCGCCATGTCGGCGACGCTGCACGCCGTCTCGCCGGCGGCGGCCTTGGTCTCCAGCACGCGCAGGCCGGCGTCGGCGCGGCCTTCTTCCAGCGCGCCGATCGTCTCCTGCCACAGCGCCTTGGCCATGTCGACCTGGATGCGCATGCGCGCGACGTAGGCGCGGATCGTCGGCAGGTCGGCGAGCGCATTCTGCTGGGCGATGTGGGCGTAGCGCGTGCCGCCGGCGTGGGCCGCGGTCTTCTGCGCCATACCTTCGGCGAGGCCGAGCGAGCCGGCGGCGTTGAGCACCGCGAACGTCGGCAGCACGGTGCCCATCATGATCCCAAAGCCCTCGCCATCGCCGCCGAGGCGGTTGGCGACCGGCACGTGCACGCCCTCGGCGGCGACCGGGGCGGAGTCGTTGCCGCGCAGGCCGAGCCCGTCGAACGGCCCCTGCACGGCGAGGCCCTTGCTGTTCGACGGCACCAGCCAGAGCGTGCTGGCTTCGCTGCCGGCGGCGGGCTTGCTCGACCAGACGTACGCGGTCGCGGCGCGCGCCGACGTGATCCAGCTCTTCTTGGCGTCGAGCACGGCCGTGCCGCCGTCGACGCGCGCGGTGCTGACCGGGGCCCAGAAGTGCGAGCGCGAGCCGGCTTCGGAGAACGCCAGCGTCGACAGGTGGCGGCCGGCGGCGAGGTCGCGGCGCACCGGTTCGCTGCCGTGTGCGTCGAGCACCGCAGCGCCGGAGAAGTGCATCGTCAGCACCATCGCCGAGCTGCCGCACTCGCGGGCGACGCGTTCGACGACGTGGGCCGCGGCGCGCAGGCCGAGGCCGTGGCCGCCGACGGCGGCCTTGCTGGTCATGCCGAGCACGCCCGCCTTGCGGGCGGCGTCGATGGTGTGGCTCGGGAAGGCCCCGGTCTGGTCGACGGCGAGGGCGTGTTCGTGGGCAGCGGCGGCGACGGCTTCGGCGGCGGCGCGGTAGTCGTAGGTCATGGCAGGGCGTGGGGCTGGCCGGGCCGGGGCCGGTCCACGCGACCGGCCGTCAGCCCGGGGGGCGGCGCGGCCCGATCACGTCGGGCCCGGCGCTGCGTCAGGATGGGGGTCGGCGGAAAACGTCCACGGCGCGGCAGCGTAACGGGCGGAGGGGCTGGCGAAAGTCCGTGCCCGTCCCGGCGTTGCACCTCCTGCCGCCGGCGCCGCATCCGCGGCCAAGGCGGGCCCGAACGTCCTTTGGTGGCGGGGTGCCCCCGTCCTAACCTGTTCGCCTTCCACATGCTGACCCACATCGTCGGTTCGTGCGGCGCCATTGCGCTGCTGTCCCTGACCCTCGGCGGCGAGCCGCAGCCGGCCGCCCCGTCCGCTCCGTCGACGCCCGCCGCGGCCGCCGCCGCGCAGGACCCCAAGCCCCTGCCGAAGGTGCGCATCGACTACAACATGGTCAAGACGCTGTTCGGCAAGGACCCGGCGTCCGACGACCCGAAGAACCCCAGCACGCCGGAGAAGGTCGCGCTCGGCAAGGCGCTCTACCACGAGAAGCACCTGTCGAAGAACGGCAACATCAGCTGCGCGTCGTGCCACGACCTCGCCAACTACGGCGTCGACAGCAAGCCCACCTCGCCGGGCACCGACGGCAAGAACGGCGACCGCAACACGCCGACGACGTGGAACGCCTTCCGGAACTTCCGCCAGTTCTGGGACGGTCGCGCCAGCACGGTCGAGGAGCAGTCCTCGATGCCGGTGCTGAACCCGGACGAGCACGGCGTCGCCGACGAGGCGCAACTGGTCGCCAAGATCAAGGAGAAGGCGGAGCTGGTCGAAGGCTTCAAGAAGGCCTTCCCGGGCGACGCCGATCCGGTCACAGCCGGCAACTTCCGCCTCGCGGTCGGCGCCTTCGAGCGCACGCTGGCTACCAAGTCGAAGTGGGACGAGTACCTCGACGGCAACCAGCGCGCGCTGAGCAGCGACGAGGTCTACGGCCTGAAGACGTTCATCGAGGTCGGCTGCACGACCTGCCACATGACCCGTCTGCTCGGCGGCAACATGTACCAGAAGAACGGCCTGCTGAAGCCGTACGCGCACCTCGAGGACACCGGTCGCATGCAGGTGACCAAGAGCGAGGCCGACAAGCACTTCTTCAAGGTGCCGTCGCTGCTCAACGTCGAGAAGACGGCGCCGTACTACCACGACGGCAAGGTCGCGACGCTGGAGGAGGCCATCAAGACGATGGCCGACACGCAGCTCGGCAAGACCCTGACCGACGAGCAGATGCGCGGCCTCGTCATCTTCCTGAAGGCGCTGACGGGCAAGCTGCCGGAAGAGTTCGCCCAGGCGAAGTGAGCCGGGCGGGACGGCGGTGCGCTCAGGCGCGCGCGGCGGCGTGCGCCAGCATCCCTGCGTAGCGCCCGCCGCGCGCCAACAGCGTGCGGTGGTCGCCGTCCTCGACGACGCGGCCGCCCTCGAGCACCAGGATGCGGTCGGCGGCGCGCACGGTCGACAGCCGGTGGGCGACGACCAGCGCGGTGCGGCCGCGCAGCGCCGCTGCGAGCGCCTGCTGCAGGCGCGCCTCGGCCTCGCTGTCGATGCTCGCCGTCGCTTCGTCGAGCACCAGCACGTCCGGGTCGACGACCAGCGCGCGCGCGAACGCGAGCAGCTGCCGCTGGCCCTGCGAGAACGTGCCGCCGCGCTCGGCGACCGGCGCCTGCAGGCCCTGCGGCAGGCTGCGCACGAAGTCGGCGATGCCGACGGTCGTCAGCGCCGCCCACACCTTGGCTTCGTCGACCGTCGGGTCGAACAGGCGGACGTTGTCGAGCACGGTGCCGGTGAACAGGAACAGGTCCTGCGCGACGTAGGCGACGCGCGCGCGCAGCTGCGCCGGATCGAGGTCGCGCACGTCGACGCCGTCGAGGCGCACGCTGCCGCCGGTCGCGTCGCGCAGGCGGCCGACGAGTCCGAGCAGCGTCGTCTTGCCGGCGCCCGTCGGCCCGACGACGGCGATCGTCTGGCCCGGCTCGGCGGCGAACGACACGCCGCGCAGCACCTCGGCGTGCGGGCCGTAGGCGAAGTCGACGGCGGCGAACTCGACGCGCGCAGCGCCTCGCCGCGGGCTCGGCAGGCCCGGCGCGCCGCCCGGGCGCGGCGGCGGGAACGCCGGTTCGGCGAGCAGGCCGAACACGCGCTCGCAGCTGGCGAACGCCGCCTGCAGTACGTTGTACTTCTCGCCGAGCTCCTTCACCGGGCCGGACAGCAGGCCGTAGTACAGCCAGAACTGCACGAACTGGCCGGGCTGCAGCGAGCCGTCCAGCACCGCCGTGCCGCCGAACCACAGCAGGCCGACCGTGGTCGCGCGCAGCGCGAGGTCGACGAGCGAGAAGAACACCGAGAAGTGGAACACCGTCGCCAGCCACGCGGTGTTGGTGGCGCCGTTGCGCTCGCCGTAGCGCAGCGCGACGGCGTCCTCGCGGCCGTAGGCGCGCGTCGTGCGCACGCCGCCGATCAGCTCGGCGGTGTAGGCGTTCTGCAGCGCCAGCCGGCCGCGCACGGCGCGGTAGGCGCGCTGGGCGTTGCGGCGGAACAACAGGCTCAGCGCGATGACCACCGGCGTCGTCGCCACGGTGAACAGCGCGAGTCCGACGTCGAGCCAGAACAGCACGACGAGCACGCCGCCGATCTTCAGCAGGTCGAACACCGACTGCAGCACGCCGGTGGCGATCAGTTCGTTGAGGTTCTCGACGTCGCTGGTGACGCGCGTCGTCAGCTTGCCGGCGGTCTGCTTCTCGTGGAACGACAGCCCCGCGCGCAGCAGCCGGTCGAACAGCGCGCGCCGCACGTCGCGGATCACGCGCTGGCCGTTCCACGCGGTCAGCAGGCCGTAGACGTAGCCCAGCCCGGCGCCGGCGAGCGTGACGCCGAGGAAGGCGAGGCCGTGCCAGCCGAGCGCGCGCAGCCGCTCGTCGGTCGGGCCGGCGCCGCGCATCGGCCCGTCGATGGCCTGGCGCAGCACCCACGGGCCGAGCAGCTCCAGCGCGAACGAGACGAACAGGATGCCGAGGCACGCGGTGAAGCCGCGCCGGTACGGGCGCGCGAACGGCCACAGCCGCGCCAGGAAGCCGAGCTGGATGCGCCCCTCCGGCGCGTCGTCGGCGTACGGGTCGCTCACGCCGCGCCCTCCGTGCCGCCGCCGAGCGCTTCGGCCTCGGTCTGCAGCCGCCACGCGGCGGCGTAGCGGCCGCCGTGCGCCAGCAGTTCGCGGTGCGTGCCGCGCTCGATCACGCGGCCGCGGTCGAGCACGAGGATCAGGTCGGCGTCGGCGACGACCGACAGGCGGTGGGTGGCGACGACCATCGTGCGGCCGCCGCGGCGCGCGGCGAGACCGCGCAGGATGCGCGCCTCGGTCGCCGGATCGACGGCCGACATCGTGTCGTCGAGCAGCAGCGCCGGGCGGTCGCTGAGCAGCGCGCGGGCGAGCGCGACGCGCTGCTTCTGGCCGCCGGACAGCGTGACCCCGCGCTCGCCGACGACGGTGGCGAGGCCGTCCTTCAGCGCCGGCAGGTCCTGGCCGAGCGCCGCGGCGGCGACGGCGGCGTCGACCTCGGCGGCGCTGGCGCCGTCGCGCGCGAAGGCGACGTTGGCGGCGACGGTGTCGCTGAACAGGAACGGCTCCTGCGGCGCGTAGGCGAACAGCCGCCGCAGCGCCGACGGCCGCAGCGTCAGCACGTCGCGGCCGTCGACGCGCAGTGCGCCGGCCGGCGGGTCGTAGTAGCGCAGCAGCAGCGCCAGCAGCGTCGACTTGCCGCTGCCGACGCCGCCGACGAGGCCGAGCTTGCCGCCGGCGGGCAGTTCGAACGCCACGTCGGCGAGCGCGGGTTCGGCGCTGCCCGGGTAGGTGAACGTGAGGCCGTCGGCGCGCAGGCCGCCGCGCAGCGACGCGTCGTCCCCGGCGTCGGGCTCCGGTTGTTCCTCGAACAACTCGGCGATGCGGATGCCGGCGGCGTAGGCGCGCGGCAGCGTTGCGACGGTCCAGCCGAGGATCTCCAGCGGGAAGGTCATCATCCCGAGGTAGCCGGTGAACTGGAACAGCTGGCCGACGGTGATCGCACCGTCGATGACCTGCCAGCCGCCGACCGCGAGCACGCCGAGCATGACGAGACCGCTGGTCGAGTGCGTCAGCGCGTGCATCAGCGCGCGCAGGCGCGTCTGCCGCAGGTTGGCCAGCAGGTAGCGGCGGTTGCGCGTCGCCATCGCGGCGCGTTCGCGCTCGACGAGGCCGAACTGCTGCACCACGCGGATGCCGGCGAAGTCCTCCTGCGCGCGCTGCGAGACCTCGGCGATCGCTTCCTGCGACTTCTTGCTCCAGCCGTGCAGCTTCGGCACCAGCAGGCGCATGGTCAGGAACAGCACGGCGAAACCGCCGAGGCTGGCGAGCGTCACCGGCACGTCCATGCCGAGCATCAGCCACATGCCGGCGGGCAGCAGGCACAGCGCGCTGCCGCCGTGCAGCAGCAGCGGCCCCATGACGAAGCGCACCAGTTCGACGTCCTGGGTCAGGCGGCTGGTGACGTCGCCGGTGCGGGCGCGGTCGTACCAGCGCATCGGCAGCCGCTGCAGGTGGGCGACCAGGGCGTCCTTGAGGTCGCGTTCGACGTAGCGCGAAGCGTCGACGAGCGTCTGGCGCGAGATGTAGCGGGTCACCGCCTCGGCCAGCGCCAGCCACAGCAGCAACCGGCAGGTCGCCAGCAGGGCGCTGCGGTCGCCGCCTGCGGCCATGGCGTCGAGCGCGTCGCCGAACAGGCGGGGCATCCACAACATGGCGGCGGCGTGCGCCGGCACGAGGGCAGCCCCGATCGCGACCCGGCCCCAGTGGCGGCGCAGCAGGGCGGTCGGCCGTCCGAAGGCGCGGCGCAGCGAGCGGAAGCGTTGCAAGCGCGGCAGCATCGACGAGCCCAGGGGGCGATGCAATCCGGCCAGGGACCGGTCGGGCATTGCCGGCGGCGGGGCCGGTCCCTAGGATGCTCCGCCCCTTCGGCCCCTACCCGCAGCAGCAGCCCACACCCCATGGACCAGAGCCTCCCGCAGGAGCTCGTGAAGCAGGTCGGCGGTTCGTTCCGCCTCACCGCCTTGTTGCAGAAGCGCGTCCGCGAACTGGTCCGCGGCCAGCGCCCGCTGTTCGAGACCCGCGAGCGCAACTACATCAAGATCGCCAGCGAGGAACTCAAGCGCGGGCTGATCGAGCTCGTGGCCGACGAGGAACAGACCGGCCCGACGAAGCTGGAAGTGTGACCGACCGCGCCGCGTGACCGCCGCCGGTCGCGCACCGCGGCCTAACTGCCGCGGTCCCCGATCGCGGCACTCGTCGCGACCGCCCTTGTTGGTCGCGGTTGCAGCCTGGCAGCGCACACCCTGTGCAGTCCCCAGGCTGCGGTCGGCCCCTGGCTGCTGTCGGCTCGCGCCGGCGGCATGAGTGGGCGCCATCCTTTGGCGAACTGCCCGTCGGCCGCCGCCCTCAGGCCAGCTTGGCGCGGCGCTCGGCCTCGATCGCTTCGATCGCGGCGAGCAGCTCGGCCGGCGTGCGCGCTGCGCCGTGCGGCGTGTCGCCGACCGCGAGGTGCACGACCGGTCCGGCTTCGACGGCGAGGCCGCTGCGCGCCAGCAGGATCGGATCGTGGCGCGGGTCGAGCGTCTGCACGATGCGCGACGGCACGTAGGTCGCCAGCGCCGTGCGCCTGAGTTCCTGCAGCGCGGCGCCGTCGCGGTCGCCGACGATGGTCAGGAACAGCGGTTCGTAGAACACGAGGTCGACCGCGCGGCCGTAGCCGGCGACGTAGTAGCCGTACTCGCGGTAGTCGTCGGCGAAGGACTCCAGCGCGGCGATCGCCTCGCGGCGGAACTCCGGCCGGCGCGACAGGAACGACAGCCGCATCAGCGACTCGGCCATCGTCGCGTTGTCGAGGATCGAGCGGTTGCGCCGCCGCGCCGGCCACGCACCCTGGCGGTCGTCGAGCGCGTCGTGGAACCCGCCCGTCGGCGCCTTGTTGCGCGCCAGCACGCGCGCGGCGATCGCCTCCGCCGGCAGCAGCAGGTCGGCGTCGCCGGTGTTCTGCGACGCGTCGATCAGCGCGCGGATCAGCAGCGCCTGGTCGCTGACGAGGCCGGGCAGGTGGTAGATGCCGTCCCAGTAGTGGTGGACGTCCTGGCCGTCGAACAGGTTGCCGAGCACGAAGCGCAACGTCGCCATCGCCTGCGCGCGCCAGTCCGGCTGCTCCAGCACGGCCGCCGCCTTGAGCAGCGCCGAGACGGCCAGGGCGTTGGCGTGGCAGAAGACCGTGCGATCGATCGTCGCCGGCGGCCGCGCCGCGCGTTCGGCCGCCGTGTCGGCGAACTGGTCGCTGCCGCCGTGCTCGCTGCCGGCGAACGCGCCGGTCGCCGGATCGAGCATCGTGGTCGACAGCCAGCGCACGATGCCGGCCGCGGCGTCGCGGTACGACTCGTTGCCGAAGACCTGGTGGGCCTCCAGCAGGGCGCGCAACACCAGCGCGTTCTGGTCGAGCAGCTTCTCGAAGTTGGGCGACTGCCAGTCGGGCGTGCGCGAGAAGCGGAAGAAGCCGCCGCCGACGCGGTCGTGCATCGGGCTCGCCAGCAGCCGGTCGAGCGTGCGGGTCACCACGTCGGCCATGCGCGGATCGCCGCGCTTGCTGGCCTGGATCAGGGCGAAGTCGATCGCCTCGGGGTGCGGGAAGCGCGTGCCGTCGCCGAAGCCGCCGTGCACCGCGTCGTACTTGCCGAGGATCGACTCGGCGATGTCGTCGATCATCTCGCGCCGCAACCGGCCCTGGCGCGGTGTCGGGCCCTCGCCGCGGCGGGCGTGCGTGTCGCGCAAGCCGCGGCGGATGTCGCGCTCGCCGCGTTGCCATGCCGTGCGCAGCCATTCGAGCCGGTCGCGCAGGCCGGCGACGTCGAGCCAGCCGTCCTTGGCGATCGTCTCGCCGTCCGGCGTCAGCCACGCGATCGTCGGCCACGTGCCTGCGCCGAAGCGTTGGTCGACGTCCGGCCGCCGCTGCGCGTCGACGTGCACCGGCACGACGGTCTCGCCGACGAGGCGAACGATCTGCGGGTCGCGAAACGACGCCAGCAGGTCGCGGCTGTGCTGGCACCACGGCATCGTCAGCAGCAGCAGGATCGGACGGTTCGCCGCGACGGCCGCCTTGCGCGTCGCCGGTTCGAAGTGCTGCCAGCGGATGGGGTGGTCCATCGGGTCCCGGAGCGTGCCGCCGCGGTCTACATCGACCGACCGGAGTTAGAACTCGCGGTTCGCCGATTCCAGGCGCGCGGCGCCAGGGCGTCAAAGCCGCCCGGTGCGAGCCGCCGGCGGGCGCCGCCGCCGATGCCACGGGCGCGATGCGCGCGTCCGGCGCGCACGGGGCTGGCAGGCCGCGTGTCGCTGCCAAGGCCCGGCTGCCCGGCGGCCATGCGACCGGCTGCGGGCCGACCGCGCGCGCTGCGCTTCAGTCGTCCTGCGCGTCGTCGTCGCCGTCGGCCTTCGCGCCCGGCTGGAACGCGCCGAAGCCATCGATCGTCGGCTGCCGGATCTCGGTCGGCGCTGCCGCGGGCTTGGGCGCGGGCGTGAACGGCAGACGGGGGGCGTCGGCCCACATCGTCTCCAGGTCGTAGTACGAGCGCGCCTCTGGCAGGAACAGGTGCACGACGATGTCGTCGAAGTCGAGCAGGACCCAATTGCTCTCCTCGCTCTCCATGCCGCCCTGGTTGATGCGGCGGCGGCCGCGCAGCGCCTTGTGCTCCTGGTCGAGTTCCTTGGCGAGCGCTTGCCCCTGGCGTGTGCTGGTGACGGTCGCGATGACGAAGTAGTCGGCGATCACGAACGGACCGGACACGTCGAGGATCGCGATGTCGCGCGCCTGCCGTTCGTCGAGCCGCTGCGCGATGCGCAGCGCCAGGTCCCTGGTCTCGGCGTCAGGGACGCGGTGGGGGCGCGGGCTGGCCGCGCGGGCTTGGGTCGGCAAGGGGTCGGTCTTGGAGGTCGGTTTGGAAGGCACGTGCTGGCCTGGAGGATAGCGGTCGCTGCGCTTGGCGTAAGTCCCCGTGCGCCCCTCCGGCAGCAAGTCGCCCCGGAAATGGCGCGGACCCCGCCACCGCGGCGGCGCGGGGGCGGGGTCCGTGGGACCGGGCCAGCGGGCCCGGCGGGTCGGTTCAGGCCGACGCCGGCATCGCAGCCGGGGTCACTTGAACAGCGGCAGCGCGATCAGCGCCGCGATCGTCATCAGCTTCATCAGGATGTTGATCGACGGGCCGGCCGTGTCCTTGAACGGGTCGCCGACCGTGTCGCCGGTGACCGCGGCCTTGTGCGTGTCGCTGCCCTTGCCGCCCAGGTGACCCGCCTCGATGTACTTCTTGGCGTTGTCCCAGGCGCCGCCGGCGTTGGCCATGAACAGCGCCATCATGACGCCCGACGCGGTCGAGCCGGCGAGCAGGCCGCCGACGGCCTCGCGGCCGAAGATCATGCCCATCGCCACCGGCGCGACGACGGCGAGCAGGCCGGGGACGACCATCTCGCGCAGCGCGCCTTCGGTCGAGATCGCGACGCAGCGGGCGTAGTCGGCCTCGCCGCCCGTGCCTTCCTTGAGGCCGGGGATCGTGCGGAACTGGCGGCGCACTTCCTCGACCATCGCGTTGGCGGCCTTGCCGACGGCCTTCATCGCCATCGAGCTGAAGACGAACGGGAGCATGGCGCCGACCAGCAGGCCCATGACGACCTTGGCGTCGTCGAGGCCGAGTTCGACCTTCGCCGCGACCTTGTAGGCCGAGAACAGCGCGAGCGCCGTCAGCGCCGCCGAGCCGATGGCGAAGCCCTTGCCGATCGCCGCCGTCGTGTTGCCCGTCGCGTCGAGCGAGTCGGTGCGCTTGCGCACCTCGGGCGGCTGGTGCGACATCTCGGCGAGGCCGCCGGCGTTGTCGGCGACCGGGCCGTAGGCGTCGACGCCGAGCGAGATGCCGAGCGTGCTCAGCATGCCGACCGCCGCGACGCAGATGCCGTACATGCCGGCGAGGTCGTTGCAGAGGAAGATCGCCAGCGCCAGCAGCACCGTCGGGATCCAGGTCGACGCCATGCCGGTGGCGAGGCCGTAGATGATGTTGGTCGCGGCACCCGTCTGCGACTGCTGCGCGATCGTCTGCGCCGGGCCCATCTTCTCCGAGGTGTAGTACTCGGTGACCTTGCCGATGATGACGCCGACGACGAGGCCGATGACCATCGCCCAGTAGACGTTCCAGTGCGGCACCACCTTGTCGCTGCCTTCGAGGAACAGCGGGGCGGGCTTCATCATCATCGTGACGACGGCGCCGCCGAGCACCAGGAACACCGACGCCGCGATCAGGCCGCCGAACAGCGCCGACGACAGCTTGCTCTCGTCGTCCGCCTTGACGCGGAAGGTGCCGAGGAAGCTCGCGACGATGCCGACCGCCGACAACACGACCGGGTAGAGCAGCAGGCTCGACATCTCGCCGGCCTTGTCCGCCGCCGCCGGGTTGACCAGCGCCCAGCCGATGATCGACGTCGAGATGATCGCGCCGACGTAGCTCTCGAACAGGTCGGCGCCCATGCCGGCGACGTCGCCGACGTTGTCGCCGACGTTGTCCGCGATGACCGCCGGGTTGCGCGGGTCGTCCTCGGGGATGCCGGCCTCGACCTTGCCGACGAGGTCGCCGCCGACGTCGGCCGCCTTGGTGTAGATGCCGCCGCCGACGCGCGCGAACAGCGCGATCGAGGACGCGCCGAAGCTGAAGCCCAGCACGTAGTTGACGAAGTTCACGCCCTCCTGCTGGTAGGCGAGCATCAGCCCCGTGATGCCGATCAGGCCGACGCCCACGACCGTCATGCCCATCACCGTGCCCGACTTGAAGGCGACGTCGAGCGCGCCGCCGAGGCTCGTCTTGGCGGCCTGCGTCGTGCGCACTGCTGCGCGCGTGGCGCAGTGCATGCCGAAGTAGCCAGCGCCGGCCGAGGCGACCGAACCGAGCAGGAACGCCACGCCGGTCTTCCAGCCGAGGAACTGGGTCTTGCCGTCATCCGGGCCCATGCAGAGCGCGACGAAGACGACGAGCACGAAGACCGCGAGCCACTTGTACTCCGCGTGCAGGAAGGCGCGGCCGCCCTCCTGGACGGCGCGGGCGATCTTTTGCATCGTCTCGTCGCCAGCGTCCTTCCGCATGATCTGCTGGAAGAGGCTGTAGGCGTAGAGCATGCTGGCCGCGGCAATGACGAGGGAGAGGATGTTCCAGAGGGCGTACATGGAGAACGTTCCGCCGGCCGGGTGGGCCTGGCGCCAGAATGTCGGGCGAGCAGGCTAGCCGGGCGGCCACGGCCTGGGCAAGCGCGACATCCGCTCGGCGGCGCGCTGTCGAGCGGATGCCGCGGCCGCGGCGGCCGCGCGCCGCAGTGCCCGGCCAGCCCAGTCGACCCGGCCGGTCCCCTCGCACGGGCACTACGGTGCGATCGGTGGTTCCTGGTCCGCACCCTGGACCGGGCGCTGCGGATGCACGATCGCCTCGTCCGGGCGGGTGAGCCGCAGTTGGCGCTGCTGCCGGCGGCGGCGCACCCAGACCAGCAGGGCGGCGCACACCGCCGCCCCGAGCGCGCCCCACAGGATGCCGCGTTCGACGCGCTGCACCGTGGCGATCATCTGCTCGATCATCGCTGCACTGTGGTAGCCGAGCCAGGTCAGCGTCGGCACGGTGATGACGATGCCCAGGCCGTCGAGCAGCAGAAAACGCTGCCACGGCATGTTCATGGTGCCGCCGGTGAAGAAGGCGACGACGCGGATGCCGGGGATGAAGCGGGCGATGAACACCACCCAGTCGCCGCGGCGGCGGAACCAGCGGTCGAAGCGGGCGAGGCGCTGCCGGGTGACGACGAGGCGCAGCCAGCGCAGGCGCAGCAGACGCACGCCGAACACGCGGCCGAGCACGTACGGCAGGGCGTCGCCGGTCAGGATCGCGGCGGCGCTCCAGGCGATCATCACCGGCAGTTCCGCGTGGGTCGGGAACTTGGCGCAGACGTAGCCCGCCGCCAGCAGGATGACTTCCTCGGGCAGCGGCAGGCCGAGGCCGCAAAGCACGCACAGGGTGGCGACGGCGAGGTAGGGGTGCCGCGCAATCACTTCGACGATCTGGTCGAACATCGGCGTCGGCGGTTCAGCGCAGGTACGGGTGCAGCGCCGCGAAGCGCGGGTCGGCCAGGGCCGCGCGCAGGTCGGCTGGTTCGCCGGCGAGCGCGCGGCGGATGGCGGTCAGGCGGTCGCGCCACGTCGCCGCCAGTTCCTGGTCGGCCACGTCGCGGCTGCGCGCGATCGCCGTGTCGAGCACGGCCAGCGCGCCGTCGCGGTCGCCGGCGGCCAGCAGGTTGGCGGCCAGCGGTGCGGCGTAGAACGTGCGCTGTTCGCGCGCCGCGTCGCTCGGGAACTGCTGCTCGGCGACCGCGAGCCAGCGGTCGGTCAGGGCGGCAGCGCCGCCGTCGGCGCGCAGGCGTGCGGTGAGGCCTGGCGTGGTGCGCACGGCGACCTCGGGCAGGAAGGCCAGCGCCTGCAGCAGGCCCGGTGCGTGGCGGCCGGCGTCGGCGCGGGCGCCGTCCATCCAGGCCATCGCCAGCAGCAGGCGGCTGCGGGCGCGCTCGGCGCGCAGCGCCGGGTCGTCGCCGGTGGCGGCGTCGGCGGCGAGCGCGAAGCGGTAGGCGAAGGCGGCGAAGCCGTCGGCCCACTGCGGCAGCAGGCGCATCAGGTGGCGGGCGCGGGCGAAGGCTTCGCCCGGATCGCCGGCGCGCTCGGCCGCGCGCACGCCGCGCCACGCGAACGGCAGCACCAGCGGCCGCGCCGCCCACTGGGTCGCTGCGGCGAGGTCGGCAGCCGCCGGTTGCAGCAGCCCCAACGCCCCGGCCGCGCCGACGACCGCGACGCCGAACGCCACCGTGGTGGCGGTCATCGACGATCCTGGGCGCGCACGGCCATGGCCGCGATCATGGCAGCGGCCCCCACGGCGAGGGAAGCCGCTGCGGCGCGGAAAACCGCGGCCGTGGCGAGCCATTCGCCGCGCAGCACGGCGACGACTGCGGGCTGGAACGGGCCGACGCCGCCGACCGTCAGCAGGAACACAGCGCTCGCCGCGGCCGCGAGCGTCGTCGCCAGCGGCGCCATGCTGCCGATCAGCGCCGCGAGGCCCAGCGCCACGAACGCCGGCAGCAGCGCGAGCAGGCCGACCGCGAGTGCGTTGGCCACGGCCGGGTGCGTCGTGGCGGCGGCGACCGCGGCGGCGTCGGCGTCGAACGCGAGCGGCATGCCGCCGCCGGCGTAGAGGAGTTCGAACTCGCGCACCGGCTGTGGCGGGAACGCGAGCCGCACCGCCTGCCGCGAATCCGCGAACGCGCTGGGCAACGGCGGCAGTTCGACGCCGTCGGCGAACACGCGCACCGCCGTCGCCTGCCACGACTCGGTCGGCATGCCGACGAGCGGCTGCAGCCGCAGTTCGCGGACCGGTGCGCGGGTCGGGCAGCGCAGCGCGAGCCGCGGCTGGCTCGCGTCGAGCAGGCCGTCGCCGACCGGCGTCAGTGCGTGCACGGCGAACGCCGTCGCCGGCGCGCCGAGCGCCGGCGCCAGCGCGGCGGCGAGCGGCAGCGTCAGCGCGGCGGTGGCGGCGAGCGCGCCGGCCGCGGCGGCGCCGGCGCCGGCGAGCGGGCCGGGCTGCAGCCGTTCGATGACGGCGCGGCCAGGCCGCTTCTGCGCGAAGGTCGGCCAGAACACCACGGCGGTGAGCGTCGTGGCCAGCGCTGCGATGGCGAGCGGCAGCCCGAGCCACGGCGACGCGGCGCCCGGCGCGGCCGCGGCATCGGCGGACCACGCGCGGTGCCAGACGACGGCGGCGATGGCCGTGGCCAGCGTCGGCGCGAGCGCGCGCAGCGCGCAGCGGCGCGCCGTCAGGCCGAAGGCGCGGCGGCGTGCGCTCATCGGCCGGTCCCGCCGCGCGCCTGCCGCAGCCGGCGGAACAGCGCGAACAGGTGGTCGCGCGGCCGTTCGACGCGCAGCACGTCGCCGCCGCGGGCGCGCGCGGCGGCGGCGACGGCGTCGAGGCCGCCGGCGTCGAGGCCGCGCACGACGATGGCGTGGGCGTCGCCGCCCAGCAGGTCGTCGAGGCGGCCGCGCGCCTGGATCTCGCCGTCCTGCAGCACCAGCACCTCGTCGCAGACTTCCTCGACTTCGAGCAGGTGGTGCGAGGCCATCAGCACGGTGGCGCCGGCGGCGGCGCGTTCGCGCAGGATCGCCATCACCGTTTCGCTGCCGAACGGGTCGAGGCCCGCGGTCGGCTCGTCGAGCAGCAGCACCTCCGGATCGGCGAGCAGCGCGGCGGCGAGCGCCAGGCGTTTGTGCATGCCGGTGCTGAACGTGCGGATCCACCGCCGTCCGGCGTGCAGCAGGTCGAGCCGCGCGAGCCAGCGCTCGGCGCGCGCGTCGGCGTCGGCGTTGGCGAGGCCGAGTTCGGCCCCGACCCACTGCAGGAACTCGCGCGCCGACAGCACGTCGAGCGGCAGTGGCCCCTCCGGTTGCCACGCCACGCGCCGCCGCAGCGCGGGGGCCTCGGGCGGCAGGTCGAGCACGCGCACGTCGCCGCTGCTCGGGCGCTGGCGGCCGGCGAGCACGCGCAACAGCGTCGACTTGCCCGAGCCGTTGGGGCCGAGCACGCCGACGATGCGTCCCTGCGCCACCTCGAAGTCGATCGGCCGCAGCGCCGCGACGGCCGGCTGACGGCCGCGCGCGGGGAACGTCACCGCCAGTTGCCGCACCGAGATGGCAGTCGCCATGGCGGCGCGATGGTATATCTGCGCCGATGCGGTTTCCTGCCAAGCGCCGCGGCGACGCGGCGGATGGACGATGAGCGGCTACCTCACCACGCTGGCTGGCAAGCACCTGCCGGTGCACGACGGCTTTGTCATCGGCCGCGTCGCCGGCTGCGACCTCGTGATCGACGACAGCAAGGCTTCGCGCCGGCACGCGCGCCTCGTCGTCGAAGCGGGCGTCGCCGAGGTCGAGGACCTCGGCAGCAGCAACGGCACGCGCCTCAACGACAAACCGGTCACGCGCCGCGTGCTGCGCGACGGCGACCGCATCCAGATCGGCGCGACCGTGCTCGTCTACCGCGAAGGCAAGGCGCCCGGCGCGGCAGCGGCGACGGCTGCGCCGACGCTGGCGCGCGCTGCATTCGAGGACGACGACGACTTGCTGGGTGATGCTGCGCCGACGACCGCGCCGCCACCCTCACCGAAGTCTGCCGCTGTGGCGCCACCGGCGGTGGAACCGCCGGCCTCGCCGTTCGCGGACGACGACGACGACCTGCTCGGTGGTGCGCCATCGGCGGCCGCCGCGCCGCGCGCCGTGCCGCCGCCGGCGCGCCCGACGCCGCCTGTGCCGCCAGCGCCGCCCGCCGCGAAGCCGCCGGCCGCCAAGCCGCCGGCGAACGTCGTCGAGTTCGCCGACGAAGTCGTCGAGGTGCGCAAGCCGGCTGCCGCGCCGGCGGCCAAGCCTGCAGCGGCCGCGCCGTCGGGCGCGGCGCCGTCGACGAGCGGCCGCATCCTGCAGTTCCACAAGCAGGCTGGCGGCGGCGGTGTGCTCGGCGACGACCTCGGGCAGGTTGGCGGCGGCATGCGCGCGCTCTTCGTGCTCGGCGCGCTGGCGCTCGGCGCGGGGATCGTCTGGTTCACGATCCGGCTGGTCGCTTAGATCTAGATCTCGGCGGCGATGCGCCGCCACGTCGCCAGCAGCGCTGCCGCGCTGGCGTCCCAGGTCACGGTCGCCGCGTGCGCACGCCGCGCCGCGCGCGCCGCCGCGTCTTCGGGCGGCAGGTTGGCGAGTGCGCGCCGCCAACTGCCGACGTCGTCGGCGGGCAGCAGCACGCCGACGGCGCCGACGACTTCGGGCAGCGCGCCGCAGGCGCTGGCGAGCACCGGTCTGCCGTGGGCGAGCGCTTCGAGCGCGGGCAAGCCGAAGCCTTCGTGGCGTGAGGGCAGCACGACGGCGCGCGCGCCGCGGTAGAGCGCGGCGAGGCGGTCGTCGTCGACGACGCCGAGCGCGCGCAGCGCCACCGTCCCGGCCGCGGCGCGCTGGAGGGCCGCGAGTGCGCCGGCGTCGCGACCGGCCAGCCAGAACTCGGGCCGCTGCGTCGGCGGCAGGCCGGCGAGCGCGGCGACGACGACGCCGAGGTTCTTGCGCGCTTCGACGTGGCCGACGTGCAGCACGAAGCCGGTTGGCGGTTGGTCGGCGGCCGCGGTCAACGCTGCATCGCCGTCGTTGCCGTAGCCCGGCGTGTCGACCGCGTTGGCGACGACGACCGGGGAGACTGCGTTGGGCGCCAGCGCGCGCAGGCGCGCGGCGGTCCAGCGGCTCGGCGCGACGACGGCCGCCGCGCCGTGGAGCGCGGACCGCAGCGTCGCGCGCGCGAGCCAGCGCGGCCAGCCCGTCAAGCCGTCGACCGCGCGCAGATCGTGCACCAGCAAGCAGACCGGGATCGGCGACGGTGGCAGCGGCAGGAAGCCGTGGTCGAGCACGTTGGCGCCAAGTTGCCGCAGTGCGCGCGGCAGCAGGCGCCGTTCCGCGCGCACGCGGCGCAGCGTCGGGCCGGCGGGGATCGCGATCGGCTGCCAGTCGATGCGCGGCAGCGACGGCGGGGTGAAGTCCGGACCGTGCAGCACGGTGACGCGTTCGTCCGCCGCGAGTTGCGGGCCGAGCGCGCGCAGCAGCGCGAGCAGCCGACGGTTGGCGCCCGACGTTGGTCCGAGCAACCAGCCGGCGACGGCGACGTGCAGGCTCACGCTGTGTCCTCGCGCGTGGTGCCGCCCGCGCGCGCCGGGTTGCGCGTTGCCGTCACCTCACGTCGCCGCGCGGTGCTGGAGTTCATCGCGCCACCTCGCGATGCGTCTGCGCCCATGCGGCGGCTGTGCGCTCCGGCGCGAAGTCGGCGGCACGCGCATGGCCGGTGGTGGCGAGCCGCGCGCGCAGCGCCGCGTCGCGGTGCACGGCGAGCAGCGCGTCGGCGAACGCTGCGACGTCGCCGGCTGGCGCGTACAGCGCGCTGTCGCCCGCGATCTCGCGGTGCGGCGGCAGGTCGCTGCAGACGACTGGTGCGCCGTGGGCGAGGCCTTCGAGCACCGGTAGGCCAAAGCCCTCGAAGCGCGACGGGTGCACGAGCGCACGGCAGTCGCGCAGCAGTTGCTCTTTGGTCGCTTCGTCGACGTAGTCGTCGGGCGGGCCGACGAAGCGCAGCGGCGGCAGGCCCGGCTCCTGCGCCAGCGCGCGCGCGTGCGCGACGCGCAGCACATCGCGCTGCTTGCGCGGCCGGTCGTCGCCGAGCGCCAGGAAGGGGCCGCGTCGGCCGGCGATCGCTGCCGGCGTCGGCGGGGCGCTGCGCGCGCAGCCGTGCGGCACGACGCGCACCTTGGCGGTGGCGTCCGCGCCGAGCAGCGCGCGCGCATCCGCGGCGGTCATCGTCGACGGCGCCAGCACGGCGTCGGCCGCGCGCAGCGCGCGCGCAGTGGCGAAGCGCCGCCAGAGCGTCGTCGCTTCGCCGGCCTCGGCGTGGCGCCACGGCAGGTCGTGCACGGTTGCGATCGCCGGCAACGGCGCGCGCAGCGGCACGGCGGCGACCGAACTGTGCAGCACGTCGGCGCGCAGGGCGCGCAGCAACCGCGGCAATGCCAGCTGTCGCTGCAGGCGGCCGCGCGGCGCGGCGACGACGCGCACGCCGGGCAACGCCGGATCGGGGGCGCCGGCGGGCAGCAGCAGCACCGCTGCGTGCTCGCCGCGCGCCGCATACGCCTGCAGCCCGGTCAGGAATGCGCGCGCCACGCCGGTCGGCGGGCCGTCGCCGAGCCCGGCGCCGTCGAAGGCGATCAGCATGCGGCGACCTCGCGGTAGAGCGCAGCGTGCGACTGCGCGCAGTCCGCCCAGCGAAACTGCGCCGCGCGCGCCGGGCCGGCAGTCGCCGCGCGCATGCGCACGCCGTCGTCCGTCAGCGCGCGCTGCAGCGCGGCGGCGAGCAGCGCCGGTTCGCGCGCGTCGGCGAACGTGAACACGCCGTGGCCGAGTTCGCGCATCGGCGCACAGTCGTGCGCGACGACGGGCACGCCGAGCGCCATCGCTTCCAGCGGCGGGAAGCCGAAGCCTTCCCAAAGCGACGGGAAGGCCAGCGCGCGGGCGCTGCGCAGCAAGCGCCACACCGTCGCGTCGTCGGCGGCCGGCAGCCAATCGAGCCAACCGGCCGCCGCGGCGGCGCGCAGCTCGCGCACGACGTCGGCGCATTCCCAGCCGACGCGGCCGACCACGACGAGGCGCGGCCGCGGCGCTGGCAACAGCGACCATGCCTGCAGCAGAGCGCGGTGGTTCTTGCGCGGTTCGATGGTGCCCAGGCACAGCACGTGGTCGGCGGTCGGCAGCGGCGCGACCGGCGCGTGGTCGGCGCCGAACGGGATCACGCGCACGTCGGCGCGCGGCGCGAAGGCACGCACGTCGCTGGCGGTCGCCTGCGAGGGCGCGACGACGACGGCCGCCGCAGCGATGGCGGCGGCGGTGCGCGCGCGCAGGCCGCCAGCGGCGGCGCCGTGCCACGCCGGTTCGCGCACGAACGCGAGGTCGTGCACGGTCAGCACGACGCGCGCCGTCGACACCGGCGGGTGCACGTAGTCGGTCCAGTGGACGATGCGCGCACCGCCGGCGAGCCGGTCGGCGCCGAGGCCGAGGCGCGCGAGCGCCGGCAGGCAGCGGCCGGGCAGCGGCAATCGGCTCAAGCGGGCGCCCGGCGGTGGCGGGCACGCCACGCGGGCCGGCGCGAGGCTGTGCGCGAACAGCCGCACGTCGACATCGTCGCAAGCCGCCAGTGCGCGCGCCAACTCGCGGACGGCGCGACCGATGCCCGACCCCGAGAGCATGGCGGGGCGGTAGTCGAGGGCGATCGGCAGGCGCATGCGGCGGTAGGACGGCGGGCAGGCTATCGTGCTTCCCGACGCCACGCGCATGCAACGCCGCCACGCCATGTTCCTGCTGCTGGCCGCCGCGGGCGCAGCGCTCGCGCTGTGGTTGCTGGCCGCCGGCGAATCGCCAGCGCCCGCGGTCGAGCCGGACGAACCGTCTGCCGTTGCCGCGCCGGTCGCGCCTGGCGTGCCCGCGCCAGCGCCGGCCGCCGTCGGTGGCCCCCACGTCGCGGTTGCCGTCGCGCTGCGCGAAGCCTTCGCGCCGCCGCCGTCGGCGCGCGTGCAGGCGGTCGAGGCCGCAGCGGCCGACGCGCCGTTGCCGCTGCGCGTCGTCGCCGGCGTCGGCGCTGGGTGCGATCCCGACGACGGCGCCGCGGGTGGCAGCCTCGTCGCCATCGCGGTGGCCGGTGGCGAACTGCTGCGCCACGCAAGCGTGCCGGCGCGGGGCGCGGCGTCGGTGCGCCTGGGCGGCGTGCGCGTCGTGCGCGGCCGCGTGCTGGGGCCGGACGGGGCGCCGGCGCGCGGGGCGTCGGTATGGTTCGGCGAGACGACGTCTGCCGGCCGCCGCGAGTTCGTCGTCGACGACGAGGGCCGCTACGAAGCGAGCACGCCGGCGGGCGACGGCGTGCCGTTCGTCGTGCGCGCGCCGGGTTGCGCCGCCCACGCGCGCGCGATCGACGTCGGCGACGGCGCCATCGCCGACGCGCGCTTGGAGCCGGCGTGCGTGCTGGAGGTGCAACTGGCGGCAGTCGCCGCGCAGCTCGACCACGTCCGCGTCTACGTGCTGCCGACGGCGGAACTCGCCGCGAGCCTCGCCAACTGGCCGTTCCACGCGCAGGCGCTCACCGGCGGTTACGCGGTCGATGGCAGCGGCCGGGCGCAGATCGACGACCTGCCGCGCGACGTCGAGGTCGGCGTCGTGGTGGCGCACCCGCTGGTCGCGCGCATGGCGCCGCAGGTCGTGCGAACCAAGGGCGAACGCGCGCGCGCCGTCGTGGCGCTGCCGGCCTATGCGGCGCGCACCCTCGCCGGCGTCGTCGTCGACGCCGATGGCGCGCCGGTCGCCGGCGCCATGGTGCGCCTCGCGTCGGGTGGCGCGGCAGCGTGGCCGCGCGCGCCGCGGTTGGCGCCGGCGGAGGCCACGTGGCGCGGCGTGTTCGCCGTCACCGCCGACGCAGTCGGGGCGTTCGTGCTCGGCGTGCCGGACGGCGATGCGCCCGCGGTCGTGCAGGTGCGCGCTCCGGGCCACGCTGGCCGCGTCGTGTTGCTGACCGAGTGGCCGGCGACGGGCCGCATCGCGTTGCCGCGCTGGCGCGGCGGCGAGCCCGGCTTCGCGCTGGCGCCGCCGCAGGCGGGCGTGGCGTGGACCGCCGCGGCCGACCTCGCCGGCGGCATCCGGGCGGCGCTCGCCGCCGACGAGCCCTGGCGCGTCAGCCTGCCGCAGGCCGGTCGCTACGACTTCACGCTGACGACGACGCCCGTCGACGGCCCGTCACATCGCTGCGAACGGCGCGACGTCGTCGCCACCGGCCCCGTCGAGCTCGCCGTCGACGTGGCGGCGGGACGCTGACCGGGCGCTCCGACGGCTGCGCGCTTCCGTCCCGAACCGGGAACGGCGTCGCCGCGGTGGCATCGGCCGGACCGCCGTGCCGTTCGGCGGCCGCGCGTCGCGCGCCGTCACGTTCGGCGGCCTGGGGTATTCTCTACTTGCGTCGCGCGTTTGCGCGCGCGGCGCACCTCGTGTGGCTTCGTTGTGTGGTGGGGGGATCGGGCTCGTCGCCCGATCCCCACTTTTCTTTCCGCCCCGCGATGCCCGCGCTACGGTCGCGCGCGTGAGCATCCTGCGCGATCCCGTCCACGGCGACATCGAGCTGTCGCGCGACGAGCTGCGCCTCGTCGACACCGCGGCCGTGCAGCGGTTGCGCGGCGTCAAGCAGCTCGGCAGCGCTTCGTTCGTCTATCCGGGCGCGACGCACACGCGCTTCGAGCACTCGATCGGCACGCTGCACGTCTGCGACCAGCTGCTCGCGGCCTGCAACCGCAACGCCGCGCGCGACGCCGCCTGCCGGCCGGTCGGCGACGACGAGCGGCGGCTGCTGCGTGCCGCTGCGCTGCTGCACGACGTCACGCACATTCCGTTCGGCCACAACATCGAGGACCAGACCGGCCTGCTGCCGCGGCACGACCGCCCCGAGCGCTTCCGGGCCGCGCTCGACGACGGCGAACTCGGCGACGAATTGCGCCGCCAGGGCCTGTTCGACGACGTGCTGGCGATCCTGACCGGCGAAGGCCGCGACGTGCCGCCCTTCTGGCGGCAGGTGGTCAGCGACACGATCGACGCCGACCTGCTCGACTACCTGCGCCGCGACGCCCACTACACCGGCCTCGAGCTGCGCTACGACCGCCGCGTCGTCGACTACTTCCGCGTCGACCGCGGCTCGGGCGCGATGTTCGTCGACTGCGAGAAGAACGGCATGCTGCGCGAGGACATCGTGTCCGAGCTGCTGCGCGTGCTGGAGTGCCGCTACCACTTCAGCGAGCGCGTCTACTACCACCACGCCAAGATCGCCGCCGGCGCGCTGCTCTCGCGCATGGTCGAGCTGGCGCTGCGCGCGGGCGCGCTGACCGCCGCCGAGCTGCAGCGGCTGACCGACGACACGCTGGTCTACCGGCTCTCGCAGCTCGACCTCGGCGACGCCACCGCGACGGCCCGCCTGCACCGCTTCGTCTCCCGCTACGGCCGCCGCCAACTGCCCAAGCGCGTGCTGGTGCTGCCGTGGCACGACAACCAGGGCGTGCAGGACGAACTGCTGGCGACGTACTTCGCTCCCGGCCAGCCCGAAGCGCGCTTTGCCTGGGAGGCGACGATGGAGCAGCAGGCGGCGGCGGCGTTCGGCCGGCCGGTCGACGTGATCCTGTACTGCCCCAAGCGCCGCATGCAGCTCAAGGAAGCGAAGACGCTGGTGCGCTTCCCCGGCGAGGGCGGCCGGCTGCAGCCGCTCGACGCGTTCACCGCGCGCATCCCGCGCTTGTCCGACCTCGCCGCCAGCTACCCGCGCATGTGGAAGCTGTACGTGTTCACGTCGCTGGAGGACAAGGCGCAGCGCGCCGAACTGCAGCGCATGTGCCTCGCGACGCTGCCCAGGGGCTGCCGCAACGCGTTCGTGCTGTGAAGGGGCCGTGGCGCGCCGTCTGCGTTGCGCGCGGCGCGCCGCGGCGTTCTTCTGTGGGCATGTTGCGCCCCGTCCTCGCCGTCGCCGCGCTCGCCGCCGTCCTGCCGGCGCAACTGCTGACGACCGACGCCGGCGTGCTGTCGCCGGCGCTGATCGCCGCGCGCGAGACGTTCGAGTGGCAGCATCGGGCCGGCGCGGACGACCTGCGCGCGACGACGCGCGCAGCGTGGTCGCAGAACCGCTGGCTGCAGTTCGAAGCCGGCGTGCCGTGGATCGCACGCGAGGTCGACACCGCCGCGACGCAGGGCAGCACGAGCGGCCTCGGCGACCTGGAGTTCGGCGCCAAGTGGGCGCTGGTTCGCGCCGACGCGGTGATGCGGTCCGAGCGCCTGTCGGTGCTCGGCAACGTGCGCCTGCCGACCGGCGACGATGACGGCCGTGTCGGCGGCGTCGACCTCGGCCGCCGCGCCGCGCTCGGGCTCGGCGTGTACGGCTTCGGCGCGGGTGTTGGTTGGACGACGGTGCGCGACCGCCACCGCGCCGCGGCGGCGCTGCGCGGCTGGACATACACCGAGGACGGCGTCTTCGCGCCCGGTGAGGCGGTCACCTTCGACGCCGCGTGGTGGATGCGTCTGCACCCCGTGCGCTTCGAGCCGGGTGTGCACCGCAACGAACTGCGCTCGGTGGTGGAGCTGATCTCCGGCTGGCAGCAGGACGACCGCCAGGGCGGCGTCGGCCAGGACAATGGCGGCTTCTACGCCAAGGCGCTGGTCGGTCTGCAGGCCAATGCCACCGCGGCGACGAGCGTCGAGGCCGGCGTGCTGCTGCCGCTCGTCGACGACACGGAATCGGCGCTCGGCGGCTTCCGCGTCGGCGTGCTGGTAACCTTCCGCGTTCTGTTCTAGTCGCCGCCTGCCCCGATGCGCCGCACGCTCGCCCTTCCCCTGCTGCTCGCCGTCGCCTGCCAGGCGCCGCTGCCGCAGGCCGCCGCCGCCCGCGGCCACGGCCTGCAGACCATCTGGATCGAGACGCTCGGGCTCGAGTGACTGCCTTGAGTGAAGGCCGTGGCCGACGGCCTGCTGCGCCTGGATGGCGTGGCTGATGTCCAGGTGGATCTGCAAGCCAACCGCTGCACGATCACGCCGGCGACGGACCGCGTGCCGGACCTCGCCGGCGTGCCGATCGCCGTCGACCAGGCCGGGTTCCTGCCCGAGCGCATGTGGATCGAGGCGCGCGGGCGCACGACGGCGCGCGCCGGCGGGCTGTGGTTCGAACTCGCCGGCGCAGAGTTGGCGTGGCGCTGGGAAGGCCCGGCGGCGGACGGCCTCGTGCTGGCGCGCGTCGAGCGCCGGCCGGAGGTCGTGCTGGTGCCGGACGCGCTGCCGTTCGCACGGTGAGCGCGCGGCGCCGTCCGCCGCCCTACTTGCGCGCCGCCGCCCAATCGCTGCGATAGCGCAGCAGCAGGTCGCGGCAGCGCCGGTAGACCGCGCCGGTCGCGCGCACGTCGTGGGCGTTGTACTCGGCGATCTTGACGAGGTCGCCGCGCTCGTACGCCGGCGCGACCATCGAACCGTCCATCTCGCCCTTGGGGCTCTGGATGCCGAGCGCCCAGCAGATGACGTCGAGCTTGCTGGGTCCGCGGCCCTTCTGGCTCAGGATCTCCAGCAGGTCGAGGTGGGGGCGCAGGCTGAAGCGCTGCGACATCAGGTCGACGCGCACCGGCACGCCGTGGATCAGGCTGCGCGCGGCCAGGAACGGCACGTCGAAGCCGCGGCCGTTGAACGACACCACCGTCTCGGCGCGGCTGCACAGCGCCCAGAACGCGCGCAGCAGCTCGGCCTCGTCCATCAGCCGCAGCCACTTGGGGCACGCGCTGGCGTCGAAGCCGGGCGGCGGCACGGCCAGCACGGTGACGTCGTCGATGCCGCCCTCGGCGTCGCCGTCGCCGATCGCCAGCGACACGACCTTGCCGAGGAACGGCGACATGCCCATCAGCGCCGCCGGCTCCATCTCCTTCTGCGTCGCCGACTCCGACAGCGCCGCGGCGATCGAGGTCGGCAGCTCGCGGCGGTCGTGCGCCGGCACCGTCTCGATGTCGAACACGAGCGTGCGGCAGCACAGGTCCTCGACCGCCGCCAGCGCCGGATCGACGATCTGCTCGGGGTCGTAGCCCTCCGGCTTCTCGTCGTCGGGCACGACGCGCAGGCGGTCGACGACGAACTGGCCCTTGCCCTGGTACTCGTCGACGCGGCCGCGCAGCTTCAGCAGGCTGCCCGGCGCGGCCGCCTTCGCCGCCGCCATTGCCTCGGCGCTGTTCGACCAGACCTTGCCCTCGATCGAGCCGCTGAGGTCGCCGAGTTCGAGCACGAGGAACGGCTTGCCGGCCTTGGTCTGCAGTTCCTTCACCGTGCGCAGCTGCGCGAAGACGTCCCAGTCGTGGTCGGCCGGATGCAGCGCGGCGAGGTTCGGGGCCTGCGCGACGCGGCCCCTCATCTCGGGGTCGTTCACTTCGCCTCCGCGAACGCGGCGAGGCGGTCGGCGGCCTTGCGCAGGCTGTCCATCGAGGCGGCGTAGCTGAGCCGCACGAAGCCCGGGATGGCGAAGGCGCTGCCCGGCACCGCCGCCAGCAGGTGGCGGGCGAGCAGGCGCTCGCAGAAGACGACGTCGTCGATGCCGCGTTCGCGGCAGAAGTCGCGCACGTCGATCAGCGCGTAGAAGGCGCCGCGCGGCGGCGCGAGCTTCATGCCGGGGATGCGGTTGACGCGGTCGAGCAGGAAGGCGCGGCGCTCGTGGAACGCCCGCATGCGCTTCTCGTGCTCGCCGGGCACCGGCACCTCGCACGCCGCGAGCGTCGCCGCCTGGCTGATCGTGCACGGGTTGCCGAGCACCTGGCTCTGGATGCGGCAGGCGGCGTCGACGACGGCGCGCGGGCCGGCGAGGAAGCTCGTGCGCCAGCCGGTCAGCGTGTGGCTCTTGGTGAAGCCGTTGACCACGATCGTGTGGTCGCGGGCGCCGGGCAGGGCGGCCGGCGACACGTGCGTCGCGTCGTCGTACAGCAGCGTCGCGTAGATCTCGTCCGACACGATCCACAGGCCGTGGCGCAGGCACACGTCGACGATGGCCTGCAGCTGCGCGCGCGTCGGCACCGTGCCCGACGGGTTGTTCGGGAAGTTCAGCACGATGCCCTTGGCGCCGTGCTGCGCGATGGCGGCGGCGATCTGCTCGGGCGTGTGCACGAAACCCTGCTCGGGCACGGCCGGCACGACCGCCGGCACGCCGTCCGACATGGTGACCAGCGCCGGGTAGCTGACCCAGTACGGCGCCAGGATGAGCACGCGGTCGCCCGGTTCGACGATGGCGTCGAGCGCCATGTGCAGCGCGGCCTTGGCGCCGGCGCAGACCATGACCTCGTCCTTGGCGTACGACAGGCCGAAGGCCTGCTGCAGCCACGCCGCGCCGGCGGCGCGCAGTTCGGGCACGCCGGGGGCGGGCGTGTAGCGGTAGTTGCCCTGCTGGATCGCGCGCACGCCGGCGTCGGCGATCGGCGCGGGCACCGGGAAGTCGGGCTCGCCGGCGCCGAGCGAGACGACGTCCTTGCCCTCGGACTTCAGGCGCGCGGCCGTCGCCGAGATCGCGAGCGTCGCGGATTCCTCAATGCGGCGGGAGCGGGCGTTGGGCTGCAGGCCGGACATGGGCCGGGCAGTAGACCCCCGCCCGGCGGCGAAGGCAAACGGCTCGCCCGCGCGCTCCGGGGAAGAAAGTCGCCGGTCTGGCGTCGGTGCCGAGCATCGCGCTCCCGGCGCGCCGCCGGGACCGTTACCTTCCGCCGCGATGGCCAAACCGAAGCCCAAGGGTTCGCGACGCATCCTCCGCAAGGTCGGGATCGCGCTCGGCGGTCTCGTGCTGTTCCTGCTGCTCTTCGTCGCCGCCTTCGTCTTCAACCCGTTCGAAGCCGCGGCCGGCGAACTGCGCGACGTGGTGCCGCGCGGCGTCAACTTCTTCGTGCGCAAGCAGCGCCTCGCCGACGACTTCGCCGAGTTCCCGAAACCCCGCTTCTGGGACGGGTTGGCGGAGTTGCGCGGGTTCGCCGCGCTGGCCGACGGCGAGCTGGGCAAGGCGTGGGAACGCGCCGGCATCACCCGTCTGAGCGAGCAGGCCGCGGCCGAGGTCGCGCGCGTGCGCGCCGACTCGGGCGGCTTCCTCGACGTGCTGCGCGACCTCGTCGGCGACGAGGTGCTCGTCGCGGGCTACGAGCAGGACTACTCGCAGCAGCCGCCGCGGCCGCTGGCCGAGCCGCAGTGGTGCGCCTACATGCGGGTGACGTGGCGCGTGAAGGCCATCGCCGGCCTCGCCCGCTTCGGCTTCGTGCAGTCGCAGCTGCGGCAGGCCGGCGTCGAATGCGCCGTCGACGGCCCCGACCTCGTCGTCAAGCTGCCCGGCGCCGCCACGCCGCTGCGCGTGCGCCGGCACCTCGACCTGCTGATGGTCGGCAACGACAAGGGCCTCTTCGAGCAGAGCCAGCGGCTCATCGACGGCAACCGCGACGAGGAGCCGGTCGGCCGCATGGCCGCCTATACCGACGGCGCCGAGAAGCGCATCGTGCGCTGGGCCGACGTCAACGACGTTGCGCCGGCGAACGTCGCCGAGTTCGTCGTCGAGCCGAACGCCTTCGACGGCTTCCGCCGGTTCGCGGCCTCGTGGCCCGATCCGCAGGCCAAGGACAGCATGAACGAGCGCGTGCTCGCCGCGTTCCTCAACCTGCGCGGCTGGCAGCAGGTCTCCGGCGGCGCGATGTTCGCCGACGGCGCCGTCTGCGCCACCGGCCAGATCGGGCTCAACAGCCGCCAGCACACGACCTTCCAGTCGAGCTTCTACAAGGCCGAGGTCGAGCCGCGCGAGAAGTGGCTCGATCCGTTCCTGGCGATGGTGCCGGAGTCGGCGTGCGCGGCGGCGGCGCTGCGCATGCCGGCCGGCGAGTTCCTCAACGCCATGTTCGACGCGCTCGACGAGAAGGAGCGCCAACTCTTCGACGAGATGGTCGCGCGCACCAGCTTCCTCGGCCAGAACGTGCCGAACGTGCGCGAACTGATCGAGCGCATCCGGCCGGCGCTGCTGCCGCGCACCGGCTTCGTCTTCCGCCAGAACGACCCGGTGACGGAGCGCGAGGAGAACGGCGAGCTGAAGATCCCGGTGGCGGCGCGCTCGCCGGTGCCGCAGGTGGCGTGGGTGTTCTGGCTGCAGCCCAACGGCAAGCCGATCGCCGACGAGGTCGTCACCCTGCTGCGCACCTACGCCAGCACGTTCGGCTTCCGCAAGCAGTGGCTGCTGTCGGTGCCGTTCGGCGGCGGCAAGCTGCCCGAGCCGGTCAACGAGTTCACCAACCCGCAGATCCCCGGCACCGGCGAGATCGCGGTCATCGT
This sequence comes from Phycisphaerales bacterium, assembly GCA_020247305.1. Classification (GTDB taxonomy): domain Bacteria; phylum Planctomycetota; class UBA1135; order UBA1135; family UBA2386; genus UBA2386. The sequence continues at coordinate 18,663 of JADCJE010000029.1, read as the reverse complement.
CTTCCGCGAGTTCTTCGTGCTGTCGAACTCCGGTCCGCTGATCTGCGACATCCTGCGCGCCCGCTATCCGGGCCTGACCGGCAGTCGCTCGATCCGCGACTTGCCCGGCTTCGCCGCGGCCGAGCGCGAACTGCCCAAGGACCTCAACGCCTTCGTCTGGCTACACGGCGGCAACATGCTGCCGCTGCTCGACGACTACATCGCGTTCGCCGAGGCCGACAGCGAGCAGGCCGACCCCGAGTGGATGATGCAGAACCGGCCCAACGCCGAGGACCAGGTGCGCCGGCAGCGGTTCCCGCAGTACCCCAGCAAGGCGAGCATGCCGAAGACGATGACCGCGCCCGGCGGCGACTTCGACGCGGCGGTCGTGGCGTGGCTGCGCGAGCAGTGGCGCAAGGAGCGCTCCAGCTTCACGGCGGAGGGCCGCGAGCGGCTCAAGACCTTCCGCAGTGTCGCCAGCATGGTCGACAGCGCCTACGTGCAGCTCGAGCTGGAGAACGGGGCGATCCGCTTCCAGGCGCGGGTCGCGGCCGCCGAGCGGTGAGGACCGGCGGGCGGGTTGGCGCCGGTTCGAGGTTGCAAACCCCGACGTGCTCGCTAGGCTCCGCGCCCTCGCTGGACGCCCAGGTGGCGGAATTGGCAGACGCACTAGCTTGAGGTGCTAGCGCCCCAAAAGGGCTTGCAGGTTCAAATCCTGTCCTGGGCACCATCGTCCCGCGGCCGCGCGCGAGGGGCATGCGCCCCCGGCGCGCGGCGGTCCTGGCTGGCTGCCGACGGCGGCCGTCGCTCCCGACCTCCAGTGCTGGCCCGTGCCGGCCTCCAGTGCTGGCCCCTAGTGCTGGCCATCGGTGCCGTGCGCCCGGGCGCATCGACACCGCCGCATGCTGCCACGGGCAGCCTGCCCGGCTCGGCGTGGCCAATCGCGAAGCACCGGTCAAGGTGGTAGGGGCTCATTTGTTCTCGACTCAGGACGCGGGGGGCGGCGGGTCGATAGCACCGGCATGACGGGGCAACCGAACCGGGGCGCGCGCGGCGACGACGGCGGCTTCACGCTGCTCGAACTGTGCATCGTCGTCGCCGTCCTCGCGATCCTCGCCGTCGTCGGCGTGCCGCAGTACAGCGCCGCGCTGCGGACCGCGCGCATCGGGAAGGCCAAGTTCGAATTGCGCACGATTTCCACGGCCATCGACTCCTTCCGCGTCGTCAACGGCGAACTGCCGCTGGCGCTCGGCGTCGTCGGCTTCCCCGGCAAGACCGATCCCTGGGGCAATCCGTACTTCTACCTGAACTACGAGCACGGCACCGGCGACGGCTGGGAAGCGGCGATGCGGGCCGGCTTGCTCGAAGCGCCGAAGCCGAAGGTCAAGACGCAGGCGATCCCACCGAGCCTCCTGAAGGAGACCGCGGTCAAGCAGCGGCAGCTCGCGAGGTACGACTTCGAGGTGTCGACAGCAATCGAAGTCGTCGACACGCAGCGGCGCACCGGACCCAACCTGCCGCTGAACTCCGACTACGACCTGTTCACGATCGGTCCCGACGGCCTGTCGGCGATCTCGATCGACAGCCAGTTCTCGCTCGACGACGTCATCCGCGCCAACAACGGCGCCTACTTCGGCGTGGCCAGCGAGTACTGAGCCCGAGGATTCCCCAACCATGGCCGCACCCTACAAGCGCCGGCGCTACCTCGTCGACATGGGCCTGCAGGGCCGCATGCTGCTCGCCGGGCTCCTGCACGGCGGGCTCGCCCTCGCCGCGTTGCTCGGCGGCATCTTCGCCCCGGTCGTCCTCGATCTCGCCGCGTCGCCGACGCGGCGCTTCGAGGAGGAAGCGATCATCATGCTCTACCTGCACGAGCGGCTGCCGCTGATCGTGCTGCTGTGCGCGGCGGTCGTCGGCCTTACCAGCATCCGCCAGTCGCACCGCATCGCCGGACCGATGGTGCGCTTCAAGCGGCATCTGCGGCAGTTGGCTGGCGGCGAAATCCCGCCGCTGCTGCGCACGCGGCGCAGCGACATGTTGAAGGACGAGGTCGCCTGCCTCAACGCCGCGGTCGCCGGCGTGGCGGCGCGCGTCGACGGGCTGCGCGCGGCGCAGGCATCCGTGCACGAGGCCCTCGACCGGCTCGTCGAGATCGACGTCGATCTCGACGGTCGCCACCGCGAGGCGCTGCGCGCCGCGGTCCGGCAGGTCGACGCGGCGCTCGCGGCGTTCACCGCGGTCGATGTGGACGGCAAGAAGTCGGCCGCAACCGCGCGCCCGGTCGCCGCAGTAGCCGACGGCGCCATGCCATGAGCCGGGCCGGCGGTGAACTCGCGCTGCGCGATCTCCTCGGTTCGAGGATCGGGCGCCGCTTCTTCGCGCTGTTCGCCGTCTGCGCGCTGCTGCCGATCGCCGCCTTCGCCGTCTTCGCCGTCGACCGCACGACCTCGCTGATGCGGAGCGAAGCCACGACGGCGCTCCATGGCGCGGCCAAGTCCGCCGGCGCGCAGGTGACGATGCGCCTGGGGCGCGTCGCCACCGACCTCGCCCTTGCGCGCGCGTTCGCGGACCGGCCGCCGTCCGACCAGGCCGTGCTGCAGTCGCTCGTCGCGGCCCGCTGCGAGGCGGCGTGGACCGTGGTCGACGGCGCGATGTTCGCGCTGTTCGGCGAACCTTCGCCGTTGGCGCCGCTCGACGCCGCCAGGAAGCAGCACCTCGCCGGCGCGCGGCCCGTCGTCCTCTGCGGCGCCGACGGCAGGTTGACGATGGTGGGTGCGCTGCGCGACCGCGATCCGGCGCAGGGCCTCGTCGCCGTCCGCATCCGGCTGGACAAGTTCTGGGACGGCAACGAACTGTGCGGCGTCGGCGCCGACGTGGTGGTGTGCGACCAGGGCTGGCGGCCGCTGTATCGCACCTGCGATGACGCGCCCGACCTGAAGCCGTTCGCCGAGGCCGCGCTCGCCTCGCCGTCGTCGGGCACCGTCGCGTGGCGCCACGGCGGTGAGGAGCACCTCGCGCGCTACTGGAACGTCTTCGTCGAGCCGCAGTTCGGCTGCAACTTCTTCGTCGTGCAGACGCGCCCGGTCCGCTACGCGCTGGCGGTCAGCGACCAGTTCGCGATCTGGTTCTCGGCCACTGCTGCCCTCACGCTGCTGCTAGCGCTGCTCGCCGGCCTGATGCAGATCCGCCGCACGCTCGTGCCGGTGATGTCGCTGCGCGAGGCCACCAAGCGGCTGGCCGCGGGCGACCTCGACGCGCGCACCGGCGTCGAGGGCTCCGACGAGATCGGCGCGCTCGGCATCGCCTTCGACGCGATGGCCGCTCGGTTGCAGGAGAACGTGCGCCGGCGCGAGCAGACCGAGCAGGAGCTGATCCGCTCGCGCGACGCCGCCCTCGCGGCCGCCCGCGCCAAGGAGGAGTTCGTCGGCCACATCAGCCACGAGTTCCGGACGCCGATGACCGAGATCCTGAGCGCCGTCGAGATCTTGTCGCAGGTCGACGACGACGTGGACGCGCGCGTCGAGTTCTCCGGCATCGCCCTGAGCGGCGCCCGGCGGCTCGCACGGCTCGTCGACGACGTGCTGGAACTCACGGTGAACGAGGCCTGGACGACGGGACCGACCGAGGTCGGCGCGACCATCGCCGCGGCCATCGAAGCGCTCCCCGCCGCGTTGCGGCTGCGCGTCCACGTCAGCCAGCTGCCGACGGCCAGCGTGCTCGGCAACGCCGAGAAGCTGCGCGAGATGTGGACCCGTCTGCTCGACAACGCGCTCAAGTTCAGTCCGAGCGACACGCAGGTGGACGTCGCGGTGTCGGTCCGGGCGCACGAGGTCGAGGTCGCGGTCGTCGATCGCGGGTCCGGCATCGCGCCGGCGCACCTGGAGCAGGTGTTCGAGCCGTTCCGGCAGGTCGGCCGCGACCAGATGACGGACAAGGCCAACGGCGCCGGGCTGGGGCTCACGCTGGTGCGCCGCATCGTCGAACGGCACGACGGCGTCGTCGCGGTGACGAGCGAGCCCGGCCGCGGCACGACGTTCCGCGTGCGGCTGCCAGCGCTGGTCGAGCGTCCCGCCGTGCGGGTCTGAGAGCCTGAGAGAGATTCACGCTACAGGCTCGCACGTTGCCCTTGGTGGCCGCCAACGCGGCCGCTCGGAGCCTGAGAGACGATTGTCGCTCAGGCTTTGAGCAGTCAGTGCGCGGCGTCCTGCAACAGCCGCCAAAGCGCCGCCACGTCGGCGCGCTCCGTCGCCAGCGCGCCGATCGACGCGCGCACCGCCCAGCGGCCGTCGAGTTGCGTCGGCGTCAGCCACGCTGCGCCCGTCGCGTGCACGCGAGCGAGCCACGCCAGCGTGTGGCGGTCGAGCTCGTCGCCGGCTAGTCCCGGCGGCTCGTGGCGCAGCACGACGGTCTGCAGCGGCGTCGGCGCGAGCAGGCGCCATGGCGGCGTCGCTTCGACCTGGGCGGCGAGCCAGCGCGCGTTGGCGAGGTCGCGGCGCAGCCGGGTCCGCAGCCGTTCGGCGCCGTGCGTGCGCAGCAGGCTCCACAGCTTGAGGGCGCGGAAGCGGCGGCCGAGCGCGATGCTCCAGTCGCGGTAGTTGCGCACGCGGCCGTCGGCCTCGGTGCGCAGGTAGCTCGGGTTGGTGCTCAGCGCGCGCACCAGCAGCTCGTCGTCGCGGACCCAGAACACCGAGCAGTCGAAGGCCGCGCCGAGCCACTTGTGCGGGTTGACGACGATCGAGTCGGCGCGCTCGACGCCGTGCCACAGCGGGCGGCACTCCGGCAGCAGCATGGCGCTGCCGGCCATCGCCGCGTCGACGTGCAGCCACGCGCCGTGCGCGTCGGCCGCTTCGGCGCACGCCGTGATCGGGTCCATGGCGGTGGTCGCCGTGGTGCCCGTCGTCGCCACGACGGCGCACGGCCGCAGGCCGGCGGCCGCGTCGGCGCGCATGGCGGCCGCGAGCGCCGCGGCGTCCATCGCCCGCGCGGCGTCGACGGCGACCTTGCGCACGTGCTCGCGGCCGAAGCCGGCGAGCAGCGCCGCCTTCTCGATCGAGCTGTGCGCTTCGCAGCTCGTGTAGACGACCAGCGGCGCGCCGCCGTGCTGCATGCCCGCATGCGCGGCGCCGTGGCCGCTGGCGCGTTCGCGCGCGCAGACCATCGCCAGGAACGAGCAGGTCGACGCCGTGTCCTGCAGCACGCCGCGCCACGCCGGCGACAGCCCGCAGAGCTGCGCCAGCCACTCGGTGGCGCGCTGTTCGAGCTCGGTGAGCGCCGGCGCCGTCTGCCACGACAGGCCGAGCGCGCCGAGGCCGGTGCTCAGGAAGTCGCCGAGCACCGACGCGAGGTCGCCGTTCGACGGGAAGTAGGCGAAGAAGCGCGGATGCTGCCAGTGCGAGAGCGCCGGCAGCAGCACGGTGTCGAGGTCGCGCAGCACCGCATCGAAGCCCTCTGGGTGCTCGGGCGCGGCGGCCGGCAGCGCCGACAGCACGTCGCCGGGCCGGGTCTGCGTTTGCACGGGCATGGCGGCGACGCGCGCGCGGTAGTCGGCGATCCAATCGACGACGCGATGGCCCAGCCGACGGAACTCCTCGGGGGACATCGACGTGTCGGCGGCTTCTGCGGCTGGTTCGGGTTGCATGGCGTCGTTCGGGCGTGGAGGCGGCGGTGGCACGGGCGCTTGCCGCGCGCGCCACCGCGGCGGTGCGGCCGCGTCGGCAGCGGCGCGCCGGTCGGCGTCGTGGGGCGCGGCTGCGCGCGCAACGTCGGTTGCTATGCTCGCGCCGCCACCGCCCGACGCAACCACGAGATGCCCCGCGACACCGAAGCCGATCCACCGCCACCGCCGACCGCCGCCGAACTGGCGGCCGTCGTCGACCTGCTCGCCGACGCGCAGCCTGCGGTCGCTGCGGCCGCGCGCGCCCGCGTGCTGCACTGGGGCGACCAGGCGCTGCCGGCGGTGCGCGTGGCCGCCGAGGCCGGCGCAGCCCGCGTGCGCGCCCGGTGTCGTTCGCTGCTGCGTTCGCTCGAGGTCCGCGAGTGCCTCGTTCGCCTGAGCCGGCTGCGGCTGGCCGGCCAGGGCGCAGGGTCGCCGACGACGTTGCTCGCCGGCGTCGCCCTGCTGACGCGCATGGTGCGCACGTTCGTGCCGATGGACCGTGAGCTCGGCGGCGCCCTGCGCGAGCACGCGCACGCCGTCGCTGCGCGCATCACCGGCCGCAGCCTGCCGTACGCGGCGCGGACCCTCGCCGAGCGCCTGTGCGGCGAGGCTGGCCTGCGCGGCGGGCGCAGCGAGGCTGGCCCGGTCGAGGAACTCGCCGTCGACCGCGTGCTCGCGACCGGCGTCGGCGCGCCGATCGCGCTTTCGCTCGTCTACATGCTGGTGGCGCGCTGGGCGGGGCTGTCGGCCGCCGGCGTCGCCATGCCCGGTCACTTCCTGGTGCGGTTGCACGGCCGGCGGCCGGTGCTCGTCGATCCGTGCCGCGGCGGTCGCACCATCACCAAGTCGGATTGCATGCGGCATCTGCGGCACGTCGGCCGGCGGCCGGTCGCGCCGCTGCTGCGCGACCTCGACGACCGCGAGGTGCTGCGGGCCTACCTCGACGCCCTGCGCTCCGCCGCCTGCCATCGGCCGATCGAGCACGCCGCGCAGTCGCTCGAACACGCCGCGGCGCTGCTCGCGCCGGCGTGAGGTGCGCGGCCACGGGCTGCGGCCGCGTCAGCGCGGCAGCAGTTCGAGCACCCACCGCAGGATCGGGGTCATCACTTCGCCGAGAACGGTCGACGCGAGCAGGAAGACGATGACGAAGCTGAACGGGAGCGCCGCGAAGGCGTCGAGCCAGCGACCGCCCGCAGGCCACAGGCCGCGCACCACGCCGGCGCCATCGAGCGGCGGCAGCGGGATGAGGTTGAAGACCACGAGCAGCAGGTTGATGTAGAGGAACTCGAAGGCCATCACCTGCACCGCGGTCGCCGTGTCGTAGTGGCGGTACACGCCGACGACCGCCAGCGTCCCGAACGCGATCGCCGCCAGCAGCAGGTTGCCGAACGGGCCGGCGGCGGACATCACCGCCGCCTTGCGCGGATTGCGCGCCGCCCACACCGGATCGTACGGAGCGTGCGCGAAGCCGAGGCACGATGTGCCTTTGCTCGCCATCAGGCTGATCATCGGCAGCAGCAGCATCCCGAACGGCTCGCGCCGGATGTGCGGGATCGGATTCAGCGTCACCTGCCCGGTGCGGTACGCGGTCAGGTCGCCGAACAGCATCGCCACCCAGGCGTGCATCGCCTCGTGCAGCGTCAGGCTGACGATCAGCGCGCCGAAGGTCAGGATCGCCTGGTCCCAGTTCACTTGGCGTCTCCGTCCTCGTCTGCGTCGTCGTCGCCGCCTGCCGCGGGCGCCTCGAGCGCGGCGGCGATCTCGGCGGTGACCTTGCGGACCTTGGTCTCGGTGGCGGCCAGCCGCTGCCGGCAGACGGTCAGCAGCGCCGCTGCGCGCTCGACCTTCTCGGCCAGCACGTCGAGGTCGGCGTCGCCGCTCTCGATGTCCGCGAGGATCTGCTCCAGTTCGGCGGTGGCGGCGGCGTAGGTCGGTTCGTCGCCCTTCTTCGGCTTGCTGCTGCTCATGGTCGTTCCTCCTGTACGTCGTCCACGCGGGCGCGGGCGCGTCCGTCGCGGAACTGCACCTGGATCTCCTGGCCTGGACGCACGCGCATGGCGGCCGGCAGCACCGCGCCGGCGGCGTCGCGCACCAGCGCGAAGCCGCGCGCGAGCACGGAGCGCGGATCGAGCAGGCGCAGGCGCATGGCCTGCTGCTCGAGGCGCGACGCGCCGCGTTCGAGCGCGCGCGACGCGCCCATCGCCGTGCGCACGCCGGCAGCGCGCAGTTCCGACGCGTGCCGCTGCAGGCGCAGCGCCGTCGCCGCGACGATCTGCCGGCCGCTGGCGCCCAGATCCGCGCGCGAGCGGTGCAGGCGTTCCGCGACGAAGCGCTGCAGGTCGCGGCCAGCGCGCGCGAGGTCCTCGCGGCCGACGGCGACGCGCTCGGCGACCGCCGTGAGCAGCCGTTGGCCGCGGTCGCGCACGTCGGCGCGCGCGTTCTCGACGCCTTGCACGAGCCACTGCGCGACCGCCGTCGGGGTCTTCTCGGAGTGCGCGATCACGTCGAGCACCGACTGGTCACGTTGGTGGCCGATGCCCACGAGCACCTTCAGCGGATGGCGGGCGACGGCGAAGGCGACCTCGCGGTCGTCGAACCACGCCAGGTCGGTGCGCGAGCCGCCGCCGCGCACGATGCACAGGACGTCGAACTCGTCGGCGCGCTCGGCGAACCAGCGCAGGCCGGCGAGCATCGTCGGCCGCAGTTCGGCGCCCTGCACCTTGACCGGCATGAGCGTCACCTCGAAGCCGCAGCCGGACTCCTGCAGGTGCCGCAGGAAGTCGTTCCAGCCGTCGGCGTCCGGGCTCGTCAGCACGCCGATGCGCAGCGCCGGCGTCGGCGCGCCGAGCATGCGGTTGCGCTGCAGCAGGCCCTTGTCGGCGAGTTCGCGCAGCACCTGCTCGCGCGACAGCGCCAGCTTGCCGAGCGTGAAGCTCGGGTCGATGTCCTGCACGACCAGCTGGAAGCGGCCCGACTGCGGGTAGAAGTCGACCTTGGCCTGCGCGCGGATCTCCAGGCCGTCGCGCAGCGCCAGCGGCGGGTCGTGGCGCTGCAGCGCGGTCAGCAGCCGCTCGGCGACGCCGGCGAACAGGGCCACCTCGACCGTTGCGACGACGCTGCCCTCGCCGGCGGCCTTCTCGACGAGCTTGAAGAAGCGGTGCTGGCGGCCGGAGCTCTTGTCGAAGTCGACGACTTCGCCGACGACCCACAGCGACTCGGGGAACAGCTGCTTCAGGCCGTCGCGCACGCGCTCGTTGAGTTCGCGCACCGTCCACGCGGGCGCGCGCAGCGTCGCCGATCCGCCGCCGTCGGTCGCCGCCGCCGCGTTGCGGTCGTCCGGCGCGGCGTTGGCCTCGTCGCCCGGCAGTGCGATCGGCGCCCGCGCCCGGCTGCGGCCGCCGCCGGCGTCCCGCGGCGCTGCCGGGCGCAGCGTGCCGGCGAGCAGCGACGATACTTCGGGCGCGAACTCGAACAGGTGGCGCGTCAGGGCCGCGTAGACCGTCTCGACCTGCGCCGCGGGCACCCGCCAGACCTTGTCCTTGGGATCCCAGCGACGGCCGGGGATGTCCTTCACCGCGGCGACGAGGTCGGGTCGGTAGGGGAACCGGATGCACAGGTTCGCCCCGTCGCGATCCAGTTCGACGCTGCCGCTCATCGCTCGCCGTTCATACCGCACCGTCCGGATCGACCAGCACGGAAACCTCGCCGGCGGCGGCGGCAGCGGCCTCGGCCATCGCGATCGGCCGCCCGGCGGCGCGCGACAGGTCGGTCATCACGTCGGGTGCGAGGCCGCAAGGCCGCACCGCGTGCCACGGCGTCAGGTCCATCGCGATGTTGACGCCGATGCCGTGCAGGTTGACCCAGCCCTTCACGTGCACGCCGATCGACGCGAACTTGCGGTCGCCGACGAACACGCCGGTGCCGTCGACGGACGGCGTGGCGGTGAGGCCGAAGCGGGCGGCGATGCGGACCCCGAAGGCTTCGAGGCGCCGAAGCCAGTCGCGCACGTCGCGCCGCGGCAGGCGCACGAGCGGGTAGACGGTCAGTTGCCCGGGGCCGTGGTAGGTGATCTTGCCGCCGCGCTCGATCGGCACGATCCCTGGCCCGAGGTCGCCGGTCGGCGTCGCTCGACCGGCCGTGTACACCGGTTCGTGCTCGACGAGCCAGACCACGCCATCGGCTTCGCCGCGCTGCACGGCTGCGTGCCGGGCACGCATGCGTTCGAGCACGTCGCCGTACGCGGCGCGGCCGAGGTCGATCACCTCGACCTGCCGCGCGTCGTCGGCGGCGCGGGCCGGCGTTGGATCAGGCAAGCACGCGGTCGATCTGGCTCTTGATCGCCTGCAACGGCTGGTTGCCGAGGAAGCGGCCGACTTCCTTGCCGCCCTTGAAGAAGATGCACGTCGGCACGCTCTGGATGCCGAACGAGGCGGCCGACTCCTGCGCGTTGTCGATGTCGACCTTGTAGACGGCGAGCTTGCCGGTGTACTCGGTCGCGACCTTGTCGATCGTCGGCGCGAGCGCCTTGCAGGGGCCGCACCAGGTGGCGGAGAAGTCGACGAGCACCGGCGTCTTCGCGCCTTGGACGGTGCTCTGGAAGTTGCTGTCGTTGAGTTCGGTGACCATGGAGTGGAGGGGCTGGCGCAGTCGCGCCGTCGCGGATTCTGGCCGTTGCGAGGCAGGGTGCAAGCGTCGCCGTTGCAGCGGCGGACGTTCGGTGCGGATGGCGAGCCGTTGCGGCGCGTGCGCAGCACGAGACCGCGTTCACGCCGAGACCGCACGCGCGGCCTTCAGAGGCAACCTGAGGGCCGTGCAGTGAATGCTTGCCGGGTTCTCAGGCTCTCAGCCCTGGCGGTTCATCGCCGCCAGCAGGCGGTCGGTCGGGATGCCGTTCTGCATCGCGACGGTCTCGATCGAGTCGTGCGGGTTGAAGCCGCAGTTGCGGCAGCCGCCGAGGTGGAAGTCGCGCATCAGCACCATGCCGAGCGACGGGTCGGCCGTCAGGCACTCCAGCATCGTCGACTTGGTGGTGAAACGGGCCGTGGCGGCCGTCGGGGTCGTGTTGGTCGGGTTGTTCATGGGTTCACTCTGCGTTCAGGATGCTGATGCGTTGCGCGACCTTGCCGGCGATCTCGGTCATCGCCTTGGCGCTGGCCGAGGCAGGGGCCGCGACGACGATCGGGTTGCCGCCGTCACCGCCTTCGCGGACGGCGATCTCGATCGGGATCTGGCCGAGCAGCGGCACGCCGAACTCGCGTTCGATCTTGGCGCCGCCGCCCTGCCCGAAGAGATGGTACCGCTCGCTGCTGCCCGGCGGGCTGAACCACGCCATGTTCTCGACCACGCCGAGGATCGGCACGTTGACGGTCTGGAACATGCGGATCGCCTTCTTCACGTCGAGGACGGACACGTCCTGCGGCGTCGTGACGATGACGGCGCCCATCAGGTGCGCCTGTTGGCTCAGCGACAGCTGGGCGTCGCCGGTGCCCGGCGGCAGGTCGACGACGAGGTAGTCGAGGTCGTGCCAGGCGACGTCGAAGAGGAACTGGCGCACGGCGCTGTGCAGCATCGGGCCGCGCCAGATCACCGGCTGGTCCTCGGCGATCAGCAGGGCCATCGACATGACCTGCAGGCCGTGGCGCTCGAACGGCACGATCTTCTTGTCGACGACGGCGGGCTGGCCGCTGACGCCGAGCATCAGCGGCACGTTCGGGCCGTAGACGTCGGCATCGAGGATGCCGACCCGCGCGCCCGTCTGCCGCAGGGCGCAGGCGAGGTTGACCGCGACGGTCGACTTGCCGACGCCGCCCTTGCCCGACGACACCGCGACGACGTTCTTGACGCCTGGGATGACGCCCTTGTTGCCGAGTACCGGCCGGCTGGCCGTGACCCGCGCCGTCATCTCGATCGCGACGCCGGCGACGCCGGGCAGCGCCTTCACGGCGCGCTCGGCCTGGCCCTTCATCAGGTCCTTGACCGGGCAGGCGGGGGTCGTCAGTTCGATCTGGAAGGCCACCTGGTCGCCGCACACGCGCAGGTCCTTGACGAACCCGAGCGTGACGATGTCTTGGTGCAGGTCCGGGTCCTGGACGGCGCGCAGGGCGTCAAGGACGGCGGCTTCGGTCGGCGAGGCGGTCGGAACGGGCATGTGGGGGGGCTGTGACTAGCCACAAAATGGGGCCCTTTCAAGCTGCGAAGTGGCGCCGACCGGCCCATACCGGGAAGAACCAGCCCCTCGCCGCGTCCGAGGTCGTGCCCTATTGGCTAGGATTGCCTCGTTGCGCTCCGACGCCAACCCGACCAACCGCCATCCTGCCATGCTGCTGCTTCGCGCCATCGCCGCCGCCACCCTCTTGGTCGCACTGCTTCCCTGTCAGGTCGAGGAGGTCGGTGGCGAAGCCGACGTCCGCGGCGCCGAGGTCGAGCGCCGGATGAAGGAGGGCAAGGGCATGCGGGGCGAGGCCGGCGAGAAGGAGGCGGAGGAGAACCTGACGCCCGAGCAGCGGTTGGCGCGCAACATCACCAGCGGCGCCGGCGCGTACTGCTCGTTCCAGCTGTCGGTGGTGCCCGCGAAGTTGATGCCCGGTCAGTCCGGCACCCTGCGGGTGCTCGCAGCGCTCCGCGGCAACACCGTGCTGCCATCGCCCGCGCCCCTAGAAATGGTCGGGCCGACGGCGCAGGGCAGCCTGACGCTGGGTGCGCTGAGCCCGCAGCCTGCCGGACCGGGACGGCTCGCCGCGGCGTACCTCGGTCGGCCGGTCTACGACAACTACGCCGTCTTCGAAGTGCCGGTGGCGATGGCCGGGGACGCCGCGCTCGGCAGCAAGCACGTCGCCGCGGTCGACATGCGGTTCGACCTCTTCGACGGCAACACGGCCCAGCCGATCGGTCGCTTCGTCGACCGCGTGTCGATGGAGATCGAGGTCGGTCGGGTGGCGGATCCTGAGGTGCGCGGATTGGCGCGCGGCGGGAGTGCCCCGCCGGCCGAGGCCCCGACGACCGGCACACCGTCAGCCGCCCCCGGCGCCGCCCCCGTCGCCGGCCTGGATCGCCCGCTCACCGGCCGGGTCCTCGTCGCCGACACCACGCCAGCCACCGCGGCGCCGACTGCGGCAGAGCCGCCGCCGGCGGAGTCGTCCCAGCCCACGGTCGACGAGGCCGGTGGGGTGCCGGTAGGCCTGTTGGTTGGCGGCGCGGTTGCGGCGGTCGTGCTCGGGCTGCTGCTGCTCCGTCGCAAGTAGGGATTCCGGCAACAGTCGAGGAGTACGGCACGGCACTTGTTCGTGTCGGGTGCGTTCGCGGTGGATGGGCGTTCGGCCAACTCGGCCAGGGCGCTGCATCCGCCGCAGTGGCAAGGTCGAACGCGCCCACAAGGTGCCGTCATGGTGCTCGCCAAACTGCTCGCAGCCGTAACCCCCTCGAGGCTGCAACCCCAACAAAAGGTTGAGGTTGCGACACTCGATGCCATGCTCGACGTGGCCACCGATCGCTTCGAGGCGACGGTCGCTCAGTGGGTCGACGCCTTCCGGCGCGCCAGGGCGACGGTCGACCTCGACATGTACCGCCTGCAGCGGCTGTCGGCTGCTAATGTGGCAGCCCTGCCAGAAATGCCGGACGTCCGGGAGGCCATGTACCAGCACGACCTGCGACGGGTCGCTGCCATGGACCGGGCGGAGGAGTTCCGCATGGCGCGTCGCCACGAATTCCTGGCCGCCGTCGTCCGCGACGGGTTCCTGCGCACCGGCATGCCGCTGGCCGAGGCCGACGAACTGCTGAAGCAGCCGGCGAGCGTCGTGATCGCCGCGGCCGAGCGGCGACCGGCGGTCCGCGGCCTCGACGCCGCGTGGTTCGCCGCGATCGTCCGCCAGTTCGAGGACCTGCGGCAACTCTACGTCGAGGGTGCGCTCTACCTCGTGCTGACCACGGTCAACCGCTACCGCGGGCTCGGCGTCGACACGGCCGACCTCGTGCAGGAAGGCAACGCGTCGCTGTTCCAGGCCATCGACGGCTTCGACTGGCGCCGCGACGTCCGGTTCCGCACCTACGCGCAGTTCTGGGTGCACCAGGCGGTGCTCAAGATGCTCTACAACAGCTCGCGCACGGTCCGCGTGCCGATCTGGGTGCAGAAGATCCTCGGCAAGATCCGCCGCGTGCAGGAGGAGGGCAGCCGCATGGGGCGCACCTTCTCGCCGACCGAGATCGCCGAGCGCATCGGCGTGCCGGTCAGCAAGGTCGAGTGGGTGTTGGCGACGCGTCGCTACGCCGTCAGCCTCGACGCCGAGCAACCGGGTGAGCAGGGCGGCTCGCTCGCCACCCGGCTGCCCGACGAGAACGCCATCCCGGTGCCGGACACGGTGCCGGTCGGCGACCTCGGCAAGGCGCTCGCGGGCGTGATGGCGGACCTGCCCGAGCGCGAGCAGCGCATCCTGTCGCGGCGCTTCGGTCTCGACGGCGGCGAGCCGCAGACGCTCGGCGAGATCGCCATCGACCTCGGCATCACGGCCGAGCGCGTGCGCCAACTGCAGAACGCGGCGATCGGGCGCATCAAGCGGCCGGCGAAGCTGCGGCAACTGCAGGCCTTCGTCGAGTGACCGCCACGGCCTCTGCGGACGGCGATGGTCGTCCGCAGACGCCTGCTGCGGCGGTCAGTCGGCGTCGCCGTCGGCTGTGCGCGGCGGCCGCTGCTGTGACTGCATGATCGGCAGCGTCTCGGCGAACAGCTGCGCGTAGACGTCGGGGCGCACGTCGCGCGCGATCGGCAGGATGCGTCGCATGGTGCGCACCTTGCGCGGCTCGATCGCTGCGACGATCGCGCCGGCGTCGCCGGAGCCCGCGGCGAGCACGTCGCCGATCGGATCGACGATGCGGCCGTCGCCCGGGAACGTCATCGGCTCGCCGTTGCGTTGCGAGGGTTCCTGGCCGGTGCGGTTGCAGCCGACGACGAAGCACTCGTTCTCGATGGCGCGGGCGCGCAGCAGCGTGCGCCAGTGCTGCGACCGCGCTTCCGGCCACTGGCCCGGCACGGCCAGCACTTCGACGCCGCGGTGAAAGTAGTAGCGCGAAAGTTCCGGAAAGCGCAGGTCGTAGCAGATCAGCACGCCGAGGCGGCCGAGCGACGTCTCGGCGACGCAGGGCGACGCGCCGGCGGCGTGGCGGCGGTGCTCCAGGTTGGGCGAGAACAGGTGGATCTTGCGGTACGAGCCGCGCAGCTCACCGCCGTCCCAGACCTGCGCGGTGTTGAAGACCTCGCCGCCGACGACCTCAAGGTTGCTGCCGACGACGACGAGGCGCAGGCCGTGCGACAGTTCGCGCAGTTCTGCCTCGGCGGCTTCGGCTTGCCGCACCACGTCGTCGTCGAACTGGGGCAGGAAGGACGTCGCCCAGAGCTCGGGCAGCACGCACAGCCGCGCGCCGGCGCCGACCGCCTCCTCGATGCCTGCGCACATCGCCGCCTTGTTGGCGGCGACGTCGCCCGGGCGCACGTCGAACTGCACGCAGGCGGCCTGGAACTCACGGTCGGCGTTGGGCACGGAGCGCGACGATATCGCGACCCTCCCGCCGCGCCACTTCGCCGGCGCGGCGCCAGCGCTGCGGCCGGAATGGCGACGGGGGAGTCGACGCCTGCGGCGTCGACTCCCCCGTGCGCACGGCGCTTCGGCGCCGCGTCCCGCCGCAGCGGTTCAGCCCTGGAACAGGATGTCGTCCGTGCTGCTGCCCTGGGCCTTCTTCGGCCGCGCCGGCGCGTCCGTGCGCGTGTCGATGATCAGCTGGTCGCTGGGCTTGAAGATGATCGTCTCCTTGTTGGCGACGTCGATGCTCTCGCCCGTCAGCGGGTGCTTGTAGGCGCGGCCCTTGCGGATGCGCCGCTCGAACGTGCCGAAGCCCTTGACCGCGACCTTGCCGCGGCCGCGCAGCAGGTCGCTGACGGCGTCGAGCACCGCGTCGAGGACGCGGGCGGCAGTGCGGCGCGGCACGTTGAGTTCCTCGGCGACCTGGTCGGCGAGGATGCCCTTGTTGGCCTGACGACCGAACGCGTCGGTCTCGGTGTCGGCCGTGTTCTGCACTGCATTCTGGTTGGTGGTGCGCGTCATGAAACTCTCCCCTTGCCTCTTGATGCGGGCTCTCGCCCCTTTGCCCAGTGTCGGATGCCCCTTCCCTCAGGCCTTCGCCGCCGGCTGTGCCGGCTGCGGCGGCGCGGCCGGCTGCGCCGGCTTGCCGTCCCCGACGTAGCGTTCGAGCGCGGACACCAGTTTGCCCAGGTACCGCGTCGCGACGCTGTTCGGGAAGACCTCGCTGAAGGGCGCGCGCTTCAAGACGGCGCCCTCAACGGAGCTATCTTCCGGCATCAGTCCGAGCCAGTTGAGTTCGAACTGCAAAAAGCGCTCGGTGCAGCCCTTGAGCTTGAGGAACACCTGCTCGGCCTCCTCCGGCGAGCGGACGCGGTTGGCGACGCAGTGGATCGGCTTGCGGAAGCCGTCCTGCACGATCACCTTGACGATGCCGTACGCGTCGGCGATCGCGGCGAAGTTGCTCGTGGTGACCAGGATCGTGTGGTCGGCGATGCTGACGAAGTCGGTGACCCCCTTCGACACGCCGGCGCCGGTGTCGAGCAGGATGACGTCGCAGAACGGCGCCAGCTCCTCGACGGCGAGGCAGATGCGGGCGCGGCCGTTGTCGTCGAGGTTCGCCATCTCCTTCACGCCGCTGCCGCCGGTGATGAACTTCACCTTGCACGGCCCGGTCTCGATGATGTCGGCGAGCTCGGCCTTGCCGTCGATGTAGTCGGACAGCGTGCGCGCCGGCTTGATGCCGGCCAGGATGTGCGCGTTCGCCAGTCCGAGGTCGGTGTCGACGATGATGGTGCGATGCCCGCGTCGGCTGAATTCGCACGCGAGGTTGACCGACAGCGACGTCTTGCCGACGCCGCCCTTGCCTGAAGTCACTGCGAAGATCGTCGCCCGCTTCCCAGACGCCGACGGTTGCGCTTGCTCGACCATGGTTGCTTGCTGGAGTCGTTCCCCTCGAATCGTTCTGTAGATCGGCAGGCAGCGGCGTCGACCTTGTGTCCAACTCGGAGACGGGGGGACGCCGCGCATCGCAGGGCGGCATGCGGGCGGACGACGAGCCGAAGCCGCGGCGGGCTCGACCGCGCCAAGCCGCGCATGCGCCGATGCCGTCGGGTCCACGCGCCGGCCGCGGCGGCGTGGGCCACGGCGGTGCGGTCGGCGAGGATTCCCTTTACCTCGCCGGGTTCGCTCGCTACGGTGTCCGCCCCGATCGCTACGGGGTCGTAGCTCAGTTGGTAGAGCGACGCGTTCGCAATGCGTAGGTCAGGGGTTCAACTCCCCTCGACTCCACCAGATCGAGAAGCCTCCGGTCCTCAGGACCGGGGGCTTTTTCCTTTCGCAGGGCCGTCGTTTCGACCGCGCCGGTCTGCATTCGTGCGCACGGGCGCGCCCGCGGTCGCCGGCGCCCGTTCGGATTGCTCCCCCCTGCGGCGCGCACGCCGCCGCGCGTGCCAACTGAAACGCCGCGCGGCGCTCCCCGGGATCCGGGAAGCGCCGCGCGGCGTCGCAGGAGCGCAGCCCCCGCGTCAGCGTGCCCGCGTCGCGGGCCGCGACCTCACAGGTTGCCGACGAGGCCCTGGATGCCGTTGCTGGTGATCGCGCCGAGGCTGTTCACCTGCGGCACCTGGAACACTGCCGAGGTCGTGTACAGGTTGAGGCTCAGCAGCGCGGGGTTGCTCGGGATCGACAGGCTGTACGCGTGCGTCGGACCCGTCACGAGCCAGGCGTTGGTGACGTCCAGCGCTGCGCGCAGGCCGCAGCCCGGCGCGCCGAGGAAGAACAGGTCGTTGATGCCCGGGTCGCTCAGGCCGAACACGTCGACGCCGAGGATGCCCGTCGCCGGGATGTTGCTGACCGACAGACCCCAGTTGGTGCCCGTCACCGGGCGCGACGTGCCGGCGAGCGTCAGCGGCAGGACGTCGGCGCCGACGAGGCTCAGTGCCCCGATCGTCGAGATGTCCGTGTTGCCGCCATCGGCGTTGGCGCCAGGGCCCGAGTAGCCGATGAGGTAGCCGTCGCCGCCCGTGAGGCCGCTGATCGACACCGTGTCCATGCTCTGGAACACGAAGTTGACGTTGCCCGTGGCCAGCTCGAACTGGATCTGGAACGTGCTCGTCACGGTGCCTGGCTGCGTGCCGACATAGCCGATGACGCCGTCCCACGTGACGCAGGCGATGCCGCCGACTTCCTCGAACTTGACGTTGCCCGTCGGCGTGCAGATGAAGTCGCGCCAGACGGCCCACGTCGCATTGGTCCAGCCGAGGAACTCGCTGGCCGTCGGCGTGTAGTCGAAGGCCGCGCCGTTGCTCGCCGTCGCGATGTGGCCGTTCGAGCAGACGTTCAGCGTCGTCGTCGTGCCGCCCGGGTAGGCGAAGGGCGCCGACAGCGAGATGCCGGTCTCGGTGTCGTCACCGAGGCCGAGATTGGCGGCCGTGGCCGACGGCGGGATGAAGGCCGTCGACGACGGGATCACGACGTAGCCGCTGCCGGTCGAGACCATCGAGAACGCCGTGTTCGACAGGTCGATCGACGGCGTCGTCGGGAACCGCTCGTAGAACGACGTGAACTGGCGGATGCAGCCGATGCCGAGCGAAGTGTTGCTCGCCAGCACGCCGCTGCCGCCGCCGGGGCCGTTGACGTTGAGCGAGAACGAGCCCGTGTCGCCGTTGTAGCCGCCGACGCGGACGTAGTAGAGGCCAGGAGCAGGGAGCGTCGCCGTGACCGACGACTGCAGGCCGCAGGTGTCGTCGTTGCAACCGAGCGAGACGAGGCCGCCGCAGCCGCCGGCGCCGTCGAAGATCTCCAGCGCCGAGTCGTACGACGCCTGGCCGCAGAGGTCGACGGTCAGCGAACCCGCGGCGCCCGACTGGTAGACGAACCAGACGTCGTTGCCGCCGATCGCGCACGGCCAAGGAAAGGACGTCGTCGAGCCGACGTTGGTGTAGGGGCCGGCGAGACCGT
>JADCJE010000028.1 GCA_020247305.1 Phycisphaerales bacterium | reverse complement strand
GGGCCGGCGGTCGCGGTAGTCCTGGCGGAAGGTCTGCGTCGAGAAGGTGATCCGGCAGGTGCGGCAGCGGAAACGCTGCACGGGATCTGGGTGGCAAGCGGCGACGAACGTGCCGTAGCGGAGGAAGAAGCGCCCCTCAGGACGCGCGTGCTGGCCGCACTCCGGGTTGGGGCAGAAAGGTGGGACGAAACGCAACGCGGCAGCCTCCGCTGCAGCGCGCACATGGCCGCAGCAGAGGCATAGGGGCTGCGAGGGGCGATTTGGTTACGCCGGGCCCCAGGAATCCTCGCAGAACAACAATCGAGCGATCAGGTCACTACAGCTCCAGCCGGACGCCGGCCTTGGCGCGCGCGGCGAACAGGCGTTCTTCCTGGCGGGCGCGGCGCATGACCTTCTCGATCGTCGGCATGGCGTCGTCGGTGAACAGCACGAACACCTGCTGCTGGAACTCGATGCGCTTGAGGATGTGCCAGCCGTACGGCGTCTCGACCACGTCGCTGACCTCGCCGTCGTTGAGCGCCCATGCCGCGCGGCACAGGGCGGCCGGCATGCGGTCGTCGTGGCGGTGCAGGCCGCGCAGCAGGCCGCGGTCGCGCGCGGTGCGCTGGTCGTCGGAGCGCGGCACCACCTCGTCGAAGTTGCTGCCGTCGGGCTTGAGCCGCGCCTTGACGTCGGCGAGGCGCGCCGAGGCGAGGCCGTACGCGGCGTCGTCGAGCAGGATGCCGGTGCCGGCGTCGCGGTTCTGCACCAGGATGTGCTGCACGGTCACCTGCCCGCCGAACGTGCGCGCGTTGGCGGTGAAGTAGGCGTGCAGTTCCTGGCGGTTGAACTTGCCCGGCTCCAGCAGGTCGAGCATGCCCTGCACCTCGGCCGCGAGCCCCTGCGCGAACTGGAAGCGCTGCAGGTGGCTGTTGATCTGGTCCTGCGTCAGCTCGGTCGGGCGGTTCTGCTGCTTGCGGTCCTCGACGTAGCCGTCGAGCCACTGCTGGAACGCCTGCCGCAGCGCCTCGCTCTGCGCCGCCTCCAGTGCCTTCTCCTCGATCTCGCCGCCGTAGGCCTGGCGCAGGGCTTCGAGGTCGGCGAAGTGGCGGACCCACGGCGCGATCAGGTCGCTGGTCAGCGTGCGCTGGATCTCTGGCCGCTTGGCCAGCGCTTCCTGGAAGCCCGGCTGGTGGCGGCGCTCGATGTGCGCGGCGAGGTCGCCGAGCGTCAGCGAACGGCCGCCGACGATGGCGAGCGGCACGTCGCGGTCCTGCGGCCACCGGCGCACGCGGAAGTGCGGCCGTTCGGCGGCCGGCGTGGCGGCCGGAGCGGGGGCGGTGGCCGGTGGCGGCGGGGTCGCCGCCGGATCCTGGGCGCGGCAGGGGCCGGCGAGCACGGCGAGCACGGCGGGCGCGAACGGCAACAGCGAAGGGCGGATCATGCGGCGAGGCGGCGGGGCGGCCGCGCAGCGTATAGCAGACCGGCCGACGGCCGTAACCCCGCAGTGGCGCACCGCCGTCGTCGTGGGCATTGCCGCTGCTGCCGCTGTCTGGCCGTCAGTGCGTTCGACGTCGCTGCTCGTGCGCCCAGCCGGTCGCCGGCGCAGCCGTCGCCTTGCGCCCTGCGCCCGGCGGCGGTCCACTGCGCCGCCCGGACCCGATGCCGATCCTCCCGCGCGCCGCCCTGCTGGATGCCCTCGCGGCGCGTTTCCGCGCCGACTTCGGCCCCGGCCCGCTGCGCTGCTTCTTCGCGCCCGGCCGCATCAACCTGCTCGGCGCCCACCTCGACTACAACGGCGGCGACGTGCTGCCGATGGCGGTCGACCGCGGCATCTACGTCGCCATACGGCCGCGCGACGACGGCCGCGTGCGCCTGCGCAGCCTCGATTTCGAGCGCGTGGTCGACCTCGACGGCAGCGCCGTCGGCGCGCACACCACGCCCGACCTCGGTTGGGCCGGGTATCCGCTGGGTGTGTGGGCCGGCTTCCGCGCCGCGCACGGGCTGCAGCGCGGCTTCGACGCCGTGTTCGCCGGCGACCTGCCGGTCGCCAGCGGCCTGTCGTCGTCGGCGGCGATCGAGGTGGTGACCGCGCTCGCGCTCGATGCGCTGCACGGCTTCGGCGTGCACGGCGAGCAGCTGGCGCTGATCGCGCACCGCGCCGAGACCGGCTTCGTCGGCGTGCGCTGCGGCATCATGGACCAGTACGCCTCCGCGCTCGGTCGCGCCGGCCACGTGCTGCTGCTGCACTGCGCCGGACCGCGCTGGGAGCACGTGCCGTTCGACCCGGCGGCGTGCGAAGTGCTGGTGCTCGACACCAAGAAGCCCCGCCACCTCGCGAAGAGCGGCTTCAACGAGCGCGTCGCGCAGTGCGCGGCCGTGCACGCGGCGCTGCGCGCGGCCGGCGTCGAGCGGCCGCACCTCGCCCTGTACGAACTCGCCGACCTCGAACGCGCGCGCGGCCGGCTCGACGACGTGCACTTCCGCCGCGGCCGGCACGTGCTGACCGAGATGGCGCGCACGCGCGACGGCGCCGCGGCGCTGCGCGCGCACGACTACCGCGCGCTCGGCGCGCTGCTCGACCAGAGCCACGCCAGCACGCGCGTCGACTACGAGGTGAGCTGCGCCGAACTCGACGCCATCACCGACGCGGCGCGCGCCTGCCAGGGTGTGTTCGGCGCGCGGCTGGTCGGCGCGGGCTTTGGCGGCTGCGCCATCGCGCTGCTGGCGCCGGGATGCGCCGACGCGGTGCAGGCGGCCACGGCCGCGTCGTACCAGTCCCGCTTGGGGATCGAGCCGGCGTTCTACCTGTTGCGCAACGGCACGGGTCCGGTCGAAGTCGGCTGAGTGCGATTGCCGCGACGTCCGCGCCCGCGCCGCCGGCTGCATCGGCTCGGCGCCGTCGGCGCCGCGACGGCGGCCGCGGGCCAGCGCGGATGCGCCTCGCGGCGCAACGCGCTGGCGTTCGATATCCTGGGGACGCCGATGACCGAGATCGCCTTCGCCGCCCAGGACTACCGCGCCGACCAGACGTTCGCGTCGGCGCAGTACCGCTACGTCGGCGACGCGGCGACCGGGTGGCTGGTCGAGCGCGACGGCGCGCCGCTGCTGCGCCTGGGTCCTGGCTACCGGCTGCTGCGCGTGCGCGCGTGCGGCGTCTGCTCGACCGACCTCGCGCGGCACCACCTGCCGTTCCCGCTGCCGCAGGTGATCGGCCACGAAGTGCTCGCCGTCGACGAGTCCGGCCGCCGCTGCGTCGTCGAGATCAACGCCTCGTGCCACGCGCGCGGCCTCGCCGATCCCTGCGCGTTCTGCCGCGCCGGCCTGCCGACGCACTGCCCGCGCCGCATCACGCTCGGCATCCACGACCTGCCCGGCGGCTTCGGCCCGTGGATCCTGGCCCCGGTCGCGGCCTGTCTCGACGTGCCCTCCAGCGTGCCCGACGCCGCGGCCGTGCTGATCGAGCCGTTCGCGGCGGCGCTGCACGGCGTGCGCATGGTCGATCCCAAGCCCGGCGAACGCGTCGCCGTGCTCGGGCCGCGGCGCCTGGGCATGCTCGCGGTCGCAGCCCTCGCCGGCGTGCGCGCCGGCATGCGCGCGCGCGGCCAGGACTTTGCCGTCGCCGCGGTGGTGCGCGATCCGGCGCTGCTGCCGCTCGCGGCGCAGTTCGGCGCGACCGAGGGCCACCTGCTCGGCGACGGCGTCGCCGACGGCGCGTTCGACGTCGTCATCGACACCACCGGCAACCCCGACGGTCTGCTCACGGCGCTGCGCCTCGCGCGCCGCGAAGTGCACCTGAAGTCGACGCACGGTCAGCCGGCGGGCGGCGTGCGCCACCTCACCGAGATGGTCGTCGACGAACTCGGCCTCGCGCCGTTCCCAGCCGACGAACCGCCGGCCGGCGCGGCCGACTGGGATCGACTGCGCACCGGCCGCCGGCCGCGCGTCGCGTGGCTCTGCCGGCGCGAGCCGCCGGCGTGGCTGCTGGCGCGCGCCGACGTGCGCCGCGGCACGGCCAGCGCGCTGGCCGCGCAGTTCGCCGCCGACGCCGACGGCCTGCCGCGCGCCGACGTCGCCGTCGCCGACGACGCCGCGGGCGTCGACGCCGCCGTGCGCCCGCGCGCCGGCAGCGAAGAGCCGCTGGTGCGCCCGCGCGGGCTCGTGCTGCTGCATCCGCAGACGGCGACGGCCGGCGCGCCGCTGCTCGACGCCGTGGTCCGCCGCGGGTTGCGGCTGTCGACTTCGCGCTGCGGCGAGTTCGCGCCGGCGCTGGCGCTGCTGGCGAGCGATTCCGAGCTGGCGCGCATCGGCGAACGGCTGGTGACGCACCGTTTCCGCGGCGAGCAGCTGGCCGAGGCCTTCGCGACCGCACGGTCGCGCGGCTGCATCAAGGCGGTCGTCGCGCAGGAGGCACCATGAAGCGCGCGCGCGGACAGGCGATCGGATCGACTGCGGCGGCATCGCTGCGGCCGCGCGCGCAGTGGCGTCGCGTCGTGCGTCGGCAGGTGGCGGCATGAGCGCTGCGCCGCAGCAGCTGCCGACCTCGCTCGGGCCGGCGCTGGTCCGCGAGGACGGCGCCTGGACGATCGACCTCGGCCAGCTTGCCATCGTGCACGGCCTGTCGGTGCTGGCGCGCGCGCTCGGCGAGATGGTCGTGCAGCACGCGCGCGCCGAGCGCTTCGACGTCGTCGTCGAACGCAAGCTGCGCAGCCGCGAGAACCCCGAGCTCGTCGAGGTGCACGGCATCGAGCTCGTGCGGCTCGCCGTCGAACCCGAGGTCGTCGACGCGATCCTGCGGCAGCCCGACGTGTTCGAGCGCCGCCTGCGCGCTCTGCTCGGCAGCCTGCAGCGGGCGCAGCTGCGCGAGCTGCTGCTG
>JADCJE010000027.1 GCA_020247305.1 Phycisphaerales bacterium | reverse complement strand
TTCGGTCTGGATCCATGGCATCCGGCCACAGGACCCGATCCGGCCCACGAGGCCAGCACCGAGTGTCACCCATGTGCCCGGACAAAACTGTCACCCATGTACCCGGGTTGGACCCCACCGCCCCCGTCACCGCCACCGCCCTCACCACCTCCGCCCCACCACCGCCCCTCGCCGCCACCGCGCTCGCCCCGCTCCCCACCGGCGGCGCCGTGCTCTTCGGCGGCACGACCGCGAACGGCCCGCAGCCGTTCTCGTACACGCTGAGCGGCAGCGCCTTCACGCCGCAGTTCGCCTTCCCCCAGCCGGCGTTCCGCAGCGAACACGCCTTCGTCCTCGACCCGGCCCGCGGCGACAACGTGCTGTTCGGCGGGCGCAACCCGCTCGGCACGGCGCTCAACGACACCTGGACGTGGGTCAACGGCCAGTGGACGGCGCGCCAACCGGCGACCGCGCCGTCGCCGCGCACGCGCCATCGCTTCGCGTTCGCAGCGACGACCCAGACCGTCGAGCTCTTCGGCGGCGTCGACGCGTCCGGTGCCGACCTCGGCGACCACTGGCAATGGAACGGCACGACCTGGACGCAGCGCACACCAACGACGCTGCCGCCCGCCCGCCGCGACCACGGCCTCGCCTTCGACGCCCGCCGCCAGCGGCTCGTGCTGCACGGCGGCGCCACCGGCGCCTCGGTGCGCGACGACGTGTGGGAATGGGACGGCGCGACGTGGGCGCAGGTCGTGCCGCAATCGCCCGGCGGCCTCGCTTGGGCGCCGACCGCGCGCACCGACCACGCCTTCGCCTACGACCCGCGCGCCGAGCGCGTCGTGCTGCACGGCGGCGCCGACGCCGCCGGCGCGTGCTCGGCAGAGGTCTGGTCGTGGGACGGCGCGGCGTGGACGCGCCACACGCCGACGGGGCAGGCGCCGTCGGCGCGCCGCGGCGGGCAGTTGTTCTTCGACGCCGCCGCCAACGAACTGCGCCTGTTCGCCGGCGCCTGCGGCACAGGCTTCGCCAACGACCTCTGGTCGCTGCAGCTGCCGGTGTTCGCGCGCGCCGAGGCCTACGGTGCTGCCTGCGTCGGCTCGCTCGGCGCGCCGGGGCTGGCACTGCTGCCGCCGTCGTCGCCGGTCGTCGGCACGACGATGGACCTGCGGATCAGCAACGTGCCCGGCCTGTTCGTGCCGGCGATCGGCGCGATGGGCGTGAGCCGCACGTCGTGGCTCGGCCTGCCGCTGCCGTTCGAGCTGACGCCGGCCGGCATCCCCGGCTGCCAACTGCACCAGTCCGCCGAGGTGACCCTCGCGCTGACCGCGCCCGGCGGCACCGGCCTCGTGCCGTGGCCGATCGCGATCCCCGCCAGCCCGCCGCTGGTCGGCAGCGAGCTGTACTTCCAGGCGCTGACGATCGAACTGCCGGGCTTCCCGCGCTGGTCGTCGCTCAGCAACGGCCTCGCCATCCGCATCGGCAGCCAGTAGCGCCGCCGCGCGCCGTCACACCGCCGCGTCGAACACGTGCGCGCGGTGCCACGCCAACGCCAGCGGCGACGGCGCGCACGCGCCGTCCGCCGGCAGCCGCAGCGGCTGGCCGGCGAGCCGGCGGAAGCCGTCGTCCGCGACGAGGCCCGTCGCCGCCGGGTGGACGACGATGCGCAGGTCGTCGCGGACCGCCATCGCCCCCTGGTCGAAGGTCCAGTGGTGCAACGGGCACAGCGCGAGGCCGTTGCGCGGGTCGTTGTTGCGGCAGACGTGGAACGGGACGATGTGCGCCGCCTCGACCACGCTGCGCCCCGCCGGCGTGCGCACGCTCGTGCCGCAGACGGCGCACGCGTGCGTGTAGGCCTCGACCACCACCGCGCGGAAGGCGAGCGAACGGCCCTCGGCGGTGAAGCGCGGGTCGAGCGCGCCGTCGCCACCGAACAGGTCGCCGAGGTCGCGCCGCAGCCGGCGCCGCAGTTCGTCCTCGTACACCACCGCCTGCAGCAGCAGGTCGTGCCGCTGCTGCAGCGCGGCGCGCAAGCCGCCGCCGAAGTAGCGCCCCACCAGCACGGCGCGCACCTCGTCGCGGGTCGCCGGGTCCTGCAGCACCTGCCACAGGTCCGGCGCCAACTGCGCGTGCGCCACCGCGTCGCGGAAGCGCGCCAGCGTCGGCACCCGGCCACCGGCCACCGCGCCGGCCACGGCGCCGTCCAGCGCGCCCGCGCGCGGCGCCAGCTGCCACAGCCCGCCGTCGTTCTGCAGGTACCAGAACGGCTGCAGCGGGTTGGTCGGCCGGTCGCCGACGCACTCCCGCCAGTAGCCGTCGAACGCGCCGAGCAGGCGGTCGTCGTAGCGGATCGTGTTGTCGCGGATCAGGCCCGCCTCGATCAGGTCGGCGACCGCGAGCAGCAGCAGCGGCTTGTGCGGCGCGCCGCCGCGCAGCGCCTCGCCCCACTCGCCGGCAGTGTCTCGACGCAGGCGCAGCAGGCGTTCGCGCAGGTCGTCCGTCAGCCCGCTCACGCCCCGCCCTCGTACGCGCAGACCGCCAGCCAGTGCTTGGCGCGGGTGCCGCCGATGTAGCGCAGCACGGCGCCCAGGCGCCCGGCGTCGGCGGCGAGTTCGCACAGCACGACGGCGTCGGCCTCCAGGCCCTTGAAGCGGTGCACCGACGAGAAGCGCACGGCCGTCGCGTCGGGGTCGTCGAGCGCGCGCAGGCGCACGCCAGCGCCCGGCAGGCCGTCGCGGCCGTGGCCGGCGCGCCACACCGCGCTCTTGCCGCGGCCGTGCGCCGACAGCACGACGACGCGGTCGGGCGCGAGGCCTTCGTCGCGCAGCAGGCGGCGCAGCTGGGCGGCGACCGCGTCGACCATCGCCGCCTCGTCCTCGCCGACGAGCGCGTCGACCGCGACCGCGTCGCCGTCGGGCGTGCCCGGCACGAGCTTGGCCGGGACGTCGACGTGGCGGCCGGCCCAGCCGGCGATGCGCGCGGTGTTGCGGCAGTTGTAGTCGAGCCGCGCCTGCACGAAGCCGTCGGTCGCGGCCGGCGCGCCGCCGTAGACGTCCTGCGCCGGGTCGAGGAAGCACAGCAGGCGGCCGGCGGCGTCGTCGCGCAGCAGCGCGCGCGTCGGCTCCCACCACGCGGCGCGGAAGTCCTGCGCCTCGTCGACGACGACCGCGTCCCAGCGCTCGTCGGGCAGGCGCGCCAGCGCCGCGGCCAGCAGGCGCGGCGCTTCGTCTTCGTAGAACGCCTGCGTCGGCTGCGCCGGGATGCGCTCACCGAGGCCGGCGCGCGCGGCGAGTTCGAGGCACAGCGCGTGGAAGGTGCGCACCGTGAAGCCGTCGGCCGCGGCGGCGAGGTGCTCGCCGAGCGGCACGTTGAAGCACAGCATCAGCGTGCGCTCGCCCGCCGCCGCGAGCCGGCGCGCCGCCGCCATCGCCACCAGCGTCTTGCCCGAGCCGGCGACGCCGCGCACGACGACGCGGCGCTGGTCGGCCAGCAGCTCGAACGCGCGCACCTGCTCCTCGGTCAGCGCCAGCAGCCGTTCTTCCTGCGCTGCGATGCGCGCCGCCAGCGGGCGCACGAGGTGGAACGGCCCGGCCAGCGCGGCGACGGCGAACGCCGGGAAGCGCGCATCGAGCCCGGCCTTGGGGATGCCGTTGCCGTCGAACAAGCGCGCCAGTGCGCCGGGCAGGTCGGCGAGGTCGTCGGCGGCGAGCACGCAGGCGCGCGGCAGGTCGGGGCCGAGGTCGCCGGCGACGGCGAAGTCGGGCAGCGCGACGCCGAAGCCGAAGCGCGCGTCGTCGGGGTGCAGCGGGAAGCCGTGGCGGCGGCGCAGGTAGTCCTTGAGCGCGTGCAGCACCTTCTGCGCCTGCGCGCCCGGATCGCGGATCGCGTGGCGGCCGCCGTGCACGTCGCGCGAATACCAGCCGTCGCCGTCGCGGCCGATCTCCTGGCCGCCCTTGGCCTCCAGCACCAGCAGGCCGCGGCGCGGATCGATCACCGCGAAGTCGGCTTCGCCCTCGATCGGCCGACGGCGGCCATCGCGGCCGTCGCGCTGCGGCTCGGCCGGCAGCACGACGCGCCGGCCGTGCAGCACCACCCAATCGGCGGGCAACTGGTCGCGCAGCGCGGCGAAGAGACGACGCTCGGCGAGCGGCGTGCGCGGATCGAGCGAGGTCGGATGCGTGACGGCCATGCGGTGGCGGTGCGCGGCCGGACGGCCGGCGGGTTCCCCGGGGGCCACAGCTTGGCGCGGCGCGGCCGCATGGACAAGTCGGTGCACGGCGGCCCCCTGCAGCGAAAACGCGTCACGGCGGCGCGCATCAGGGCTTCTAGCAAGCCGTGACCCGCGACGCGCCCACACCCGCCACGTCGGCCCTGCACGACGTCACGCTCGCAGCCGACGACGTCCTGCTGCTGCGCGACGTGTTGCTGACCGTCGAACGACGGCTGCTCGCCGGCGAGCAGACGGCGGCGTGCCAGGCGTTCCGCGACGCCGTCGGCGACCTGCTGGAGTTGCTGCACGCCGCCGCGGCCGTGCAGCGCCGCGAGCCGGCCCGGCCGCCGGCGCCGCTGGCGCTCGCGGTCACGCCGGCGGCCCGCGCCATGGTGGCCGCGGCCGTGGCCCGCTGGGACGCATGGCAGCCGGACGCCGCCGACGGCGACGTCGCCGCCCACCGCGAACGCCAGGAACGCCGGCTGCGGCTCGACCGGCTGGGCGCGCAGTTCGCGCTGCGGTGACCGCGGGACCGCGACCGCGGGAGCGCGGGAGCGCGGGAGCGCCCCGCGCCGCCCCGCGCCGGTCTACTCGCCTTCGGCCTTGAGCAGGCCCTGCGCGTGCAGCAGCCGGCTCTGCGCGGTGCGGAAGTCGAGCTGGTTGCGCAGCAGGCGCGTGCGCGCTTCGAGCAGGTCCTGGTTGCGGCGCTGCACTTCGAACGCGGTCGACGAGCCGACCTGCAGCTTGCGGCGTTCGGTGTCGAGGTTGACCGTCGCGAGGCGCACCGACTCGGAACTCGCCTGGATCGACTGCGCCAGCGTCTGCAGGCTGCGCACGGCGTCGCGCACCTGCCGCGTGACGTCGAGGATCGCCGCCTGCAGCAGGCGACGCTGGCGTTCGACCTCGAGCTTGGCGCGCAGCGAGCGCGAGCGCGCCGCCTGGTTGCCGAACGGCAGCGAGAACTCCAGGCGCAGCGACCAGTCCGGGTACTGCTGGTCGGTGGCGTCGTAGTACGCGTCGCGGAAGCTGTTGCGCACGCCGTCGCTGGAGTAGCCGCCGACGAGGTCCAGGTCCGGCAGCGTGTCGCGATCGGCCTGCACCTTGGCGACCTCGGCCGCGGCGATGGCGCTGCGCAGCGAACGCACGTCCGGGCGGTTGGCGAGCGCGACCTCGACGAGCGGTTCGAACTGCAGGCCGTCGACCGCCGTCTCGACGGCGATCGGCGACGCCGGCCGCACGTTGGTGCGCCATGCCGTCGTGGCCTCGGCGCCGAACAGCAGCTGGCGGACGACGTCCTCCTGCGCGCGGATGGCGTTCTCGGCGTTGATCAGCTGCTCGCGGCGGCGCGCCACCTCGGCCTCGTCGGCGACGCGGTCGCGCGGCGCCAGGGCCTGCACGCGGATGCGCTCCTCGGTGATGCGCAGTTGCTCGACGGCGACGGCGAGCGCGGTCTGCTGGACGCGCCAGTTCTCGCGCGCGAAGACCAGCTCCCAGTACCCCTGCACCACCTGCAGCAGCGTGTCCTGCACGCTGCGTTCGTAGGCCTGGTCCGTCTGGTTGACCTGATGGCGGGCGGCGTCGATCGGCGCCGTGGCGTAGTCGCTCCAGCCGCCGCGCAGCAGCGGCTGCCGGTAGCTGGCGACCCACTCCGACGTGTACTGCGTGTCGGGGAACGCCGCCGAACCGCTGCTGTCGAAGCGCGACGGCACGAAGGCGAGGTCGAACAGGCCGCCGGTGACGACGCGCTGGCGCCAGCCGAGCTGCGCGTCGAACGTCTGGGTGGAGACCGACGGCGAGAAGGCGTTGCGGGTCGGCCGCTCGCTCTGCGCGATGCCCGACGCGCCGTAGAGTTCGGGCACGAAGGCCGCTTCCTGGAACAGCAGGTCCATGCGCGCCTGCTGCGGCAGCAGCGCCGCCGCCTTCAGCGCGACGTTGCCGCCGCGCGCGAGGCGCAGCGCCTGCTCGATCGTGATCGCCTGCACCGGCGCGCCGGCGTGGTCGGCCTCGGCGTCGACGGGGATCGGCGGCTCGACGGCCGGCTTCGGGTCCTGCGGCGGCGCTGGCTGCGCGGGCGCTGGCTGCGTCGGCGCGTTCTGCGCGGGCGCCAGCGCGGCGACGACGCCGAAGGCGAGCAGGCGGAGCGATGGGGCGAGGATCGTCATACGGGGCGGCTCGTGGCCCTTTCGTAACCGTGCCTGCCAGCCATGCCCAGCACAAAGCCGACGCGGCGGCCGCGCCGGAGTGGCGTCGACGGCCACCGCCGCGCGGCGCTGCAATCGCGCGGCGCGGGGCGGTGGCCTAAGGTTGCGCCGTGACCGACGCACCCGGGCGCCCGCCGCAGCGAACCGTGCACACGGCAGAAGCCCTGGCGTGGCTCGCGCAGCACCCGCTGCCGGCGCGCGCGGCGGTGTTCACGTCGCTGCCCGACGCGGTGGAACTGCCGCGTTCGGCGCGCGCCGGTTGGGAATCCTGGTTCGTCAGCGCGGCCGCGGCCGTGCTGCGTGCGACACCCGACGACGGCGCGGCGGTGTTCTTCCAAACGGACGTCAAGCGCGACGGCCGCTGGATCGACAAGGGGTTTCTGGTGCATTGGGCGGCGCGCGAGGCCGGTGTGCCGCTGGTGTGGCACAAGATCGTGTGCCGGGCGCCGGCGGGCCGAGCTACGTTCGGGCGCGTGGGGTATTCCCACCTGCTGTGCTTTGCGCGGAAGCTGCGCGATCCGGTCGAGGAAGCGACGCCGGACGTGCTGCCCGAGCTCGGCGCGATGACCTGGCCGCGCGCAATGGGCATGGCCGCGGCGCGGTTCGCCGTCGACTGGCTGTGCCGCGCGGTGCAGCCGTCGTGCATCGTGGATCCGTTCTGCGGCGTCGGGACGGCGCTGCAGGTGGCGAATGCGCGCGGCGTCGATGCGATCGGAGTGGAGTGCAATCCAGGGCGTGCGCAACGGGCGCGGGGATGACGAAGGCGGGGGGGAGGGGAGGGAGAGAGGAAGGGCGGGAGACGGGGTGGGCGGATTGGGGCGACCGAGTGCGGCGGGGACGCGG
>JADCJE010000026.1 GCA_020247305.1 Phycisphaerales bacterium | reverse complement strand
GGCATGCGTCCTTGCGATCTCTCTGCTCCGCGTCGCCCCGTTCGTGCTGCTGCTCGCCGCCGTGCCGGCGCAGACCAACCTGATCACCTTCCAGGAACCGGGCCTCGTCGCCATGGGCAACGGGTCGGGGCAGATCGTGCCTGCCGCGGCGCGGCTGTCGACGCAGTTCCTGACGACGCTTGGCGTCACGTTCACGTCGAGCAGCGGCTTCGTCGCGGTGGTCAACCACGGCGCTGCCACCCCGAGCGCCCCGAACCTGATCGGCGGCGTCACGGCAGCCGGGGCGCTGAGCTACCTCCAACCGATCACGCTGCGTTTCTTCGACCCGACCGCGCCCGGTCAGGCGGCGACAACCGATTGGTTCCGCATCCGTGGGGACCTCAACGTGCTGAACTCGGGCACCGGCACCGTGCAGGCGTTCGGGGTCGACGGCACGTTGCTCGGCGCCCAGACCCTGCCGGACACGGCCCCGGGCATGGTGTTCACGCTGGCGATCACCGCTCCCGGCATCCACCGCGTGGTCATCACCGAGACCAGCGGCACGGTCGGGTGGGACAACGTCGAGTTCCTGCCGGTGCGCCGCGCGGCGGCCTACACGCCCTACGGCGCGGGTTGTGCCGGGGCGCTCGGCGTGCCCGTGCTGGCGCGGGCGACAGGATCGCTGCCGCTGCCCGGGACGACGTTCACGGCGACGATCAGCGGGGCGCCGGCCGGATTGGCGCTGATGGCGACCGGCCTGTCGGATGCGCAATCGGGCGGTCTGCTGCTGCCGCTGTCGCTCGCAGCGCTCGGCATGCCCGGGTGCCAACTGTTCGCCGAGGCGCTGCAACTCGACACCGTCGCCGGGGCCGGCTCCACGTTGGCTTGGTCGTGGGCGCTGCCGGCCGGCGGTGCGTTGCTGGGCCTGCGCTTCTACCAGCAGGCCCTGGTGCTCGATCCGGCGGCCAACGCCCTGGGCCTCGTCGTCAGCAATGCGGCGGCGGCGACCATCGGTTCGTGACGCGCCGCTGCGCCGCGCTCACCAGTGCGTCGGCGCGTAGTCCTTCAGGAACTGGCCCCACACGTGCACGCCCGTGCGGAAGCCGTCGAAGATCGGGTCGACGATGCGGGCGGCGCCGTCGACGATGTCGAGCGGCGGGTGGAAGCCGTGCTCCTCGGTCTTGCGCGCGGCGATCGCCGCCGGGTCCTCGTCGGTGACCCAGCCGGTGTCGACGCTGTTCATGTGGATGCCGTCGCGCATGTAGTCCTTGGCCGAGGTGCGCGTCATCATGTTGAGCGCGGCCTTCGCCATGTTGGTGTGCGGGTGCTTGTCGGTCTTGAACGACCGGTAGAACTGGCCCTCCATCGCCGACACGTTGACGATGTGCTTGTCGCGCGACGGCACGCGCAGCATCAGGGGCTTGAGCCGCGCGTTGAGCACGAACGGCGCGATGGCGTTGACCAGCTGCACTTCGAGCAGTTCGACGGTCGTCACGTCGGCGAGCGGCATGCGCCAGCTGTTGGCCGCGCGCAGGTCGACCTGCTGCAGGTCCTGGTCGAGCTTGCCGTCGGGGAACAGCGCGCCGCTGCGCGCGAGGTCCTCGGCCAGCAGCGGCCGCTGGCTCAGTTCGGGCGCGTCGTGCTGGCGCAGCGCCTCGATGAGCGCCGGCAGCGACTGCGCGCCGCCGCCGTCGCCGCCGGCCGGCTGCAGCCGCAGCGCCTCGTGCGAGCGCAGCACCTGCTGCGCGCCCGGCGGCAGCGCCGAGAGCGGCGCGCGTTCCTGGTCCATCAGGTGCTGGTAGAAGCCCGACGGCCGGCGCACGGTCTGGCAGGCGTTGCTGATCAGGAAGTCGAGGCGATCGAGCGTGCGATCCAGGTGGCGGCAGAACGCCTCCACGCTCGGCGTGTGGCGCAGATCGAGGCCGTGCACGTGCAGGCGGTCGCGCCACGCCGCGAAGTCCGCCTCGCGGCTGTAGCGCAGCGCCGCGTCGTGCGGAAAGCGCGTGGTGGCGACGACGCGGCAGCCGGCGCGCAGCAGCAGGATGCTCGCCTGGTAGCCGATCTTGACGCGCGCGCCGGTCACCACGGCGACGCGGCCGCGCAGGTCGGCGGTCTGCTGGCGCTTGCCGAAGTTGAAGTCGCCGCACCGCTGGCACAGCGAGTCGTAGAAGTGGTGCAGCGCGGTGAACGTCGTCTTGCAGACGTAGCAGTTGCGCTCGTCGCGGACGACGCGCGGCTCGGCGGGCGCTGCGGCCGTGCCAGCGGCAGCGGCATCGGCGGCGTCGATCGGCGCCGCCGCCGCTCCGTCGCCGTCTTGGGCCGCAATGGCGTGGATTCTGGTCTGGCGCGCTGCCGGCGGGATCGCCAACTTCGCGTCGACGTCCGCCGCTTCGGCCCGGATCCTGGTCGCGGGCGCTGCCGCAGGCGTCGCCAACTCCGCATCGATGTCGCCGCCCGGCGCGACCGGCGCCGGCAGCGCTGGCGGGGTCAGGAACACGGCCTCCCGGCGCAGCTTGCGGATGCCGGTCGACGACAGCTTGCGCTCGTCCTCGGCGCGCTTCTGCTCCTTGCGCTGGCGGCGCGCCTCGCGCAGGAACTCGCGCTTCTGCCACGGATCCGGGCGGGCGACCCGGCCCGCGGCCTCCAGCAGCCGTCGCCGCAGGTCCTCGTCGAGGTGGATCAGCACGCCGCGGTCGGCGAGCGCTGCCTCGAAGAACGCCAGCGCCTGCCGCGCCTGCGCGGCGAGGGCGGCCGGGTCGGCGGCGTTGGGGTCGGACTCGGTCATGGGGGCGAGCAGGATAGCGAGGCCGGCAGCCTGGCGGCAGCCGGCGGCGGCACCCGGGCCGCATCCGACCGCCACCGGCGACGGCGCTGCATCCGCGGCGCGGCCCCGGCGAACGGCCACCGACATGAGCGACGCCCCGATCGCCGGCACGTTTGCCATCCTCGGCGCCACCGGCGCCGTCGGCTCGACCCTCGCGCGCGACCTCGCCGCCCGCGGCGCCCGGCTGGTGCTGCTGGCGCGCGACGAAGGCCGGCTCGCCGAACTCGCCGGTCCGCTCGGCGCCCGCACCGGGCTGCTGGCCGACTGCCGGCCGAGCGCGATCAAGGACGCGCTGGTCGCCGCGTGCGGCGGCGAGTCGGTCGCCGGCATCGCGCACTGCGTCGGCTCGCTGTTCTTGAAGCCCGCGCATCGCACCACCGACGCCGAGTGGCAGGACGTCCTCGACGTCAACCTCAGCAGCGCGTTCGGCGTGGCGATGGCCGTGCCCGAGGTGATGAAGCAGGGCGGCGCGGTGGTGTTCGCCAGCTCGGTCGCGGCGTCGGTCGGCCTCGCCAACCACGAAGCGATCGCCGCCGCCAAGGCCGGCATCGAGGGCCTCGCGCGCTCGCTCGCCGCCACGCACAACCGCCGCGGCATCCGCGCCCACTGCGTCGCGCCCGCACTGGTCGAGAGCCGCATGACCGCCGACCTGCTGGCGCGCGCCGGCATGCGCGAGGCGGCGGCCAAGCTGAACCCAGCCGGCCGCATCGGCGCGCCCGACGACGTCGCCCGCGCCATGGCCTTCCTGCTCGATCCGGCGAACTCGTGGCTGTCGGGCCAGGTCCTCGGCGTCGACGGCGGCCAGGGCGTGCTGCGCCCGCTCGCCTGAGCGCGGAGGTCCGGCCATGGCGGGCAAGGGCGGCAAGGCGAAGGCGGCGACGCGGCGGGCGAAGGGCGCGGCTGCCGATGCGATGGCGCACGACGCCGCGCCGGCGACAAAGCCGAAGCGCCCCGCGCAGGGTGCAGCTACGCCTGCAGCGGCACATGGGGATGCATCAGCGGTGAAACCGAAGCGTCGGCGCCCTGCGGGGGGCGCGTCGGCAGGGGACGCGAAAGCCTCGCGCGAGTCCACCGTGGCACGGCGCGAGCGCGGCGGGAAGCCGGCCAGCGATCGGTCGGCCGCCGACGCCTTGAGCGCGCAACCGCCGGCGCCCGCCGTCGCGGCGACGCACGCCGACGCGGCATACGGCGCGCCCGTTGTCGACGGCTCCGTGCAGGTCGTCTGGCTCAAGCGCGACCTGCGCGTGCACGACCACGGCGCGCTGTGCGCCGCCGCGGCCGCCGGGCCGCTGATCGCGCTGTACGTGTTCGAGCCGCCGCTGCTCGCCGCCGAGACGGCGGACCGCCGGCAGTGGGACTTCGTCCGGGCTTCGCTCGCCGAACTCGACCAATTGCTGCGCGCGCGCGGCGCGTGGCTGACCGTGCGCGTCGGCGACGTCGTGCCGATCCTGGCGCAGCTCGACGACGACCTGCGCGGGCTCGGCGGCATCGCGCACGTGCACAGCCACCAGGAGACCGGCGATGCGTGGACGTTCGCGCGCGACCGGGCCGTTGCTGCGTTCCTCGGCGAGCGCGGCATCCCGTGGACCGAGCACACGCAGGACGGCGTCGTGCGCCGGCTGCCGACGCGGGATGGTTGGAGCCGCCGGTGGGAGGAGCGCATGAGCGCGCCGCTGTTGCCGGCGCCGGACGCGCTCCGCGCCGTGCCGGCGGCGCTCGTGCCGCCCGGCGAACTGCCGGACCTCGACGCGCTCGCGGTGCCAGCGCTCGGTCCGTACGAGGTGCAGCCCGCTGGCGAGGCCGCCGGCCGCGCGACGCTGCAGTCGTTCCTCTGCGAGCGCGGCGAGCCGTACCAGGCGGCGATGTCGTCGCCGCTGTTCGGGTGGGACGCGTGCAGCCGGCTGTCGCCGCACTTCGCGTACGGCACGGTCTCGCTGCGCACTGCGCACCACGCGCTGCTGGCGCGCCAGGAGGAAGTGCGCGCCCTGAAGCCCGCGGCGCGCGGCGGCTGGCTGAAGTCGCTGCGCAGCTTCGCCGGCCGGCTGCGCTGGCACTGCCACTTCATGCAGAAGCTGGAGGACGAGCCGGCGATCGAGTTCCACAACATGAACCGCGCCTTCGACGGCCTGCGCGAAGGCGACTTCGACGCCGCGCGCTTTGCCGCGTGGGCCGAGGGCCGCACCGGCTACCCGATGGTCGACGCCTGCATGCGCTGCCTGCGCGCCACCGGCTGGCTCAACTTCCGCATGCGCGCGATGCTGGTGTCGTTCGCCGCGTACCACCTGTGGCTGCACTGGCGGCCGGTCGGCGTGCACCTAGCGCGCTGCTTCGTCGACTACGAGCCGGGCATCCACTGGAGCCAGTCGCAGATGCAGAGCGGCGTCACCGGCATCAACACCGTGCGCATCTACTCGCCGCAGAAGCAGCTCCGCGACCAGGACCCCGAGGGCGTGTTCGTGCGCCGCTGGGTGCCCGAGCTCGCGCGCGTGCCGCTGGCGAAGCTGGCCGAGCCGCACACGATGACGGCCGATGAACAGGTGGCCGCCGGCTGCCGCATCGGCGTCGACTATCCCGCGCCGGTCGTCGACGCGGCGGCGGCGGTCGCGTCGGCCAAGCAACGCATCTACGGCGCGCGGCGCACGCCGGACGCGCGCGCCGAGAGCGCCCGCGTGTTCGCCCAGCACGGCAGCCGGAAACGCCAGCCGCGCCGGCACGAACGGCTGCGCCGGCAACAGGCAGACGCATGACCCCATCCTCCCGCTCGGTCGCCGTCGTCGGCGGCGGCATTGCCGGCCTCGCCGCCGCGCGCGCGCTGCAGCAGGCCGGCGTGCGCGCCACCGTGTTCGACAAGGGCCGCAGCGCCGGCGGCCGCGCGGCGACGCGCCGCCGCGAGCCGCACCAGTTCGACCACGGCGCGCAGTTCTTCACCGTGCGCACGCCGGGGTTCGCGGCGGCGCTGCGGCCGCTGCAGGACGCGGGCGTCGTGCAGCGCTGGCACGGGCCGTTCCGCACGCTCGCCGGCGGCGTCGTTGGCGGCGACCCGCGGCCAGGGGCCGAGCGCTGGGTCGCCGCGCCCGGCATGTCGGCGCTGCCGCGCGCGTTCGCCGCGGGCCTGACCCTCGCCGTCAGCGCCCGCATCGACGGCCTGCAGCGCGCGGCCGCGGGCAGCGGCTGGACGCTCGCCGGCATCGACGTCGCGACCAACGCCGCCGTCGCGCACGGACCGTTCGACGCCGTCGTGTTGGCGATCCCCACCGCGCAGGCGCACGCGCTGCTGCGCACGAGCGGCCTCGCGGGTCCGGTCGCCGCTGCGGCGGCCGCGCGCGCCGAGGCGCTGCAGCCGTGCCTCGCCGCGCTGGTCGCATTCGCCGAACCGCTCGCCGACGGCGACGGCGCGTGGTTTGTCACCGACGACGTGCTGGCGTGGGCCGCGCACGACGGCGGCAAACCCGGGCGCAGCGGCGGCCCGACGTACGTGCTGCACGGTGCGGCGGCGTGGTCGATGCAGCGCTTCGACCAGGACGTGCTGCAGAACGCGCAGGCCCTCGTCGCCGCGTTCGCGCGGTGTCTGGGCCGGCCGCTGCCGGCCGTCGCGCACCTCGAAGGCCACCGCTGGCGCTACGCGCTCGCCGCCGAAGGCGAGCCGGGTGGCGCGGCCGTCGTCGATGCCGGCTTGCGCCTCGCGCTGTGCGGCGACGGGCTCGTCGGCGGCCGCGTCGAGGGTGCGTGGGTCAGCGGCGTCGCCGCGGCCGGGCAGTTGCTCGCCGGCTGGTGAGCGGCCGCGACCGTGCGCGCCCGGCCCGCGCCGCCGTCATTCGCTGCGCAGCGTCAGCGCATTGCCCCACGGGTCGACGATCGCGAGTTCGCGCGCCGTGCCCTGCGTGCGCGTCGCGGCGCCGAGGTGGATGACGTCGGGGTGGTGCACCAGCAGGCGCGGCGCCGTCGCTTCGCCGCGCACGAAGCGCAGTTCGAGCTGCGGCAGGCGCAGCGTCGCGACGTCGGCCGTCGGCTGCTCGACGCGGCAGCGCAGCAGTTCGCTGTACCAGCGCGCGGCGGCGGCGACGTCGGGCACCGTCAGCGTCACGCCGAGCACGCGCGGCGGGTCGTTCGCCCGCGCCGGGGCGGCCGCGTGGCAGGCGAAGTCCGGGTTGCTGACGCACTCGGCCAGCATCGCTTCGAGCTGGTCGGCGCTCCCAGGGTCCTGGGAGCGCAGGGTGGCGATGGCGGCGGCACGCTCGGCGGGCGGCAGGTCGAGCGCGTATTCGAACCAATCGTCGAGGCCGTCCATGGGTTGGGGACTTCGCAGCAGCCGGGCCGCCGGACGCGCCCAATCACGCCCCGGGGGCAACCGCGGGTGGCGCACGCCGCCGCCAGCGGGCCGCGCGGCCGCGGCTGGCACCGCTGCCAGCGCGGACGGCCCTGCCCACTGCGCTGGTCCGCATCCGGCCCCCGCGCCGGGGCGAAACCACCCGCATGCCGCCGGCCGCCCTGCCCGAGAAACCCTGCGCCACCTGCGGCCGCACGATGGTCTGGCGGGCCAACTGGGCCAAGAACTGGGACACCGTGCGCTACTGCAGCGCCGGCTGCCGCCGCGGCCTCGACGCCACCGACCGCGCGCTCGAAGCCGCGATGCTGGCGTTACTGGGCCAGCGCGCGGCGACCGCCACGATCTGTCCGTCCGAGGCTGCGCGCGCCGTCGCCGACGACTGGGAGCCGCTGATGGAGCGCGCGCGCATGGCGGCGCGGCGGCTGGTCGCGGCGGGCGCTGCGGTGATCACCCAGCGCGGCGTGGTGGTGGACCCGTCGACGGCCAAGGGGCCGATCCGGGTGCGGCGGCGGTAGGGGACAGCGCAGCGTGGAAGCCTCCGGCGAGTCGCAGGGCGTGTACGACGGCACGTCGTACACACCCTGCGGGTCGTGCGAGGATCGCCACGTGTCGTCCCGCAACGACACCGGTGTCGATGCCTTCCTGGCCGACGTGGAGTCGCGCGCGGCGGCGCGGACTGAGACGGCGCGGGTCAGCACCCGATCGTCAGGCTGAGCCCGTTGCTCGCCGCGAGGCCAAGCGAAGTCGCCGAGGTGAAGGCGATGCCCTGGGTTGCGAGCGTGACGCCGGCGAGCGCGCTGTTGTTGGGGATCGGCAGCGCGAACAGGCTCGTGCCGGCGGCGGTCAGGCCGCCCGAGAACACGCCGATGTCGAGGCTGACGTAGCCGGTGCAACCCGCCATGCCGAGCAGCGTCAGGTCGATGCCCGGGTCCAAGGCCGAGCTGCCGAAGGCGAACAGGCCGAGCGGCGAGGCGGCCGCGACGTTGTCGAGCCGCAGGTTGAAGCCGGCGCGGCCGACGCGCGGCAGGCCGCCGCTGGCGAGCGCGAGGCCCTGGCAGCCCGCG
Source organism: Phycisphaerales bacterium (assembly GCA_020247305.1). GTDB lineage: Bacteria > Planctomycetota > UBA1135 > UBA1135 > UBA2386 > UBA2386. Next base: position 2,778 of record JADCJE010000026.1, on the reverse strand, counting down.
CCGTACGGCGTTGCCGCCGCGGGGGCGCCGCCGAAGACGTTGCGGTGGTAGCAAATGCCGGTGACGACCTGCGTCGAGGTCGCGGTCGCGAGGTCGTGCACCCACGCCGCCGTGCCGTTGGTCCACACCATGTTGCCGTTGCCGAGTTCGTACACGCCGCGCGCGCCGGCCGCCGGGAACGACTGCAAGATGGCGCCGGTCGCGGCGTCGATCTTGCTGATGCCGCCGGTCGTGAAGCCCGCGCACCAGACATTGCCGCCCGTCGCCGGCGCGATCTGGTGCACGAAGCGGATCGCCGTCGAGTTGTGGAAGATGCCGACGGGCGTGCCGGCCGTGGTGAAGCGGTGGATGTCGTTGGCGTTGCTGCTGCCGCCGACCAGCAGGTCGCCCTGGAACGGCATCACCGAGAACGGCGAAGCGACGGCGCCGGTCGTGTTGATCGTCTGCACGAAGTTGCCGGCGGCGTCGAAGACGACGACCGCGTCGCCCGCCGCGCCATTCGCGGTGCCGGCGTCGGTCACGTAGACGAGGCCGTTGCCGAGCCCCATGCCGCGGATGTTGTCGAGTTCGCCGCCGGAGAACGGCGGCCCGATCGTGCCGAGCATGTTGCCGGCGGCGTCGTAGCGGGGGACGCGGTCGGTGGTCTGCTCGCTGATCCAGATTGCGCCGCCGACATCGATTGCCGACACCATGGTCGTGTTGGCGATCGGGAACAGGCTGGCATTGACGACGCTGTCGTCGACCGGGCGGAACGCCTACAGCGTGTCGGTCGTCGCGTTGGTCATGATCACGACCTGGGCCGGTAGGGACGCGGCCGCGGCGCAGGCGGCGAGGAGGGCGATGGTGCGGACCATGGGGAGTCGCGGGCGGGGTGGTGGCGCGCCGCGCGCGAGGGACGCCCGGCGCAAACGCGCCGGATCGCCCAGGACGGCGGGGCGGGCAATGCAGGGGGGGCGGGTCCGCGGGCCGCGGGCAACGCGGCGTCGGCAATCGGGCGCAGCGACGGGGCTGGGCCCGGCGGCGCGCGGTGGTCCTTTGGTGCTCTCAGGCGCAAGCGGGCGAACCGGCCGCGCTCACCGCGCGCGCGGCGTCGTCTCGCCGCGGCTCTGCGCGATCACTTCGTCCGCCGTGCGGCCGTGCAGGATCGGCTTGCAGAGGCGCAGAAAGACAGACTCCGGATCGGCCTTGTACGCCTTCTTGACCTCGGCGAGCTCGCGCTGGCCGCCGTCGCGCAGGCTCTGCATCAGCACGGACTCCATCGCCGCGTCGAACTCCTGCCGGCGCGCGGGCTTCAGGTCGTCGCGCACGACCTTGAGCGAGGCCTTCATCGCCGGCAGCGACGTGGCGTCGATGCGGTGCTTCTTGCCGAACAAGGTGAACGTGCAGACGCCGGCCGCGCAGGCGACCGCGGCGACGGCGGCGAGGATCGTGCCCTTCATGCGCCAGCCGATCGGTCGGGGACTTCCAGTAGATGGAGACGGAATCGCGCGTTGGGACGGGGCGGTGGACGGTCAATTGCGAGGGTGCCGTCGCAGCGGGCGGTGGCGGCCCTGGTCAGGCGTCGCGGAATCCGCGCGGGGGGACGGTCGCGGTGTCGGCGCGCGCGGCAATGGCCGACAGGCGCGCGCGCTCGGCAGCGAAAAGTGGTGGGCCGTGCAGGATTCGAACCTGCGACTTCGACCTTGTGACGATCGCACTCTACCAACTGAGTTAACGGCCCGTCCGAGTCGCACATCCAACCGAACGGCGCGGGGCTCCGTAGCCCTGCGGGGCGAAGAGGGTAGCCCGCGATCCTGCCGCGTGCAAGCCTGCGGTGGCGGGCTCGGACCAGCGTGGGACGGGCTCGCGGCGGACCGTCGGCCGGCGCGCGGCGAACCGTCGGCGCCGACCGCACGCTGGCGCCGCCGTCGGCGCCGACCGCCCGCTGCCGCTGGCCGGTCCGGCGACGACTCAGTCGCCGAACACGATGCCCTGCGCCAGCGGCAGGCTCGTGCCGTAGTTCACCGTGCTGGTCTGGCGGCGCATGTAGACCTTCCAGCTGTCGCTGCCGCTCTCGCGGCCGCCGCCGGTCTCCTTCTCGCCGCCGAACGCGCCGCCGATCTCGGCGCCGCTGGTGCCGATGTTGACGTTGGCGATGCCGCAGTCGCTGCCGGTCGCCGACAGGAAGCGCTCGGCGTCGCGGACGTTCATGGTGAAGATCGAGCTCGACAGGCCCTGCGGCACGTCGTTGTTCTGCGCGATCGCCTCGTCGATCGACTTCACCGGCACGATGTAGAGGATCGGCGCGAACGTCTCCTCCTTGACGATCGGCAGCGTGCTGTTGCAGCGCACGATCGTCGGCTCGACGTAGGCGCCGCCCTTGCAGCCCTTGACGCTGGCGCGCTTGCCGCCGACGACGACCTTGCCGCCCTGCTCCTGCGCCGCCTTCACGGCGTGGTCGAAGGCCTTGGCGCTGGCCTCGTCGATCAGCGGGCCGACGAGCGTCTTCTTGTCGAGCGGGTTGCCGATGCGGCACTGGGCGTAGGCCTTGACCAGCCGCGCCTGCAGCTCATCGACGACCTTCTCGTGCACGAGCAGCCGCCGCGTCGTCGTGCAGCGCTGGCCGGCGGTGCCGACGGCGCCGAACACGATGCCGCGCACGGCGAGCGACAGGTCGGCGTCGGCCATGACGACGATCGCGTTGTTGCCGCCGAGCTCCAGCAGCGAGCGGCCGAAGCGCTGGGCGACGCGCGGGCCGACGATGCGGCCCATGCGCGTGCTGCCGGTCGCGCTGACCAG
>JADCJE010000025.1 GCA_020247305.1 Phycisphaerales bacterium | reverse complement strand
CCGCCTGCTGCCTGCGGTCCGCGAGTGGATCGATCCGCCGACCGTGCTCAGCGCGCCGCCTGCTCCGCGCGCGCGATGCTGCGTTCGTGCAGCCGCCGCAGCAGCAGTTGCGCCGTGATCGCGCCGCACAGCGCCATCGTCATGTCCATCTGCGCGTCCCACGGGTCGCCCTGCGTGCCCAGCCACTCCGGGCCGGATGCGGGGTACCACACCTTGACGACGGTCATCTCCAGCAGCTCGTAGCTCGCCGAGAACGCGAGGCAGCAGCCGGTCACCAGCCAGAACAGCGTGCGGCCGCGCGGCAGCCCGCGCCGGCGGATCAGCCATTCGCGCAGCAGCACCGCCGGCACGAAGCCCTGGAAGAAGTGGCCGATGCGATCGACCGGGTTGCGCGCAAGGCCGAGCGCGTCGATCACCGCCTGCGGGAACGGCACGTTGGCGAACTCGTAGCGGCCGCCGAGGCACTGGATGAAGAAGAACCACGTCAGCAGCACGTAGCTCAGGTCGGAGAAGCGGAACCAGCGGCGGCGGACCGCGAACACGACCATCACCGCGGTGAGCGGCAGCAGTTCGAAGGCGCAGACGGCGACGTCCTTCGTGCCGGCGAAGGCCCACGCGAGGCCGAGCGCGCACAGCGCCATCAGCAGCGGGAACAGCCAGGGACGTTGCCGCAGGGGCGCGCCGTCGTGCATCGCGGCAGGCTAGGAGCCGGCGTCACGGAAGGCCACGCCGCCGAGGGGCACGTGGCCTCCGCGTCGCCGCCGGTCGTCGCCGTCGCCCCGACCGCGCGGCTGCGCGTCGGCACGTTGCGCGTCACTTGCCGCCGGTCGCGGCGGCAGGCTTGGCGGCGCGCAGCGCGGCGACGGCAGGCGGCAGCACGGCGGCGCGCTGGGTGAACGCGTCGAAGCGGCGAGCGATCTCCTGGTCGGGCACGCTGTCCTCGATCGCGGTCTTCGCTTCGCGCAGGACCGTCAGCAGCTGCGGGTGGTAGAGGCCGTCGGCGGCCTTCGTCAGCGCGAGGTCGCGCTGGCCGGCGACGCCGAACGTGATGCGCGTGCGCTCCGGCTCGCGTGTGAACGACCACTCGTTGGCGGCGAGGAACCGCATGGCGGCCGCCGCCGCGACGCGTTCGCCAGCGGCGCGCTGCGTCCACGCCGCCTTGGCGGTCGCGGCGACCGCGGTCTCTGCCGGCGCGCCGCCGTCAGCCCGCCGCTCGGAGACGATCGCGGTGCGCAGCGCCTCCTCGCCGGCAGCTTCGGCGAGGCCGCGGAAGATCGACGCGCGCAGCCAGGCGTGGTCCTTCGCCGACAGCGGCAGCCGCAGCTCGATGCTGCCCTGGCGCAAGGCGATCAGGTGCTGGCCGCGGCGCGCGAACTCGCGCACGAGGTCGCGGGTGTCGTCGTCCCAGCGATGCCGGTCGCTGCCGACCTTGGTGCCGTTGGCTAGTTCGCCGGCGACCCAGACGTCGAGCAGCGTGTTGACCTGCTGCACGAACGCCTTGGCGTCGCGGATACGCACGAACTGGTGCGCGCACAGCGCGCCGGTCGGATCGGTGAACAGGCCGCCGTTCTCGACGTCGACGTGCGCCAGCAGCGTCTGCAGCGCCAGTTCGTTGTCGCGCGCGATGGCGAACTGGAACGGCCAGTTCTGCCACAGCGCGAACGTGCCGTCGCGCTGCGCGTCGGCGAGTTGCTGCAGCGCCTTGTCGACGGCGTCCGCCCCGCCCTCGGCGTACAGGCCGCGGTAGACGAGGTGCAGGTCGATGCGGTCGGCGGCCTCGTCGTAGCGTAGGGTGACGTCCTGGCCGTCGAACTCCAGGCACGCGGCCAGCAGCAGCAAGCAGCCGACGGCGACGCGACGCAGGGCGCTTCGGATCATCGCGGCAGTGTGTCGTCGCCGCCGCGCAACGTCCATGCCCCCTGCGGCGACGACACCGTGCGCACTGCGGCCACGGCCACTGCGGCGCTCACCCGGGGGCAGGACGGCCGGGGCGAATGCGGCGGTGGCCTGGGCGCAGCGGTCGGGCGCCCGGACCGGTCACCGGGCGTCGCCGAGCGCCTTCGCCAATCCCGACAGGTCGACGGCGATTGCATGCACGGCTCCCGGCGCCAAGGTCACCTCGTGTACGCCGAGGTCGGCGTAAGCGATCGTGCTTGCGCCCGGACCGACCTCGGCATGCAGGCTCAGCGCGTAACGACCGGCCTGCGCGAGCCGCAGCGTCGCGCGGTCGTCGGCGCCGAGCAGCGCGCTTGCGCCTTCGATCAAGTCGGCGTCCGTGCCGCCGGGGGTTTCGCCGCGCCACTCCGCGCACAGCCGGAACGCGCGCTCGCCGCCGAGCGTCGCGCGCGCGCCGGCGAGCAGGAACACGACCGGGCGCGCGTCAGCGACCACGACGTCGTGCGCGCCGGCATCGAGCATCACGCTGCGCGGCGCCGCGCCCGGCGCGACGACGACGAACTCGGCGCGCGGCGTCGGCAGGAAGACGTCGATCGCGCCGTCGCGCCAGGGGAACGACGACCACGGCGTCGTCCACTCGCCCTGTCCGGGCGCACGCCATCGCACGGCGCCGGCGGCGTCGGCGACGGCCGCACCATCGGCGGCGACGGCGCGCAGTTGGAAGCGCCGCAGTTGCGTTGCGAGGTCGAGCGGCTGCAGGCGCGCGTCCTGG
>JADCJE010000024.1 GCA_020247305.1 Phycisphaerales bacterium | reverse complement strand
GATGGTCCGTCGCCGCCCATCGGCAGGCAAGGTCCAGGCGTACAGGGTAGGAACGACCGTCGAGGCGGCAGCCACGGTGAAGGCCAACACCTCGACCCCCTCCTCGTCGGTGGCGACCGGGTCGGCGCGCAGGGCGCGGCCGGCTGGCACGACCAGGGCGAAGCCACGGCCCGCCGCGAAGGCGAGCCACGCGGCGGGCGCCACGTGCGCCGGCAAGCGCAGGCGGTCGCACGCCGACCGCCATGCGGCCGCGCTGGCGACCACGATGGCGGCGGGCGCTCCAGCGCCAGCCGCCGGCGCCGACCACGCCGGACCCGGCCCCGGCGACCATGTGGACGTTGGGTGCGGCGCCGCGCATGCGCCGGCGAGCAGCGCGGCGACCGCGCCGGCGACGGCGGGGCGCGCAGCGCCGACGCGGCCGCCGGTCACTTGGGCGGCGGCGGCGGTTCGCCGTTCCACGGCCCGAAGGGATCGCGTTGGCCGGCGGCGCGCGGCTGCAGGTAGTCCGCCCAGCGCCGCGACATGCGCAGGTCGCCGGCGACGAGGCCGGCGAGCTTCGGGTGGCGCTGCAGGATCTGGTTGAGCACCTGCGCCTTGGTCGCGGTGGGCACGCGCATGCGGGCGCTGTCGACCGGTCGGTCGTAGCCGAACAGCACGGGCTGGCCGTCGCCGCGCGCGACCTTGACGCGGACCTCCGGATGGATCGGCGGCAACCACCGCTCGCCGAGGTTCGTGGTGTCGACCTCGACGAGTTCCGGGCAGTCCTTCACCAGCGGCGCGAACTCGTCGCGCCATTCGAGCGCGATGCCGACCGCGGCGCGGACGCGCGGCTCCTCGCACACGGCGCCGAGCGCCACCGGCATCGTCGGCCGACCGCCCTCGCGGTAGAGGTGCACGACCGGCAGCCGCGTGTCGACGAACGGCAGCATGCGCGCCTGCTGGTCGACGAGGCACAGCGGCTTGCCCTCGCCGTCGCGCACCGCCAGCACCGGCCGGCGCAGCGCGAGCGACAGCTTGATCTTGTCGGGGAACACGCGCTCGAAGCCGACGCCGGCGACCCAAGGCACCGACAACAGGCCTTCGCGCAGCCGGCGCAGCGCGTCGTCGTCGAGGATCGGCACGCTGCTGCCGAGCCAAGGCGACAGTCCCAGCGACACCGCGAGCAGGAGCGGGCGATCGAGCCACTCCGGCTGCGCGGCGAAGCCCACCGCGTCGAGCGCGACGCGCGGGCTGTTGCGCGCCGCCTGTTCGACGCGCTGACCGAGGATCTCGACGGCGCGCGGCCCCTGCACGACGACCGTCGCGAGGAACGCGACGACGACGACGACGCGCACGACCCAACGTCGGGTCGTCGCTGGCGAGGCGTTCGGCTGGTTGCGTTCCGTCACGAGGCAGGCGCTGGCGCGCGGCAGTTCGGCGCGACGACGGCGAGGGGCCGTCGCCGGCGACCCGGTTGCCGCCGCCGCGCAGCGGTGGCAACGGGGACGGGCGGCGGGCAACCGGTCGCGCCGGGCACGCCGCCGCCGCGAGGATCAGTTCAGGCGCGCGACCACGGGCTTCTGCTCGGCGCGGTTGCGCTCGCGCAGGCCGCCGCTCACCGTCTCGACGTCGTCGGTGAAGATCTCCAGCGTGTCGAGGATGTTCTCGATCAGGTGGCGATCCATCGTCACCTCGCGCGCGCCCTTCGCGGTCTCGAGTTCGTGCTCGAGCAGGCGCGACAGGATCTTCAGTTGCGACAGGTGGCGACCGACGAACTTCTGGACGTTGACTTCCTTCGACTCCATGGCTGGCTCCTTGGTGAGGGCGGACCGGTTGACCGCCGGAACCGCCGAAGGCGCGCCCGCGGGAGGTGCGCGCTGACCGTTTGCGAAACGCCCCGCCGGACGGCGGTGCGCGGCGGAGCATAGCCAGCCGCTGCGGCGAAGCCAGCATCGCCCGCCGGCGCCGCCGGGCCGGCGCGGACGGGCGCGGACCGCGTCGGCGACCGCCAGCAACGCCGGAGCAGCGTTCCCCTTTCGCGGCCCGTGTGCGACGATACGCCGCGTGCCGAGTGCCGGACCGGACCCGCGAACGCTGACCTTCAAGGGGTACACCCTCAACCCCTTCCAGGTCGAGGCCGCACGGGCCATCGAGGCCGGCAAGAACGTGCTGCTGGCCGCCCCCACCGGCTCGGGCAAGACGCTCGTCGCCGAGTACGCGATCGAGCACGCCGTCAAGCAGGGCAAGCGGGCGATCTACACGAGCCCGATCAAGGCGCTCAGCAACCAGAAGTTCCGCGACTTCAAGAACGACGGCCTGCGCGTCGGCCTGATGACCGGCGACCTGACGCTCGATCCGGACGCGCCGCTGGTCATCATGACCACCGAGATCTTCCGCAACGCGGTGTTCGAGGATCCGGAGCGCTTCCGCGACACCGACTTCGCGATCTTCGACGAGGTGCACTTCGTCGACGATCCCGAGCGCGGCACCGTCTGGGAGGAGAGCCTGATCTTCGCGCCCGAGCACGTCCGCTTCGTCGGGCTGTCGGCGACGATCGCCAACCTGCACGAGTTCGGCGATTGGATCCGCAGCGTGCGCCGGCAGGACCTCGCGGTGATCGAGCACCAGCAGCGGCCGGTGCCGCTCTCGCACCGGCTGTTCCACCCCGACGCCGGCGTGTTCCAGCTGGAACAGCGCCCCCGCGCGATCGCCTTCCACGAGCGCGCCGTCGCGCGCGACGGCCGCCACGGCGGGCGCGCCGGCCGCCGCGAGCGCGAGCGCAGCCGCTGGGGCGACAAGCGCGAGCGCGCGCAGGGCCGTCGCGTCGCCTTCGGGCCGCGCCCCTACGTGCAACTGCTCGACGAGGTGCAGCATCGTCAGCTGCTGCCGCTGCTCTACTTCTGCTTCTCGCGCAAGGAGTGCGAGATCAAGGCCGAGCGCAGCATGGGCCGCCGGCTGCTCGACCGCGCCGAACGGCTGCGCGTCGAGGCGCTGTTTGCCGACATCTGCGCGCGCTTCGAACTCGATCCGGCGGACGATCCCGGCCTGCGCGGCATCCTCGGCCGCGCCATCGCCGGCGTCGGCTACCACCACGCCGGCATGCTGCCGATCCACAAGGAGGTCGTCGAGCGCCTGTTCACGTCCGGCCTGCTGCGCATGCTGTTCACCACCGAGACGTTCGCGCTCGGCATCAACATGCCGGCGCGCACGGTGGTGTTCGACCTGCTGCGCAAGTTCGACGGCGTGCAGATGGACTACATGAAGGCGCGCGACTACCTGCAGATGGCGGGTCGCGCCGGCCGCCAGGGGCTCGACAAGTCGGGCCTCGTGATCGCGATCCTGGAGGACGAGGACCTGATGGCGGCGCCGCTGTCGCGCTTCCACTCGGGCAAGGTCGAGCCGATCACGTCGCGCTTCAACCTTTCGTACTCGACGATCCTCAACCTCTACGACCGACTCGGCAGCAAGGGGCTGCTCGCCGCCTACGACCGCAGCTTCGCCGCCTTCCAGTCGCAGACCGGCACGCCCGCGACGCGCGCGAAGAAGCGCGCCGCGGCGCACGCTGCGCTGGCGCTGCGCGTGCAGGTGCTGCGCGACGCCGGCTTCCTCGACGACAAGGGTCTGCTGCCGCGCGGCAAGCTGGCGCAGCGCATCAACGGCTACGAGATCCAGGTCGCCGAACTGCTTTTCTCCGGCGTGCTGGAGGGCATGGACATGCACCAGCTGGCGGCGACGTTCACGGCGCTGATCCACGAGGACCGCCGCCGCGCCGACCCGCAGGGGCACCGGCAGTCGCCCGGCCCGGGCATGCAGGCGGTCACCGAAGCGGTGCGGCGCTTCGTCGCCATCGAGACGCTGCACGGCATCGCCAACCCGATCAAGGAGCCCGACTGGGGCATCGCCGCCGCCATCGACAGCTGGAGCCGCGGCGGCTCGATCGACGACCTCGAACGGCTTTCGCGCTCCGATGCCGGCGACGTCGTGCGCACGCTGCGCATGGCGATCCAGATGATGCGGCAGGTCCGGCAGAGCGTCGGCAAGGGCCAGCTCGCCGCGCGCCTCGAAGAGGCCGTCGTCGCCGTCAACCGCGAAGACGTCGACGCCAAGCGCCAGTTCGAACTCGGCTGAAAGCCTGCGTCGCGGCAGGCCCCGCCGCCAGCGACGATGTCAGGTCGACTTCGCGACGCTGGCGAAGCCGAACTTGCCGCGCAGCACCTGGAAGAAGTGCTGCGGGCCGAGGCCGAGGTGGCGGAAGCGCACCTCGGCGGGGCGCATGACCACGCGCGCGCCGACCGGCACCTGCATCTGCACCTGTCCATCGATCTGGGCGTAGGCGTACTTCTTGGCGCCGGTCTCGACGACCTCCACCTCGATGCCGCCGTCGACGGGCAGCACGAGCGGCCGGCTGCTCAGCGTGTGCGAGGCCAGCGGCGTCAGCACCAGGGCCTCGAGGTCGGGAGCCAGCACCGGGCCGCCGGCGGCCAGCGAGTACGCCGTCGAACCGAGCGCCGTCGCCGTGATCAGGCCGTCGCCCCGGTACGTCGCCAGCTCGGCGCCGCCGCGGAACGCACGCAGCGTGATCATGCCGCCGACGGCCGCGCGGCTGACGACGACGTCGTTGAGCCCGAGCACGGGCTGCGACGACGAACCGTCGAGCCCCTGCAGCGAGCACCAGTACATCAGCCGCGTCTCCTCGCGCAGTTCGCCGGCGAGCAGCATGTCGAGCGCCTGCTGCGTCTGCTCGTACTCGAACGAGGTCAGGAAGCCGAGGCGGCCGCGGTTGATGCCGAGCGTCGGCCGCTGGTTGAGCCCCATGCGGCGTGCCGCGCCGAGCAGCGAACCGTCGCCGCCCCACACCACCACGCAATCGGCGTCACGCTCGGCGAGCGAGGAGTCGCGGTCCATCACGATCTCGCAGTGGCAGCCGCGGCCGGTCAGCCACGTCGCGTGATGCTGGATCAACGCCTTGCTGCCGCCCTTGCGCTCGTCGCCGACGAGGAGCAAGCGCTTGTGCGGGATCGCGGCCATGCGCCTCAGCGCGCCGCGCGGGTCGGCTTGCCGGCGAGGAAGCGCGCGGCGACGTCCTGCGCGGTGAGCCCGCAGTGCTCCAGCACCTGGTTGCGGCTCATGTGCTCGAGGATCTCGTCGGGCACCGCCATGACCTGCACCTGCGCGCGCACCGGACCGTGCGCGGCGAGGCACTCCAGCACGGCGCTGCCGAAGCCGCCGACGTGGCTGTGGTCCTCCAGGGTGACGACGCGGTCGTGGCGGTCGCACAACGCGATCACGCCCTCTTCGTCGAGCGGCTTGACGAAGCGCGCGTTGACGACCTCGATGTGCACGCCCTGCTTGTCCAGCAGCGCGGCCGCCTCCAGCGCGGTCTGCACCATGTGGCCGTACGCCAGCACGGCGCCGTCGGCGCCCTCGCGCAGGATCTCCATCCTGCCGAGTTGCAGCGGCTGGCGCTTGCCGTGCCAGCCGAGCAGTTCGTGCGCGCCGGGCGCGTTGCCGCGGGCGTAGCGGATGCCCGACGGGCCCGGCAGCGTCAGCGCGAACTGCATCATCTCGTGCAGTTCCGGGCCGTCCTTCGGCGCCATCAGCACCATGCCCGGCATGCAGCGCAGGTAGGCGATGTCGTAGAGGCCGTTGTGCGTGGCGCCGTCCTCACCGACGAGGCCGGCCCGGTCCATGGCGAACACGACCGGCAGGCGCTGCAGGATCACTTCCTGGAACACCTGGTCGTAGCCGCGCTGCAGGAACGTCGAGTAGATCGCGCACACCGGACGCATGCCGGCGGTGGCGAGGCCCGACGCCAGCGCGACCGCGTGCTGCTCGGCGATGCCGGCGTCGACGAAGCGATCCGGGAAGCGGTCGCGGTACTCCATCAGGCCGGTGCCGTCGGGCATCGCCGCGGTGATGGCGAGCACGCGCGGGTCCTTCTCGGTCAGCGCCGCCATGCCCTCGCCGAACCACTCGGTCCACGAGCGGCCGGGCTTGGTGATCGGCACCACCGGCTGCAGCACGCACGGCTCGACCGGCACCTTCTCGGCCTTCTTCTTCGGCTGGGGCTTGGCCGCGTGCGCGCGGTCGTAGCGGTCCTCGCTGCCCGGCACGCCCTTGCCCTTCTCGGTAGTGACGTGCAGCAGCACGACGCCGTCGAGGTCCTTGACCTGCTCCAACGCCGCCACCACCGCGCCGACGTCGTGGCCGTCGACCGGGCCGAAGTAGCGGAAGCCGAGCGCCTCGAAGATGTGGCCCGGTGCCACCATGTTCTTCAGCATGTCGACGGCGTCGCCGAGCTTCTCGTCGAGCGAGTTGCCGACCACCGGGATCGACTGGATCAGGTGGTGCACCGCTTCCTTGGCCTTGTTGTACAGCGGGCCGGAGCGGATCTTGTTGAGGTGCCGCGACAGCGCGCCGACGGTCTTGGCGATCGACCAGCGGTTGTCGTTGAGGATGACGAGCAGGCGCTCCTTCTCCAGCGAGCCGCCGTGGTTCAGCGCCTCGAACGCCACACCGCAGCCCATCGCCGCGTCGCCGACGACGGCGACCGAGTAGCGGTGGTTGCCGAGCATGCGGTCGCCCATGGCGATGCCGAGCGCGGCCGAGGCCGCGGTGCCGGCGTGGCCCATCAGGTAGGCGTCGTACGGCGACTCCCACTTGTTGGAGAAGCCCGACAGGCCGCCCTTCTGCCGCAGCGTGTGGAAGCGCGCCTTGCGCTCGGTCAGCAGCTTGTGCGGGTAGCACTGGTGGCCGACGTCCCAGACGAGGCGGTCGTTCTTGAAGTCGAAGACGTAGTGCAGGCCGACCGTGAGTTCGACGACGCCCATGCCCGAGCCGAGGTGGCCGCCGGTGATCGTCACCGTGTCGAGGATGACCTTGCGCAGTTCGGCGCAGAGCGTCGGCAAGACCTCGCGCGGCAGCTTCTTCAGGTCGGCAGGGCTGTCGACCTGGTCAAACAGGGGCGTCGGGGAATGGGCGTCCAAGTCCTGCTCCGCGAAGGGGTTCGTGCGTGACGACGCACGGCCGGGCCCGGCTCAGCGCCGGCGCTCGACCGCGTAGTCCGCCACATCTTGCAGCAGGCCGACGGCCGCGTCCAGCGCAGCAGCGCCACTCCCCCGCCACGCTGCGGCCGCGCGACCCACCTCGACCGCGCTGGCACGGGCGGCAGCCGCCGTTGCACGGGCCGCCGCAAGACTCGGTTCGAGCCCCACCAGCGCCGGCCACGTCAGCTTGCCCAGCGCCACGTCGGCGAGGGGATTCTTGCCGAGCTCGGCCGCGGTGCCCGTCAGGTCGAGGCAGTCGTCGGCGATCTGGAAGGCACGGCCGAGCAGGTCGCCGAAGCGTCCGAGCGGCGCGGTGACCGCCGCCGGAGCGCCGGCGGGACCGGCGGCAGCGTGGGCGCCGACCAGCAGCGAGGCCGTGATCAACGCGCCGGTCTTGTGGTCGTGGATCCACTCCAGCCGCGCCAACGTGTGCCCGGCCGGGTCGCCTTCGGCGGCGAGGTCCTCGACCTGTCCGCCGACCATGCCGAGGCTGCCAGCGCCGCGCGCCAGCGCCGCGACCGCAGCGCCGCCCGCACTCGCCGCGCCCTCGAACGCGACGGTCAGCAGCGCGTCGCCGGCGAGCAACGCGAGCGCCTCGCCGAACACCTTGTGGCACGTCGGCCGGCCGCGGCGCAGGTCGTCGTCGTCCATGCACGGCAGGTCGTCGTGCACGAGGCTGTACGTGTGCAGGCACTCGATCGCCGCCGCCGCGCGCAGCGCCGCGCGCGGATCGCCGCCGACGGCCTCACAGCCGAGCAGCGCCAGCATCGGCCGCAGGCGCTTGCCGCCGGGGAACAGCGCGTAGTGCATCGCTTCGTGCAGGCGGGCCGGCGCGGCCGCCGGCGGCGGCAGCAGTTCGCGCAGCGCCTGCTCGACGGGCTCCGCCCAACGGGCGTGGAACGCGGCGAAGATCGTGGCGGCGGTCATCGGCGGACCACCATGCCGAACATGGCGTCGGACGCCTGCTTGCAGGTCAGGTTGGGTAGCAACACGCGAAGGCCTTCGCCGGTGATGCTGGAGTCGACGCCGTCGCGGCGCAAGGACCCGTTGCGCAGCAGCAGCGACACGATGCCCGCCGCCTCGTCGACCTCGATGGCGAAGCGCTCGCAGGATGCGCTGGCGACGACGCGGCGTTTGTCGTCGGTGGCGACGAGGTCGCCGCCCTGGAACCAGCCGCCGTCGAGTCCGCGCAGCCGGCCGACGCGCCACCGCGGCGTCGGCCCGCCGTCCGTCAGCACGCGCTCGAGCCGTTCCAGCCACTGCCGCCGGCGCAGCGGATCGAGTTCGCCGGGCGGCCGGTCCGGCGCCGCTGCCGCCGCCGGGTACTCGCCCTCGCCGCGCACGAAGTACGGCAACCGGGCCTCGAACATGCGGCCGTCGACGTCCGCGAACCGCAGCGGCAGCCCCTTCGGCGGCAGCGGCGTGCGCTCGCCGCGCAGCGACCGCTCGCCGTCGAAGCACGTCAGCACGAAGCAGCCGGTGGCGCGTTCGACCACGCCGGTGACGCGCGCGGCGCGCACGAACGCGACGTCGATGCCGCCGGGTTCGGCGTCGAGCAGTTCGACGTTGGTCAGGCCCTCGGCGCCGACCGCATCGGCGCGCAGCAGGCGCACCCCGGCATAGCCCTCGGCGCGCAGGCAGTCCTGCAGCGCGACGAGGCACTCGCGCACGCCGGCGGGGATCGGCCGGTTCGCCGCCGCCGTCGCCGCCGCGGCGGCCTGCGCGCGCTCTTCGTCCTGGCGCGCGCGCGCGGCGAGCATCGCCGTGGCGATCGCGAGTTGCTCCTTGGTCGCCGCGAGTTCCTGCGCCAGCCGGGTGAAGTCCGACAACTCCGTCGCCGACGGCGCGGGCGACGGGAGCGCAATCGGACCGGCGGCCGGATCCGCCGCCGGAGCCGCGCCAGCGCCGCGCGCCGGCGGCGTTGCGGCAGTCGCGGCCGCGCGGGCCGCGAGTTCCGCGCGCGCCTGCCGCGCGTCGACCTCGTGGCGGCCGGCGATCTCCGCCAGGCGGAACGTCTCGTACGTCAGACCGGCGGTGGCCACGACGGCGAGCCAGCCGACCAGATTCCACGGGCGCATGGCGGTCGGACGGTACCGCGCGCCAGACCTTCCCGCCTGCGTCATCCGCGCCCGGCGCGCCGCCGGCCGGCGGTCACCAGGGCTTGTCCTTGTTCTTGTTGTGCCACGACTGCCAGTCGCGGAACGTGTCGAAGTTCTGCTTCGTCAGGCGGCCGAGCGTCGCGTTCCACTTGCCCTTGATCGCGGCGAGGCGCTCCTGCGCGTTCTGGGCCTCGATGTTGGTGCCGAGGTTGCTGGCCATCTCCGACAGCGAGCCGTACTTGACCAGCAGGTCGCGCACGACCTCCTTGCGCAGCGCCTCCTTCGACTCCTCGAAGTTGCCGAGCGCTTCGCCCGCAGCGGCCATCAGCGCCGGCTCGGGGCTGCGCGTCGCCTGGTCGACGAGGTACTTGACCATCGACTCGTCCTTGGTGCGGCCGAGGTTCTTGAGGAACTGCTCGCGCAGCGGCACCCACTCCGGCCGGTCCGGGTAGCGCTTGCCGGCGTAGGCATCCTTGAGCACCTTGGCGCCGTCTGCGCCCATGTAGCCCAGCGCGTGCGCCGCGCCGACGTACAACTGCGTCGCGTCGTGCGGCCGCAGCTTGCCGGTGGTCAGCACCGACTCCAGCCCCTTGACGACCATCTGCTGGTCCTTGGGGTCGATGCCCGCCTTGGTCTTGATCAGCAGCTTGTCGATCGCCTCGACGCCGCGCGCGTCGTTGGCGAACTTCTTGTCGGCGTGGGCCTCCTTGAGGACCGCGAGCTGCGCGGCGACCTCCTTGTCGGGGCCCTTGCCGGCGGCAGGATCCTGCGCGACGGCCACTGCCGAGCAGAGGAACGCGAGGACGAAACGGCGCAGCGTCATCATGGGCTTCATCGTCTTGCTCCGTCGGTATCGGAGGCGACCCCGCCCGGACCCAACCGGCCGACGGCCACCCCCATCACGCATACCGCGCCGGCCGCCGTTTCGCCCGATCGCAACGGCGGATCGCGGCGACGGCGTCAGCGCGGCGCGCTCGGCAGTTGCCCAAGCAAACGGCGGGCCGCGCGGCGGAACGCCGGCATCGGCGCCGCGGCCCAGCGCGCCGGCGCGGCATCCGCCGGGGCCACGCCCTCGGCGACCAGCGCCGCCGTAAGTTCCCGCGCCAGCGCGCCGAAGCCGCGGACGTGCGGCGACGGCGCATCGCCTGCCGACGCGAACTCCAGGATGTGCGCCAGCACGAGTTCGGTGTGCGGCGACAGGGCGAGGGACGCGAGTTCGGCGCGGCGCTCCATCTCGGCCTCGATCGCCGCCGGCGACCACGCGAAGTCGAACAGCAAACCGAGCGCGCGCCAGACGTTGTGCTCGATCGGCAGGTAGTACAGCCAGTCGACGAGGTGCTGCCGCTCGTGGTGGCGCACGGTGTCGAGCAGGGCCGTCGCGAGGTCGGCATCGGCGACCGGCGACGCCAGCAGCAGCCGCCACGGCGCATCGAACGGATCCGCGCCCGGTTCGGCCGGGATCGGGTCGGCGAGCAGCGCCCGGCCGTCGGCCGTGGCCGTCGCCCGCTTGTCCGCCAACCCGCCGGCCCAGCTGCGCAGGCTGTCGAAGTCGACCAGGAAGTGGTTCAGCAGCGCCACGCCGGCGATGTCGCCGCCCCAGACGCCGTGCAGCGGCGCGATGTCCCGATCGCAGACCACCACCTCGCGGCAGCGGGCGGCGAGCGCCAGTTCGGGCACGTCCGGCAGGTCCTGCAGCGACAAGCGCGTGTGCAGCATCGCCTCGACCGTGCCGCCGCTGCGGCGACCGAGCACCAGGTGGCGGTTGTAGCGGTCGAGGTGCGCCGCCAACGCGCCGTCGAACGGATCGAGCAGGTCGCCGACCAGCGGCGCCTGGAAACGCCGCGGCGCGCCGACGACGTCGCGACCGAAGACGCGGTGCGAGGCGGCGCGCACGCGCGCCAGGACGTCGTCGAGTCCGGCGGTGTCGCGGCTGCGGTAGCCGTCCTCGACGACGCGCCGCAGTTCGCCCTCGAACGCCAGCTGCTTGCCGCATTCGTCGCGCAGCGCCGCGAGCGCCGCGGCCGCGTCGCCCGGCGCACGCAGCGCGAGGTCCGCCACCAGCTCGGCTTCGACGAGCCAGCCGACGTCGCGCAACGCGGTCACCAGCGCGACGCACAGCCCCGGCTCCGCCAGCACGTCGCGACCGTGCCACGGACCGTCGAGCGCCTGCAGCCAGCGACCGCGCAGCAGATTGGGTTCCGCGGCGACGACGGCGCGCGGCACGTCGGCGCGCATGACGGCGAGGAACGCCGGCACGTCGCCGAGCGCCAGCAGCAAGCGCCGCTGCAGGCGGCGCAGTTCGACGTCGGCCGCGTCGACGCCGAGGTCGTCGAGCAATCGGCGCACCGCCTGCGGCCGGCCGCCGCGCTGCAGCAGGCCGGCGACGGCGTCTGCGCCGCCCGCGCGCGCCATCGTCGCCGCGATCGCGGGGTCGCTGCGCAGCAGGTCGAGCAGGGCGGCGGCGTCGTCGTCGGCCATGCCGGCGCGCAGCCAGCGCACCACCAAGGCGGCGGCGGTCGGCTCGAAGGGCCGCAGGCGGATCGCCGCCAGCAGGTGCCCGAAGGCGTCGCGTTCGGCCGCGCGCAGCAGTTCGATCTGCGCGCGCCCGAGATCGGCCATGCCGCGCACGCGCCCGTCGCCGCGGCAGCGCTCGTACACGGCGACGGCCGCGTCGAAGCGGCGGGCGTCGCGCAGCGCCGATGCGTAGTTGACGGCGATCAGCGGATGCGCGTCGGTCAGTTCGTACAGACGCGCGTAGATCGCGATCGCGCGCTCGCGGTCCGCGCTGCGCAGCACGTGCGCGAGGCCAAGCCACGGCCAGACCGAGTCCGGCGCGAGCGCGGCGGCGCGCTCGAAGCAGACGCGCTTGCGGCGCGGGTCCTCGACGATGCGACCAAGCAGGTAGTGCGCGTCGGCATCGCCCGGCCGGGCCGCGACCGCCTTCTCGGCCTCGACCGTGAGCAGGCCGCGGCGGCCGCGCTCGCGCAGCAGGTCCTGGCGCAGGCGCAGCGCATCGACGTGGCGCGGTTCGAGCGCGAGCGCCTCGTCGATCGCCGCCAGCGCGGGCAGGACGTCGCCGCGATCGGCAGCAGCGCGCGCCGCCAGGGCCAACCGGTCGGCGGGGAGATCGCCCCAAGGCAGGTCGGTCGGCGCCCGCCGCGGCAGGCCCGCGCCCGCCGCACAGCCCGCGGCGAGGAACAGCAGCACACAGGCGACGGTGGCGCGCAACGGCATGCGGCGATCGATACGGCACCAGCGCGGCCGGTTCCAGCGCGGCACGGCCGACGCGCGAACCTGGCGACGGCCCACCCGGCGGCAGCGCGCGGCGGGACCGCCGGCGCACCGCAGCGGCCGGCGGCCTCAGGCCGCGATCAGAACGTGCGCGAGCCGACGATCGCGCGCGCCCAGTTGCCCGGCTGGATGCCGAGCGCGTTGACCGGCGTGGCGAAGTCCCACTTGCACGGCTGCATGAACATGACGAAGCCGGCGAGGAACAGGTTGCCCGGGATCGGCAGCACGTGATCGACCGTGCCGCTGGCGTCACCGGCCAGCACCTGCACGACGATCGGGTCGACGTTCGACGTGCAACCCGGCGCGCCGAGGAAGCCGAGGTCGAGGCCGAGCGGGCTGTAGACCGACTCCGGCGTGCCAGGCAGTGCGCCATTGATGCCCTGCGCGCCGGTGATGCCGAGCAGCATCAGGCCGAGGTTGCCCGCGCCGTTGAGGTTCGTCGTGCGCGTCACCAGCGTCTGGCCGACGATCGGCAGTTCGCCGAACGACGCCGTCGACGACGTGCCCATCACCCGGCTGATCGTCGGCACGCCCGGCGTGCCGCAGCCCGTTCCGTTCGCGCTCGCCGTCGCCCAGTTGCCGGCCGCGTACGGCGGCGTGTCGAGCAGCGAGATCTCCAGCACGTAGTTGCCGGCCTGCGTCGCCGCGGTCGTGCCCGGGCTGCGAACTTCCAGGAAGTACACCGTGCCCGGCAGCAGCAGGTTGAACGTGCCGCGCGCATGGCTCGTGCCGGCGCCGGCCAGGACGTTGCCCGACGTGGCGCTCGAACCGGCGCTCAGCGTGCCGGCGACCGGGTCGAGCAGCTGGCGCAGGACCACCGTCGTGTCGCTCATCGCCGGCGCGGCGCCCGCGTCGGTCTGGAAGCAGACGAGCGTCTGCTGGCTGACCGTGATCGGCCCCCACAGGTCGCTGGCGTCCGCGCCGGTGCTGAGCGTCAGGTTGCCCTGGCCCTGCTGGCCAGCCGCGATCGGCGTCGCCGTCGCGACCGTGCTGTTCGGCTCCGCCGCCTCGGCGACCACGCCGCCGACGTTCATGTCGCGGACCTTGAGCTCGAAGTGGTAGTTGCCGTTGGCCGGGCCGGATGCCGGCGCGCCGGTCAGCGCCACCTTGCGCCGCAGGATGCGCGCATGCCACGTGCCGGTCGGCAGCACGCGGTAGCTCGTCAGGCGCGCGTTGAACGTGCCCGAGTCGCCGGCGTTCGTGCCGTAGAGCGCCGAGTTGACCAGCGCGCCGGCGCTGTCGAGCACTTCCCAGCTGTAGCCGCTGACCCACGAGCCAGAACCCTCGGTCACGCTGATGCCCACCAGCGCGCGCGGCGCCGTGACGTCGAAGCGGAACACGTCGGCGTCGCAGGCGAGGACCTCGAAGGCGTCGCCGGCGGCGGCTGCGGCCGGGAACACAACGTCGACCGTCAGGTCCCCCGCCGTGTTCGCCGTGATGCGGCGTTCTTCGTTGGCGTTCGCGCCGGAGGTGAAGCGCAGCCAGTGGCGGCCGTCGGCGTATTGGCCGGCGGTCAGCGCCGTCGACGCCTGGATCACGGTCGTCGTGTTCGCCGCGCCGGCCGTGTCGGCGAGCACCGACACCGGCAGGTTCATCTCGCAGCCGAGTTGCGCGCCGTCGGCGACGAGGTTGGCCGTCGCGACCGTGTCGTTGGGCTCCAGTTCGATGCCGGTCGGCGGCTTCCACGACGTGTCACTGACGTCGAGCGTGTAGGCGCCCGCGGTCGACGCGCTGAAGCCGACGACCTTCAACTTGTAGGTGCCCGACGACAGCTTGAGAAACAGGCTGCTCAGCAGGCTCTGGCCGTCGTCGTTGAACGCCAGCACGTTCGTGCCCGTGGCGTCGTACAGCTCCATCTGCGTGTCGAGCGACGACGTCGCGCCGCCGGCGAGCGACAGCAGGTAGTAGCCGCCGGTCGTCGTGGTGAACTCGAACCAGTCCTGCTCGCCCGCCGCGAGCGTGCAATTGACCTGGCTGCCCAGCGCGACGACCTGTGCGGCGCTGACGACGTCGTTGGGTTCGACTTCGGGGAACTGCTGCGCCAGCAGCGGCGCGGCAAGGAGGGAGGAGGCAACGAGGGAGTGGGTGCGGATCATGGTCGCAAAGGCAGGGAAGCCGCCCATTGCGCAGCCGCCACGTCGATGGCGGATGCGATTGGTGCGAGCGGCAGGCGGGCACGGAATCCAGGATCCGGGGATTCGCCTAGGCGGCCACAGTTCGGACAGGCAGACCGCAATCGCCATGCACGCGATGGCATGGGCGAATGCTCGGCGGCAGGGCGGTGCGAGCTGGCCCGGAAATGCAACCAGCGCCCTCGCGGGCGCTGGTTGGCGCGGCGTCACCCGCTCGCGGCGGGCGCGCCGGAGCTCAGCCTGCGATCAGAACGTGCGCGTGCCGAGGATGATGCGCGACCAGTTGCCCGGCTGGATGCCCAGGGCGTTGACCGGCGTGGCGAAGTCCCACTTGCACGGCTGCGAGAACAGCACGAAGCCGATCAGCGCGAGGTTGCCCGGGGTCGGCAGGACGAAGTCCGCCGTGCCCGTGGCGTCGCCAACAAGGACCTGGATGTCGAGCGGGTTGACGTTGAGGACGCAGCCCGGCGCGCCGAACAGCGTCAGGTCGAGCGGCTGCGGGTTGTAGACAGACTGCGGCGAGCCGGCCGGCGCGCCGCTCGGGCCCAGCGCGCCCGACGTGCCGAGGACGATCAGGCCGAGGTTGCCGAGACCGTTCAGGTTGGTGACGCGCTGGACAAACGTCTGGCCGATCACCGGCTGCTCCCAGCTGCCGACGCGACCGATCGTCGGCACGCCCGGCGTGCCGCAGCCCGCCGCGTTGGCCGAAGCCGTGGCGTAGTTAGCCGCCAGGTACGTCGGCAGATCCGGGATGGTGATCTCCAGGTTGTAGTCACCCGCCTGCGCCGCGCCCGTGCCCGGGCTGAGCACGCGCACGTAGTACTGCGTGCCGCCGAGCGAGAAGTTGAACAGGCCGCGCGGATTGAGGTTGCCCGCCTCGAGCGAGTTGCCGCCGGTGACCGCCGACGGCGCGGTGAGCGTGCCGGTGACCGGATCGAGCAACTGGACGAGCTCCAGCGTTGCGTCCGTCAGCGGCGTGCCGGTGGCGGCGGCGCTGACCTGGAAGCCGATGAGCGCCGCAGTCGGCACCGTGATCGGGCCCCAGAGGTCCGACGGGTCCGTGCCCGCGCTGTTGGTGATGTTGCCCACGCCGATCTGGCCGGGGTTGATCGGCGTCGCCGTCGCCGGCGTGTTGTTGGCGTTCGGGCCGCCCAGCGGCTCGGTCTCGGCGACCGCGCCACCGGCGCCGAAGTCGCGCTGCTTCAGCTCGAAGCGGTAGTTGCCGGTCAGCAGGGTCGGCGTCGACGTCGACGGCAGCGAGCGGCGCTGGAAGATGCGCACATAGTACGTGCCGGTCGGGAACACGCGGAAGCTGGTGACGCGGCCCTGGAAGGCCGACGAGTCGGCGAGGTTGGTGCCGAACGTCGTGGCGTTGACCAGCGCGCCGGCCGAATCGAGGACCTCGTACGACCAGCCACTGACCCAAGGCAGCGTGCCGTCGGTGACGCTGAAGACGACCAGCGACTTCGGCGCCGTGACGTCGACGCGGTAGAGGTCCGAGTCGTACTGGTCGACCTCGAACGTGTCGCCCGGCGCCGGCGCGTTGGTGAAGCCGCTGGCGAGCAGGATCGTGCTCGCCGTGTTGACCTGGACGCGGCGGCTCTGGCCGGCGTTGAGGCCGCTGGTGCAGCGCACCCAGAACACCGAGCCCGTGCCCGGCGCCATGCCGAACTGGTTCGCCGTCACCGGGTTCGCGAGCGCGATGCTGTTGCTGCTGCCGCCCGAGACGACGATGTACTGGTCACCCGCGGCCGGAGCCGCGGCCCAGGCCGCCGTCGTGATCGTCGTCGCGGTGTTCGCCGTGATCGCGCGCGACTGACCGGCGTTGACGCCGGTGAGGAAGCGCACCGCGTGCGTGTTGCTCGGCGTCGTGAACAGGCCGGACGTCAGCGGCGCCGTCGACGTGATGACCGTCGTCGTCGCCGACGCGACGGTGTCGGTCAGGATCGTCGCCGCGTTGGTGACGACCTCGAACGCGTCCGCGGCCGCCGGGATCGACGCGCCCCACGACTCGGTCGTGATCGTCGTCGCCGTGTTCGCGGTGATGCGGCGCGACTGGCCGGCGTTGGCGCCCGACGTGAAGCGCACGAAGTAGAGGCCGTTGTACGCGCCGGCGACCTGCGGGGCAGCCGTCGTGATGACCGTCGCGGTGCTCGACGCGACCGCGCCCGTCGCGGCCACCGTCGCGGCGGCGGCGGCATTCGTGTTGACGACGACCGGCGCGCCCAGGCTGGCGTCCAGCTGCGCGCCGTCGCCGACCAGCTGCGCCGTCGCGAGCGTGCCGTTGGGCTCGACTTCGGCGCCGGTGTACGGCTTCGAGGCGGCCTGGCCCAGGTTGAACTGGTAGTTGCCCGTCGCCGTCGCCGAGAACGCCTTGCAGCGCACGGTGTACGTGCCGGCCGGGATGACGCCGAAGTACGACGGGTAGCTCGTGTAGTTGAGTTGGCCCGAGTCATCGCACCACGCCAGCAGCGTCGTGCCGCTCGCGTCGAAGATGTCCATCACGAAGTCGATGCCCGTCGCCGTGTCGCTGAGCATCTGGATCGAGTGGTAGCCACCGGGCGTGGTGAACGTGTACCAGTCGACCTCGCCGGCCGTCAGGACGGCGTTGATCTGCGACCCGAGCGCAACGGTCTGCGCCGTCGCGGCGGTGTCGTTCGGCTCGGATTCGGGGAACTGCTGCGCCAACAGCGGCGTGGCGAGCAACAGGGAAGACGTGGCAAGAAGACGCATGGTTGTCAGAGTTGCGTGCGCAGTTGCGTTCGAGAACAGGAGGAGAAACGGCGCGCAGAACGGCCGATTGGGCGTTCGACCCGGCGTTTCGGGTTGGACGAAGCTACCTCCATTCAGGTTCCTGGCAAGTCCACCACGCCAAGCGCAAGCGCCGCCGAGGGACCAGCAATGCGCACGGCCACAATGCGCACACGGCGCAGCGTGCGGCCGCGCGCGCCGGCACCCCGTCGGCCGACGCGCGGCGCGGCAGGCCGCCAGCGGCCATGCCACCGCAGCGCGCGACGACCATCGCCCGCGACCGCCCCCGCCGTCAGCCCGCCGTCAGCCCGCCCGCCAGCCGCACGTACGCGCGCATGCCCTGCTTGCCGCCCTCGCGGCCAAAACCGGACTCCTTGTAGCCGCCGAACGGCGAGGCCGCGTCGAAGCGGTTGAACGTGTTGTTCCACACCACGCCGGCGCGCAGGCGCTCGGCGAACCACAGGATGCGCGCGCCCTTGTCGGTCCACACGCCGGCCGACAGGCCGTAGCTGCTGTTGTTGGCCTTCTCGACCGCTTCGTCCGGCGTGCGCCACGTCAGCACCGTCAGCACCGGGCCGAAGATCTCCTCGCGCGCGATGCGGTGGCCGAGCGACACGCCGGTGAACATCGTCGGCGGGAACCAGTACCCCTTCTGCGGCAGCGCGCAGGCGGGCTGGTGCAGCTCGCAGCCGGCGGCGACGCCGTCGGCGACCAGCTCGCGGATGCGGTCGAGCTGCGCCTGGCTGTGGATCGCCCCCATGTCGGTGTTCTTGTCCAGCGGGTCGCCCACCCGGATGCGCGCCATGCGCCGCGCCAGCTTCTGCACGAACACGTCGTGCACGCCTTCCTGCACCAGCAGGCGCGAACCGGCGCAGCAGACGTGGCCCTGGTTGAAGAAGATGCCGCGCACCACGCCTTCGACCGCCTGGTCGAGGGCCGCGTCCTCGCAGACGATGTGCGCCGCCTTGCCGCCGAGTTCGAGCGTCAGCTCGCGGCCGGTGCCGGCGAGCGCGCGCTGGATCTCCTTGCCGACCTCGGTGCTGCCGGTGAAGGCAACCTTGGCGAGCCCCGGATGGCGCACGAGCGCAGCACCGGTCGCGCCGTCGCCGGTCACGACGTTGACCACGCCCGGCGGCAAGCCCGCCTGCTGGAACACCTCGCACAGCCGCAGCGCGGTCAGCGGCGACGTCTCGGCGGGCTTCAGCACCACGGTGTTGCCCGCGGCGAGCGCTGGCGCCAGCTTCCACGCCGCCATCAGCAGCGGGAAGTTCCACGGGATCACCTGCCCCACCACGCCGAGCGGCTCGGGCGACTGGCCGGGGAACAGCAGGTCGAGCTTGTCGGCCCAGCCGGCGTGGTGGAAGAAGTGCTGCGCGGCCAGCGGCACGTCGACGTCGCGCGTCTCCTTGATCGGCTTGCCGTTGTCGAGCGTCTCCAGCACCGCGAACTCGCGGGCGCGCTCCAGCAGGATGCGGGCGACGCGGTACAGGTAGCGCGCGCGCTCGTCGCCCGAGAGCTTGCGCCACGCCGGGAACGCCTTGGTCGCCGCCTGCACCGCGGCGTCGACGTCGCGCGCGTCGGCGTAGGCGACCTCGCCGAGCACGGCCTCGGTCGCCGGGTTGGTCGTGGCGAAGTGGCGGCGCGACTTCGGCTTGGTCCAGGCGCCGCCGACGAAGAGTTCCTGCCGGGCCGGAATCGGCGCGACGTCGGTCGCCTCGGGCGCTGGCGCGTACGGCCAGACGCCGCCGAAGGGCAGGTCGCGCGCAGCGCCACGCTTGCCGCGCGCAGCGCCGCCCGCCTTGCCATCCTTGCTGCCACCGCTCCGCTTGCTGTCGTTGGTCTTCATGGCAGGTGCGCTCAGTCGGTGCTGAAGTCGGTCGGGCGTTGGTAGCGGCCCGTGCGCTCCTTCTCCAACTGCATCAACACGTCGTTGAGCAGCGAACTGGCGCCGAAGCGGAACCACGCCGGCGACAGCCAGCGATCGCCGCAGGTCTCGGCGACGGTGACGAGGTACTTCAGCGCGTCCTTGCCGGTGCGGATGCCGCCGGCGGCCTTGACGCCGACCATGCGGCCGGTGGCGAGGAAGTGGTCGCGCACCTCTTCGAGCATCAGCAGGATCACCGGCAGCGTGCTCGCCGGCGTGACCTTGCCGGTCGAGGTCTTGAGGAAGTCGCCGCCGGCGTGCAGCGCCAACCGGCACGCGAGCCGCACGTTGTCGTACGTCTTCAGCTCGCCGGTCTCCAGGATGACCTTGAGGTGGGCGTCGCCGCAGGCGTCTTTCACGGCGCGGATCTCGTCGGCGACGAAGCCGTGCCGCCCGGCGAGGAAGGCGCCGCGGTCGATCACCATGTCGATCTCGGTGGCGCCGTCGCGCACCGCGCGCACGACCTCGCGCAACTTGTCGGCGCGGTCGATTCGGCCGGCGGGGAAGCCGGTGGCGACCGACGCGACCTGCACGCCGGTGCCGGCGAGGGCCTCGACGGCGACGGGCACGAGGTCGGGGTAGACGCAAACGGCGGCGCAGGCCGGCACGTCGGGCCGCGTCGGCAGCGGCCGCGCCGCCTTGCCGCACAGTTGGCGGACCTTGCCAGGCGTGTCCATGCCCTCCAGCGTGGTCAGGTCCATCATTGCGATGGCCAGCTTGAGGCCCTGGACCTTGGCCGCCTTCTTGAGCGAGCGCGTGCCGAGGTCGGCGGCGCGCGCTTCCAGCGCCACCGCGTCGACCGGCGGAACGCGCAGACCGGACAGGGAATGGGACGCTGCCATGCGGGGGTGCGGGATCGTGCCGGACGAGCGGCGCGAAGTCGACGGCGGCCGACGCGCGGCGCGGCGGCGCGGCGCGGCGCGGCGGCGCGGACCGGGCCGGCGATCAGCCGCGGCCCTTGTGCACGTCGGCGAAGGTGAAGCGGTCGGGCAGCAGCCGGGCGAGCGTCGTGCGCGCGACCTGCTTGCCGGTGCCGGCGAGCAGCACGGCAAGGTCGCCGTGCGCCGGCGCGAACTCGGCGAGCACCTGCCGGCAGGCACCGCACGGCCGCGCCGGGTGCCGCAGGCCGGTGACGACGGCGACCGCGCGCAGTTCGCGTTCGCCGGCGGCAATGGCGGCGCAGACGGCGGCGCGCTCGGCGCAGAGGGTCAGCCCGTAGCTGGCGTTCTCGACGTTGCAGCCGACGTGCACCGCGCCGCTGCCGCCGAGCACGGCGGCGCCGACGCGGAAGCCGGACGCGGCGACGTAGGCGTGCTGGCGGACGGCGCGGGCCTTGGCGACGAGTTCGGCGGCGAGGGCCGGGGAGAGCTTGGCCATCCACGCACGGTACCGCGCCCCCACCCACGCCGGCAAAGCACACGCCTCACGAACGGATCGACGGCGGCCGCGACCGCGCGTAGAACCCCCGACCGATGGACCGCGTACCCACCGCCGACGAAGTGCGCGCCGAACTGCGGGCGCTCGACCAGCTCGACCGCAAGGTCGTCGGCGGCCTCGTCGTGCTGTGCATGGCGATGCCGCGGCAGGTGCGCGACCGCGAGTGGCTGGCCGAACGCTTCGTGCACGTCGCGACCGTCGCCCACGGCTTCGCCGAAGAGGGCGAAGCGGCGACCGACGACGACGTCGAGCGCGTGCGGCTGTACGCGCGGCTGCGCTTCGACCCGGTCGTGCGCGCGACGCTGCGGCTGTTCGTGCGCACCGGCGAGGACCTGCGGGCGCGCGGCGGGACGCCCGACTTCCAGGCGGCGCAGGCGATCGTCGCCGGCTACCTCGGCGCGGACTGACCGCCGCACGCGGCCGCGAACGCGCTCGCAGCTGGCAGCGCGGCCACGCCGAGCCAGCGAACCCGACCGGCTGCGGAGGCGGCGCCGCGACGGCGACGGCGACGGCGGGTCACGGCGGACGCAACGACGCCCGGCGCGCTGCCGTCGACCAGCCGATGGCCCGCAGCGCCGCAACCTGGACGGAGGCGGGACAACCGCTCGCGAACGCGCGCCGGTATCCTTCGTCACCATGTCGTTCCGTTCGAAGCCGTCCGCACCGCTGCTGCCGTTCGCCATCGCCACCTTGCTCGTCACCGCCGTGCTGCGCGGCCAGGAAGGCGTGCCGCAACCGCCTGGACTGGTCCCCGAGCAGATGTGGTACGCGCCGACCGCCGCCGACTGGCAGAAGCCGGTCGCGATCCGCTGGCAGCGCACCTGGGAGGACGCGGTGCGGCTGTCGCAGCAGACCAAGCGCCCGATCCTCGTGTGCGTCAACATGGACGGCGAGATCGCCAGCGAGCACTACGCCGGCGTGCGCTACCGCGACCCCGAGATCGCCAAGCTGTGGGAGCCCTACGTCTGCGTCATCGCGTCGGTCTACCGCCACACGCCGCGCGACCACGACGACCAGGGCCGGCGCATCCCCTGCCCGCGCCTTGGCACGGTGACCTGCGGCGAGCACATGGCGCTGGAGCCGCTGGTGTACGAGAAGTTCCTCGACGGCAAGCGCATCTCGCCGCGCCACATCATGGTCGAGCTCGACGGCAGCGAGGTCTACGACGTGTTCTACACGTGGGACACCAAGTCGGTGTTCGACACGCTGCGCGACGGCATCCAGAAGCGCCAGGTGCAGACGCAGCCGATCGTGCGCGGCGACCGCTCGCTGAAGGAGAAGATCGAAAGCCCCGACAGCCAGGACCGCGAGGAGATCGAACAGCTGTTCGCCAAGGCCGACGCGCAGCAGCGCGCGGCGATGCTGGCGGCGGCGATCGGCGCGGGCGACAAGGCGCCGATCGAGGTGCTGCGGCAGGCGGCGTTCGGCCTCGACCCCGACCTCGCGCAGAAGGCGCGCCAGGGCATGCTCGTCGCCGCCGACCCCAACGCCGTCGACCTGATCGCCGACACGCTGCAGGCGCCGATGGCCGCCGACGAACGGCAGGCGCTGGCGCAGTCGCTGCGGCGCTTCGCGTCGAGCCGCGCGCAGAGCCTCGCCGCCGCGCACGCCGGCCTCGCCGGCAGCGCTTCGGCGCTCGACGGCGGCAAGTGGAACGCCGCGGTCGCGGCGCAGGACTACGCCGCCGCCGCGACCGGCCGCGACCGCGCCGCCGAGGCCGCGGCGCGCGACGTCGCGCTGCGGGCCAGGCCCGAGTCCGCCGACGCGCGGCTCGACGTCGCCGAATCGAGCCTGCTGCTGGCGCTGGAGACCACGGCGACGACGGCCCGCGGCGGCGAACGCCTCGCCGCGGCGCAGCGCGAGCTCGCGCTCGCCGACTGCGCGCGCAACCTGGACGCGGCGCAGCAGCTGGGCGCGAAGGGCTGGCGGCCGGACGCGCTGCGGGCGCTGCTGGCGCGCCAGAACGGCGACGCGGCCAAGGCCTACGAACTGGCGATCGCCGCCGCGCCGCAGCTGCCGCCGGACGCGCCCGGGCGCGTGGCGATGGAGCTGCTGGCGCTGTTCGCCGAAGCCCGCCAGGAGGCGATCGTCGCCGCCGTGCGCGGCAAGCGCGACTGGGAGCCGGCGTGGATGAACGACATCCACACCGCCTACTCGGTGCTCGCCGTGCACCCGCTGGGCACCGACGCGCAGGTCGCCCACCACTTCGACTTCCTGCTGTACTTCGGCGCGCCGGACACCGACGGCGTGCTGGCGCGCGGCCTGCGGCGTTTCGCGGCCTCGGCGCTGCTGCACGAACGGCTCCGCAGCCGCCTGCTGCGCGGCGGCCCCGACGCGCTGGAGGCGAAGTACGCCGAGCGCTGCGCCGCCGCCGACGCCGCGCCGACCGAGCCGTGGTTCGCCGGGTACGCGTCGCTGGTCGCCGCCGAAGCGAACCGCCAGCAGCAGGCGACCGATGCGGCGATGGCGTGCTACGAGCGCGCGCTGCAGCGCTTCGGCGCCTTCGGCGAGCGCACCGGCGACGACGCCAGCCACTACGTGGCCGTCGCGCACGGCGGCGTCGCGCGCCTGCTGCTGCAGCGCGGCGACCTCGCCGGGTGCTTCGCGGCGCTGCAGCGCAGCTTCGCCGCCAACCCGGCGGCCGCCGCCGCGGTCGACGGCCTCGGCATCACCACGATGCAGACCGCCGAGATGCTCAAGGGCAAGGCGCTCGACCAGAAGGACACGGCGCTGCAGCAGCAGCTCGACGCGGCGCTGCAGGCGCTGCCGCCGGAGGCGTTCGAGCTGCCGGAGTACGAACGCGCCTCGCGCGGACAGCGCGGCGGCCAGCGCCGCGGCCGGGGCGGCAACTGATCGCGGGTGCCGCGCCCGCGCCGCGGCGCGGGCGGTACGCGACGCGGCGCACGCCCCGCCAACGCGCACACGCGCCAGCGCTCAGGCGTCGGCGAGCATGGCGTCGAGGCCGCGCGCCGGCGGCAGGTCGCCCAGCAGCGACACGTCGCGCGGCCGCAGCGGGTCGAGGCACTCGACCGGCTGCAGCAGGTCGGCGCGCAGGCCGTGGCAGGCGGCGAAGCGGCGGCCGAAGTCCCAGCGCGAGAGACGCTCGGGCCCGGCGAGGTGCAGCAGGCCGGGGCCGGCGGGGTCGGCGACCAGCGCGACGAGCGCGCGGGCGGCGTCGGCGGCGTGCAGCGGCGTGCGGTACTCGTTGACGTACAACCGCGCCGGCTGGCCGGCGGCGAGCGTCGCGCGCAGCGACGCCGAGCCGCCGCGGCCGCGCACATCGGGGCCGAACAGCAGCGGCAGGCGCGCGATGCGGGCGCCGTGCGCGCGCGCGGCGTCTTCGCCGGCCACCTTGCTGCGGCCGTAGGCCGACAACGGCGACGGCGCGTCGCCGGCGGCGTAGGGCGCGCGGCCGCCGTCGAACACGAGGTCGGTCGAGACGGCGAGCAGGCGCGCGCCGAAGCGCTCGGCCAGCGCGCCGACCGCGGCGCCGTTGACGGCGCGGGCGCGCGCGTCGTCGCGTTCGCAGTCGTCGAGCCGCGCCAGCGCCGCGAGGTGCAGCACGACGTCGGGCCGCAGCGCCTGCGCCAGCGCGGCCGCGATGCCGGGCGCGGTCAGGTCGACGGCGGCGTCGCCACCGCTGCGCGCGGTGGTCAGCAGCACGTGCCCGGCGGCGCGCACCGCGGCCGCGGCGTGGCCGCCGAGGAAGCCGGTGCTGCCGGTGACGAGGATGCGCAGGGCGGCCATGCGACCGCTATGGTTGCGCGGGCCGCCCGTGAACGAAAGCCCGACCGTGCCAAAGCGCCTGCTGCTGGTCTGCAACCCGATCGCCGGCGGCGGCAAGGGCCGCGTGCGCGGCCCCGAACTGGCGGCGGCGCTGCGGGCGCGCGGCGTGCACGCCGAGTGCTGGTTCACCGGCGCGCGCGGCGACGCCGAAGCGCGCGCCCGGCAGGCCGGCGGCGAGCCGTGGGACGGCCTCGTGGCGCTCGGCGGCGACGGCACCGTCAACGAAGTGCTCAACGGCATGCCGGACCTGCGCCGGCCGCTCGGGTTCTTCCCGCTCGGCACCGCCAACGTGCTCGCCTGCGAACTCGGGCTGCCAGGCCGCGTCGAACCCGCCGCCGACGTGCTCGCCGCGGGCCACACGCGCCCGCTCGCCGTCGGCCGCGCCGCCGACCGGCGGTTCCTGCTGTTCTGCGGCGTCGGCGTCGACGGCGCGGTGGTGCGGCGGCTTGGCGAGGTGCGCAACGGCACGCTCGGCAAGCGCAAATGGGCCGATCCGATCCTGCACACGCTGTGGCGCTGGCCGCAGTTCACGCTGCGCGCGACGCTCGCCGACGGCGAGGTGCTGGACGGCCTGAGCTCGGTGCTGGTGACGCGCGTGCGCGACTACGGCGGCGTGCTGAAGCTGCCGCCCGAGGTGTCGCCGGACAGCGGCCGCCTGCACGTGCTCGCCTTCCGCCAGCGCCGGCGGCTGGCGTGGCTGTGGCTCGGGCTGCGCGGCATCACGCGCACGCTGCGCGGCGGCGGCGACCTGCAGGTGCGCGCCACCACCGCCGTTCGCATCGACGGCGACGCCCCCTACCAGCTCGACGGCGACCTCGGCGGCGCGGCCCCGGTCGACGTGGCGCTGGAACCGCAGCCCGTGCTGATCCTGGCGCCAGCGCCGCGGCGCTGACGCGCGGCGGCGGCGGCGCGGCGGTGCGGCTCGCGCTCAGCCCTTCTTGCCGAAGCCGACGCGTCCGACCGCCGGGTGGCTGGCGGTGACGTCCTGCGCCTTCGACTCCTTGCCGTCGAACGACAGCAGCCGGCCCTTGCCCTCGGCGATCGTCTCGATGTGCACGGGCCGGCCCCACAGCCGCTGCAGGCCCTTCAACGTCTCCTGCGCCTGGTCGAGCTGCAGGTCGCCGCTGGCCCACTCGTGCGCGAGGCACAGCTCGCCGCGGTTGCCGTGGTTGCCGTCGACGACGCGGATGATCGGGTTGCCGAAGTTGGTCAGCGCCGTCAGCAGCTGCTCCTTCACCTTGGTGTAGTCGCGGTCGACGATCACCAGCTGGCCGGTCTGCTGGTCGCGGCCGTAGACGAACATCTTCTGCTCCTCGGCGAACTCCGGCGTGACGAACTCGTCGACGAACGTGATGTCGTCGTGCACGCGGCGGACCTCGAACACCTTCTCGCGGCCCTTGCCGGTCGGCTGGTTCCAGGCGCGGCGCTGCTCGGGGTCGTCGCAGCGCATCCACTCCGGACCAAAGCGCCCCTTGTTCCACCGCTCCTCGACGTGGCGGTAGAGCTCGACGCCGAGCTTGTACGGGTTGAGCTGGCCCGGCCGCGTCGCCAGCGTGCCGCTGTGCGTGTCGCAGTAGTGCACGATCTCGCTGGCGTCGCACAGGTGGCGGGTCATCAGCTGGCTGTGCCAGAACACCGCCCAGCCCTCGTTCATGATCTTGGTCATGCCCTGCGGCGCGAAGTAGCAGGCCTCGTCGCGCAGCATCGCCAGCACGTCCTGCTGCCACGACTCCAGCGGCGCGTGCTCCAGCAGGAACTTCAGCACGTCGCGCTCGGGCCGCGCCGGGAAGCGGCGCGCCTGCGCCGCCTCCGACCGGATGCGCTCCTGCTGCCGCTGCAGGTAGGCCGGCGGGTTGATGTACCGGTCCATGTAGTCCTTGGCCGGCAGCCGGGGCGTCTCGCCGGCGTCGGCCGCCGGCGGCGCGGCGGGCGCGGCGGGCGCGGCGAGGCGCTGGCCCAGGACGGCGTACGGATCGATCAGGTTGTCGAGCGAGTGCACGACGTCGATGAAGTCCTCGACCGTGCCCTGTCCGAACCGGTCCATGTAGCGGCGGATGCGCGCGCCGTGGTTGGCCAGCTCGTCCATCATCTTGCGCGAGGTGCGTGCGAACCACGCGTTGTTCTTGAAGAAGTCGCAGTGGCCGTAGACGTGCGCCATCACCAGCTTCTGCTCGGTGATGGAGTTGCTGCGCATCAGGTAGGCGTAGCAGGGGTCGTTGTTGACGACGAGCTCGTAGATCTTCGACAGGCCCCAGGCGTAGCTCTTGCCGAGGTGCTCGTACTCCATGCCGAAGCGCCAGTGCGGGTAGCGCACCGGGAAGCCGCCGTAGCTGGCGACCATGTTGAGCTCGTCGTGGTCGACCAGCTCGAAGATCACGTCGTAGCAGTCGAGGCCGTAGCTGCGGGCCAGCTCGCAGGTCTCGTCGCGGAGGCGCGCCAGTTCGGGCGTGAGGTTGGCCATCACCGCCCCTTGCCCAGGAAGGCCTTGATCGACGGCAGGATGCCGTCGCGGTCGGTGATGTCGGAGGTGACGACCTTCGGCTCGCCGCGGAAGGCGGCGTCGAGGTCCTTCTTGAACTGGCCGCTGCCGTAGGCGCTCTTGACCTGCCCGTAGCAGAACTGGTTGCAGTGCGGCAGCAGCGAGTCGCGCAGCAGCTTGACGCAGTGCGTCGTGTCGCTGCTGCTCCAGTTGTCGCCGTCGCTGAAGTGGAACGGGTAGACGTTCCACTCGCTCGCCGGGTAGCGGTCGCGCACCAGCTCCCAGCACAGCTCGTACGCCGAGCTGATCTTGGTGCCGCCGCTCTCCTTGAGGTGGAAGAACGAGTGCTGGTCGACCTCGTGGGCCTCGGCGTCGTGCACGATGTAGCGCACCTCCAGGTTGCGGTACTGGTGGCGCAGCCACGCGTCGATCCAGAACGCCTCGATGCGCACGATCTCCTTCTGCTCGCCCCCCATCGAGCCCGACACGTCCATCATGTAGACGACGACCGCCGAGGCCTCCGGCTGACGCGTCGGCTTGGGCGCGCGGAAGCGCATGTCCTCGCGGATCGGCACGACGAGCGGCCGGTCGGGGTCGTACTGGCCCGAAGCGATCTGGCGCTTGAGCGCCTCGCGGAAGGTGCGCTTGAAGTGCCGCAGCGAGTTGGGGCCGGCGCGCGAGATGCCGCTGTAACGCTGGCCGTCGGTGCGCAGCTGCTTCTGCCCGCGCGGCTCGATCGCCGGCAGTTCCAGCTCCTCGCCGAGGATGCGCGCGAGGTCGGCGATCGGCACCTCGACCTCCAGTTCGTGCTCGCCCGCCTCCTCGCCGGCCTGCCCGGCGCCGGGCTGGTCGCCCTGCTGGCCGGGCGCGGGCTGGCCGGGCTGGCCCTCGCCCTGGCCGACGCCCTGCGACGGGTTGGTGCCGTGGCGGAAGCGCGGCAGCGCGATCTGCGGCAGCGGGATGGTGACGAAGCGGTCGCCCTGCTTGCCGACGAGCTCGCCCGAGCTGACGAACTTCTTCAGGTCACGCTTGATCCGTCCGTCGACGATCTGACGGAACCGCGTGTGGTCCTGGTCGATCCGGCGGACGGGCACGGCCGCCTCACTCGCCCTTGGCGTCGCCGCGGGCGAAGATGGAGGCGACGTAGTTGAGCACGTCCGTGGCGCTGACCTCGTCGTAGCCGAAGTCGCGCATCAGGCGGCCCTTGACCACCTCGATCTTCTCCTGCGTGTCCTTGTCGACGACCGTCGACACGAGGCTGGTGAGCTTGATCGAGTCCTTCTGGTCCTCGAACAGCTTGAGCTCGAGCGCGCGGTGCAGACGCTCGTTGGTCTTGTAGTTGAACGACCGGCCCTCGACCGCGAGCGCGCCGATGTAGTTCATGATCTCGCGGCGGAAGTCCTCCTTGCGCGAGTCGGGGATGTTGATCTTCTCCTCGATGCTGCGCATCAGCCGCTCGTCCGGCTCCTCGTCGCGGCCGGTGTACGGGTTGCGGACCTTCTCGTTCTGCGTGCAGGCCTTGACGTTGTCGATGTAGTTGCCGCACAGGCGCGCGATCGCCTCCTCGTCGGCCGAGATCGCCCGCTGCACCTCGTTCTTGATGATCTCCTCGTACTCCTCGCGAACGACGACGAGCAGGTCCTTGTAGCGCTTCTTGGTCTCCGGGTCGGAGATCAGGCTGTGGTGGTCGAGGCCCTCCTCCAGCTCGTTCATGATCATGAACGGGTTGATGCACGGCAGGTCGCGCACCAGCACGTTGGAGATCTTGTCCTGGATGTAGCGCGGGCTGATGCCGCCGAGGCCCTCGCGCGGCGCCTCGTCGCGCAGCTCGCGGATGTTGTCGCGCGTGTAGCCCGGGATCGACTTGCCGTTGTAGAGCTTGAGCTTCTGCAGCAGCGACAGGTTGGCCTTCTTCGGCTCCTCCAGCCGCGTCAGGATCGCCCACATCGCCGCGATCTCCAGCGTGTGCGGGGCGACCTGCTTGCCGGGCACGTGCTTGCGGCCGAAGTCCTTCTCGTAGATCTTGACCTCGTTGGCGAGGCGCAGGTTGTACGGGATGTCGATCTTGATGGTGCGGTCGCGGAACGCCTCCATCAGCTCGTTGCTCTGCAGACGGTTGTACTCGGGCTCGTTGGTGTGCCCGAGGATCACCTCGTCGATGTCCGTCTGCGCGAACTTCTTCGGCTTGATCTTGTGCTCCTGGCTGGCCGTCAACAGGTCGTACAGGAACGCCACGTCGAGCTTCAGCACCTCGATGAACTCGATGATGCCGCGGTTGGCGACGCAGAACTCGCCGTCGAAGTTGAACGCGCGCGGGTCGCTGTCGGTGCCGAGCTCGGCGATGCGCCGGTAGTTGACGTCGCCGGTCAGCTCGGTGCTGTCCTGGTTCTTCTCGTCCTTCGGCATGAAGGTGCCGATGCCGACGCGGTCCTTCTCGGACACCACCAGCCGCCGGACGACGACGTGGTCGAGCACCTTCTGGTAGTCGCCGCCGTGGCGCTTGAGCAGCAGGTCGAGGTAGAAGCGCGAGACCGGCGACAGGTCGAAGTCCTGCCGCAGCCTGTAGGTCGTGCGCGCCTTCTTCTGCAGGCTGGCGATCAGCTTGGCGCGCGCCTCGCGCGGCAGCAGCAGCAGCGGCTCCTCGTTCATCGGCGACGCGATCACCTCGCCGTCGACGCGCCACGAGAACGTGTACATCGCGCCCTGCGGCAGCCGCGAGTAGGCCTCCAGTCCCTTCTTCAGCAGGCGCACGATCGTCGACTTCGCCGAGCCGACGGGGCCGTGCAGCAGGATCACGCGCCGCTCCGGCCCGAAGCCGTGCGCCGCCGCCTTGAACATCGACATCAGGTCGTGCAGCGAGCGCTCCAGGCCGAAGACGCCGTCGCGGCCGTCCTCGATCGGATCGGAGAAGAAGCGGTAGCGCGGCAGCTTCTCCTTGTCGACGTCGACCTCCTCGACGCCGTGGCTGAGGACCATGTCGTACAGCCGCTGGTGCGCCGTGCGCAGGATCAGCGGATCCTGCTGCACGAGGCCCAGGTACTGGTCGAACGTGCCCTCCCAGTGCTCGGCTTCGTATTGCCGCTGGTCGACGGACTCCCGGATCAACTGCTTCAGGTCGAGTTCGCTCATGGCCACCTCGCTTGGCGCCGCCGCTCCTGCCGCACCCCAGGCTTTCGGTCGGAAGCCGCGCTTTCTGTAGCGCGATCCGCCCGCGGACGCCCGGCCCGCGCAGGTCCGCCATCGCCACTAGCAGCCTTGTGACTGCGAGTTGTCGGCCGCAACGGGGAATTCCGTTCGTCGACCCGCCGTCGTCGGCTTCTTGGCGCCGCGCGCGCCTGCTAGCCTCCCGCCATGCCATCGCGATACGCCCCGCTCCGCCTCGCCCTCGCCGCCGCCGCCGCCCTGCTGACCGCCGCCTGCGGCGGCTCCTCCGGGCCGGTCGACGGCGGCAAGGCCTACGGCCACGTGCAGGCCTTCGTCGGCTTCGGCCCGCGGCCGTTCGGCAGCGATGCGCTCGGCAAGACCGCCGACTACATCGGCGGCGAACTGCAGAAGCTCGGCGTCGCCATGAAGCGCCACGAGGTCGTGCACGACAAGGAGAAGAAGACGATCCGCAACCTGTACGCGCAGATCGACGGCGAGGACCCGCAGAACGGCCCGATCCTGCTGATCGGGGCCCACTACGACACCAAGCTGGCCGAGGGCCACACCGACGCCAAGTGCAACTTCCCGTTCGTCGGGGCCATCGACGGCGGCGGCGGGCCGGCGGTGCTCATCGAGGTCGCGCGGGCGCTGAAGGCGCGGCCGCAGCCGCCGAAGTGCAACGTCTGGCTGTACTGGATCGACGCCGAGGAGTCGATCGACTGGACCTGGAACGACGAACGCGCGCTGCTCGGCAGCAAGGCGTTCTGCGCGATGCTCAGCAAGGAGAAGCTGCTGTCGCGCGTCAAGGCCTTCGTGCTGATCGACCTCGTCGGCAGCAAGGACTGGAAGATCGACCGCGACGGCAACTCAGACACCAAGCTGCTCGACGTCTTCGGCGCCGCCGCCAAGGCCATGGGCGAGGACAAGCGCATGTACGAGTTCCCGTCGCCGGCCGACATCCAGGCCTACCGGTCCCGCGGCATCAACTGGGGCACCAAGGACGACCACGAGGTGTTCAAGAACTACGGCGTGCCGAGCGTGCTGCTGATCGACTTCGCGCGCCGCATGCCCGCCGAGCCGAAGGACCCGCGCTTCGAGCAGTGGTGGCACACCGCCGACGACGACCTCGGCGCGGTCGACGCCGATGCGCTCGCCTTCACCGGCAACCTGCTGTTGAAGGCGCTGCCGGACCTCGAGGCCTTCGTGCTGGCGCGCAAGTGAGCGCTGCCGCCATGTCCCGCTCGACCGCCC
The DNA here is from genome assembly GCA_020247305.1 of Phycisphaerales bacterium. Taxonomy (GTDB): domain Bacteria; phylum Planctomycetota; class UBA1135; order UBA1135; family UBA2386; genus UBA2386. The sequence goes on along the minus strand of JADCJE010000024.1, from coordinate 37,832 downwards.
TGTTGGCGCTGACGCTGCTCGGCCTCGCCGCGTGCCTCGGCGCGGCGCTCGCGTCGCAGCCGCGCGGCGGCGGTGGCGGCGGCGCTGGCGGCGGCGCGGCCCAACTGCCGACGCCGCAAGGCCGGGAGATCGACAAGGGCGCGGTCGAGAAGCTCGCCGTCGTGCGCGCCCCCGCCGACCTCGGCGACAAGGCGTTCGCGCACGCCGCGACGCTCGTCGGCTTCGGCCAGCGGCACCCGGGCACGCCGGGGTGGAGCCGGCAACTCGATCACATCGAGACCACGCTGCAGGGCCTCGGCCTGACCGTGCGCCGCGACACCTGGACCGACCGCAAGGAGCGCATCACCTTCACCAACCTCGCGGCGACGATCCCCGGCAAGCGCCCCGAGCGCATCGTGCTGGCCTGCCACCACGACACCAAGTGCATGCAGGGCCACCCCGACCCCGCGCACAACTTCCACTTCGTCGGCGCCAACGACGGCGCGTCGGGCGTGGCGCTGCTGCTGGCGCTGGCGCCCGTGCTGCAGGCGACGCCGCGCGAGGCGAGCATCGAGCTGGTGTTCTTCGACGGCGAGGAGAGCCTCGACTGGGCCTGGAACGACGCCGCGCGCGCGCTGTTCGGCAGCAAGCGCTTCGTGCAGAAGCACCGCGACGCGCTGCTGCTGGGCCAGGAGCCGCGCATCCAGGCGATGCTGCTGGTCGACATGGTCGGCCGCGCCGACCTGCACATCCAGGACGAGCTGTACTCGACCCGCGACCTGCGTCAGCTGATGTGGTCGGCGGCGGTCGCGTGCGGCCACCAGGAGTCGTTCTGCCGGCGCGCCGAGGCCGCCGCCGACGACCACAAGCCCTTCCTCGACGTCGGCATCCCCGCGCTCGACCTGATCGACCTCAACGGCAACCCGCACTGGCACAAGCCGACCGACACGATCGAGAACATGGCCCCGCGCAGCCTGCAGATCGTCGCCGACGTCGTGCTGACGATGCTGCCCGCGGTCGAGCGCCGCCACGTGCTGCGCGGCGAGTGATCGAACGGGCGGGAATCGGCGCCGCTCAGCGCGGCGGCAGCGCCGCGCCCGGCAGGCCATAGCCGGCCGCCCGCGCCAGCACGAACACCTCGCCGTCGAAGCCGGTCGCCACCAGTTCGTCGGTGCCGTTGCGGCCGTCGAGTTCGCCGACCGCGAGCCAGTGGCCCTTCTGCGGCGCGCGCAGCAGCGCCTCGGCCGCGAAGGCGCCGCCCGGCGGCCGCGACACGAGGTGCACCGTGCGGTCGTAGCCGTAGACCGCCACCGCCTCGCGGCCATCGGCGAAGAAGCGCCCCGCAGCGACGCCGCGCAGGCCCTGCTCGCCGGCGAAGATGGCAGCGCGTCGCCAGCTGCCGTCGGCGGCGCGCTCGCCGCGCACCAGCACGCCGTCGTCGCGCGTCGCGTACACGACGTCGCCGCGTCCCGGCGCCAGCGCCACGCGGCCAAGCCCGCAGTCCTCGCGCAGCGCGACTTCGACCGCCAGCCCGTCCGGCGCATGCCGCAGCGCCAGCAGTTCGCCCGACCGGCTGGCGCCGTAGAGCACCGGCGGCTCGCCGGCGGCCGCCGGCGCGATGGCGACGTCGCGAACGCGGCCGTTCACGCTCGCGACGCGTCGCAGCGCGAACGCGGACTCGCCGTCGGGCAGCGCCGCGTAGACCGCGCCGGTGATGCCGAACAGCAGCAGTTCCGCCTGCCCGCCCGGCGCGAAGTCGCCGGCGACGACGGCATGGAACTCCTCGCCCGGCGCGTGCGCGACCTCGCGCGCTTCGACAGTGAACTTGCCGAACGGCTGCGGCCGCAGCGTCACGCGGAACAGCGAGCCACCCTTCCCGGCGGCGTACAGCTCGGCGCCCGGCACGCGCGGGTCGACGTCGGCGGCGCGCGTCGGCGCCAACCACTGGCCGTCGCCCACCGCGGAGTGCGCCGTCCATTGGCCGCTGTAGACGGTCAGCACCGTAAGGCGACCGGCGTCGTCGGTGACCACGACTTCGTTGGCGCCATGGGCGGCGACGACCTTGTCGACCTTGGCGTACCAGACGCCCTCGTCGCTGTCGTGCGCGAGGTCGGCGCGCCAGCCATCGGCGACGACGACGGCGGCGGCGGGCGAGGAGGCTGCCGCCGGCGGCGGCGGCGAGGCGCCGCAGGCGACGAGCGCGAGCGGCAGGCAGATGGCGACGGCCCGACAGCAGGGCAGGACGGCAAGCGTGCTTGGCATGGCGCGACGCCGTGCAAGCGCCGTTCCGTCGGCCCGCGGCGTTCGCGTCACGGCAGGCCACGCCGCCCGGCTCGCGTCCCGCGACGCCGACTTCTCGCCAGCGACCGCGCAACGACCGGTGCGGCCGCCCCCACGATGGTGTGGCGGTCGCGTGACGCGTGTCGCATGGACCGCACGCCGGTCGGTCACGCGGCTGTGGCATCGGCCGGGCCACGCGCCACCCGCCGCCGCAGCGGATCCGGCCGCGCCTCCGGGCTACGCTCCCGCGCCATGCCGACCGTCGACCGCGCAGGCCGCACGATCCACTTCACCCGCGAAGGCGACGGCCCCGGCGTCGTGCTGGTGCCTGGGCTCGGCTCCGGCGCGCGGTTGTTCGGCACGCTGCCGCGGCGGTTCGCGCGCGCCGGCTTCACCTGCGCGGCGGTCGATCCGGTCGGCCTGCCGCCGTCGGCGCCGCTGCCCGACGGCGTGTTCGACTTCGTCGCCGCCGCGCGCGACGTGCTGGCGGTCGCCGCCGAGCTGCCGCCGCCGGTCGCGCTGGTCGGCACCTCGCTCGGCGGCAAGGTGGCGCTCGTCGCCGCCGCCGAGGGCTCGCCGCACTGCCAACGGCTGGTGATGCTGTGCAGCTCGGCGTTGCAGTCGCCGCGCGGCGTGCGCGTCTACCGCTTCTTCGAACTGCTGTGCACCGAGGTCGACGGCCGGTGGCTCGGCGACCTGACGGCGCCGTTCCTGTTCGGCGAGACGTTCCTGCGCCAGCGCCCCGGCGTCGTCGACGACATCGTGCGCAGCACGAAGCCGAGCCCGGCGTCGCGCGCGTTCATGAACGCCCAGGCGCAAGCGCTGCAGGCGTTCGACGGCGAACCGCTGTGCGCCAAGGTTGCCGTGCCGACGCTGTGCCTCGCCGGCGCCGAGGACACGCTGACCTTGCCGGGCGAGGTCGCCGCGACGGCAGCGCGCATTCCGGGCGCGCAGCACGCCTGCCTGCCGCAGGCCGGCCACAGCCTGCTGCTGGAGAGCGCGGCGGCCTTCGAGCAGGTCGTCGACTTCCTGCGCGCGCCGGCCTGAGCCAGGCCCCCGGGCCTGCCCACCGGGCCGCGGCCCCCGGCCTTGGCGCGCTGGCGCAACCGGATACCGTTGGCGCCCTCGTCTGCGCCGGACCGTCGGCGCCTTCCGCTCTCGTTCCCAGGCCTCGCCATGCGAATTCCTGCTTGCCTCGTCGTCGGCTGCGCGCTGGTCGCGCCGGCCATCGCCCAGTTCTCGGTCGTCACGCCCGCCGGCTACGCCGCCGCCGAGGGCAACGCCAACAACGCATTCCCCTGGAGCCGCGGCACCGCCAGCACGCGCATCCAGTTCGTCGTCGACAGCACGCACTTCACCTCGCAGGGCGTGGCGTCGCCGATCCTCATCTCGCAACTGCGCTACCGCGCCGACGCCGCCGCGGCGACGACGACCTGGGCCGGCGGTTCGTGGCCGAACGTCCGCATCGACATGGCGACCTGCCCGGTCGACTTCCTCGGCGTCAGCGCGACGTTCGCCAGCAACGTCGGTCCCGACCTGACCACGGTGCACAACGGCGTGGTGACGGTCGCCGGCGGCGCCGGCAACGGCACGGGCATCCCCGGCCCCTGGCACATCACGATCCCGCTGTCGACGCCGTTCGTCTACGACCCGACGACGGGCAGCGACCTGACCGTCGACATCTACCAGGACGGCGCAGGCTGGACCGGCGCGAGCCGCGCCGCCGACCACGTCAACGCGACCGGCTCGCCCGCGCCGCTCGGCAGCCGCATCTACAACACCTCCACCACCGCGCTGACGGCGACATCCGGCACGGTCGGCCTGAACTATGCGGCGGTGACCGAGTTCACCTACACGCCGGCGGCCGGCCTGTTCCCGGCGTTCACGGCCAGCCCGCGCAGCGTTGCGACCGGCGCGCCGGTGCAATTCACCGACCAGAGCTTCTCGTCGGCCCCCGGCGGCGTCCTCGTGCGTCTGTGGGACCTCGACGGCGACGGCGTCACCGACAGCTCCGCGACGAACCCGACGTTCCAGTACGCGGCCGGCGGTTACTACAACGTCTCGCTGACCGTGATCGACGGCCAGAACCCGCCGCAGACGCTGACCAGGCCGCAGTACATCGGCGTCAACCTCGCCAGCGCCAACTTCACGACCAGCGCCAACGCGCTGACCGTGGCGTTCACCGACACGTCGCTCAACGCCACCTCGTGGTCGTGGGATTTCCAGAACGACGGCGTCGTCGACAGCACCGTGCCGAACCCGACGTTCACCTACCCGGGACCCGGCGCCTACAACTGCAAGCTCACGGTCGCCAACGCCTACAGCAGCGACACCCGCATCGTGAACCTCGGCCTCGGCATCATCCCGCTGCCGCCGTTCGGCAGCACATTCACGTCGACGACGACGCGCGGCTACTGGTTCCAGACGCCGACCCGCTTCTCGGTCGTGTCGATGCAGGTGCCGGACGAGAGCAACTTCGGCCTGCAGAACGTCGCGCTGTACCGCCTCGCCGGCGCGCCGCCGGTGTTCTCGGGGACGGCGACCGGCGGCCTCGAGTTCGTCGCGACGCTGCAGCCGAGCGCCACGCCGGTGCCGTGCGCGGTGAGCTTCGACGCCGGCGAGTTCGTCGGCGTGCTCGGCGCCTGCGGCGACGCCACGACCGCCCGCAACTCGTACGGCACGCCGGCCGGCCCGTATGCGTCCTCGGTGCTCGGCCAGCCGACGACGCTGACGCGTATGGGCACGCAGTTCAACCTCGTCAACACCAACGGCGCCAACGCGTACTTCCAGGAGCCGACGGGCGCCCTGTCGCGCGTGTTCCTCGGCGTCACCGGCGCGGTCGGCCTGCAGTACGGGGCCGGCACGCCGTCGCCCTACGCGGCGGCGCCGACGATCAAGACGACGGCCCTGCCGATCCTCGGCCAGACGGCGCAGATCACGCTGACCAACAACGACAGCCTCGCGCTCGGCGTCATCGCCGCCGGCTTCGGCCGCACGTCGGCGCCGACGCCGCTGGGCACGTTGCTGATCAACGGCGTCTCCACGACCGATGTCCTCAACGCCGGCGCCGTGCTGACGCCGGGCAACTACACGTACTCGTTCGCGATCCCGAACAACCCGGCGCTGAACGGCTTCGGCCCGCTGAACTGGCAGGCGGCGTGCATCGTGCTGCCGACCGGCGAGTTCGCGCTGTCGAACGCGACCGAGTGGTGGCTGGCGAACTGATCGCCAGCGCCGCGGCTACCGCAGCGGCAGGATCCAGGTAGCCGCCAGCGCCGGATCGCCGCGTTCGCGCAGCGTCCGGCACAGCGTGCGCGCCGACGGCGCCGGCGCGACCGTGCGCTCGGCGCCGTCGACCGCGACCACCAGCGGCTTCCCGACGTCGCACAGCCGCGCGTCGAGCCAGGCTTCGACCACGGCGTCGCCGAGGCCGCTGGCGACGAGGCGGTTGCCGTCGAGCGCGGCGGCGAGGCGCCGGCCCGGCTGCGGCGCCTCGTCGCGCAGCCAGTAGTGGTCGCGCACGACGCCGTCGGTCTGCTGCCACTGCAGCCACTCCGGCGTCGCCACGCGGGCGAGCGGCACGAGCTGCGTCAGCAGGTCGCGGTCGGGCAGGCCGGTGTGGCCGTTGTTCTCGATCAGGTCGAAGCGGCCCGGATAGCGCCCGGGGTGCTGCTGCCGCAGGTCGGCGAGCTGGCGCGCAAACGCCTCGCAGCGCTCGCGCCGGCCGAATGCGGTGTCGCGGCCGCCGACCATGAACGTGAACGGCAGCGTGTGCAGGCCGGTCGCGACGGTCTGGCCGTCGGTCGGCGCGGCGGCGCTGCCGTGCACGGCGGCGAAGCGGTGCGGCAGCTTCGGCCCGACCGCGAACGCGCCGTAGCCGCCGTGGCTGTAGCCGAGCGCGACGACGCGATCGGGATCGACGTCGCCACAGACGACGAACTGGCGGATCAGCTTCTCCAGCAGCGGATAGAAGTAGTCGGTGTAGAAGCCGTTCCACTCGTCGGTCGGCGCCCGCAGCGCGCAGTAGACGTAGCCGCCGGCCGCCGGCTGGTCGCGGTAGTAGATCTGCATGTGCTGCCACTGCGAGTCGTTGACCCGCTTGGGCGCGCCGCCGCCGCCGTGCATCGCGATCACGAGGCCATAGCCGCCGGGCGGCCGCTCGCCGACGACCTTCCACGTGTACGGGCTCTCCTTGTCGCCGGCGCGCACGCGCTTGGCGTCGAAGTCGGGTTGCAGCGCCGCGCGCTCGTGCGCGCACAGCGCCGCGAACGCGAGACGACGCAACCGCGCGTCGCCCGCCGGCGTCGCCAGCAGGCCGTCGAGGTTGCGGTCGAACTCGAACGTCGCCTGCCGGGCGGCGTCGGCGGCGAAGTAGCGCGCGAACTGCGCTTGCAGCGCCGCGTCGTCAGGAGCGGCGGCGCCGACGTCGGCCGCCGCGTTCGCCGACGCCGGCTTGGCGGCGTAGCGCGCCGCTTCGTCGGTCCCCCACAGTTCCGCCCGCCGCATCCAACCGGCGGCGAAGCGCTGGCCGGTCGCCGCGAACGACACCGCCCACGGGTGGAACGCCGGATCGCTCGCTGCCGCCGCCTGCGCCGCCGCGCCCGCGAACCAACCGCGGTCGAGGCCGGCCGGGTCCGGCTCGTCGGCGCCGCAGTACCGCCACGAAGCGCCGTCCCAGACCTCGACCCACGTGTGGTTGCCGGGTTGGTGCGGCCAGCGCACCGACACCAGCCGCGCCGGCACGCAGCAGGCGCGGCAGGCGTCGGCGAGCAGGATCGACAGGCCGGTGCAACTCGCCTTGCCCTGCGCGATCGACGCGCTCGGCGCCTGGTCGGCGCGCTTGCGCTCGGTCGAGTAGTGCACGTTCAGCGCCGCGAAGATCGTCGCGTTCAGCCGCATTGCGGCCTCGCCCGGCGTGCGGCAGTCGCGGACGAGCGGCAGGAAGCGCGCCATGAAGTCGCTGCGCCAGTCCTCGCGCGCCTCGTTGGCCTGCGCGTAGGGCAGCACGAAGCTGGCGAACAGCGCGTCGTCGAGTTCCGCGCCCCACGGCACGGCGGCACGCGCCGCGTGCGCCTGCCGGACCTCGCGCAGCAGGAACGCCGCGTCGAGCGCGCGCGCATCGGCCGCGGGCATGTGCTGCAGCAGGAACGCGACGCTGGCCCGCTGGTCCGCCGGCGCCTGCCGCCACGCGGCGGCCAACTGCCCGGCGTTGTCGTCGCCGCGCGCGCACGCCGCGGCGACCGCCGCGGGGAGTTCGCCGGCAGCAGGTTCCCCCGCGCCGGTCGCGGTCGCCTGCGCCAGCAACGGCGCACAGGCGAGGACGGCGAGCCATGGCGGCAGGAACGGCGCGGCGGCGATCGGCATGCGCGGCGTTGTAGCGCCCCGCCCGGCGCGACGGCGGCCCGCGACGAAGTCGGGGCAGCCAGCCGCGGCCAACCTCAGCCGCGCGGCGTGCCCTGCAGGAACATCCAGATGCCGGTGCCCGTCGCCAACAGCACCGACGCCAGCCACAGCCACACCGCCGCGCGATGCCAGCGCCGCGCCGCGGGGGCGAACAGCAGCCACACGCCGGTGGCGACGACCGGCAGCACCAGCAGGCCACCGGCCTTGGCGCACGGCAGGTGGATCGCCTTGGCGGACTCCGGGAACGTGTAGTTGGCCAGCAGGCGCTCGGTCAGCACGATCGTCCAGACCAGCGCGCCGACGGTCAGCGGCCCGGTCACGAGGTGCAGGCGGCGCTGGCGCCGCAGCCCGGTGACGAGCGTGGCGACCAGCAGCGCGACCGTCGCCGCGAGGCCGATCCAGAAGGGCAGCGTGGACGACATGACGCACGGCATCGTGGCGCTTCGCCCGCCGACGGCAAAGCACGATCCGACGACCGCCCGTGCGCATGCCGCCGACGGCATCGGAGCTTCTGCGACTACGCACCTTCCCGGCCATGAGTTCGGGTGGAATTGCGTCGATCCAGCGCGCATGGAGCGGGATCTGACCAAGGAAGAGTTCCGGCGGTACCACGACTACCTCTACGCCAAGACGGGCATCCACTACCCCGACGAGAAGATCGAGCTGCTCAGCAACCGCATCCGCAAGCGCCTGCGCGCGACCGGCTGCGCCGGCTACGACGCCTACCTGACGCGCATCCAGCAGCGCGGCGAAACGGTCGAGCAGCAGGCCTTCTTCGACTCGATCACGACCAACGAGACGTACTTTTTCCGCTGCCAGCGCCACTGGGACTTCTTCAAGTCGTGGGCGCAGCAGCGCCATGCCGACGCGCAGACGCGCAAGCAGCCGGTGCGCATCTGGTCGGCGGCGAGTTCGACCGGCGCCGAGGCGTTCACGGCGCTGATCGTGCTGCAGCAGGTCTACGGCCCGGGCTTCGGCGGCACGCCGGTCGAGGTGTTCGGCACCGACCTGTCGCAGGCGGTGCTGGCCGAGGCGCAGAAGGGCGTGTTCAGCGCCTACGCGCTGTCGCAGACGCCGCCCGACGTGGTGAAGAAGCACTTCGCCAAGGTCGACAAGGAGGACTGGCTGTTCGACCGCGAGCTGGCGAAGCACGCGACGTTCGCGCGCCACAACCTGATGGAGCCGCTGCTCGGCAAGGGCCTGTTCGACTTCGTGTTCGTGCGCAACGTGCTGATCTACTTCGACGGCAAGAGCCGCGAGCGCGTGCTCGCCAACTGCGCCCAGGTCATGCAACCGGGTGCGCCGATCCTCGTCGGCGAGTCGGAGAGCCTGATGGGCACGACGCACCCGTTCACGTACGTGAAGCCGTCGATCTTCGTGAAGCCGGCCACCGCGGCGGGTGCTGCTCCGACCGTGCCGGCGGCGGGCGCGCTGCCGCGGCGGCCGACGGCGACGCCCGCGCCGACGCCGGCGCGGATCTGAGTCCGACGGCGCGCGAACGGAACCGTGCGCGGCGCCGGCAGCCGGCCTACGCTGATGACATGGTCAAGGTCCTGCACGCCGTGCCGCAGCCCGGCCGGCGCACGGTCGGCATCGCCGTCGCCCGCTTCAACGAAGTCGTCACCGAGCGCCTGCTGCAGGGCGCGCTGCAGACGCTGCGCGAGCACGGCGTCGCCGACGACGACGTGACCGTGCTGTGGGTCCCCGGCGCGTTCGAGCTGCCGCAGGCCTGCCAATGGCTGGCGCGCGTCCGCGGTTGCGCGGCGCTGGTGATGCTCGGGGCCGTCGTCAAGGGCGGCACCGACCACTACCACTACGTCTGCGACGGCGTGACCCAGGGCGCGATGCGCGTGGCGCTCGACACCGGCGTGCCGCTGGGTTTTGGCGTGCTGACCTGCGCCGAGATGGAGCAGGCGCTCGCCCGCGCCGGCGGCGAGCACGGCAACAAGGGCTGCGACGCGGCGCTGGCCGCGCTCGGCATGCAGTCGCTGCAGGGCCAACTCGCCGCCGCACGTTGATCCGGCGACCGCCGCCGCTAGCTTCTGCCGCCCGTTTCCTCGGAAACCGCTCCTTGCCAATGACCGCCCCCATCCGTCGCCGCACGCGCGCTCGCGAGATCGCCCTGCAGGTCCTGTTCCAGTTCGACGTGCGCGGCGACGGCTACCCGGGCGAGGTCGGCAAGACACTCGCCGAGCTGTGCGCCGACGAGTCCGAACAGGACACCGAGGTCGCCGGCTTCGCCGCGCAGCTGGTCGAGGGCACGCGCCGGCACGTCGCCGCGATCGACCTGCGCCTGCAGGGCGTGACCCGCAACTGGGACCTCAAGCGCATGGCGACCGTCGACCGCAACGTGCTGCGCATGGCGACGTACGAGCTGATGTGCGTCGCCGAGGTGCCGCCGAAGGTCGCCATCAACGAGGCGATCGAGCTGGGCAAGAAGTTCTCCACCGCCAACTCCGGCGGCTTCGTCAACGGCATCCTCGACCGCATCCGCATCGACCTCGAGAAGGAACGCAAGGGCGAGTCGACGACGCCGCCGACCGCGCCGTAGGAGCGCGGCGCGCGCCACGTTTGCGTCAGTGCTGCATGCCGCGCAGCACGCGGATGTCGAGCTTGCCGTCGGCGACGCCGTCGGCGCCGTCGAGCGTCGGCATTGCGTCCTTGACGTCCTGCCGCGTCAGCACGCCCTTCTCGTCGAGCTTCGCCAGCAGGCTGCCGAGCAACAGGGCGACGAAGCCCAGGTCGTTCTCCAGCGCCTCGATGCGATCTTCGGCCTTCTCCAGCGTGCGCCCCTCCAGCGTCTCGCGGCGCTTCTTGCGGCGGTTCTCGTTCACCAAGGTGCGGAGCAGCGACGCCTGTGCCTGCTCAGGAAAGAAGAAGTCGAAGAGGCTCATGACGGGACGATAGACGATCCAGCGCGGCGTGGCCGCCCGGCTGCCGCCGAGGTTGCATGCCTGCGCGGCGGGTTAGCCGGCTGCTGCCCGCGCCCCGCCGGATCCCGCCCGCGCCGTTGCCAAGCGGCGCACGCCGGCCGACACTGCGCCGACGATGGTGTTCGGCAAGCTGCTGCAGGCGCTCAAGAAGACGCGCGACGCGCTCACCGCGGGCCTCGCCCGCCTGTTCCAAGGCCGCCAGCTCGACGACGCGTTCCTCGACGACCTGGAGGAGGTGCTCTACAACGGCGACCTCGGGCCGGTCGGCACGCGCGTCGTCGACGAACTGAAGGCCGCGTACAAGCGCCGCGACGTGCGCGAGATGGCCGAGGTGCCGGGCTTCCTGCGGCAGCGGCTCACCGCGATGCTCGCCGGCAGCGAGGCCCCGCTCGCCGTCGCCCCGAGCGGGCCGACCATCGTGATGATCGTCGGCGTCAACGGCGCCGGGAAGACCACGTCGATCGCCAAGCTCGCCCGCCATCTGCAGCGGCAGGGCAAGACGGTGCTGCTCGGCGCCGGCGACACCTTCCGCGCCGCCGCGGTCGAGCAGCTGACGCTGTGGGCCGATCGGCTCGGCATCCCGATCGTCAAGCAGGCGACCGGCGCCGACCCGGCGGCCGTCGCGTTCGACGCCGTCGGCGCCGCGCTGGCGCGCAAGGTCGACTACCTGCTGCTCGACACCGCCGGTCGACTGCACACGCAGAAGAACCTGATGGCCGAGCTGGAGAAGATCGTGCGCGTGGTCAAGAAGCAGGCGCCCGACGCGCCGCACGAGACGCTGCTCGTGCTCGACGCGACCACCGGCCAGAACGCCATCCGGCAGGCGAGCGAGTTCCGCAAGGCCGCTCCGGTCAGCGGCCTCGTGCTCGCCAAGATGGACGGCACCGCCAAGGGCGGCGCGCTGTTCGGCATCCGCGACGTGCTGCCGGTGCCGGTGAAGTTCCTCGGCGTCGGCGAAGGCATCGACGACCTGGAGCCGTTCACCGTGCAGGGCTTCGTCGACGCGATCCTCAAGTTCGACGACAAGCCGGCGCCATGAACGGCGCCGCCGCAGCGCCCATGGCGGCAGCGCCGCGCTGGCTCGCGGCCGTGTTCGTCGCGCTGCTGGCGCTGCCGTTCCATCCGCTCTGGGTCGACGCCGAACAGGTTCGCCGCGCCCTGTTGCTGCTGGCCGCCGGCGGCGTCCTGTTGTTGTGCCCGCGCCTGCCGGCGGTGCGCGGCGAGCGCTGGCTGTGGGCCTTCGTCGCCGCGCTGGCGGCGAGCGCCGCGGTGCGCTGGACCGGCGACGTCTGGTTCCGCGCCGAGGGCGACGCGCGCGGCTTCCAGGCGTGGGACGCCGGCTACCGGCTGGCGCACTGGCTGGCGCTGGTCGCGGCGCTGCGACTGGGCGCCGTCGCCGGTGACTCGCTGGCGCGGCCGCTGCCGTGGCTGCTGCTGGCGACCGCGCTGTTCGGCGTGCTGCAGCGGCTCGGCCTCGCTGACCTCGACGGCTACGGCGTCGAACGCGAGCCGGTGTCGACGCTCGGCAACCTCAACGTCGCCAGCGAATGGACCACCATCGCCGCCGTGGCGGTCGCCGTGCTGCTGCCGGCCCCGTTCGCGCGCGGTCGCGGCGTCGGCCTCGCGGCGCTCGCCGCCGCCGGCGCCTACCTCGTCGCCAACGGTTCGCGCTCGGGCCTTGTCGCGCTGCCACTGGCGCTGCTGGCGCTCGCCGCCCTGCGCCGCCGGCGGCCGCTCGCCGAGAGCCTGGGCGCGCCGCTCGCTGCGGCGCTCGGCGCTGGCGCCATGGCGCTCGTCGTCGCCACGGCGCCCGCGCCGCCGCCGCCGACCGCGCCCGCCGGCGCGGGCACGGCAACGACGGTCGGCGCGACGGCGGCCCAGGCCTCGCCGCTCGACCGCGGCGCCGCCACGCTGGCCGTGCGCTGGGAGATCACCAAGGCGACCGCGCGCCTCGTCGCCGAGGCGCCGGTGCTCGGCTTCGGGCCGGGCCAGTTCGCCCTGCACTACCCGCGCGTGCGCACACAGGCCGAGATCGAGAAGTCGAGCCTCGGCCGCAACTTCGCCACCGAGGTGCGCACCGCCCACGACGACTGGCTCGAACTGCTCGTCGACGGCGGCGCCGTGGCGCTGCTGCTGTTCGCCGCCGCGCTGTTCGCGCTGCAGCGCGCGCAGGCCGACAAGGCCCGCGTGGCGCCGCTGTTCGCGCTGCTGCTGCTGATGCTGGTGCGCGCGCCGCTGTGGAACGCGCCGGCCGCCGCCACCGCGCTGCTGCTCGCCGGGGCGCCCGCCGTCGCAGGCGCAGCAACAGCGGTCGGTCGCTGGCGCGCGCTCGCCATGCGCGCGGTCGGCGCGCTGCTGCTCCTGCTCGCAGCGCCGGTGCTGCTCGCCCACTTCGCCATCGCCGGCTACGTCGACGACGTGCGCGACGGCCGCACGCCCGACGTCGCCGCGGTCGTGCACGCCGCGACGTGGATGCCGTACGAAGCCCGTTGGGAGGAGCTGCTGACGCGCGATCGCCTCGCGGCCGCGACGGCGACCGCCAGCACGCCCGCCGGCGCCGCCAACCTCGCCGCCGCGATCTCGTCGGCGGCGCGCGCGCTGCAACTGCGGCCCCACCACCCGCAGCTCTACCTCAACCTCGGCGAGGCCCTCGCGCGCCAGGGCAAGGTCGAGGACGCGCTCGCCGTAACCCGCCAGGGCCTGCGGCTCGACGAAGGCAGCCCCGAACTGCGCGTGCTGGCGAGCGCCGCCGAGGCGCAGCGCGGCCGCCACGACGCCGCGATCCTGGCCGTCGCCGAGTCGCCGCATCCGGTGCTGCGCGCCCGCCTCGCGGCGCACTTCGCCGAACTCGAACAAGTCTGCCAGGCGCGCGGCGACGAGCTCGGCACGCTGCGCTTCCGCATCGAACGCCACGTCACCGCCGCGATCGACGGCCTCGGCGACACCGGCCCGGCGGCGCTGCAGGCGACCAGCGGCCACATCCAGCAGGCGCTGCAGGCGATGCGCGACGCGGCGCGCAAGGACGACGGCCGCGCGCTGGTGCTGAGCGCGCTGCACCGCCTCGACCTCGGCAAGGAGCAGGAGTCGGCCCAGCTCGGCGACCTCGTCGGCCGCTTCCCGCCGCTGCCGCGCTGGCAGCGCCAGTTGTTCGGCCCGCAACTCGACCGCCTGCGCGCGCTGCCGAGCTGGCAGGGCTACCTCGGCGCGGCGAAGTGACGGACCTGCCGCGCTACGTCAGGGCGCGAACGACTCGAGGCGCCCGCAGTCGACGCAGCGGTACGTGACCACGTTGCGCGTGTCGGATTGGCTCGCGACGACGGAAAATGCCAACAATGCGGTCGGCTGCGGGTCACCGCTCGCCCACATCGCCTGGGCCGTGAATCCCATGTGCGTGCGATCGATCAGGAAACCTGGCTCCAACGAGCCATTGCACCGCAAACAGCCGCCGTTCGTCATTTGCACAGCTTATGCGCAGGCCATCGCGCAAGGCAGGGAGGGACCGACTCGCAGCTACATGCGCAACGCCTGCGCGTAGCCGAGCGCCGTGCCTGCGACCAGCAGCGCCGCCGCGGCTTGCGTGGCCACGGCCAGCCACCGCGGCGCCTCCACCAGCACGAGCGCGACCACGAACCACAGCATGAGCGTCGCCGCGCCGCCGACGGCGAAGAACCACGCGCCGTCGAGCCCCATCGCCACCGGCGCGAGCAGGCCCGGGACCAACGGCAGCGACAGCAGGTAGCTGGTCGCGCAGTGGCCGCAGTCGGCCAGCGCGCCGGTGAGCACGGGCAGCAGCGTCGGCAGCCAGATCGTCCACGACGCGTTGGCGCAGCAGCGCCGCCACGGCGCCGCCGCGGCGGTCGCGCCTGCCGGCCCGTCCGCGACGTCCCCGGTCACTTGCCGCCGCGGCTGCCGTCGGCCGGGGCGGCCGCAGGCTTCGCGCCAGCGCCCTTGGCTGCCGCCTGCACGGCCGCGAGGTCGTCCTCGGCGCCGCACGCGCCGACGAACTGCTCGAAGGTCCACTCCTGCTTGGCGAGCGGGTATTCCGCGGCGAACAGTGAGCGCAGCGTCGGCTGCAGGACCCAGCCGAGGTAGGCCATGCCCAGGCGATTGGCGTGCAGCTGGTCGCCCTGCAGCAAGGCGCCCGGCTGCGCGCGCACCGGCCCGCTCGCCAGCGGCAGGTCGACGCCGTCGGTCTGCAGTTGGCGCATCAGCGTCGCCAGCGGCAGCAGGCGCACGTTCGGCCGCGCCTTGGCGAACGCGGCGATCTGTGCGTTGAGCGTCGCCTGCAGCGCGACGCCGGGGATCTGCGCCGGCTTGAGCATGCGCGGCGACGCGCCGGTCATGTCGGGCAGGTCGCCGAGCACGATCGGACCGCGCAGGCCGTCGAGCAGTTCGAGCCCGCGCGCGAGCAGGTCGCCGCGCGCCTTCGCCTCGTCGTCGCCGGGGACGTAGCCGTAGGCGAACCAGAAGGCGAAGTCGACGGCGAGCACGCCGACGGCTTCGGCCTTCTGCGCGCCCGCCACCTGCTGCGCCCCGATCTGCAGCGGGTTGGTGAACATCGCCATCATCTGCATCGTCGCGTGCGTCGTCGCGCGCGCATGCTCGCCGCACCACGCCTTGAGCACCTGCTGCAGCGACACGGTCTCGCCGACGACCTCGGCGCCGGTCATCGGCCCGTCGCGGAAGCCGCCGCTGACCGATGCGCCGATGACGTGCAGGCGCGGCAGGCTGGCGGCCTTGGCGGCGGCGTTGGCGGCGGACTTGGGCGCGCCGCCGGACTCGACCGGCGCCTGCGCGCAGGCGGCCACGGCGAAGACGGCGAAGACCGCGACGACTGCGACCGCGCGGCTGCGCGCGATGGCGCGGGAGAAGGACGCGAACAGTGGCAAGGCCATGGTGGTACTCAGCGCAGCGACTGCAGCACGGCGTCGTGCACGGCGCGGCGCACGGCGTGGATCTTGTTGTTGACGCGGGTCGGATGCACGCGGTTGGTCAACAGCGCGACGCAGAGGTCGTGCTGCGGATCGCACCACAGCGACGTGCCGGTGAAGCCGGTGTGGCCGAACGCGCCGGCCGGCACCTTGGTGCCGCCGTAGCCGCCGTCGGCCAGCAACTGGAAGCCGATCGCGCGCGTGCGGTCGTCGCCGATGCCCGCCGGCTCGCCCACCAGCGCCGCGACGTCGCGCGGCAGCCAGTCGCGGCCGCCGGCGAGCAGCGCCACGCCCAGGCGGGCGACGTCGAACGCGCCGGCGAACATGCCGGCGTGACCCGACACGCCGCCTATCGCGAAGGCGTTCTCGTCGTGGACGAAGCCGCGCAGCACGCCGCCGCGCGCCGGGTCGTCTTCGGTCGGCGCCGCAGCGCCCGCCGGGCCGGTCGTCGCGTGGAACGATGCACTCGCCATGCCGAGCGGCGCCCAGACCTCGCGCGCCACGAAGGCCGCGAAGTCTTCGCCGCTGCAGGCCTCGACGACCGCCATCAGCAGCACGAAGCCGAGGTCGCTGTAGACCACGCTGCCGCCGGGCTCGCTCATCAGCGGCTCGGCGCACGCGGCGGCGACGATCGCGGCCTTGCCCTGCATCGCCTTGTAATAGCGCTCGTAGGCCGGCAGCCCCGCCTGGTGCGCGAGCAGGTGGCGCACGGTCACCTTGTCCTTGCCGGTGCCGGTGAACGCCGGCAGCCACTTCTGCACCGGGTCGCCGAGCCCGAGCTTGCCGGCGGCGACGAGCCGCAGCACCGCCGGCGTCGTGGCGCAGACCTTGGTCAGCGACGCGAGGTCGTAGCGCGTGTCCGGCGTGACGGCGGCGGCGTCGGTCGCGAAGTCGAGGGCGCCCACCGCCACTTCCGCGACGACCGCGCCGCGGCGCGCGACCACGCACACCGCGCCGGGGAAGGCCTTGTCGTTGACGGCGCGGTACAGCAGCGAGAACAGCCGGTCGGGCAGCGCCGGGTCGAGGTCGGCCAGCGCCGGCGCGGTGCGCGGCAGCGCCGCGCCGGGCAGCCGCGAGAGGCCCGTGCCGCCCGCGGCGACGCCGGGGATCGTCACCGGCAGGCGGCCGGAGACCGCGGCCTCGCCGCGCAGTGCGGCAGCCGCCGCGCGTTCGACGCGCGTGGTGCTGACGTAGGCGGCCAGGTAGGCGTCGGCGTGCGGCAGCGCCTGCACGAGGTACGGATTGCCGAACGACGCGGCGACGACCTGCTGTTCGGCGCGCAGCGCGGCGAGCACGGGCTGCAGGACCGGCGGCAGCGCCACGCCGCCCTGGTACTCGCGCACCTTGACGTGCAGCGCCAGCACGACGCGCCGGCTCGCCGCGACCGCCGCCGCCGCCGCCGCGACCGCGTCGGGCGTGCTGCCGCCGTGCAGGCGCACGCGCCGGTCGGCGGCCACGACGTCGCCGAGCGCCTGCGCGAACGCTTCGCCCTGGCCTTCGTCCTTGTCGACCAGCGTCACCAGCAGCGCCGCGTCGTCACCGGCCGCCGCGCGCAGCGGCAGCGCGCCGTTGCGGTCGCGCACCAGCGTCAGGCCGCGCGCGGCGATGGCGTCGGCGACCGCCTCGTTGGCCGACGTCCGCAGCCGCTGCCGCCAGTCGGCGGCGACCTGCCCGCGGCCGTCGAGCAGGCCGACCTTCTGCTTGGCCCGCAGGATGCGCAGCACGGCGTCGTCGAGGCGCGCCATCGGCACGCGGCCCTGCTGCACCGCCGCCATGACCGCCGCGCGCGCCGCCAGCGGCTCGGGCGGCATCAGCAGCACGTCGGCGCCGGCGAGCAGCGCGCGCACCGCGACTTCGCCGGGCTCGAACGCATCCTTGACGCCGCCCATCTCCAGCGCGTCGGTCACCACAAGGCCCTGGAAGCCGAGTTCGCCGCGCAGCACGTCGGTCAGGATGCGGCGGCTCAGCGTCGCCGGCACCGACGGGTCCTCGCCGAGCCCGGGCACGCCGAGGTGGCCGGTCATCACCGCCTCGAGGCCGTCCTTCGCCGCCGCCGCGAACGGCACGAGCTCGACCGCGCGCAGCCGCGCGCCGTCGCCGGGCACGGTCGCGAGCGCGAGGTGCGAGTCGGTCTCGACGTCGCCGTGGCCGGGGAAGTGCTTGCCGCACGGGATCACGCCCGCCTGCCGGATGCCGCGCGCGAGCGCGAGACCGAGCGCGGCGACGCGCTGCGGGTCCTCGCCGAGGCTGCGCACGTTGATGATCGGGTTGGCGGCGTTGCTGTTGACGTCGAGCACCGGCGCGAACGCCCAGTGGAAGCCGAGCGCCTTCGCCTCCTCGCCGGTGATGCGCCCCATCGCCTCGGCGAGCGCCGGCGAACCGGTGGCGCCGACCAGCATCTGGTTGCCGAGTTCGGTGCCTCCCTGCAGGCGGAACCACACACCGCCCTCGAAGTCGCCGGCGAGCAGCAGCGGCACCTTGGCGGCGGCCTGCAACTTCGGCACCAGCGTCGCCGCGTCGTCGACCGTGCCGAGGCTCAGGATCACGCCGCCGAGGCCGGCGTCGCGGACCCACGCCAGCATGGCGTCGTGGTTGCTGCCGTCCGGCTTCGCTTCGACGCGCGACAGGCTCCACGACATGAACAGCTGCCCGGCCTTCTCTTCGAGCGACAGCTTCGCCAGCAGGTCGGCCGCCGGATCCTGGGCGGCGGCGACGGCGGCAAGGAAGGCGGCGGCGAACGGGGCGGTGCGGCGCGTGGCGAGGGACACGCTGCCAGCGTAGCGACCGGCCGCAGCGGGCGCAGTGCGCGGTCAGCGCCGCGTCAGTTCGGCGGCGGCCGCCGGGTCGAGCAGCACGTGCGCGTCGCCGTGGCGGCGCAGCAGGCTCGCGGGACAGGCCGGATCGATCGGCCCTTGCAGCATCGCCTTGACCGCCGGCGCCTTCGCGGCGCCGAACGCGCACAGCACGAGGCGCCTCGCGCCGAGGATCGTCGCGAGGCCCGACGTCACCGCCTGCGTCGGCGGCTCGTCCGGCGCGAAGCGCGCGCGCGCGTCGTGGCGCGTCGTCTCGGCCAGCTGCGTGACGTGGAAGCCGCTGTCGAACGGCGTGCCCGGTTCGTTGAACGCGAGATGCCCGTTGCGACCGATGCCGAGGAACTGCAGCTGCACGCCGCCGTGGCGGGCGAGCGCCGCCTCGTGCGCGCGGATCGACGCCGGCTGGCCGTCGTTGGGCACCGGGAGGAACGCGCCGCGCGCCAGCCAGTCGCGCAGCGGCGGGCAGCCTTCGCACAGCTCGTGCACCATGCCGCCAAAGCGCTCGGGGCCGAAACCGAGGTACTCGTCGAGGTGCGTCGCGACGAGCCGGCTCGCGTCGAGGCGCTTCGTCGCGAGCTCGTCCGCCAGCGCGCGGAAGAACGCCGTGAACGTGCCGCCGGTGGCGAAGCCGACCAGCGGCGTACCCGGGCGCGCCGCGAGCGCCTCGACCTCGGCGAGCAGCAGCGGAACGGCCTCGGCGGCATGGTTCAGGATGCGGACGGACGGCGAGTTCATCGGGGGCGACGACTTTGCCGACCGCGATGGCCGCCGGCAAGCGCGCGGCGTCAGCGCCCCGCGGCCGCCGGCTTCGTGGCGACCTGCTGCGGCTCGAGGCCGAGCGTCCAGCCGATGGCGCGGGCGACCAGCACGTCGAGCCGCTCGTGCGACTCGGGGTGCGGGCTGATCAGCAGCACGCGGCCCTTGCCCGCGACGTCGGCGACGATCGCCGGCGCGCCGACCATGGCGTGGTGCACGACGCCCTTCTTGTCCTTCGACGCGCTGGCGAACGCGGCGAGCGGCAGCGGCTGCGTGCGCGTCCCCGCCTTCTGCGATTGGCCGAGCACGTCCGGGAACACCGGGCCATTGTGGTAGCGCGTCGTGAAGGTCGCGAACTCGCCGCCGAGCAACCGCTTGCCCTCGTCGGTCAGCTCGACGTCGAGCATCGCCGCGCCCTTGGCCCACGGCTGCGTGTGCTGCCACGGCACCAGCGCGGCGTAGGTCTTCATGCCCGCGCCCGCGAGGTAGGCGCCGGCGCAGATGCCGACGTAGCCGCCGCCGCCGTCGACGAACGCGCGCACCGCGGCGACGCCGGCTGGCTGCAGCGCCTTGGCGATGCCGCCGCCCGAACCGCCGGGGAACACGACGCCCGCAAGTCCGCGCAGGCCGCCGTCGCGGATGTCCTCGGGGCACACCGGCAGCAGGCGATGGCCGAGCGTCGTCGCGTCGACGACGCGCTCCAGGTTCTCGCAGCCGCTGCCGCCTGCACCTTCGGCGTCGTACAGCGCGATCGCCGGTCCGGCGGGGAAGCCGGGCGGCCACGGTGAGGTGGCGCTCGTCGCGCCCGGTGCGGCGGGCGAGTTCGCCAGCATGCCGAGGTCGGCGAGCGCTGCGGCCACGACCTTGCGCGCGTGACGGAACTGACGCGCCTTCGAATGCCCGGTCGTCGGCGTCACGAACTCCAGCCGCAGCCGCAGCGGGGCTGCACTTCCGCCGCCCGCCGGCTCGACCGGCAGCGCGGCGACTGCGCCGACGGCGCCGAACTCGCCTTCGCCGGCGAGCGCGGCGGCGAGCCAGCGCTGCGCGCGCGCCGCATCGCTGCTGGCGACCTTGGCGGGCGCAAAGCCCTTCTTCTGGTCCTTGGCCGGCGGCGTCCACACGACCTCGACGAGGACGTCGGTCGGACCGGTGGCCGGCGCGGTGGCCGGCACGACGACGGTCAGCGTTCCGTTGGCGACGCGCAGTGCGCGCAACTGTTCGTCGAGGCCGAGCGTCGCCGCGCGCTCGGCGCGGCCAACGTCGATGCGGACCGACTGGGCGACGAGCCCGGGCGCCAGGAGCAGCCCGATGGCGGCGAGCACACGCGGCGGAACGATGGGCATCGCGGCAAGGTACACCGCGTGCAGCGGTTCGCGGTCACGCGGCGTGCGGCGTGCGGGAAGGCCCCGCACAGTCGGCAGGAGCGGGCCGCGCACTCGGCGCGGCGGCCGCGGCGCGCACGCGCGCGAACAGTTCGTCGCGCTTGTGCCGCGCGGCGTCGAGATCGCGCGTCTGCAGCGAGCGGCGGATGCGCTCCTTGCGGTTGCCGCGGTGCACGACGTAGTGGACCCACCACCAGCCGTGGTTGAGCCACAGGTGGTGGTTCGGGTTCTGCTCGTCGATGCGGATCGACAGGGTCGGGGGGACGTTGTGGGTCGGAGTCGGGTGCATGCGTCCTCTTTGCGGGGAACGCACCCGGAGCGGCCGGCGGCCGCAGGAGCCTTGGTTCGCCGGGCCACTCGGCCCGCGCGCATCGGTCCGGCCCACGCGGGCCGGACCAGACCACCTTGCCGCTCCTCGGCAGGTTGGCCGCCCCCCGCTCGCGCGGTGGGCTGTCCAGATGCTGACGAGCAAGCTAGCGCGCGTCCGCGAACCGTCAACCGCCGCGTGTGTCATACGGCGGCGGCCACGGCCGACGTGCGGGCCGGAAACGCCACCGGCCGACCCCATGGGGCCGGCCGGTGGTCACACGCCGAGGCGACGGCGCGCAGGCTGCGAGGATCCGATCAGACGCCGAAGGCCTTCTTCACCGCGTCGATCGCGTTCAGTTCCTCCCACGGGAAGAGCTTGACCGTCACGGTCTTCTCCTGACCGGCGTTCTTGAACGTCTTGGTGACCGTCTTGCAGTCGCGGCCCATGTGGCCGTAGCTGGCCGTCTCGCTGTAGATCGGCGTGCGCATCGCGAAGCGCTGCTCGATGAAGTACGGGCGCATGTCGAACTCCGGCATGCCCATCAGCACCTTGCCGATCTCGCCGTCGGTCATCTCGACCTTCGCGGTGCCGTAGGTGTTGACGTAGAAGCCGACCGGCTTGGCGACGCCGATTGCGTAGGCGACCTGCACCAGGACCTCGTCGACGACGCCGGCGGCGACCAGGTGCTTGGCGACGTGGCGCGCGGCGTACGCGGCGCTGCGGTCGACCTTGCTCGGGTCCTTGCCCGAGAAGGCGCCGCCGCCGTGCGCGCCCTTGCCGCCGTAGGTGTCGACGATGATCTTGCGGCCGGTCAGGCCGGTGTCGCCGTGCGGGCCGCCGATGACGAACTTGCCCGTCGGGTTGACGTGGTACTTGATGTCCTTGCCGAACAGCGCCTGCACGCGCTTGGGCAGCTTCTTGACGACGCGCGGGACCAGGATCTCGATGACGTCCTTCTTGATCTTGGCGAGCATCTTGGCCTCGCCGTCGAAGTCGTCGTGCTGCGTGCTGACGACGATCGCGTCGATGCGCAGCGGCTTGCCGTCGTCGGCGTACTCGATGGTGACCTGGCTCTTGGCGTCCGGCCGCAGGTACGGCATCGGGCTGTTCTTCTCGCGGCGGATCACCGCCAGCTCGCGCAGCAGCCGGTGGCTGATCTCCAGCGGCATCGGCATGTAGTTGTCGGTGTCGCGGCAGGCGTAGCCGAACATCATGCCCTGATCGCCCGCGCCCTGCTCCTCGGGCTTCTTGCGCTCGACGCCCTGGTTGATGTCGGGGCTCTGCTCGTGGATCGCGGAGAACACGCCGCAGCTGTTCGCCTCGAACATGTACTCGCTCTTGGTGTAGCCGATGCGCTCGATGACCGAGCGGGCGATCTGCTGCACGTCGAGGTAGGCCTTGCTCTTCACCTCGCCGGCGAGGACAACCTGGCCGGTCGTGACCAGCGTCTCGCACGCGACCTTGCTGGTCGGGTCGAAGGCGAGGAAGTGGTCGATGAGGGCATCGCTGATCTGGTCCGCCACCTTGTCCGGGTGGCCTTCGCTGACGCTTTCGGAAGTGAAGAGGTAGGGCATGGGTTGGTCTTTGGAGGCCGCGGAAGCTACGCGGAACGCGACTGCGATGCACGCGCACGGACGTCGCGATGACGCGGATCGCCGGAAAATGCCGGGAACCGGCGGCGATGCGGACGCGTTGCCGCGACACTCGCCGAGGCCTTGATCCGCACGCGCCCGGTCGAGGAACTCGATCCCACCATGATTGCCCACTGCATCTTCGGGCTGTTGCCGCGGACCGCGACCGACATTGTCATCCAGCAACCCACGGAACCGTGGCTGCCGATCCTGGCGGCGGTCGGCGTCGTCGTCGCCGTTGGGATCGCGGTCCGTCGGCGCCGCGTCCCACGCGGCGAGGACGACGTCGCGTGACCGGCGGCCGCACGCTCGCCGCTGCCGCGCTGACCGCGCTGGCCTTCGTCGCCGCCGCTCTCGCGCCGGTGTGGACCTACGCGCTGTCGCTCGCGCTGTTCGGCCTGTCCCACGTCGCCTGCGAACTGCGCTACCTCGACGAACGCTTCGGCGGCCGGATCGACGGCCGCGCGTGGCGCCAGCTTGCCGCGCTGCTGCTCGCGATCGCGGCGTTGCGCGCCATCGCGCTCGCCGGCGTCGGCGATGCGACCGCGCGCATGGCGATCGAACTGCTGTGCGGCGGCGCGCTCGCCGTCGCGGTCGCGCCGAAACTGCGCCGCAACGGGCCGCTGGCCGCCGGCCTCGGGCTGCTGGCGCTCGGGCTCGCGCTCACCGGCGCGTCCTTGGCGCCCGCCGCCGCGCTCGTGGCCTTCGCGTTCGTGCACAACCTGACGCCGCTCGGCCTGCTCGCCGAACGCCTGCACGGCCCGGCGCGCCGCCGCGGCCTGCTGCTCGCCGCCGTCGGCTTGGTCGCGCTGCCGCTGCTGCTCGTCCTCGGCGGCCGCCGCGCCGTCGCCGACGCGTTCGGCGCGGCGATCCGCGTCGACGGCCCGCTGGCGCTCGGCACGCTCGCCGACGCGCTGCCGGCGTTCGTGCCCGGGCCGTGGCTCGACGCGCCGTGGGCGCGCGACCTGTTCACTGCGGCCGCCTTCCTGCAGTGCATGCACTACCTCGTCGTGATCGGCTGGCTGCCGCGCCTTGGCGCCGGCGACGTCGCCATCGCGCCGAAGCTGCGGTGGCCGCCGCCGCGCGCGTTCGCGCGCGCGGTCGTCGCCGCGACGCTCGCGCTCACCGCCGCGTTCGCGCTCGACTTCGTCGGCGCGCGCGCCGCCTACGGTGTCTTCGCGTCGGTCCACGCGTGGATCGAGGTGCCGGTCCTGCTGCTCGCCGTCGGCGGCGCAACCACGCCGCGCGCCACGACCCCGCTCCCGGAGGCCGCGTGATCGGCTGGGCCACAGCCTTCGCGCTGACCGTCGTGATCGAGGCGCCGCTCGCCGCGCTCGCGGCCCCGCGCGGCCGGCGGCGCGACGCCGTCGTCGACTCGCTGGCGCTCAACCTCGTCACCCATCCGAACGCGTGGTGGTCGGTGCAGCAGTGGCCGGGCCGCTGGACCGAGGTCGAACTCGCCGTGCTCGCCGTAGAGACCCTCGGCTACGCCCTCGTCACGCGCATCGGCTTGTCGCGCGGCTTCCTGGTTGCCGCGCTCGCGAACGGCGTGACCGCGGCGCTGTCGTTCGCCTTTTGACCGAGCGCGCCGCAGTCGCGCACCCGTCGGTCGCGCTGCGACGAACCACCTCGGTTGCCGACATCTCGACGGTGGCGTCGCGGACGTACGGGACCGACACTGCCGCCGTGCCGCCGTCCCACGACCTGCTCGCCCGCATCGCCCGCCTGCGCGAGCTGTTCCTCGCCGAGGACCGCGGCGGCGCGCTCGCCGACTACTGGCGAGCCGCCGCCGATGTCGCCGCGTACGACGCCGTGCTCGGCGCGCGCATCGGCTGGAAGTGGGACGCCGCGCTCGCCGAGTGCCAGGACCGCGGCTGGGCGCGCAGCGACGGCGAACGCATCGTCGACTTCGGCTGCGGCAGCGGCGTCGCCGCGCGCGCCTACGCGCAGCGCTTCGGCGCTGGCCGCGTGCGCCTCGTCGACCGCTCGCGCACGGCCGCGCAGTGGGCCGCCGACGCGCTGCGCGCGGCCTGCCCGGCGGTGCCGACGCTGGCCGCGAGCGACCCCGGCAGCGAGCCGCCCGACGTGCTGCTGGTCAGCCACGTGCTCGGCGAACTCGACGCCGCCGGCGAGCAGCGCCTCGAAGCGCTCGCGCGCCGCAGCCGCCGCGTGCTCTGGGTCGAGCCCGGCAGCAAGCAGATCGCGCGCCGTCTGTCGGCGCTGCGCGACCGGCTCACGGACGCATTTGCCGTCCAGGCGCCGTGCCCGCACCAAGGCCCGTGCCCGGCCCTCGCCAGCCCCGGCGACTGGTGCCACTTCTTCGCGCCGCCGCCGGCCGCGGTGTTCACCGACGGTGACTGGGCGCACTACGGCCGCGCGCTCGGCATCGACCTGCGGGCGCTGCCGTACGCGTTCGTCGCGCTGGTGCGCCGCGACGCAGCGGCGGCCCCGGCGCCGCCCTCGCCGCCGCCGCCGCACCGCCTGCTCGGCCGCGTCGACGTCGGCAAGCACGACGCCAGCGCGCAGGCCTGCACGGCGGCGGGGTTGACGACGCTGCGCGTGCCCAAGCGCACGCAGCCGGAACTGTGGCGCGCGCTCAAGAAGCACCCGGAAGGCCGCCGGGAACTGCCGCCGGCCTGATCGCTTGGTTGTTGTTGGCCGCTGCGGCCGCAGGTCCAGGCCGACGGGCGCCGCGGCGATACCTACAAGGCAAGCCCGACCGCAACTTCGGCCGGGATTTCCGCAGATGGGCGCGATCGACGGCGCCGTCCAGCGGACGTGCGCGGCCAGCGCGTGCTGCGGCCCCAGTGCGCGCCGCAGTTGCCTCGGCGCGGTGCCGCAACCACAACCAAACGATCAGCCCCTCCGGTTCACTTGGCCTTGCCGCCGGCTTTGGCGCCACCACTCCCGCCGCCCCCCGCGCCGCCGCCGTCCGCCGGCTTGCGCGCCGCCCCGGCCGCAGCGCCCGCCGGCACCGGCGCGCCGGCGACCGCCACCTGCACGCGGTACAGCGTCGTGCGCGCGGTGACGAACAGCTGGTCGAGCTTGGGCCCGCCGAACGCGAGGTTCGCCGGCTTCTCGGGCAGCGCGAGCGTCAGCAGGTGCTCGCCGTCGGCGCTGTAGCAGCGGACGCCGTCGCGCGCCGCGGTCCACAGGTTGCCCTGTGCATCGCAGCGGATGCCGTCGGCGCCGCCGGCGAACCACATCGTCGCCGTACCCAGCGTGCCGTCGCCGCGCACCGGAAAGGCGCCGATGCGGTCGGGCTTGCCGCTGTCGGCGACGTAGAGCGTCAATTGATCGGGCGCGAAGCAGATGCCGTTGGGCATCTCGAAGTCGCGCTGCACCACGGTCGCGCGCTTCTGCGCCGGGTCGAAGCGGTAGACGAAGTTGCCCGGCTGCTGGCGCTCGCGCTGTCCGAGGCCGTAGGTCGGGTCGGTGAACCAGATGCTGCCGTCGCTGCGCACGGCGACGTCGTTGGGCGAGTTCAGCGGCTTGCCGTCGAAGGCGTCGACCAGCACCTCGACGCTGCCGTCGGCTTTGTGCCGCACGACGTTGCGCGCGCCGTGCTGGCAGCTGACGACGAGGCCCTGCAGGTCGAGCGTGTTGCCGTTGGCGCCTTCGCTCGCCTGCCACGGCTTGCAGCCGGCGCTGTCGATCGCGAACACCAACCACTGGTTGTTCGGGATGTCGGAGAAGACGAGCTCCTGCTTGTCGGCGCGCCAGACCGGGCCTTCGACGAAGCGGAAGCCGCCGGCCACGCGCTCGACGGCGACGTCGGCGGGCAGCAGCGCCTTGCCGGCGTCGGCGTGGAAGGTCGCCTGCGCCGGCAGCGCCGCCGCAAGGGACACGAGGACGAACGACGCCACGGAGTTGCGTTCCATCATGGTCAAACCCTCCAAACGATGCCGCGCCGGTACAGCGCGGCGAGAACGACGTACCAGCCGCTGATCCACACGAGCCCGAACGCCAGCGACGCCAGCTTGGGGTCGCCGATCGGGCCGAGCAGGCAGTTGGTGAAGAACCACTTCTGCAGCGACACCGTGCCGGCGTCGGTCGTCACCGTGACGAGCCGGCCTACGGTGCGCGCGACGACGGCGCTGCCGACGAACACCAGCAGCGCGTTCTGGCCGTAGACGCGCAGCGGGTGCGCGAAGCGGGCGAAGCCGCGGTGCTCGAACAGCCACACGCACAGCCCGAGCCCGCTGGCGGCGATGCCGGCGGTCCACACCGCGTAGCTCGGCGTCCACAGCGGCTTGTTGATCGGCAGGAACCACGACCAGACGGCGCCGGCGAGCAGCCACCACGCGCCTAGGCGCAGCAGGTCGCCGGCTTTGTCGCGCGGCGCGCCGCCGGCGGCGAGCACGCGGCCGCACAGCACGCCGAACAGCGCGGTCGCCACCGCCGACAGCGTGCTCAGCAGGCCCTCGGGGTCGTACTTGCCCTTCACCCAGATGTGGTCGCCGAACGCCGCGCGATCGAGCCAGCCCTGCAGCGTCGTCATCGGCCCGGCGAGGTCCTGCGGCCCGACGCCGGGCACCGGTGCCAGCGTCAGCAGCGCCCAGTGGCCGAACAGGCAGCCGAGCAGCACGCGCGTCTGCGTGCGCGCCGAGGTGAACAGGAACAGCAGCGCCGCGAACGCGTAGCAGACGCCGATGCGCTGCAGCACGCCGGGGAAGCGCACGTTGTAGACGCGGTCGAACAGGTCCTTGCCCGCCTCGAACGTGACCAGCGGGAAGCTGGCGACGAACAGGCCGAGCAGCACGAGCCACAGCGCGCGCTTGCCGATCGCCAGGGCGAGCGGCGCCCGCGGCGCGCCGCTGGCGAGCTTCTTCTGCAGTGCTGGCACGATCGCGACGCCGGCGCAGAACAAGAACGTCGGAAAGACCAGATCGGTCGGCGTGCAGCCGTGCCACTCGGCGTGGCGCAGCACGTCGTATTGGTGCTTCGCCCCCCACTCGCCGGGGTTGTTGACCAGGATCATCAGCCCGATCGACAGCCCGCGCAGCGCATCGAGGCCGAGCCACCGCGCCGATGGCGCACTGCCAACGGATCCGGGCTGCGGCGCAGCGGTCGCAGCCGCCGTCACGGCGCTGCCAGCGCGTCGCGCACGCTGCCGTCGTGGGTCAGCAGCAACGTGCGCGCGACCGCCGGGGCGACGCGCTTGCGACCGACGACGATCGCGGCCTTCACCTCGCCGTCGCATTGGCCGAGCAGTTGCTGCGCCAAGGTTTCGTTGCACGCCACCGCTTCGGCGACGATGCGCACGGCGCGCGCCTTGAGCTTCGCGTTGGTCGTCTGCACGTCGACCATCAGGTTGCCGTAGACCTTGTTGAGCCGGACGAACGCGCCGGTGCTCAGCATGTTGAGCACCAGCTTGGTCGCGGTGCCGGCCTTGAGCCGCGTGCTGCCGGTCAGCACCTCGGGGCCGGTGACCACTTCGATCGGCAGTTCGGCGGCGGCGGCGACCGGGCTGCCGGCGTTGCAGCAGACGGCGACGGTGAGCGCGCCGACCGACTTGGCGTAGGCGAGCGCGCCGAGCACGTATGGCGTGCGGCCGCTGGCGGCGATGCCGACGACGACGTCCTTGCTGCCGACGTGGCGCGCCCGCAGGTCGTCGGGGCCGAGCGTGGTGCTGTCCTCAGCGCCTTCGACCGCCTGCAGGAACGCGCCCGCCCCGCCGGCGATCAGGCCCTGCACCTGCTCGGTCGTCGCCGAGAACGTCGGCGGGCACTCGACCGCATCCAGCACGCCGAGCCGACCCGACGTGCCGGCGCCGACGTAGAACAGCCGGCCGCCCTTGTGCATGCGCGCGGCGATCGCGTCGACTGCGGCGGCGATGCGCGGCAGTTCGCGCTGCACCGCGTCGGCGACCGTGCGGTCCTCGTCGTTCATCGCGGTGACGAGGTCGAGCGTCGACAGCGCGTCGAGTTCGGTCGTGCGCGGGTTGCGGGCCTCGGTGGCGAGCGCCGTCAGGTCGATCTTGCTCATGCAGACGGGCAAGGATGGCGCAACGACGGGCGGCGCGCGAGCGGCAAGCCGCCCCGGAACTGAGGCCCCGGCGTCTACGTCCGGCGGCGTAGCATGCGCACGCCCGCCTTCGCGTAGGAGTCTGTGTCACGGAACGCGCGCCGAGCCGGTGCGTGGATTCGCGGCTGGGGCCAAGCCTGTGACCCCAGGCGAATCGGTCGATGCGCCAAAGCCCGGCGGCGACTTCCCGGACGCGACGGCGCGTGCCGGGCGGCGTGGCCTTCCGTGCGGCAGACTCCTACCGTTCCCCTCCGCCGGCCGAGCGGCGACCCGCCATGCCCGATCCCGCCAAGCTGCCGCGCGACGATTCCTTGCCGAAGGCGGCGGCCGGCGTGGCGCACGGCCCGGGGGCGACAGCGCCCGGTGACTCGGCTCCAGGCGGACCCGACGGCGCCGGTCCCGCCGCCCAGGTCGCCAGCGCCGCATGGCACGCGTTGCCGGCCGCGCACGTCGCCGCCCGCCACGCCGTGGCCCCGACACATGGGCTCGACGACGCGGAGGCGGCCGCGCGCCGCGCGCGCTGGGGCCACAACCGCCTGCCGCAACCGCAGCGCCCGTCGCTGCTCGCCCTGCTGCTCCGGCAGCTGCACAGCCCGCTGCTGTACGTGCTCGGCGCAGCGGCGCTGCTGGCCCTGCTGCTCGGCGACCGCGCCGACGCGTTCTTCATCCTGCTGGTCGTCGCGCTCGACGCCGCGATCGGCGTCTGGCAGGAAGCGCGGGCCGAGCGCAGCGCCGCCGACCTGCAGCGGCTGCTGCCGCCGCGGGCGCGCATCCGGCGCGGCGGCGCCGTCGTCGTGCGCGATGCCGAGGACCTCGTGCCCGGCGACGTGGTGCTGATCGAATCCGGCAACCGCGTGCCCGCGGACCTGCGGCTGCACGCCGCCAGCGACCTCGCGATCGACGAAGCGCCGTTGACCGGCGAGTCGACGGCGACGAACAAGGCCGACGCGACGCTGCCGGCGGCGACGCCGGTCGCCGACCGCAGATGCATGGCGTTCGCCGGCACCACCGTGCAACGCGGCCGCGGCGAAGGCGTCGTCGTCGCCACCGGCGCGCGCACCGAGGTCGGCGGCATCGCCAGCGCCGTCGCCGCGACCAAGGCCCAGACGCCGCCGCTGGTGCTGCGCATGCAGCGCTTCGCCCGCCACGTCAGCGTCGCGGTCGTCGCCGCGAGCCTAGTCGTCGCCGCCGTGTCGCTGCTGCGCGGCCAGTCGGCGCACGACGTGTTCTTTCTCGCGGTCGCGCTGGCGGTCTCGGCGATCCCCGAGGGCCTGCCCGTCGCCGTCACCGTCGCGCTGTCGATCGCGACCCAGCGCATGAGCAAACGCGGCGTCATCGTCCGCCGCCTGCCGGCGGTCGAAGGCCTCGGCAGCTGCAGCCTGATCGCCAGCGACAAGACCGGCACGCTGACCGTCAACCGCCAGACCGTGCGCCGCGTCGCGCTGCCCGGCGGCGAGCACGTGCACGTCGGCGGCGAGGGCTACGCCGGCCTCGGCGCGGTGACGACTGACACCGGCGAACCGCTTGCAGCCGCAGTCGCGGCGCGCGTGCACGGCCTCGCCGCGGCGGCCGTGCCCTGCAGCGAAGCGACGCTGACGCCCGCCGCGGGCGAGTGGACGCACGAAGGCGACCCGGTCGACGTCGCGCTGTTGGCGTTCGCGTACAAGGCCGGCGTCGCGCCGGCGCTGGCGCGCGGCGGCGGCGCGGTGTTGGCGCGCGTGCCGTTCGAGTCCGAGCGCGCGTTCGCGGCGGCTTGCGTACAGCAGGGCGACGGCGGCCGCGTCGTGTGCGTGAAGGGCGCGCTCGAGCGGTTGCTGCCGCGCTGCGCGTCGATGCG
This sequence comes from Phycisphaerales bacterium, assembly GCA_020247305.1. Lineage (GTDB taxonomy): Bacteria > Planctomycetota > UBA1135 > UBA1135 > UBA2386 > UBA2386. The sequence goes on along the minus strand of JADCJE010000024.1, from coordinate 7,550 downwards.
CACGGCGGCCGGCGTCGTGCCCGTCGACCGCGCGCTGCTGGAGCAGCAGGCGCACGAACTCGCCAGCAGCGGCCATCGCTTCCTGTTGGTCGCCACGGCGACGATCCCGGCCGGCGCGGCGCTGCCGTTCGCCACCGTTGGCAACGACGGCGCCAGCGGGTTCGTCGCGCCAACAACCGCGGCCGGGAGCGCCGGCGCCGGCGAACACGTCGCCGCGGCGTGTGGCGACGCCAGCCCCCCCGTGGCGACCTGTGTCACCGACGACGCGCTGCCGCCGCTGACGGTCGAAGGCCTCGTCGGCTTCCTCGACCCGCCGCGGCCGCGCGCCAAGGACGCGATCGCGCGTTGCCACGCCGCCGGCGTCGCCGTGGTGATGGTGACCGGCGACCACCCGCGCACGTCGTTCGCGATCGCGCGCGAACTCGGCCTCGCCGACGACGAACGCCAGATCGTCACCGGCAGCCAGCTCGCCGCCGCCGACGACGACGCCGCCGTCGACGCGCTGTGCGCCCGCGGCCGCGTGTTCGCGCGCATCGCGCCGCTGCAGAAGCTGCAGCTCGTGCGCAGCTTCCAGCGCCTGGGCCACGTCGTCGCGGTGACCGGGGACGGCGTCAACGACGCGCCGGCCCTGCGCGCCGCGGACATCGGCGTGGCGATGGGCTCGGGCGCCGACGTCGCCAAGGACACCGCCCCGCTGCTGCTGACCGACGACGACCTCGCGTCGCTGGCGGCCGGCGTCGAACAGGGCCGCTACGCCTACGACACCATCCGCAAGGTCGGCTGGCTGCTGCTGGCGACCGGCCTCGCCGAGATGCTGACGCTGCTGGCGGCGGTGGCGCTCGGCCTGCCGGCGCCGCTGACGGCGCTGCAGCTGTTGTGGCTCAACCTCGTCACCAACGGCATCCAGGACGTGGCGCTGGCGTTCGAAGGCGGCGAGCCGGCTGCGATGCAGCGGCCGCCGCGACGCAAGGACGAAGGCTTCTTCGACCGCACCATGCTGCGGCAGGTGGCGCTCGCCGGCGGCGCGATGGCCGCGCTCGGCGTCGGCTACTGGTGGTGGCTGCTGGACGCCGGCCACGAGGTCGGCGCGGCGCGCAACCAGCTGCTCGTGCTGTTCGTGCTGCTGGAGAATGCACACGTGCTCAACTGCCGCTCCGAACGCAGCTCGGCGTTCGCCGTGCCGTGGTCGCGCAACGTGCCGCTCGCGGTCGCCGTGCCGCTGGCGTTCGGGGTGCACCTGCTCGCCATGCACACGCCGTGGCTGCAAGGCCTGCTCGGCATGGCGCCGCTGTCGGTGGGCCACTGGCTCGAGCCGCTCGCGCTGGCCGGTGTGCTGCTGGTCGTCGTCGAAGCCGGCAAGGCGCTGCGGCGGCGCGGCGAGCGGCGGGCCGCGGGCGCGATGGCGGGCTGAGCGCGCGTGCCGCGCGGACGGATGGCCGCGCGTGGCGCTCGCGACGAACGCCGCTCGTGCAGCGCCATGGGTCGGCCAGCACGCGAGCCAGACGCCTGCTACGGCAACGCAGGCGAACGTGGCCCGCTGACGACGCCTTGACGCCCCACCCACGCCAGCTTTGGCCGCCACCGCGGCAGCGGGTATAGCTGCCGGCGCCGATGGGCCTCTCCTCGCTCGACCTCGTCCTGCTCTGCGTCTACATGCTCGGCACGGTCGCGTTCGGCCTGTGGATGGGGCGCGGCCAGAAGAGCGCCAGCGACTACCTGCTCGGCGGCCGCGACCTGCCGTGGTGGACGCTGCTGCTGTCGATCGTCGCCACCGAGACCAGCACGGCGACGTTCCTGAGCGTGCCCGGCATCGCCTACGCCGCCAAGTTCGGCACCGGCGACCTGCGCTTCCTGCAGCTGCCGCTCGGCTACATCGTCGGCCGCACCATCGCCGCCTACACGCTGGTGCCGATGTACTTCCGCGGCGAACTGTTCACCGCCTACGACGTGCTGCGCGTGCGCAGCGGCCCGGCGGTGCGCACGCTGGCGAGCGGACTGTTCCTGGTGACCCGCACGCTCGCCGACGGCCTGCGCCTGTACCTGACCGCGGTCGTGCTGCAGACGATGTTCGGCTGGTCCCTGCCGGTCGCCGTGCTGCTGACGAGCCTCGGCACGCTGGCGTACACCGTCGTCGGCGGCATCAAGGCGGTCGTCTGGACCGACGTCGCGCAGTTCTTCGTCTACATGGCCGGCGCGTTCGCGGCGCTTGCGGTGATCGGCGGCAAGGTCGACGGCGGGATCGCGCAGATCGCCAGCGACGCCGCCGCCAGCGGCCGGCTGCGCGCGTTCGACTTCGGCCTCGACTTCAGCACGCCGTACACGTTCTGGGCGGGGTTGCTCGGGGGTGCTGTGCTGACCATCGGCAGCCACGGCGTCGACCAGATGATCGTGCAGCGCTACCTCAGCGCCCGCAGCCTGCGCGACGCGCAGAAGGCGCTACTGTGGAGCGGCCCGCTGGTGTTCGCACAGTTCGCGCTGTTCCTCGCCATCGGCCACGGCCTCGCGGCCTTCTACGCCGCCAACCCGCCGGCGCAGCCGTTCGGCAAGGGCGACGCCGTGTTCGCCGACTTCCTCGTCCACCACCTGCCGATCGGCCTCGTCGGCCTCGTGCTCGGCGCCGTGTTCTCGGCGGCGATGTCGACGCTGTCGAGTTCGCTGTCGGCGTCGGCGGGCGCGCTGGTCAACGACTTCCTGCTGCCGGCCACCGGGCACAGCCCCGACTCGCCGTTCGCCCTGCGCGCCGCCAAGCTCGCCACCGTGCTGTTCGCCGGCCTGCAGATCGCCGTCGGCATCAGCGGCCTCGGCGGCGGGCAGGCGGTCGTCAGCCAGGTGCTCGCCATCGCCACGGTCACGACCGGCGTGATCCTCGGGCTGTTCGTGCTGGCCGCGCGCGGTGTCGCGCCGGTCGCGTCGCTGGCCGGGCTGTGCGGCGGTGTGGCGGCGATCGGCGTCGTGGTGTTCGGCCTGGAGGAGTGGGGCGTGAAGCTGGCGTGGCCGTGGCACGGGTTGGTGAGTTGTGGCGCGACGGTGGCGGTGGGGTCGGTCGTTGGACTGGCGAGCGGCCGACGCGGTTGATGCGACGGTGGCGTCGGCCGCGAGGCCGCGTGCGTGGCTCTCCCGGCCCACGAATGGCCGCGGCGCGAACAGCAGTCGGTCGCAGCCGTCGAAGCCGCGGACGTCGCCGGCGTCCGCTCCACCCTTTCGTTCTGCGGGCCCATGCCGCTGGCAGCCGCGACGTGCGCAATCGCCGGAGTGCACGTTCTCGAAGTCTGCGTCACGGCTGGTCACACCACCCGGCGCGCACCGCAGTTGCCGTTGGCTCTGCTGCCGCACCTCCGTTTGCCCTGCCCTGCTCTCCTCTGCGCTTCTCCGCTCTTCTCTGCTCTGTGTTCTCTGTGTTCTCTGTGCTCTCTGTGGTTGTTCTGCTTCTGCAGCAGCAGCAACAGAAAGGAACCACAGAGAGCGCGGAGTACACAGAGCCCAAACACCACGAGCGCAGCAGCAAGCAACACCAAGCAGTCGCGAGGTAGCTGGTTGCAGTCCGCGAGCCGGAGCGCACCGGTGCGTCCGGACGCTTGCTGCCGAGGGGCCGCGAATCCACCGATCCGCCTGCGGCCAAAGGTATCGCCCCAGCCGCGCACCTGCGCACCGGCTGGCGTGGCCTGCCGTCATGCAGACTCCACGGCGTCAGCGGGCATTCGCGCGCGCGACCCGCTCAGCGGGTCGGCACGACCACGCGCACCGACTGCGGCTCGGTCGCGGCGACGACGTCGACGATCGCCGACCGATGACCCTGCACGCCGACGTAGAGGCGCAACCACCCTGCCGGCAGACCCCGCAGCGCCACCGACCCGCCCTCGACGCGCTGCGAACGATCGAGGAACGCCACCGCACCGGCGAGCGGCGCGCCGGCCGCATCGACGACCTCCAGATCGAGCTGCGCCGCGGGCAGTTCGATCGTGAACGGGCCGTCGCCGGCAAGCCGCACGCGATGTTCGACATGGTCCTCGTCGCGGCGCGCGAACAGCACGTCGCCGGCTTGCAGGTCGGGACCGCGCCAGCCACCCTCGGGGTCGAGAGGCCAGGCTTCCGGCTCGCCCGCCGGATGCCATCCCGGCCTCGCCCACCGGACGCTCGCGTCGGGCAGCGGCGTCCCGACCGCATCCACGACGCGCAGTTGCGGCGCCGCGCCGAGGGCCACTTCGCCAAGGTCGAGCGCCACCTCCGCCTGCGCGGCAGGCACGTTCACCCACAGCAGGCGCGGTCGCAACTCCGGCGTCGCCGGCGCCACTTCGAGCAGCGACCAACCCGCTCGGCGTCGCAGGTCGAAGCGACCATCGTCGCACCGGTGCTGCACCAGGGCGGATTCGTCCCGCGCGTTTGATCGACGCAGGACCGCGAACGCGGAGCGCACCCAGCGGACGATGGCGGCCACGGGACGACCCCGCCCATCGACGGCACGGCCGATCACTCGGGCATCCGGCGTCCATGCGACCACCAGCGGATCGCTCACGGCGCTCGCATCGTCGAACGCGAACTGGCGCGGGTTCCAGATCCCGTCGGACTCGTCGTGGACCTCCAGCACGAACGGGCCGGCGCGCGGCACGGTGATCGTGTCCCCGCTGTCGTCGTCCCCGGCGCCGCGACCAGGAGGATCGACCGCGAACGAGATCCTCGGCGACGGCGGGTTCTCGACCCGCACCCTGAGCGTGCGCGTCGGCGGCGCGACGTCGTCGACCTCCGACGTCGAGGGCACGTCGATCGTGCCGTGGGTCGCGTCCGGATCGGCAAGATCCGGCAACTGCAACGTCACCGGGTAGCGAGTCGCGGAGGGGAAGTGCACGTCGCGCCCGGTCGGCGTCGCGACCTGATGCGGCGCCTCGTCGGGCTCGGCGCCCAGCACGGTGAAGGAACCATCGGCCGCCGTGCGCGCCCAAGGCCCCCGATGCCGGCCGCCGACGCGCACATGCGCACCCGCGACCGGGGCGCCACGATGATCGACGACGCGGCCGGACTTCGCCGGCCCGAACGCGCATTGCACCGGCATCGGCGCGCTACCCGGCAGCCACTCGATCGGCTCGTAGAAGAAGTGCAGCCCGGGATGCTGCACGTAGAGGTCGGCGATGCCTTGCTGCGGATCGATGCCGCGCAGCACCGCGACGCCATCGGCGTCGGCGACGGCGTTGACCAGGTCCGGCGTGTGGCCGCAACCACCGCAGAGCCCGATGCGCGCGCCACTCGCCGGTCGCCCGAGCCAGTCGGTGATGCGCACCGGCACGTCGTAGGCGGCGCCGAGGCGCCAGGTGTCGTTCGCGTGGCCGGTGCGCGCCACGGTGCCGTACCGCGGATGCCGCACCACCTGGAGGTTCCAATCGCGATCGCCGTTCGGTCGCGCGATGCGGACGAACCCGTCGGCGTCGCTACTGCCGCGGTGCGTGAACCAGAATTCGCCGGCGATCGGGTGCATGCTCTCTCCCACCAGGAAGACCTCGGCGCCCGCAATCGCTTCGCCCGTGAAGTCGTCGACGAGCCGGGTGAGGAACGGGCCACGATCCCCCGCGACTGCGCCAGGAAACAGCCGGTCCGTGATCTGCACTCCCTCGCGCGTCGCGCAGGCGGGAATACCGAGCACGATGAGCAGAAGGGGCGGAAAGCACTGCTGGCGCGACGGGTTCATGCGGGAGCGCGTGTAGGAGATGCGAGCACGGTTGCCACACCGGCCAAGGACCACCGGCGAAGCACTTGCGCCAGCGTAGCCATTGGCGCGCGAACGGCGGTGGCTCGGGTGCATGCTAGCGCGTCTGGCGTCAGCTCCCACCGGCGGCCGGCGCGAACCGCGACATGGACTCCGTCCGCAGTGTGCGGAACTCCATGGCACGCGTCGCCATGGCGACCACAGGCGCTCAGTCCGTTGCCCGCTCGCCGCGACGGGCGAACGGTCCGGCCGCCGAGGCGCGACCACGACGGCTCGCGGTCACTCCGGCAGCGTCCGCGCGAGACGCAGGCCCATACCGGCGTCGTCCCGGCTGCCCAGCTCGTACCGGTTGCGGTACGCGGCGCGGCAAATGCTGGCGCTGTCGTTCCAGCCCCCGCCGCGCAGCACCCGCGCGCCGGCTGCGCGCGACGACGCGTCCGTGCCGGTTCCTGGATACGCCTCGTAACCGTCCTGGCAGTGCTCCCACACGTTGCCGTGCATCTCGTGCAGGCCCCAGGCATTCGCCGGCAGCGAACCGGCCGCCACCGTGGCCGCACGATTCTGCCCCTTGCTCGCACCGCCGTACGGCGCGTTGCCGTCGAAGTTGGCCTGCGCGGGCGTGATCGTCGCGCCGAGTGCAAACGGCGTGGTCGTCCCCGCCCGGCAGGCGTACTCCCACTCCGCCTCACTCGGCAGGCGCAGCCCGCCAACCGCCTTCTGCACGAACTGCTGGCAGTCGTTCCAACTCACGTGCTCCACCGGCAGGTCGTCACCCGGGAACTGGCTCGGGTTGTTGCCCATCACCCTGCGCCACTGCGCCTGCGTCACCTCGGTCACCCCGAGGTGGAACGGCTGGCGGATCACGCGGCGGTGTGCGACCTCGTCGTCACCGCACTCGGCTTCTCCGGCCGCCGAGTCGATCGTGAACGCCCCCGACGGGAGCAAGACCAGCGAGCCAGCGCCACTACGCGATCGTCTCGGCGAGTCCATTCGCACCCTCGCAGCCACTCGGCGCGCTTGCGCCGGACTCCATGCCAACCGTTGACTGGCGAGGTGGAGTCCACCCGGCATACGCGGGTCTCGATTGGCGGCGCGCGCGTTGCTGTCATTGCTGCTTCCACGCTGTCGCTCGGCGCCGCGCACCTTGCTCGGTACGCGGCCAGCCGCACCCGCTACCCTCCCCAACCATGCGCCTGCTCCGCCTCGCCGTCGTCGCCCTGCTGGCCATCGCGCTCGCCGCGCAGCAGGATCCCGTGCGTCCGCCGGTCGCGCCGACGCCGAAGCCGGCGAGTCCCAAGGCTGCGAATCCAGATTCCGCGACGGCGACCTTCGACGCCACCGTCGCGCAGCACTTCGACGCCTGGGACGCCGACGACGACCTGACGCTAAGCCCCGACGAGATCGATCGCGCCTGCATCGACCCCAAGGTCACCGGCGCAGCCGCCGCGGCGATCGCGGCGATCAAGCGCGTGGTGCGCAGCGGCAGCTACGAACTGCCGCCGCTGACGCTCGACGGCCTGACCAAGGCGCCGCGCACGCGCGCAGCGGCGCCCAAGGCCGACGCGCCGACGCCATCCCCCGCCGGCGACGCCGACCGCCCCGACTCCGGCGAGACGCGGCCGGCGACGGGCGCGCCGAAGCGCGCGCCGAACTTCGCGGCGAGCTTCCACTCGGGCCTGTCGCGCATCCAGTCGACGCCGCGCGTGCTGTTCGCCGACGACACGCCGGACCTCGACGCCTGCCGCCAGGGCCCGATCGGCGACTGCTGGCTGCTGGCGAGCGTCGGCGCGTTCGTGAACCGCGATCCGAAGGCGCTGCAGGGGCTGGTCACGCCGACGAAGGACGGCTTCCGCGT
>JADCJE010000023.1 GCA_020247305.1 Phycisphaerales bacterium | reverse complement strand
TTCCACTGCGCGACCTTCTGCATGCGCTCGTCGAGCGTCTTGAGCGCGGCGTCGTCGACGACCCCGTCCTTGACGAAGCGCACGGCGCCGGTGCGGTAGTCCTGCAGCCAGCTGCGCAGCGCGGTGACGTCGCCGGCGAGCGTCGGGTCCTGCGGCGTCGCTTCGGCCGGCGGCTCGGTGGCCGCGGGCTTCTTGCCGGCGGTCGGCTTCTGCGCCGCGAGGGGCAGCGACAGCAGGGTGGCGACGAAGCACGGCACGAAGGCTCTGCGCATCGGGCCATGGATACGCGCGCGGGCGGCGGCGGGGAAGGGGCGGGGCAGTGTTGCGCAATCGCCGGTTGCGAGCGATCGCCGCACGCGCACAGCCCGCAGCCAGCATGCCGTCGGCGCCGGGACGGCGACCGCGCGCTCCCCTGCAAGATCGCCCTTGCAACGTCGCGTCGCATGCGACTAGTGAGCCGCCATGGACCAAGGAAACGACGTGCGCGCCAGTCGCCTGTTCCTTCGCTTCCGCGAAGAAGGCGACGCCGAGGCCCTCGCAGAAGTGGTCGAACAGGCGTTGCCATGGCTCGTGCGCCGCGGTGGCCGCTGGTTCCGCAGTGTCGCCGACCGGGAGGATGCGCTGCAGGAGACGCTGCTTCGGGCGATGGAGCTGGCGCCGCGCTGGGATTCGTCCCGCCCGGTGCTGCCCTGGCTGCTCGGCATCCTTCGGCATGTTGCGGCCGAGCAGCGTCGTCGTCGGTGGCTGATCGCGCCGCTTGCCGCCGACGTGGCGGCGCCGACGGCCTGTTCGCCGCAGCCGCAAGAGGCTGCGCGGGCCGTCGAGTCGGCGCTGCGCGGGCTGCCGCCGGCGTACCGCGAAATCGTCCATCTGCGGCTCGTGCAACGCGAGCGCGTCGTCGACATCGCGAAGACCCTGGATCTGCCGATCGCGACGGCGCGCTCGCGCCTGCAGCGCGGCATGCGCATGCTGCGCAGCTCGCTGCCGCACGGTCTGTCGCTCGTCGCCTTTGCCGCCGCGGTGCGCGCCGGTCAGGCGCCGTCGGGGCAGCCGTCGCGTCATTCCGCCATGGCTGCCACCGCGGCTGGCATGGCGGCCGCCGCGGCGGCGACGTTGTTCCTCTGGCTGCATGCTCCCGCGCCAGCGGCGAGCGCCGCGGCTGCCGTGGCGTCGATCAAGGCGCCGGCTGTGGCCGCGGCGGCCGTCGCAGCCGTGCGCGGCGGGGCGGAGGTCATCGCCGAGCGCGCCGAAGTCGCCGCGCCGACGGTGCGCGTGTTCGGTCGCATCGCGACTGCCGTGCCTGTCGATTGGCGTGCGGCGGAGGTCGTCGCGCGTCCGGTCGCGTCCGGGCGGATCGCCGTGCCTGCCGCGGTGGCGATGTTCGACGAGCGCAGCGCCGCCGAACTGCGCGCTCTGCGGTCGAGCGTGGACGCTGTCGTGGCGCGCGCACCTGTGGGGTCCGACGGTGCATTCGCAATCGAAACGCCCCCGCAGCCTGTCGTGCTCGACGTCGTCGACCGCACCATCGGACTCATCGAGCCGAAGCTGGTGCACATCGATGCAGGCGTCGAGCGGGTCGATGTGGGCGTCCTGTCGGGCTATGTCGGCCGCAGCGTCCGCGGCATCGCGCCGCTGGCGCTTGCCGGGGCCGAATTGGCCGCGTGGGTCGAGGTCTCGCCGTGGCAGCTGCGGCAGCACACCGATGCGCTCGCAGTCACCGCGAGGCCATGGCGTGGTCGGATCGGGTCGGACGGCGCGTTCGCGGTCGACGCCTTGCCGGCGCACGGCGCGCTGCTGCTCGTCGCCGAAGACGCCGAGGGCCGGCGCTGGTGGAGCGAGCCGGGCCCCAGCGAGCGCGCGCCGGCATGGCGACGCGCCGTCGACACGCTGGTGGTGGAGACGTCGCCGCCGGCCGCGACCGGTGAGGTCGTCGCGACCCACGTGACCGGGTTCTGCGTCGCGGCGCCGCTGACGGCGGGTCGTTGCCGCCTGCCGGCCTTGCCGTCCGGGCCTTACGATGTCGTCTGCCGCACGGATCCAGGTTCGGTGCTGCATGGCCGAGTCGATGTCGCAGGGGCTGCCCTCTGTCGGCTCGCGACGGCTGGGCTGCGGCAGCTTGCCGGTACGGTCGTGCACGCGGACGGCTCCCCGGTCGCGGGCGCCGCGGTCGAGATCCGCGACTGCGACGGCCGCAGCACAACGGGTGCTGCCGCGACGGACGCCAGCGGTCGCTTCGTCGTCGCCGTCACGGCGGCAGCCAAGGCGGTGGTGCGATGGCAGGAGCAGACCCATCAGTTCGCGCTCGCGGACGCGCGTGGACCGCTGCGGCTCGCCTTGGCGCCGCGCCGCTCGCTGCGCGGTCGACTGCTCGGCCGGGAACGAGCTGGCGCCGAGGCCCTGGTGACGACGTTCTGGACCGCGTCGGGTTGGCTCGAATCGCCCGAGCGGGCGACCGTTGTCGCCGCCGACGGCTCGTTTGTGCTGCACGACGTGCCGACGGGCCCGCTGTCGGTCGGGTTCCACACGCCGGACGGGCTTTTCTACCGCGCCGACATCGGCGTCGCCGCGGACCTCGGCGCGCTGGCGCCGAAGCCGCCGCGCACAGTGCGCGTCCGCGTGCGGGACGAGTCAGGGCGGCCGGCCGCCGTGCCACTTGTCATCGAGGCGTCGCCGACGTTCCTGCTGGCGGGCGGCTCGTCGGCGCTGGCAAGCGGCGTCGTGCCCGCGAACGACGGCGCCGTCGTCGTGCCGGTGCCGTGCTGGATCGAGCGCCTTCACTTCCATGTCGCCGACCGGTCGGCGACCGCCGGGATCACGATGCGCGCGCTCCTCGACGCCGGTCAGGAAGGCGCCGAGGTGCGGTTGCAGCCTGCGGGCCGGATCGCCAGCGCCGCTTCGGCGGTCGCACCCGGCGATCGGTGGATGATCGTCGCCGACGAGGATGCGTCCGACGCGCCTCAGGTGCTCTGGGCGCCGGCTGCCGGCGGCTTCCGCGTCGACGGCCTGCGTCCAGGCGACTATCGCCTCGAAGAATGGCGCCGGGGTTGCGACCGACCGCTCTGCCGCCATCGCGTGCGCCTGGCCGCGGGCGCCACCGCCACGGTCGACGCGCCCGTGGCGCGCCGTGTCGGCGTCGCCATCGAGGGCTTGCCGGGCGAGGCGACCGTCGCCCTCACCACCGGGGACGGCGCGCACGTGCCGCTTGCCAATCACGCCGTCAACGAAGTCGCGCTGACGGCAGGCGAACATCACGTCTGTTGTCGGTCCTCGGACGGCTCCCAGATCGGGTTGCGTCGGCGCCTGCCGTTGGCGCCGTCTGCGGCCGACCTCGGCGTTTCCTTCCGGCTGCCGAGCGGCCGCGTGTGCGGCCGAGCGCCCGCGATGTTCCACACCGCCGCGATCCAGGTCTTGCCGCACTCGGCGGAATGGCATCCGCAGACGCTCCTTCCCGATGCCGATGGCGGCTTCGGCATCGGCCACGTCGATCCCGCCGCCTGCACCCTCTATTGCATCGCCGCCGACGGGGGCGCTGCGGCGATCGGTCATGCTGCCACCGGCGCATGGCGCTGCGTGGCGACCGCGACCTTGCAGTGGCCGATCGGCGCAGTCGACAAGGAACTGCTCGTCCGGTCGCTGGACGGCGTGCCGTTGCCGCTGCGTTGCGATGGCCCCGTTGCCATCGTGCCGAGCGGCGTGCTCGTCGCCGATTGGGGCGGCCTGCGGGTCCGCATCGACGCAAGGCCGGGCGCCGTCGTGACGCTGGAGTGAGCCGCAGGTTTCTGCATTCATCCTGCGGGATCGCGTCAACCATGCGCGACGACGCGGCCCGGTTGCAGGGTCGCGGCAATTCTCCCAATCTGGAAATGCACCCCAACCTCCCGTCCCTCTCGCTCCTCGCCGCCGTCGCCATCCTCGGTCCGCTCTGCGGCCAATGCGTCACCGCTGGCGGACAGACCATCGCGTTGTCGCCCACTCTGCCAGGCCAGGTAGGGCCGATCGGCCCCGACGACGAGGGCCTCAGCGCACCGATCCCCTTGGGCTTCGCGTTCCCGATCGGCGGCGCCGCGTACACGCACGCCGTCGTCGAGAGCAACGGCGTCATCTACCTGACCAACGGCGGGCAACCGGTCGGCGCCACCGTGCAAGGGCTCGCCGACATGTCGGGTTCGGTCGGGTCGTCGCCCCGCATCGCCGCGTTCTGGACCGATCTTGCCGCCTCCGTCACAGGTCCATTTGGCGTCACCTGGAACGTGACGGCCGATGCGTCGGTCCCTGGCCGCATGATCATCCGCTGGATCGGCGTCTCTGAATCCGTGTGGCTTTGCCCCAGCAATCTCGATGCCCAGGCGGTGCTGGACGTCAGCGGCGCCGTGGAGTTGAGCAGCCGGCTCGGCGGCGGCATGCAGTTCTTCTGTCAGCCCGTGACGATCGGCATCTCCGCGGCGGGGGCGCTCGTTGCGGCGGGTTCCGACCTGTCGACCGGCCCCACGTCCTCGGTCGCGGCGTTGTACGAGGAGTGGGCGTTCGGCCTGCCGGACGTCGTCGGCACGACGACGATGTTCTTGCCGCAGGCCGGCGGTTACGTCGCCGTGCGCACCTGCATGGCCGCGCGGCACGATGTCGTCGGCGACGGATGCGGCGGCCTGACGCTGTCGGCGTCGCCCGAGCCGGTCTCGACGCCGACTTCCGGCGCGACGGTCGACTACGTCGTGAGCAACATGCCCGAGAGTGCGCCCGGTTCGGGCGCCTACGTCGGCCTGCTGGCTTTCAGTCTGGCCGCCGCTCCGGCGGCCCCGATCGACCTGAGCCCCTTTGGCGCCCCGGGCTGCTACCAGCACATTGCCGGAATCGACGTCGGCGTGACCCTCGTCGGCGCCGCGAGCAGCCAACAGTGTGCCATCGTCCTGCCGCCGGCGTTGCCTCCGGGATTGCTGCTCTACGCCCAGGCCGCTGGCATCTGGGGACAGCCGATCGCTGGGCCGCAGTCCATCGGCCTTGTGACCAGCAACGCCATCGCCAGCAATGTCAATGCCTTCTGATGCGTCCTGCCGTGGGGGCCGGCATCACGGCCTGCCGCCGGCGACCATCGGGGTGATCCTGGCCCGATCGCCACGGCGCTGGCCGTTCGTGGTGGCGTTGCTCTGCGCTGCCGTGCACCTCGGCGCCGGCGTGGCGCGCGCCCAGTCCCGAGCCCAGATGGCGGGCAGCGCGCGCTTCGCGGCCCAGTCCGCGGCGCTCGTCCACGAAGTTGGCGACGCCGCGGCGGACGGCAGGCAGGCGTTGGTGGCAAGCCATGCCGCCGGCATGATCGCCGGCACCGCCGACGCCGCCGACCTGCCGCGGCATGCGTTCGCCGCCGTCTGCAGGCTGACGGCGGGCGTCAGTCCAGCGAACGCCCTCGTCGCCACCTTCGAGGCGGTCGATGCCAAGACCGGCGTCGTGATCGCTGCGCGCACCTTGCGCGGCCTCGATTTCCCGCGGCGGGGACACGCCCGCGACTTCGCAATGCTCGTCCCCGAACTCGTTCACGCCGCTCGGCGTCTGCGCGTCCGTTGGCACGGCAAGGTGGACGTGAAGTTCGATTGGATTGCGATCCGTCCAGCGGATCCCGTCGCCATGTTCGTCGACCGCCGACTGCACGGCCTGATGTCTGCGTCGCTCGCCAACTACGAGTCCGGCATCGAGTCGCGGTTTCCTGTCGACCTGATCCCCGTCGTCGGCTCGTGGGAGTCGCCGGCGGCGCTGCGTGCGGCCATCGCCGGGCTGCGCCGTGAGCGTGGCATCGTCGGAGCCGTCCTCGTCGGGGACCTGCCGATGCACCGCTTCTTCATGCACGACTTCGCCAACCCCAATCCGGTCTACTTCGAGGATCCGGACAGCACGTGGGAAGACCGCGACCGCGACGGCTTCGACGATGCCTGGGCGGCGCCGATCGAACCGAAACTCTGGGTCGCGTGCATCCGCGCGGGCGCGAAGCCCGACGCCGATGCCGCCCCCGTGCTCAAGGACTTCCTCTGCAAGGTCTACGACCACTGGACCGGCCGCACCCGCGTGCCGTGGCGCGCCCTGTCCCTGGCGAGTAGCGATTGGCAAGGCTCGGCGGCGTGGTTCGCCGACACATACGCCACGCGCCTCTTCGGCGATCGGGGCACCGTGCTGGACGCGCCGCTCGACACCCGCGGCAAGCTCGCCTCTGCGATGGCGGATGGCCCATACGCCGTGTTCCGCATGTGGGCGCACTCGGACCAGGACGGGACGCACCTCGGCCAAGGCGCCATGACGGCGACGGACATGGCCCGCCTGCCCAACAAGGCGCTGGTGACGTTCCACCTGGGCTGCCACGGCGCCAACTACCTGATGAACTCACCTGGCGCGCTGAACAACGCGCTGGCGTGGGTGCTCGGCGACGGCATCGGCGAGGCGGTGATCGGGAATGTCCGCACCGGTACGTTCTATGGCGAGCAAGCGGCCTATGAGGCGCTCGTTGCGGGCGACTACCTCGGGTCGGCGTATCTCGCTGCCAAGCGCGCCGGCGAGGCCGAAATGGCGCGCACGGAACCGATCGGTCGCATCGTGGCCGGCAACATCCTGTTGGGCAATCCGTTCGTGCAATTGTCGGACCGCATGCGGCTTCCGGAGCCGGTGGCCGAGACGTCGGCGGCGCCTGCACGCAGCGGACGCGCCCGGCGCTGAGCGTCGTGTCCCTGCGGGGCCTGATCGGCGTGCGTCGGGCCGCCGAGCCCGTGTCCGCCGTGCGCGATCCTGGGTGCGGCCGGCCCCTCACAGGGAAGCGCGTGCCGGCGTGTCTTGCCGCTGACGGTCTCCGGTTACGTACCATGCGCGCAGTGCGTGACGGCGTGCGTCCGGTTGCCTGCGCAGTCGCCTCGGTGCTGCGGCGCATGCCCGGCGTGACGCAGCCCATGAGACTGCCGTGCAAATGGCCTTGCACGCAGCGGTGCTGCGCGCCGGCATCGGCAAGCGGGCGTCGTGCCATACCTTGCGCCATTCGTTCGCGACGCACCTGCTGGAGGACGGCTACGACCTGCGCACGATCCAGAAACTGCTCGGCCACGCGGAGGTGCGCACGACCATGATCTACACGCACGTGCTCAACCGGGGACCGCATGGCGTTCGCAGCCCGCTGGAGGGCATCGAGGCGGGGCGAGAAGAGCGCGGCGCGGGCGATGGGGGCGAGGCGCGACGGGATGCGGGGGGCCGGGATTAGGTAGTTCGGCCGAAGGACGGCGGGTGTGGTGAACGATGAGGCGGTGGCGGGGGTTGTGGCGGGTGGCGGCGGAGTTAGGCTGGCCGGGTTCGGGAAGTGCTGATGTTCGGCACTTCTGTCGAAGACGAGTTGGGCCGTCCACCGCGGACCGCGTCGCGCCGACTCTCGCAGACAGGGCTCCTTTTTCCGTCGCGGCACAAGCCTGAGTCTTGCACGGCAGACGGTAGGACGCCATCCTGCGCCCAATGCCATTAACCTCCGACCTTGCCCTTGGAGTTCCATCGGAGGCTCGGCTTGAAGGATCTTCGCGGACTGGAGCGACCTGGACGGCGACGCTGTGGGTGCCTGGCGAGCCGTCGGAGTAGC
>JADCJE010000022.1 GCA_020247305.1 Phycisphaerales bacterium | reverse complement strand
TGCGCGCCGGCGTCGACGCGGTCGTGACCGGCAACCCCGGCTGCATGATGCAGATCCGCAGCCACCTGCGCCGCGCCGGCAGCGCGATCGAGGTGCTGCACCCCGTCGAGCTGCTGCTGCCGCCGCCGCCGCGCTGACGCAAGGTTGACCGCGGCCCGCGCCGAACGCCGTCAGCCGCCGAGCGGCGCGACGACCGACCAGAGCCCTGCGGTCGTCGACAACGCGGCGCTCGGGCCGAGCGGGTCGAACACCACCCACTGCGTGTACAGCGACGCGCCCAGCAGGCCGGGATTGGACGGGAACTGGATCGACTGCAGCGCCGAGCCGGCGCCCGGCGCGCCGCCGACGGTCGTTGCCGGGAACGTCAGCACCGGGTTGGTGCGCAGCATGCAGGTCGACGTGCCGAGGCCGAGCAGCGCCACGAGGTCGAGCGGAAACGGCGCCGTGCGCACATCGCCGAGCACCAGCACGGCAAGGCGCTGCGGCGCGGCATCGGCAAGCAGATGCGTCCACAGGCCGGCGATCGCCGGGACCTGCTGCACCGAGCCCCTGGGCACGAAGCCGCCCTCGCCCTGGCAGCCTTCGCCGAAGTCGACGAACGCGCCCGGCCGGAAGGTGAAGCGCGTCGACATGCCGACGCCCGCCTGGGCCGTGCCGTTCGCGGCGCCGACCGAGCCCGTCGCGTACACGCGCGAGGTCGTGCCCGTCGCGGTCGTCGTGCCGCGGAAGTTGTACGGGAACGGCTGGCCGCCGAGGCTGTTGCCGTGCACGCGCACTTCGAGCAGCAGCGGCCGCGTGCGGTCCCAGTGGAAGCGCGTCGTGAACGGGATCGTCATCACGACCTGCCCTGACGCGCCGGCGACGAGCGGCACGAACGCTCGCGGCTTCACCAGCACCGGCGGACCGTCGTAGTTGGCGTCGAACTGGCCGGTCACGCCGAACGAGCGGCCGTGCGCGATCAGGATCTCGCAGTCGATCTGCGCCGCCTGCGAGGTCGGCGCCGTGCCAGCGAGGAACTCCAGCTGTTCGAGGCGCATCGGCGACAGCACGGCGCCCTGCAGGCTCGCCGGCGCGTACCACTGCTGGTAGCGACCGACGCCGCCGGCGAAGGGCCGGTCGACGTTGGCGACGAGGATATTGGGCGCGGTGACTTGGACCTGTTGCGCGGCGGCGGACGCGGCGACCAACAGCAGCGGCAGGATGGCGGGGATCATGGTGCGTGGCACTGGCGAGCAGTGAGTGTAGCGGCAGACCGACAGTCGACCTGACGCCGCGTGGTGACTAGCACGGCGGGCGGGCGTCGCAACATCTTGGGCGCGTGGCGCGGCATCGCCGATGCCACCGTCAGAACCGCACCGCGTGCACGATCTTCAGCTCCAGTCCCTGCTCGCCAGGGATCAGCGAGCCGTCGTCGGCGCGGTTCCAGCGCGTGCCCAGCACGGCGAAGAAGTCGCGGCCGGGGTCGTAGATCCAGCGCAGGCGGCTCTGCCAGCCGAGCACCTCGGACTCGTTGTCGTACTGCACGAGGTTGCGCACGCTGAGCCGCGGCGAGAGGAAGAAGTCGACGCGGCACGAGCCGATGTGCGTGGTGAACGAGCGCCCCGGCCCGAGGTCGACCGCAGCGGTGTCGTAGCCGACGCCCAGGTGCAGCAGCGCCGACGTGCGCCAGTCGACGTTCGCCTCGATGCGGTCGCTGGTGCCGTCGAAGAAGTCGCCGGTCGAGAGCGAGGCGAAGCCGCCGACCTCGCGGCCCTCGCTCGCCTCGACGAACACGCCGTGGCGGCTCGTCCAGTAGTCGCCGGCGAACACCGGCGTCGAGTCGCGGAACAGCGCGAACTCCGACTGCACGCGCTCGAACGCGCGCTCGCCGAACAGGCCGATCTGATCGCCTTCGTGCGTCTCGAAGCCCAGCTGCTCGATGCCGAACGCCGCGTCCTGCTCCTCGCCGTCGAGCGCGTCGGCGCGCTCCACCTCGGCGTCGACGACGAAACGGCGCACGAAGCCGCCCTCGGCGACGCGCGGCCGCCACGCCGCCTCGAACGCCGACTGCCGCGTGTCGCGCCGGCGCACGAAGCCGAGCGCCGGCCGGAAGTCGGCGGCGACGGAGCGCACGCCGAGCTCGAACTGCCACTCGCTGCCGCGCGCGCGCAGCTCGGCGCCGTAGCTCTCGCCGTCGTCCGCGTCGAGCGAGCCGGCCGACGTCGCCGCATCGACGCTGACGGTGAAGTCGAAGGCGCCGAACAGGTCGGGGACGCGGTGGAAGGCGTCGACGCCGACGACCGTGTTGGAGCCCTCGCTCGTGGGGTCGCCGTTGGTGCCGATCAGGCCGACGAGCGTGCGGTCGTTCGGCGCGTAGCGGAAGCGGCCGACGCCGAGGTTCTCCTCGTCGAGCGCGCCGCTCGCCTCGGTCTGGACGTCGAGGACGCCGAACTCGAACGGCCCGGCCTCGCCCGCCAGCTTGACGCCGCCGAGCAGCGGCACCGGCGCGCCGCCGCCGTCGAGGCCCATGCGCCGCGAGAAGAACGGCAGGAAGCGCGTGTTGCCGGCCTCGTTGGCGCCGAAGGTGAAGTAGCTCGTGCCCTCCAGGAAGAAGTCGCGCTTCTCCGGGAAGAACAACGGGAAGCGGTTGAGGTTGATCTGCCGGTCGTCGACTTCGGTCTCGGCGAAGTCGGTGAACAGCGTCGTCGACAGCGTGACCGACGGCGTCAGGCGGTAGTTGATCTCGCCGCCGGCGTCGACGTCGTCGTCGAAGCGCCGCTGGCCGTCGGCGCGGTCGCGCTGCGCGCGGCCGGCGACGTAGGGCACGAGTTCGAGGCCGATGCCAGGGTCGATGGCGCCGAAGCCCTCGATCGTGCCGAAGTCGCTGACGCGGAAGGCGGAGGCCGACTGGCTGACGTTGGTCCAGCGCAGCTCCTCGTTGGCCGCGCGGACGTGGCGGATCAGGTTGAAGCCCCAGCTCGCGGCGCCCTCGCGGCGCGGGATGCTGCGGAACGGGATGACCAGTTCGGCGAACCAGCCTTCGTCGGTCACCGTCGAGGCGCCGTCCCAGATCGCGTCCCACGGCTTGTCGAAGCGCTGGCCGTTCTGCGACACGAGGATGTCGCCGATGGAGCCGCCGGCGCCGATCTGGAAGAAGTACGCGGTGCGCCGGTTCTCGAACGGGTCGAGCAGGATCTCGACGCGGTCGTCGGGGTCGAGCCGCGCGTCGCGGGCCCGCTGCGTCGCGCGGATGCGGCCGGCGTCGGGATCGAAGCACCACAGGCCGATGTAGAGCGCGGTGCGGTCGTGCAGCAGCTTGACGACCGTGCGCTGGCTCGGCGCACGCCCGAGCCACGGCTCGACCATGGTCAGTTCGCCGATCTGCGGCGCGTCGGTCCAGCAGGCGTCGTCCATCCGGCCATCGATGCGCGGCGCCGCCTCGGGCTCGATGCGGCCGACCACGGCCGTGCGGCGTCGGACCGCGTCCTGCCCGGGCAGGACGGCGGCGGCGCAAGCCAGCGCGAGGGCGACGGCGGCGAGGTGGCGGAGACGGTACGCGGGACGCATCGGACGGGCGGGGACGGTAGCGAGGCGACAGGCGAATCCGGCCGGCAGTCGGCGAGGTTTCGACGGCGTTGCGCCTGCGCCCGCCGGCGGACTCGCCGTGCGCGGGGGCTGACGGCGGGCAGGCGACCGGCGGGGCGCTTGGTTCGGCCGTGGACGAGCGCGCGCAAGGGAGGAACCGCCGCCGCCGCGAACCGTCCGGGCAACGTCGCCGCCAACCGCGGCCGCGGCGGGGCACCAGCGACCGAGCGCTGGTCGGCGGGCGCCGACCTGCCGCGCAGCGACGATGCGGCGCACACCAGCCGCCCATGGCTCTGCGCATGCGGATTCGGGCGCTTGCAGCCTGCCCGCGACACCGCTTCCGACGGGCACGGTGCACGGCTTCGCCGTACACCTCGGCGACTGGTCGCGCGCGCGTCGGCTGGGCGCGACGGCAAACGCGGCCATTTTCCGACGCTAGTCCTTTTTTTACATGATCTTATGGACGAAAAAGTAATGTCTGACGGCATCGGATCATCGGGCCACACAATGCGCTTATCCGCATTGTGGAGAGTCTCGTGGAATCTTGGTTGGCGGGCGAGGCTCGCCCCGAGTACTGACACGGTCTCCGTTCGTCCTAGAGAATCGTCCGATGACCAGCTTCGAGTTCGACCTGATGCGCCAGCCCGACGATTCCCTGGTGCGCCAGCACCGCCAGCCCGACGGCGTCGGCGG
Source organism: Phycisphaerales bacterium (assembly GCA_020247305.1). Taxonomy (GTDB): domain Bacteria; phylum Planctomycetota; class UBA1135; order UBA1135; family UBA2386; genus UBA2386. Next base: position 5,936 of record JADCJE010000022.1, on the reverse strand, counting down.
TGGCGCCGCGCCGGAGCCGGCGGGCGCATCGGCGACCAATGCCCAGGGGACCAATGCCCCGGGGGCGGCGGCAGCGCCGACGGCCGCGTCGAGTGCCACCGTGGCGCCGACGCCCCCGCCGCCGGCCACGTTCGCCGTGGCGCCGACGACGCCGATCGCCGCGATCGACCGCACCATCCTGTTCGCCAACCGCGAGCAGTCGTGGCTGGCGTTCAACCGCCGCGTGCTGGAGGAGGCAGAGGACGCGACCAACCCGGTGCTCGAACGCGTGAAGTTCCTGGCCATCGCCAGCACCAACCTCGACGAGTTCTTCGAGATCCGCGTCGCCGGCGTGATGGAACTGGTCGACGCCGGCCTGCAGGGCGAGAACCCCGACGGCCTGAAGGCCAGCGACGAGCTGGCGCGCGTGCGCGCCGAGGCGCGCGCCTTCCACGCCGCCATCCACCGCACGTGGTGCGACCAGCTGCTGCCCGAACTGGCCCGCAACGGCATCGAGTTCCGCGGCGTGCGCCAGCTCTCGGCCGCGCAGCAGAAGTGGGTCGACAGCTACTTCCAGCGCGAGATCTACCCGATCCTGACGCCGCTCGCGGTCGACCCGGCGCACCCGTTCCCGGTGCTGCTGAACAAGTCGCTGAACCTCGTCGTGCTGCTGCAGGACCCGCGGCAGCCGCGGCGCACGCCGCGCATGGCGGTCGTGCAGGTGCCGCGCTCGCTGCCGCGCGTCCTGCGCGTGCCGGACCTCGACGGCCCGCGCGCCTACGTGCTCGCCGCCGAGATCGTGCAGGCCAACCTGCGCGAGCTGTTCCCCGGCCTCGACCTCGTGCACGCCAGCGCATTCCGCGTCACGCGCGACAGCAACCTCGAAGTCGACGAGGTGCACGCGACCGACTTGATGAGCTCGATCGAGAAGGAGCTCGTCAAGCGCCGCCGCGGCGAACCGGTGCGCCTGGAGATCGACGCCGGCGCGCACCCCGAGGTCCTGGAGCGCTTCCTCAAGGCGCTCGGCCTCGACGCCGACGACGTGTACTTCTGCGACGGTCCGGTCAACCTCGGCCGCGTGCTCGAACTGCACCAGATGGCCGACCAGCCCGAGCTCAAGGACCCGCCGTACGCGCCGCGGCGGCAGTGGAGCTGGGCCAGCGCCGACGAGATGTTCGCCGACCTGCGCGAGGGCGACATCCTGCTGCACCACCCGTACGAGTCGTTCGCGACCGTCGAGGACTTCATCCAGCTCGCCGCGCGCGACCCCAAGGTCCTGGCGATCAAGCAGACGATCTACCGCGCCGGCAGCAAGAACCCCATGGTCGAGGCGCTGATCGAGGCCGCCCACGACCGCAAGCAGGTCACCGCGATCATCGAGCTGAAGGCGCGCTTCGACGAGGAGGCCAACATCCGCTGGGCGCGGCGCATGGAGCAGGCCGGCGTGCACGTCGTGTACGGCATCGTCGGCATGAAGACGCACGCCAAGTGCACGCTCGTCGTGCGCCGCGAGGACGACGGCAGCATCCGCCGCTACTGCCACCTCGGCACCGGCAACTACAACCCGACGACGGCGCGTTTCTACACCGACGTCGGCCTGCTGACCGCGCGGCCGGAACTCGGCGAGGAGGTCGCCGAGACCTTCAACATGATCACCGGCTACACGCGCGTGCCGCAGATGGAGCACCTGCTCGTCGCGCCGTTCACGCTGCGCGACAAGCTGCTGGCGCTGATCCGCTTCGAGGCCGAGGCGGCCAAGGCCGGCAAGCCGGCGGCGATCAAGGCCAAGCTCAACAACCTCGCCGACCCGCAGATCATCACCGCCCTGTACGAGGCGTCGCGCGCCGGCGTGCGCGTGCAGCTGTGCGTGCGCAGCGTCTGCTGCCTGCGACCCGGCGTGCCCGGCCTGTCGGAGAACATCACGGTCAAGGCGATCGTCGACCGCTTCCTCGAGCACAGCCGCGTCTACTACTTCGAGAACGGCGGCAACCCGCTGGTCTACCTGTCGTCGGCCGACTGGATGGTGCGCAACCTCGACCGCCGCGTCGAGGTCGCCGTGCCGATCCTCGAACCCGAGCTGAAGAAGCGCGTCGTCGACGAAGTGCTCGGCTCGGCGCTCGGCGACAACGTCAAGGCGCGCCGCGTGCTGCCGAGCGGCCAGAGCGAGCGCATCGTGCGCGCCGAAGGCGAGGCGCCGCTGCGCAGCCAACAGGCGCTGCTCGACCTCGCGCTGCGGCAGCCGGAGTCGACGCCCGAAGGCTCGGTGTCCGACACGCAGAAGCGGCGCAAGAAGAAGAAGGCGCGCTGACGCGCGCCGATCAGCGCGCCGCGCAGCAGAGGCCGGCGACGATCAGGCCCATGCCCGCCCAGCTCGCCGGCGTCGGCCAGACGCCGAAGCACAGCGCGCCGAACAGCGTCGCGAAGGCGACCTGCAGATAGCCGATCGCCGTCGCGCGGCCGGCCTCCTGCCGCGCGAGGCCGCGCGTCAGCGCCAGCTGCGCGAGCTGCGTCACCACGCCGATGCCGATGAGCAGCGCCCAGCCGCGCGCGTCGGGCCAGACCCACTGCGCCAGCGCGAACGGCGCCGAGACCGGCAAGGTGACGACCGGCAGGTACCAGACGACGACCAGCGGATCCTCGCTGCGGCCGAGCCGGCGCACGGTGACGTACGCGACCGCGGACAGCACCGCGCTGAGCAGGCCGACGAGGGCGTATGCGAGGGGCACGTCCGCCGCGGCGTCGCCGCCGACGAGCCACGCCGGCTGCGCGATCAGCAGCACGCCGCCGAACGCACAAGCCAGCGCGGCGCCGACGCGGCCGCTGATCGGCTCGCGCAACGCGAACGCCGCGAACACCGCCGTCCACAGCGGCGCGGTCTGCTGCAGCACGGTCGCTTCGGCGAGCGGCAGTTGGACCAGCGCGAAGTAGTACGACACCAGCGCGGCGGAGCCGACAAGCCCGCGCGTCAGCAGCAGGCGCGGCCGGTTGCCGCGCGGCGACAGCCCGGCGCGGCGCAGCATCCACGTCGCCAGCGCGAGCGTGATCGCGCCGCGCGCGAACACGATCTGCATCGGCGGCAGCGACGCGCCGGCGAGCTTGACGAACAGGCCCATCACCGCGAACCAGAACGCCGCCAGCGCCATGTCGGCGACGCCGCTCGCGGCGAGCGCCTTGCCGTCCGCGGCGGCTCCGTGCCCGGGCGCGGTCACTGCGGCTTCGGCGCGAGCGCGGACTGGAACGCCGTCGCCGTGACGGCAGGGGCATCGCGGCGCAGCAGCACGACCTCCGCGTCGGACGGCAGCGCGGCGCGCGCCATCTCGCCGAGCGCGCGGCCGATGGCGGCGGGATCGCTGCCGACGACGCACGCCGCGGGCGCGGCGGCGAGGCTGGGATCGATGGCGACGACAGCGATGCGCAACTCCGCCGCGCGCGCCGCGACGGCCGCGAGCGGCGCAGGGTCGGCGAGCGCCACGACGAGCACGCGCACGTTGGCGGCGAGCAGTTCACGCAGCGCCGCTTCGGCGCGCGCGTTCGTGCCGTCGCCGGCGCGGGCCTCCATTGCGAGCTGCGGGTAACGCGCGGCGGCGGCGCGGGCCGCGGCGAACGCGCGGGCGGGCCAACCGTCGCCGCCATCGGAAGCGACGAGCCCCATGCGGAAGACGACGTCGGTCGTCGGCTTCGTCGTCAGCTGCGCCGCGTGCTGGCGCGCGAGCACGGCGAACCCGACGTCGCCGGGGCCCGGCCGCAGTGCGCCGCCGGCCGCAGCGTTCGTCTCGTCGACGACGCGCAAGCCGAGCGCGACCTTGGGCGGCAGCGCGATGCCGTGGCAGGCGAGCAGCGCGAGGTCGATCGCCGCGGCGGCAGCGTCGCCGGGCACGACGAGCGCCTCGCCCGCCTGCGGCGTCGGTGCGTCGGCGACACCGAACACGCGCACGGCGGACTTCTCCCGTGCGCGCACGCGCCGCACCTGGTCGAGCGCTGCGGGATCGACGGCCGCGACGCCGCCGGCCGTGCGCAGCGCTGCCGCCAGCGCCGCGTCGTCGGGTGCGCTCAGCGCCGCCTGGACGCGCGGACCCGCGGGCGACGCGCCGTCGCGCGCGCACGCAGCAACGACGACGACGGCGAGGAGGACGGCGAACGCGCGGCGCATCGGCGGCGATGATGGCGGTCGAAGGTTCACCGCGGCAAGGGCGCGGCGAAGTGCGCGACGCACGCGGCGATCACCTGCTCGGGTCGCAGCGCGCTCGGCCGCAGTTCGCGCGTCAACTGGCCGTACTCCTGCCGGCTCGGCACGCCGAAGTAGAGCTCCGGGATCGGCTCGGTCGGCGGATCCGCGGTCCACGCCGCGTCGTCGCGCGCCGGCTCCATCGCCGCGAGCCGCGCCGCCAGCGGCCGCAGATCGCGCCGCGCCGGCGGTTGGATCGTGACCAGTTCGAACCAGCTCTCGGTGCGGTCGTGGTAGCGGTAGCGCACGCCGTCGGCGTCGCGGCGCACGTGCAGCACGCGGTACGCGCCGGCGAGCGTGTTGAGGGTCATGCGCTGCCGGTCGCCGCGCGTCGCCAGCACGGCGAAGCCGAGGTCCGGCCACGCCTGCCGCTCGACGGCGCCGCCAAGCCCTGCGGCGATCTCTTCCTGAACGGCCGCCATGTCGTCGGCGTAGAGGGCACGGAACTGCCCGATCTGGTCGAGCAGGCTCTCGGCATGGTCGAGCAACCACGCGTACCGCCGCAGACACAGTTCGTCAGGATCCGTGACCCCGTGGAAGGCGCCTGCCACCGGCGATGCGGGCGTGGCGATGCGGGCGATGGTGCGGTCGATGGCGAACCCACGCCAGGTCTGCCACGTGCCGAAGTCGCCGGTGGCCGCCGCGGCGAGCAGAACCTCCTCGCGCGGGAAGGCGACGTCCGGCCGCAGGATCGCCAGCAACGACCCGAAGCCATCCGTATCGTAATGGTCGTTACAGACCGTGCTTACGTCACCAAGGAACGCGGCTTGCGCGGCCGCTTCGGCGCGTGCGAAGCGCAGCGCGATGCCGGTGCTCAGGTCGGCCTTCCAGTCCAGCGGCGTGCGGTTGCCGGGCCAGTGCGAGAGGTTGGGACCCGACGGCGTCATGCCATCGACGGAAAGGTGCGGCACCTGGCATCCGGTACGACCGGCGTAGCCGAGCTCCAGTGCAGGCGCGGGGCGCATAAACGGCATCAAAATGGGGCTTGGCTGGTTCGCATCACGGCCCAGAAGAGTCGCCAGCGAAGCGGCACGTGGTCTCTGGCTGCAAGGCCAGGGAGCGCAGGCCGTGAGATGAGAGAGCGAAGAGTCGCTGCGGCCGTCGGGGGTGTGAGCCCGACGGCCGCTTTTTCTACCGCGCCGACCAGCGCGCGCGAAACGCCGAATCACCTGCTGCAGCGCCAGAGGTGCCGTGCCGCAGGTGCGCTGCGTTGCCGACCACCATCGGCGCCGCCCAGCGCCGGAGCGCGCACACCGCGGCAACGCCAACCCGTTCGCGCCTTCGCGACGCCCCGCCGTGAGCCCACAGGCGAGGGCAGTTGTTGCTTGCAAGTCGAAGGCGTCTGGCTAGTCTCTCTGCCCCCCACGCACGGGGACGTAGCTCAATTGGTTAGAGTACCGGACTGTCGATCCGGTGGTTGCGGGTTCGATTCCCGTCGTCCTCGCCAGCAAGAAGCCCAGCGCCAACCTCGGTTGCCGCTGGGCTTCGTTCTTTCGTGGGACCCTGTCTTTCGTGGGACCCTGTCCGTTCCCGGAGACCCCATCGCCCCGGAAACGCCCCCGAAACGCGTCCGGCGAATGCGCCCGGCGGCGACGGGCGGCGGGAATGCGGCCTGTGCAACCCGGAACATGGGTGACACTTCTGTCCGGGCACATGGGTGACAGTCTTGCCGCCCTTCGTGGAGCCGGCTGACCAGTGGCCGCGGGGTTCGGGGGCTGCGGAATCCGAGGAG
>JADCJE010000219.1 GCA_020247305.1 Phycisphaerales bacterium | reverse complement strand
GACGGGGTGTTGGCGCCACAAGCTCTTTGACAAGTTGGGTTGGTGGAACGAGATCGTTGAGGATCTCGAGTGAGAATCAGATCAAGCTAGAAAGGGTGTACGTGAGGATGCCTAGGCACCAAGAGCCGACGAAGGACGTGGCTTAGCTGCGAAAAGCCCCGGGTAGACGCAAGCAGTCGATGATCCGGGGATGTCCTAGATTCGGAAACGACGCGAGCTAAACGCTCGCGAGCCGTGCATGAATCCATAGTGTACGGTAGGGAACGCAGGGAACTGACCCATCTCAGTACCTGCAGGAAAGGAAAGAGACATCGATTCCCCCAGTAGAGGCGATCGAAAAGGGAAGAGCCCAAACCAGCCATGTGCAAGCCCGTGAGCGTTGCATGGTTGGGGTTGTAAGAGCCGGAGTTGCCGTTACGGAGGCAGCACGGAGTTACCAAACCGACCTTTAGACGAGCAGGCTGGAATGCCTGGCCAAAGAAGGTGATAGCCCTGTAGTCGAAAGGGGTCGGTCTCCGCCGGAGTTCTTGAGTAGCGCCCGTCCCGTGGAACCGGGCGTGAAGCGGCGCGGCCCACCGCGCAAGGCTAAGTACTACTTGGTGACCGATAGCGAAGAGTAGCGCGAGCGAAAGGTGAAAAGAACCCCTGTTAGGGGAGTGAAATAGAACCTGAAACCGTATACCTACCAGCGGTCGGAGCCCCATTGATGGGGTGACGGCGTGCCTTTTGCATAATGACCCGGCGAGTTGGCGTACGCGGCAAGGTTAAGGGTTTAAGGCCCGAAGCCGAAGCGAAAGCGAGTGCGAAATGTGCGATACCAGTCGAGTGCGCCAGACCCGAAAACAGGTGATCTAACCATGGGCAGGATGAAGCGGATGTAACAGTTCGTGGAGGTCCGAACCGGTGAATGTTGAAAAATTCTCGGATGACTTGTGGTTAGGGATAAAAGGTCAATCAAACCTGTAGATAGCTGGTTCTCCCCGAAATAGCTTTAGGGCTAGCCTCAGGAGTTTTCCTACGGGGGTAGAGCGACTGTTCAGGTTGAGGGGGTGCATAACCTACCTCGCCCAGACAAACTCCGAATACCGTAGGTAATATCCTGGGAGTCAGACTGCGAGGGATAAGCTTCGTGGTCAAGAGGGAAACAGCCCAGATTGGCAGCTAAGGCCCCGAATCCATGCTCAGTGTAGATAAGGAGGTGGGGTTGCATAGACAGCTAGGATGTTGGCTTAGAAGCAGCCACCATTTAAAAAGTGCGTAATAGCTTACTAGTCGAGCAACTCTGCGCCGAAAATTAACGGGACTAAGCATGGAGCCGAAGCTCCAGACTGCACGAGGTGAACTTGTGCATTGGTAGGGGAGCGTTGGACGAGCGATTGAAGGAGGACGGTAACGACCTCTGGACGTGGTCCAAGTGATTATGCCGGGATGAGTAGCGATAAAGAAGGTGAGAATCCTTCTCGCCGTAAGCCTAAGGTTTCCTGGGCAAGGCCATTCCGCCCAGGGTTAGTCGGTCCCTAAGACGAGGCTGAAAGGCGTAGTCGATGGGAAGCAGGTCAACATTCCTGCACCACTGTGAGCGTTGAACGAGGAGTGACGGCGGGTCGAAGGTTGTCCGGCTACTAGATGCCGGTTCTTGGTTGGGGGTGGTGGGTAGGAAAACCCGTCCACATGATCTCCTGACTGAGAGGAGCCCTTGAGGCGAACCAACTGGAAGTCCGTCCGAGAAAAACTTCGCGGGAGCAGAGCAGTGACCGTACCTAATCTGACACAGGAGGGCGAGGCGAATAGCCTCAGGCGCTCGAGAGAACCCTACGTGAAGGAACTCGGCAAATTAACCCCGTAAGTTCGCGATAAGGGGTGCCTCCGCAAGGAGGTCACAGGAAAACGACAGCTGCGACTGTTTACTAAAAACACAGGTCTCTGCGAAGTCGTCAAAGACGACGTATAGAGACTGACGCTTGCCCGCTGTTGGAACGTTAAGGTGACTGGTTAGCCGCAAGGCGAGGCTGGGAGCCGAAGCGCCAATGAAGGGCGGCCGTAACTATGACGGTCCTAAGGTAGCGAAATTCCTTGTCGGGTAAGTTCCGACCCGCACGAATAGCGTAACGACAGCTGTACTGTCTCCACGAGGGACTCGGCGAAATTGTAGCTGTGGTGAAGATGCCACATACCCGCACCAAGACGGAAAGACCCCGTGAACCTTTACTCTAACCTAATACTGGCTCTAGGTTCGACATGTGTAGCATAGGTGGGAGACGTTGATGTCGGGGGCGCCAGCCTCCGAATAGTCATCAGTGAAATACCACTCTTGTCGTACTTGGAGTCTAACCTGCGACCGTTATCCGGCGTGGGAACAGTGTTAGGCGGGGAGTTTGACTGGGGCGGTCTCCTCCTAAAAGGTAACGGAGGAGTACAAAGGTACCCTCAATGCGGTTGGCAATCGCATGCAGAGCGTAAAGGTATAAGGGTGCTTGACTGCGAGACACATAGGTCGAGCAGGTACGAAAGTAGGTCTTAGTGATCCGGTGGTCCCGTGTGGAAGGGCCATCGCTCATCAGATAAAAGGTACTCCGGGGATAACAGGCTGATCACGCCCAAGAGTCCATATCGACGGCGTGGTTTGGCACCTCGATGTCGGCTCATCGCATCCTGGGGCTGAAGGCGGTCCCAAGGGTTGGTCTGTTCGCCCATTAAAGCGGTACGTGAGCTGGGTTTAGACCGTCGTGAGACAGGTCGGTCCCTATCTGGTGTGGGCGCAGGATGACTGAGGAGACTCAGTCCTAGTACGAGAGGATTGGACTGAACGAACCTCTGGTGTGCCAGTTGTCGCGCTAGCGGCATCGCTGGATAGCTATGTTCGGACTGGATAAGCGCTGAAAGCATATAAGCGCGAAGCCAACTCCAAGACTGGTCATCCCCATAGACGCCTGGTAGACCACCAGGTTGATAGGCCGGAAGTGTAAGGCCAGCAATGGCTTCAGCTAACCGGTACTAACCAGTCGATTGGCTTGATCTCATCCTCACTCGATCCCTCGACGACTCGTTCCACCAACCCAACATCTTCTGCTGTCGCCGGCTCCGCTGGCACGGCAGATAAAGCGCCTCCCGGTGCCCATACCTGGCTGGAAATACCCGTTCCCTTTCCGAACACGGCAGTCAAGCAGCCAGGGCCGATGATAGTGCCTAGCGCGAAAGTAGGTCAGTGCCGGGTCAATTCAAAACGCGTCCGTCGCCCTCAGGGGTGACGGACGCGTTTCTCTTTTCCGGGGTCACCTTCCCGCACGATGCCCTACAGGCCGTCGCCCCGGCGCAGGGATGGAGGATGGCGAATAGCAGATGGCCGATGCCTGCTGTCGCATGGTGCCGGCGCTATCGCGCAGCCGGCGCCATCGCGCAGCCGGCGACCGCCGGCGACCAACGCTTCCCGCCACCCCGCGGTCCGCGCTTGCCGCACCGCGCGGCAACATCGCGCAACGTGCGCCGACGGATCGCCGCGGCACGCTCCCCACGCTTCCCACGCCTGCTAGAGTCCAGCCAGCGCATGAAGATCTCCCAGTTGTTCGGTCGCGGCGACCCGGTGGTGTCGTTCGAGTTCTTTCCGCCCAAGACCTCGGAAGGCGTCGAACAGCTCTACAAGACCGTTGAGGAACTGCGCCCGTGCCGGCCGTCCTTCGTGTCGGTCACCTACGGCGCCGGTGGCAGCACGCGCGACCGCACGCTCGAACTCGTCTCGCGCATCGAGCGGGAACTCGGCATCACGACCATGGCGCACCTGACGTGCGTCGGCAGCAACCGCGCGGAGATACGCGAGACGCTGCGGCGACTTCACGACGGCGGCATTCGCAACATCCTCGCGCTGCGCGGCGACCCGCCGAAGGGCGAGACCGAGTTCAAGCCGGTCGCCGACGGCTTCCAGTTCGCCTCCGAACTCGTCGCCTTCATCCGCGAGCAGCCGTGGGACTTCTGCATCGGCGCGGCGTGTTACCCGGAAGGCCACGTTGAAACGCGCAACCTCGAGGCCGACCTCGCCCACCTGCAGAAGAAGGTCGCCTGCGGCGTCGACTTCCTCGTCTCGCAGCTGTTCTTCGACAACGAGGACTACCGCGCCTTCGTGCGGCGCGCGCGTTCGGCCGGCATCACCGTGCCGGTCGTGCCGGGGCTGATGCCGGTCACCAACGTCAACCAGACCGAGCGCTTCACGCAGATGTGCGGCGCGCGCATTCCGCAGGAGCTGTACCGCCGTCTGCGCATCGTCGCGAGCGATCCGGCCGCTGTCGTCGCGACCGGCGTGCAGTGGGCCGTCGACCAGGGCCGTGCGCTGCTGCGCGACGGCGCGCCGGGGTTGCACTTCTACACGCTCAACCGCAGCTCGGCGTCGCTCGCCGTGCACGCCGCCCTCGGTCTCTGAGCCGCCGCCCGCGGGGCGTTCCGGCAAGATCGAGTGCCGCGACACCGCCAAGCCGCAACGCGGGCCCATCGATCGCGCGATCGACGCGGCCGGCGCCGCTGCGGCGTCGCCTCGGCAGCCGCGGTGCGCGGCGCCCACCGCGGCGCCCCGGCCGCCCGCGCCCGCGTCCCCTGCCCGCGCCTCGCGTCAGCCCTCCAGGTCGCGGCGCGGACCACGCAGATCACGCGGCGCCGCCGTCCGCACCGCCGGCGCCATCGCCTTCTCCGGGCGCACCCCATCCCCGCGCAGGAAGTCGCGCAGCCGTTCGCACAGCCCCGAGTTCCGCCGCCCCTCCTCCGCGCTCTTGACCGCCATCTCCAGCGCCTTGCGCGAGCCGACGACGACGACCAGCTTCTTGCCGCGCGTGATGCCGGTGTAGACGAGGCTGCGTTTGAGCATCACGAAGTGCTCGGTCGCGACCGGCAGCACGACGGCCGGGTATTCGCTGCCCTGCGAGCGATGCACCGAGATCGCGTATGCCGGCACGAGGTCGCCGAGTTCCTCGAAGCGGTACTCCTGCTCGCGCTCGGGGAAACGCACGAACGCGCGCGCCGCGCCGGTGTCGAGGTGGGTGATGCGGCCGACGTCGCCGTTCCAGACCTCGCGGTCGTAGTCGTTGCGGATCTGCATCACGCGGTCGCCGACGCGATAGCGCTTGCCGCTGCGCTCGACCTCGACCTGGCCCGGATTGAGCAGGTCCTGCAGGTCGCGGTTGAGCCGGTCGGCGCCGACGTCGCCGCGGTACATCGGGCACAGCACCTGCACGTCGCGGTTGGGGTCGAGCCCGAAGCGCTTCGGGATGCGCTGCGCGACGAGCTCCAGCACGAGCCGCCGCGCATGGTCGCCGTCGCGCGCCTCGACGAAGTAGAAGTCGCTGCCCTCGCCGCCGGACTCGGGGACGTCGCCGCCGAGGATGCCGTGCGCGACGCGCACGATGTCGGAGCCGCCCTGCTGCCGGAAGATCTGCGTCAGGCTCGTCGTCGGCACGCGGCCCGAGGCGATCACCTCGGCGAGCACGTTGCCGGGCCCGACCGACGGCAGCTGGTTGCGGTCGCCGACCAGCACCAGCGTCATCGTCGGCGGCACGGCCTGCAGCAGCGCGTGCGCCAGTTGCACGTCGAGCATCGACACTTCGTCGACGACGAGCATCGCGCCTTCGAGCGGGTGGTCGTGCTGGCGCGCGAAGCGGCCGAGGCCCGGCGTGTACTCCAGGAGCCGGTGCAGCGTGCTTGCCGCGTGGCCGGTCGATTCCTCCAGTCGCTTGGCGGCGCGGCCGGTGGGGGCGGCGAGCAGCACCTTGTGCTGCTTCTGGCCGAGGATCGCCACCAGCGCGCGCACGATCGTCGTCTTGCCGACGCCGGGACCGCCGGTGATCACCGACACCGGCTCGGTCAGCGCGCGCACGAGCGCGTCGCGCTGGCCGTCGTGCAGCGTCATGCCGCTCGAACGCGCGAACCACGCGACCGCCGCCGCGGCGTCGCGCACCAGCGGCGATCGCGGCCGCCGCAGCAGCGCGTCCAGCGTGCGCGCGACCCCGTCTTCGGCGAGCGCCAGCGTGATCGGATAGACGACGGGCTTGGGGTCGTCGTGCAGCAGCACCGGCCCCGGCGGCATCTGCCGCGCGATGCGGCCGGCGCGCGCCAGTTCGGGCACGCGCGCGGCCACCGCCGGCTCGGCGACGGCGAGCAGTTCCGCCGTGCGGGCGACGAGTTCCTCCTCCGTCAGGAAGCAGTGGCCGTCCTTCGCCGCTTGTGCGAGCACGTGCTCGAGCGCGGCGTCGAGGCGTTCGGGGGCTTCCGGTGCGATGCCCAACTGACCGGCGAGCTGGTCGGCGGTGCGGAAGCCGACGCCGATGCCTTCCTCGGCGAGCCGGTACGGGTTGGCCTGCACGAGCGCGGACGCGCTGGCGCCAAAGCGCCGCACGATGCGCGCCGCGAGTCCGGCGCCGAGCCCGTGCGTGCGCAGGAACACGAGCACGTTCTGCACGTCCTTCTGTGCCTTGACCGCCTGCGACAGATCCTCGATGCGGCGGTCGCCGAGGCCTTTGATGCGGCGCAACTGCTCCGGTTCGTCCTCGACGATGCGCAGCGTGTCGGCCCCGAACGCGCGCACGATCTTCTCGGCGGTCGCCGGACCGATGCCGCGCACGAGGCCCGACGCGAGGTAGGCGGCGATGCCCTCGGCGTTCGACGGCGCCACCGCCTCGAACGTCTCGACCTTGACCTGCAGGCCGAACTGGGGGTGGGCGACTTCCTTCCCGATCACCTTAAGTCTCTGTCCCTCCTTGAGTTGCGCCATTGGTCCGACGACCGTGGCCAGCTCGTCGGCGCCTTCGACGCGCAGCCGGACCACCGCCCAGCCCGTGTCCGGGTTGCGGAACGTGAAGCGCTCGATGGTGCCGAGCAGCGACACGTCGCGTTCCGGGCCAGCTTTCGTCATCGTCGGTCGCAGGAGGCATTGCCATGCCAGCGCGATTCGCTACGGTATCGCGCCCTTTCGCCTGTCCTTGGCGGTGACGTCACGTTACGCGACGGCGCCACCAGGCGCCATCCGGCGTCCGGACGGGTCCGTCGTCTGCAGCGATCCTCCCTTTCGCATGATCCGAGTCCAGGTCCGTCCGAACGAGCCGTTGGAAGCAGCTCTGCGTCGCTTCAAGCGCCAGTGCAACTACGCCGGCATCTTCCGTCTCGCCAAGAAGCACGCCTACCACGAGAAGACGAGCGATCGCCGCCGTCGTGAGGGGCGCGAGCGCCTGCGCAACATCGTCCTCGCCGAGAAGAAGCGCTCGGGCGCGCCGCTCGGCCGCGGCAACAAGAAGCGCAGCAACAAGCGCGGCAAGCCGTCGGATCGCCGTGGTGGTTCGGACCAGCCGGACTTCGATCCGTTGACGGCCGACACGACGATCCAGAAGACCGAGTCGTAAGCGGTCCTGCCGGCGGGCTCGCCGGCGATCGCCATGGCAGTCTCCCCGGCGGGTCATCCGGCAGTGCCGCCGGCAGTCTCGGGCGCCCCGGCCGCCGCGGGGGCGTAGCACATGCTGCCGCGCTTCCCCGGCGACAGCCCGCGCGACCTCAGTCGCCCGCTGGAGTCGATCCGCATCCTGGTCGACAACCGCCTTGCCGGCCAGCGACTCGACGTCGCGCTCGCCACGACCCTGACGTGGCGTTCGCGTTCGAGCCTCCGTCGGCTGCTCGACGCCGGCCTCGTGCAGCTCGACGGCCAGCAAGCGCCGGCTTCGCGCCGCGTGCGCCTCGGCGACACGATCGTCGTCGAGATCCCGCCGGCGCCGACGCCGGCGCCGCGCGCCGACCAGCCGACGGCGGTCGCCATCGTCTACGAGGACGCCTGGATGGTCGCGGTCGACAAGCCGCCCGGCATGGCGGTGCATCCGTCCGGTCGCCACCTCGACGGCACGCTGCTGCACGAACTGCACCGCCGCTACCGCCGCCCCGACGATCCCGAGCACGACGTCGTGCCGCGCCTGCTGCACCGCATCGACCTGGAGACGTCGGGCCTCGTCGCGGTCGGCCTCGACGAGCAGTTCCACGCGCACGTGCGCAGCCAGTTCGAGGATCGCCTCGTCGCCAAGAGCTACCTCGCCGTCGTCGAGGGCCGGCCGGCGCGCGACGACGGCACGATCGACGCGCCGATCGTGCCTGACAAGGCCTCCGCCGTGCGGCTCAAGCTCAAGACCGGCGCGCCGGGCGAAGGGCTCGCGGCGGTGACGCACTTCCGCGTGCTGCGCGGCAACGGCGCGCGCACGCTGCTCGAAGTGCGCCCCGAGACCGGCCGCACGCATCAGATCCGTGTGCACATGGCGTCGATCGGTTGCCCGCTGGTCGGCGACAAGCTCTACGGCGCCAACGAGCAGTGGTTCCTGCGCCAGATCGAAGGCTCGCTCGACGACGCCGCGCGCGCGCAGCTCGGGCTCGACCGCCACGCGCTGCACTCGCACACGCTGCGGTTCCACCACCCGCGCCTTGGCCGCGAGGTCCAGCTCGAAGCGCCGCTGCCCGCCGACATGCAGGCGCTCGTCGACGGCCCCGGCTGATCTGGGTCCGGTGCGCGGCTTCGCGGTCGTGGCGAGGCGTCTGTCCATAGGCGAACCAATGGACTCGCCAGGTCACGGCGGCGAACTCCCGGCGGCGAAGACGCGCGCCGGACGGCATGGCCGACCGTGACGCACACTGCCTGCGCCGTGGCGGGGCCGCACGGCAGGCACGCGCGCCGGTTGCCGCCAACCGGCCGCCCGTCGGCGGAACCCGTGCGTCGGCGGCCGCGCGTTTGCGTTGGCCTCGCCGTGCGCTCGCGGCGCGCTCCTACGCCGCCGATGCGCCGCGCGCGCGTCGACCGCAGCGCAATTGCAGGGCGCGAACAGCGCCGCCGACGCGCCGCCCTGCCCGCCCTGCGCTCACGGCGCGAACAGCGCGCCGAGTGCGAGCGGCAGCAGGCTGGTTACGGCGTAGAGCGCGGCGATCGCGCGCAGCTCACGGCGCAGGCCTTCCGCCGGCGTCGGCAGCGGGGTTTCGGTGGCGGCGTCGACGGCGGCGTCGGCCGCGGTGTCCCGTCCACCGCTCGCCAACGCTGCTGCGCCGCTCGTCGCCGAGCCGCCGGAGTCGCCGCCTTCGTGTGCGTCGCCACCAGCGCCCGCGTGTTCGTCGTCGCCGCTCTCGTCGCCGTCCCCGGCGCCAACGCCGACCGCACCACTGTCCGGCTGCCGCCGCAGCGCCAACGCCGCCACCGCGACCGCCGCCAGCGCCACCGGCCAGCGCAGCGCCGGCGGCAGCCAGCCGCCGAAGACGAAGCCGAGGCCGCCAAGCCCGAGCGCCAGCGCGAACAAGCCGCCGAGGTCGGGGCCGGCGTCTGCTTCGCGCGCCGACGTGAACGGCACGCCCGGCAGCGTCCGCACCGCCGCGCGCGCGGCCAGCACGCCGAGCGCCAGCGCGAACGTCGCCGCCGCCAGCGTCGCGGCCGCTGCCGCCGGTTCGCGGAGCACGAGCGCCGCCGCCGCGAGCGCGGTCACCGGCGCCAACACGTGGCTGACCAGCGCGCGCCAGACGGCGTCCTGCACGACCGCGCGCGGCAGCCGCGGCGCGTGCGCGAACAGCCAGCCAGCGCCCGGTTGTTCGGCGCGCGGCAGGAAGGCGACCAGGAACGGCAGGTAGATCGCCGGCAACTGCAGCAGCAGCGCTGGCACGGCGAGCGGCGGCGCTTGCCCGGCTGGCGTCGCGTTCGCTGCGAGCAGCAGCAGCGCCGCCGGCATGCCGAGCAGCGGCAGCACGCGCGCGCGGAAGCCGGCGTTGCGCCACATGCCGACCGCCGTGAACTCCGCGACCGCGCGCCCGGGGCCGGGTCGCGAAAGCCGCCGCAGCAGCGCGTGCAGCAGCCCGCCGGCCCGCCGTCGTGCCGCGCGCGCCGCCGCCGCCTCGGGGAGCGCTGCCGTTGCGAGCAGCAGCGCCGTGCCCACGGCGGCGAGCGCGCCGAGACGCCAAGCCTCGGCGAGCGGAGCGTGCAGCCAATGCGCCGCGTGGTAGGGCGGCCACGCCGCCAGCAGTGCTGGCGGCGCCGGCAGCGCGTCGGCCGGACCCTGCAGCCGCGGCAGCAGCCGTGCGAAGGCGACGAAGCCGCCGGCGTACAGCATCGCCTTCAGCGTGCCGAGCGCGAGCGCGGCGCGGCCATGGCCGAGGCCAGCGTGCGCGGCGCGCGCGACGAGTCCGAGCGCCAGCACGCCGAGGCCGCTGCAAGCGAGCGCGGCGACGACGTAGAGCGGGGCCTGCAGCGGGTCGCCGACGAGGAAGGCGAGCAGGATCGCCGGCGGCAGCGCCATGCCGATGGTGACGAGGCCGAGCGCGAAGGCGGCGTGCAGCGCGCGCGCCGACGTCGCGGCGAGGCGCGACAGCGGCGCCGTGCGCAGCAGCACCTCGTCGGCGGCGCGGCGCGCCGGCAGGTCGTCGTCGCCGAGGTGGCCGAGCACCAGCAGCAGCGTCGACAGCGACAGGTTGGCGGCGGCGAACGGGACCGGCGGCGTCTCGGGATAGAGCACCGCGGCGAGCGCCAGTGCGCCGAACGACTGCGCGAAGATCGTCGTCGTCAGCGTGCTGGTGTGGCCCTTGCCCGCCCGGCGCGCGTCGCCGAAGAAGTCCAGCACCAGCCAACTGTGCACCAGCGCCAAGGCCGGCTTCATGCGCAGGCTCCCCGGGCATGGGCGCAGCTGCCGGCCGCGGCGCGGACGATCGTCATTCCGGCAGCGTAGGACCAGTCCGCCGCATCGGCCAACGCGACTGCGGCGAACGCCCCGTCACCGCCATGGTCCTCGCTGCCCTGCTGCACCGCGTCCGCGCCTGCCATACGGCCGACGCGTCGGCGTTCGAGCCGTGGCGCGTCGACGGCGTGATGGTGGGCCGGGTGCACCGCGCCCGCGTGCCGCTGGTCGAGGCGCGGCCGACGCCGTTCGACCGGCGCGACGGGCGGCTCGAACTCGCCGGCGCGGACTTCGCCGCGCGCAGCGCCGCGCTGGCGGGATTGGTTGCGCGCCTCGCCGCCGCCGGACACTTGGCGGCCCCTCTCGGCGAGGCCTACGGCGTGGCCGCGCCAGGCGAAGCGCCGCGCCTGCAGGTCGATCGCTGTGCCGTCGCGTGGCTCGGCGTCGCCGCCCGCGGCGTGCACCTCAACGGCTTCGTGCGCGCGGCCGACGGCCTGCGGCTGTGGATCGCCCGCCGCGCCCGCGGCAAGCGCACCTTCCCCGGCCACCTCGACAACCTCGTCGCCGGCGGCTCGTCGTTGGGCTACAGCGACGAAGCGACGCTGCGCAAGGAGTGCCACGAAGAGGCGGGCATGCCGGGCGAGCTCGCCGCGCGCGCCGTCGCCGTCGGCGAGCTGCGCTACGACCAGCAGGACGGCCAGTCGTGGAAGGCCGACACGCTCGCCTGCTTCGACCTCGAACTGCCCGCCGACTTCACGCCGCAGCCGGTCGACGGCGAGGTCGAGTCGTTCGCGCTGCTGCCGTTGCCGGCGGTCCTCGCCTCGCTCGCCGGGCCCGACGCCTGGAAGCCCAACTGCGCGCTCGTCGTCATCGACTTCCTGCTGCGCTACGGCGCGCTCGCCGCGGCGGTCGACGCCGCCGGCCGGGCGCAGTTGCGGCGCGCGCTCGGCGGCGACTTCGGCTGACGCGCGCCGCCGCCATCCGGTCGCATCCGTGCACGCGCGCTGCGCGGCGCGACGGCCGCGCGATCGCCAGCGGTCATCCCGCGCGCCCGCGCTCAGGCGTCGCCGGCGGCCTGCATGCGCCGCTGCCGCCGTTCGTCGGCGGTCATCTCGCTGTCCAGGCGGCCGAGGAACGCGCCGCCCTCCTTGGCGCGGATGTACTGCGCGAACAGCGGCGACACCTCGCGCACCTTGGCCAGCATGTCGAGCGCGACCTGCCGGTAGCTGAAGTGGCCCTCGGGGCCGCTGCGCAGTTCGATGAAGTAGTCGGTCTGGCGCGGGTCGAAGGTGATGCGCACGCGCTGCAGGAAGCCGAACGGCGCGATGTAACCGGCGGCGTGCGGAAAGCGCGTGGCGACCAGCTGCTGGCGCTCGGCCGTGCGCTCCATCACCGCGGCGTACTGCGCGCCAAGCCCGGCCTCGACCAGCAGCGGCGGCACGGCGAAGCCGTGCGCCGTGGTCAACAGTTGCTGCTGCTGGAAGCCCTTGCGGTGGCGGCCGATGTCGCGGTACGCGCCGAAGTCGACCAGCACCTCGAACTCGAACGGCGCGGCGCCCTCCAAGCCGATCGGCCACGCGTCGTGCGCGCCGCGGCCGGCCATCGCCTTGTGCAGCAGCTCCGTGCGCTGGCCTGCGGTCAGCCCCTTCACCTTGGCGAGCAGCGCGGCGAACGGCTGCTGGCTGTGTTCGTACAGCAGCGACGCGAGCAGGCGGTCGTCGAGGTCGCGGTCCCAGGCGAGCAGCGTGGTGTGGCCCGCGGCCGCGCCCTTGTGCGCCGGCGTCTGGGCGACGCCCAGGTCCTGCGCCATCGCCGTCAGCGTCTGCTGCAGCGCCTGGGCGTAGGGGTTGGACCTGGCGTGCTTGAGCAGCGTCGGCAGCACCTTCTCGCCCTCGCGCTGCATGCGCTCGCCGACGAGGCGGAACTCGGCCAGTGGATGGCTGCGCAGTTCGGTGACGACGTCGCTCAGCGTGCGCGCGTCGACGACCATGCCCCACTTGGTGAAGATCGCCGGCGTCAGCAGGTACCGCGCCGCGTCGAAGGCCTCGGCCTTGAGCGTGCGCAGCCATGGCGCTTCCTTCTCGCCCGCCCGCAGCGGCCGCAGCGTCTGCAGGTGCGCCAGCAGCTTCTCGGTCGCCGTCGTGTACAGCGCGAACGTGTCCTGCAGCACGCCTTCGTAGGCAGCCGCGAGCTCGCCGCCGGCGGCCAGCACGTCCGGGTCGCGCCAGTGCGCCTCGGCAGTGAACGGGATGTAGCGCGTCGACGATTCCTCGAAGCTGCAGCGGCGCTCACGCTGGATGAAGCGGGTGACCAGCTGCGAGACGCGCTCGATCGCGAGGTGCACGACCGAGCCTTCGCGCAGCGAGTTGTGGCCGTGGTCGATCGCGTAGGTCTTGAGGAACTGGCCCGACTTGTCGGCCATCACCGCCGACAGCGCGTCGATCGGCGCGTCCGGCAGCGGCAGCGACTCCAGCGCCTTGCCCTGCGACTCCAGCCCGGCGCGCAGGCGATCCAGGAACTGGTCGCGCATCGACTTGCTCGACCGCGAGTAGACGCCGTTCAGCGTCGCGGCGACCTCCTGCGGCAGGTTGCGCACGAGGTAGACGTCGCCGTGCTCCGGCCCGTCGACGACCGAGAAGTACGTCGCCAGCAGCCGGCGCTCGAAGTCGCTGTAGCCCATCGCCGGCTCAGTCGCGCGCCGGGTTGCGGCGCGCCAGCACGCGCCACGTGGCGAACGCGCCGAGGGCGGCGCCGGCGAAGAACGCCAGCCAGACGATGGGGGCTTCGAGGGGGGTGATGTGGGCGAACATGCACCGCATGGGAGCGGGCTGCGACGGTCGCATCAAGGGCGAACCGCCGCCGCCGCCTTGCCCGGGCGCCGCCGGGCGGCGCCCCTCACCAGACCAGCAGCCCGGTCAGGTTGCGGAAGTCGAAGCCGACGCCGTTGAACGTGATGCCCTGGCCGAAGAACTCGAAGCCGATCAGGCCCGTGTTGCTCGGGATCGCGATCGGCAGGCTGCTGTTGCCGAGGCCGGCGACCGAGAAGACCTGCTGGATCGGGTCGATCTTCAGGGCGCCGCCGAAGCCGGGGACCGGCGTCGCCGGCACGCGGCCGAGCGAGAACGCGACGACCCACAATTGCGTCGCCGGCGCGGTGACCTGGAAGGTCGGCGTCGCGCCGTTTTGCGTCGAGCCGAACGATTCCACCGCGAAGCCGCCGTTGCTGTCCGGGTCCGTCGGCGACGTGCCGTTGGTGACCTCGGTGAAGTTCGGTTCGCCGTCGCCGTCGAGGTCTCCGACCGGATTGACGACGAGGGAGTACTGCCACTGCGTGCTCAGCGGCGCCTGCGTGCCGGTGGCGCTGAACGCGCCGACCTGCAGCTTGGTCGGAATCTCCAGCGCGCCGGTCGCCGGGTCGAGGCGACGCACTTCGCAGGGCGGGCCGACGCCGGAGAAGGTGACGCGCGAGGTCGCGCGGATGCGCCCGAGGTTGTCGGTCGTGATCTGCGTGTTGCTCGGCGGCAGCGTGATCGTCGTCAGCGCCGTGCCGTTCGTCTGGTCGATCTGGGCGATGTTGGCGTTGCCGAAGCTGCTGACCCAGATGCGGCCGTTGCGGTCGAAGGTCGGTGGGTACGACACGCTGGTGAACGGCACGGGGTACAGGTTGAGCGTCGCGCCCGTCGCGCCGTCGAGCTCGGCCAGTTGCGCGGCGCTGTCGCCGGTGACCCACAGGTGGCTCGGTTGGCCGAGCCCGCGGTAGTCGGCGACGATGCCGATCGGCAGCAGCGTGGTGGCGCCGGTGATCGGGAAGTTGCTGACGACGCCGTTCGGGTCGACGCGCGTGACCGACGCCGGGGCGATGCGGTGGGCGATCCACTTGTTGCCGAAGCCGTCGATCGTCAAGCCTTGCGCCGCAGTCACCGGCAGCGTGATCGTCTGGATCACTGCGCCGTTGGCGTCGAAGTTGGTCAGCAGGGTGCCGTTGTTGGTGATCCACGCCGTGCCCGCAGCGTCGAAGGCGATGTTGCTGGCGGTGCCCGTCGCGAGCAGCGCGGCGCTGAACGTCGCGGTCGCCGGGTTGTAGATGTCGACCGTGGTCCCGCTGAACCGCACCACCCAGACCTTGCCGTCCGGCGCGCGCACGCAGGTGCGCAGCGTCGTCGGCGTCGGCACGCGCTCCAGCACGGAGCCCCACTCGGAGACGCGCATCAGGTCGAGCGAGGCGCGGTTGGCGATCCAGTAGGAGTTCTGCGCGAGCGCGGGGATGGCGAACAGGACCGCCGCGGCGGCGAGGCGCATTGGTTGCATGGTTGCTACAGGTTGGTTGGCGGACGAGAAGAACCAGATGACGAACGCCGCCATCGTGCCGACCGTCGTCGATTGCGCCAACCGGGGGGTGGCGGGTTCGTGCATCGTTCTCGTCCCGCTGGTCATCGCGGCCGTGCGCCGCCGATGCGTCGCGCCGAAGATGCGCAGCCATGGATCTTCTCCTTTTTGCGTCGCTGCTGGTCCCCCAGGAACGCCCTGCCACGCCGCCGCCGCCCATCGCAGTCCGCTTGGCGCCGCAGGCGCCGGATGCCGAGCACAAGCTCGGCTGGAGCCCGAAGGCGGCCACCGTGCCGCTGCGCGCGCAGGGCGAGGCGCTCGTGGGGACCTTCCCACTGGGCCCTGACGGCACGCCGCCGATCGCCGTCGAACTCGCGCGCAGCCCCGGCGCTGCGCACTTCGACCGGTTGGCCATCGACCTCGACCGCGACGGCGCCTTCGGCGATGGCGAGCGCTTGACCACGACGCCCAAGGACCAGCGCGGCAAGTGGTGGTCGAGCTTCGACGCGGTCGCGCAGGTGCCGTTCGCGGACGCCGCCAAGCAGCCGTACCCGATCGCGCTCTGGTTCGTCGCCGACCCGCAGGAGCCTGACGCCGCGCCGGCCCTGCGCTGGACGCGCCGCGGTTGGCGCGAGGGCGCGGTCGAACTCGGCGGCGCGCCGGCGCACGTGGTCGTCGTCGAGCGCACGCTGGACGGCGTGTTCACCCGCGCCGACGCGTGGCAACTCGGTCGCGACGGCAAGGCGGCGCGGCGCGCCGACGCGCGCGGCCTCGACACGCATGCGTGGCTCGACGGCCAGGCCTGGCGCGTCGTCGACTTCGCCGCCGACGGCACCGTGGTCCGGCTGGAGCCATGCGCGCCGAAGCTGACCGAGGCCGAGGAGCGCGAGCGCGCCGACACGCTGCGCGTCGACCGCGAAGCCAAACGCGCGGCCGCGCCGCTGGCCTTCGGCAAGGACCTCGCCGCGGCGCTCGCCGCCGCCGCCGTGGACGGCAAGCGCGTGTTCGTCGACTTCGAGACGACGTGGTGCGGCCCGTGCAAGCAGATGGACCAGTGGGTCTACACCGCGCACGACGTCGTCGCCGCGGCGACCGACACCGGCGTGCGCGCGGTCAAGCTCGACGGCGACGTCGAGCGCGACCTCGTCAAGAAGTACGAGGTGAAGGGGTACCCGACGCTGCTGCTGCTCGACGGCACGGGCGCGGTCGTGCGCCGCGCGACGGGCTACCAGTCGGTCGCCGCGATGGCGCGCTTCCTGCGCGACTGACGTCGCCCCGCCCGCCCCGCCCGGCGGCGTTGCCCCCGGTTGCGCACTTGCGGGCATGGCGAAGCGAGCGCGCCCGCGATCCTGGTTGCTGTTGGTGGTCCTTGGCGGCGGCGGCCTCGCGGCCCAGTCGCCGGCGTGGCGCATCCCGCCGCTCGGGGCCGTCGAGTACCGGCGCACCGAGTCGGCGGCGGCGAGTGCGCCGCAGAAGTCGGCCGCGCTCGCCAAGGCTGCGGCGGTGCAGCGCACGAGCGCCGACCGCTGCCTGCCGCGCCTGCCGCCGGCGCCGTTCGTCTGCCAGGGCGAACTGCGTTCCGACCAGAAGGCCCTGGCGACGCCGGTGCGCGACCTGCGCGACGCCCTGCGCGCCGTCGCCTGCGACCTGTCGGCGACCAGCGCCGTGCGCGCGCGCTTCCCGCAGCTCGTGCCGTTCGGCGACGTTGTCGTCACCGGCTCGTGGAGTCCGCCCGACGCCGCCGGCAGCCAACAACTGCGCGCGACCGTCGCCGCCGGTCCGGTGGCCGGCGAGCACGGCAAGCTGCTCGCGCCGTTCCTCGTCGCCGACGCCGGCGGTGCGCTGACCGGCGCCCGCACGGTCGACGCCGCGCGCGGCCTCGTGCTGCGTTGCCACGGCCGCTTCGACCTCGTCGTCGCCGAGGCCGATCGCACGCACCGACGGCTCGTCGTCGAGGACGCGTGGGAACTGCTCGCGGTGCGCGAGAACCAGGACTTCGACTTCCGCAAACGCGTCGCCGCGGCGATCCGCGGCGGCGCGGCGTGGGTGCGCGCACAGATCGAGGACAAGAAGTCGTTCTTCGTCGACCAGGGCGGCGAGGACCGCAACTTCGGCGACGGCCGGCTCGCGCTCGGGTTGCTGGCGTTGCTGCACGGCGGCGTGCCGCCGGCCGACGCGGTCGTTCAGAAGGGCTTCGCCGACCTGCGCCGCCGCAAGCTCGAAGACAGCTACTCGCTCGCCGCCGCGCTGATGGCGCTGGTGCAACTGCACACGCCGGTCGGCGAGGCCGCGCGGTTGCGCGACGGCGAACTCGCGGCGCTGCCGCCGCATCGCCTGCCCGACGCCGACCACGCGCTGGCGACGAAGTGGCTGCAGCAGCTGCTGCGCAACGTCGACCCGCGCGGCCCCGCGCAGGACGTGGTGCGCTTCAACTACACGGCCGGCCCGCGCTACGACACGTCGCTGCAGCAGTACGGGCTGCTCGGCCTGTGGGCGGCGCGCGCCGGCGGGCTCGAGGTCGACGCGCGCACGTTCGCGGCCGCCGGCCGGCACCTGCTCGACGTGCAGGGCAAGGGCGGCGCGCCGGCGGCCGTCGCGTTCACCAGCTACGCGCAACTGCGCGCGGCTGCGGGCGCCGATGGCCCGCCGAAGTCGACCACCGCGCGCGCCGCGCCGCGCGGCTTCGCCTACCAGGAAGCGAGCGAGCCCGCGTTCGGTTCGATGACCTGCGCCGGCCTCAGCGGCCTGCTGCTGGCGCGAGCCGGCATGGGCGACGGCGACCGCGCCCTGCGCGCGCGCTTCGACGACGCCATCGACGCCGCCTACAGCTGGCTCGCCGCCAACTTCTGCGTGCGCAGCAACCCTGGCTTCGCCGAGCGCGCCGACCGCCATTGGTACTACTGGCTGTACTGCCTCGAACGCAGCTGCGAGCTCGCCGGCATCGCCCGGCTCGACGGCCGCGACTGGTACTACGAAGGCGCGCTGCAGCTGCTCGCCAACCAGCAGGAGAACGGCTCGTTCCGCGCCGAGCAGCCCTCCACGCTGCTGCTCGACAGCACGTGCTTCGCCATCCTCTTCCTGGCGAAGGCGACGGCGGCAGCGCCGGTGACCGGCGGCTGACGGCGGGCGTGGTGAGCGGCGCGGCCGCCGGCTCGGCAGGGGGCGAGGAACGGGCCGCAGCGGCGGTCGCCCCGCGCCTCGCCGCCGCGTGTGCGCTGGTCGCGCCGCGTCCGAGCGGCGATGGCACCGGCCGATCGCGTGCCACCGCCCGCCACCGGCGGCAACCGCTTCGCCGCAGTGGCATACTGCCGCCATGCTGCGGACGCTGCGGTTCCTGGTCATCGCCTGCCTGACCCTCGCGTGTGCCGGTTGCGGCAGCGGATCGAGCGGCGATCGCACCGCCGACCCCGCGCCGCGCCTGCTCGTCACCGCCGGCACCACCGTGCTGTCGCCCGCGGTGGGGGCGTCGTCCTACGCCGATGCGCAGGCGCTCGCCGGCTCCCGCATCGCCGCGAACTACCGCCTGTCGACGCCCGCCGACGCGCCGTTCCAGTTCGAACTGGTCAGCTGGGGTTCCGGCACCGGCTTCGACTTCGTCAGCGTGCGCCATCTGCGCGACGGCGACGCGCCGGCGGCGACGGACGGCTTCTCGCTGGCGCGCGCGGGCGTGCAGGTGGCGGGCCAAGGCCTCGCCGGCAGCGGCGACACTGTGTTCGCCAGCGGCGACGGCTTCTGCCGCCTGACGCTGCAGGGACGCATCACCGCCGACCAGTCGTTCGCGGTCTGGACCGACGGCGAGGCCGTGGTCGTCGTCGAGGTCGAAGTCGGCGGCGAGAGCGCGATCAACCGCCTCCCCGCGACCGAGCCCGAGCCGCCGTCGGTGCTGTCGCGCACGACGATCCACTCCAGCGACTCGTGGCAGTTCGGCCTGCCGACGGTGGCGCGCTCCGGCGACCGCACGACGATCGTCTGCTACGAAGGCGACCGCCAGAACGTCAACACGCCGTCGCGCTACGAGCAGCGTCTGCAGCACGACGCGCTGACAGGCGCGGTCACCGGCGGCGCCGAGCCGCTCGCCGCGAGCGACTCGGGCTACTGGCGCGACCACGAGGTCGCCGCGCTGTTCAACGTGCTCGCCGTCGCGCGCAGCGAAGCCGAGGGCGTGCGCGTGCGCCTGAGCTTCGACCGCGGCGCGACGTTCGCGCAGAACGTCGCCGTGCTGCCGGGCTTCGCGCCGGCGCGCCTCGTGCAGGCGGCGATGGCGGCGGACTACACGCTCGCGGTGGCGGCGTGGCGGCAGCAGGCGGACGGTACGGGCCACGAGTTCGTCGTCGTCGAGGGCCGGCCGAGCGCCTTCGACGTCGAGGGCTCGCCGCTGTGGTACGCGTTCACGCCGGCCGAAGTGCTGCACACCACCGAGCGCGAAGTCACGCCGCTGACGACCGGCATCGCGTGGTCCGCCGGCGGCGACCTCGTGGTCGGTTACGCCGCCAACTGGTTCGAGCCGGTGCGCACGGGCGGCTGGCGCAGCACGACGGAGTTCCGCTGCGCCACGCGGCTGTGGGGCGAACCGTGGCGCGACGTCGAGGTCGACCGCGAGGAGATGTTCGGCATGGATCCGACCGTCGCGGTCCACGGCCAGGGCGAGACGCTGCGCATCTTCTACGCCTATGAAGTGCGCGACGGCCTGCGGCTCGCGACGAGCGAGGATGGCGGCTTCTTCTGGGGCGTCCCGACCGCCTTCGGCCAGCCCGGCGACCATCTGCCGAGCGTGTTCGTGCGCGACGGCGCCGTGCCCGGCGCGCTGCGCGTCGACGTGCTCAGCCTCGCCGCGCGCGCAGCCGGCACGGAACTGCACCGGGCGTCGTGGACCGAGTGGGGAGCGAGCGAACGCCGCGACGAAGCGCTGACGCGCGCGTCGTCCGTCGCCTCGGCGTTCGTGCCGTCGTTGGGCATGCCCGCCGGCCTCTCGCTGCCGTTCCAGTTGCTGACGACCCAGGTCGGCTGGCTCGGCTACGACGCCGTGCAGGTCGGCGACGAACTCGTCGTCGCCTACGACGAAGCGACGATGGACAGCGTGCGCTTCAGCCTCGCGCTGCCGGTCGCGTTCCCGAACGCGACCACCGCCGCCGGCGGGCCGATCTACGGCCCCATCTTCAGCCCGGCCATGCCGCCGCCGCTCGCGCCGGGGCTGACCGTGCCGATGCCGCCGCCGGCCCCCGCGCACATGCACCAGTTGAAGCTGCTGCGGTTGCAGTAGTCTGCCGCGATGGACCGCCGAGCCGCGGCGCTGGGAGCCTTCGCCTTGCTGGCGCCTGCCGTCGCCGCGCAGGCGCGCACGACCAGCCTCGTCGGCCCGCCGGCGCTCGGCGCCGTGTGCTACGTCGCGCACGGCTACCCGTTCGGCGTCAGCGGCCACCTCGTCGGCTTCGTGTTCTCGCCGCCATTCGCCGGCAGCGTCGCGTTTGGCATCGGTGGCTGCACGGTGACCGCGCCGTTGCGTGTCGATCCTTCGGCGTGCGAACTCGTCGGCGTCGGCGTGACCGACGGCAGCGGCCGCGCCGTCCACCCGATCGCGGTGCCGTCGTCGCCGACGCTGCTCGGCGCGCAGCTCGACGCGCAGTCGTTCGATCTCGGCGGCGCATGCGTGTTCGAGCTCGCCGGCAACGACGCCACGCTGACCGTCGTCGACGGCCCGGACGCGGCGCTCGGCATGGTCGCCATCCCGCCGGGGACCTACGTCATGGGCAGCGCCGTCGTCGGTGGCGCTGCCGTGCCGGCGCATCCGGTGACCATCTCGCGGCCGTTCTGGATCGGACGCGACGAAGTGACCCAGGCGCAGTGGGTCGTGCGCATGGGCTCCAACCCATTGTTCTTCCAAGGCGCCTACTGGACGGGCGCGCCGCAGCGGCCGGTCGAGCTGGTGTCGTGGAACGACGCCGTCGCGTACTGCGCGGCTCTCGACGCGCACGAGCGCGCGTCCGGCCGTGTGCCGGCGGGCTACCAGTACCGGTTGCCGACCGAGGCCGAATGGGAGTACTGCTGCCGCGCAGGCACGGCGAGCGAGTGGCACCCAGGTGCGACGTTGGCGTGCGCGGACGCCAACCACCTCGCGACGTCGTACTGCGCGCCGTCGGCGATCACGCAGGGCCAGACGACCGTGGTCGGCGCGCATCCGCCGAACGGGTTCGGGCTGCGCGACATGCACGGCAACGTCTGGGAGTGGTGCCTCGACGCGTGGGACGGCAGCTCCAACTACCCTGCCGGCCCGGTCGTCGATCCGCTCGGCCAGGCTGGCGCCAACCGGGCGCTGCGCGGCGGCGCCTATGTCAGCACGGCGGCGCTGTGCCGGTCCGCCGCGCGCGCGCACGTGCCGGCGACGTTCGGCTTCATGGGCAGCGGCTTGCGCGTCGTGCTCGCGCCCGTGTTGCCATAGCGGCGGTGAGCGTCGGTGTGGCGCGCTCCAACTGCGCCATCGCCTGCTCGTCAGCCAACGTCAGGTTGCGTCGCTCGCGACCGCGCGCCCTTCGTCGAACCGGTTCGCGGTCCTGTCGTCAGTGGTGCTGGTTCTCCAGCCAGCGCTCGACCTCGATCGCGGCCATGCAGCCCGAGCCGGCGGCGGTGACCGCCTGCCGGTAGTAGCTGTCCTGGCAGTCGCCCGCGGCGAAGACGCCGGGCAGGTTGGTCGCCGTCTTGCCGGGCACGGTCTGGATGTAGCCCTTGTCGTCCATCGTCAGGACGCCCTGGAACAGCTCGGTGTTGGGCTTGTGTCCGATGGCGAGGAACAGACCGTCCGCCGGCACCACCTTCTTCTCGCCGGTCAGCGTGTGCGTCAGTTCGAGGCCGGTGACCTTGCCCTTGCTGACGTCGAGGACGTCGGTGACGTTCTGGTGCCAGAGCACCTCGATCTTCGGGTTCTTCAGCGCGCGGTCCTGCATGATCTTCGACGCGCGCAGGGCGTCGCGGCGCACGACCAGGAAGACCTTGCTGGCGTACTTGGTCAGGAAGTTGGCCTCCTCGCACGCCGAGTCGCCGCCGCCGACGACGTAGACGACCTTGTTCTTGAAGAAGAAGCCGTCGCAGGTCGCGCACGCGGACACGCCGCGCCCCTGCAGCGCCTTCTCGTTGGGCAGGCCGAGGTAGAGGGCGCTCGCGCCGGTCGAGACGATCAGCGTCTCGCTCTGGAAGGTCGCGCCGCCCTCGGTCGTGACGGTGAACGGCCGCTTGCTCAGGTCGACCGTGACGCCGACCTCGTCGTGGATCTGGGTGCCGAAGCGCGCCGCCTGCTCGCGGAACTTCTCCATCATCTCCGGGCCCATCACGCCCTCGGGGAAGCCCGGGTAGTTCTCGACCTCGCTGGTGATCGTCAGCTGGCCGCCCGGCTGGCGGCCGGTCAGCAGGACGGGCGCGAGGTTGGCGCGCGCGGCGTAGATGGCGGCGGTGTAGCCAGCGGGCCCGGAACCGAGGATCAGCGTCTTGTGGATGGAGGTCATGGCGAGCGCGTAAGGCAGGGGATGCTACGCGTCGACCTGCCCGCCGCCAGCAGATGCACGCGCGGCTTCGGCGGCTGCCCGTCGGCCGGTCTGCCGGTCTGCCCGTCGGCGCGCGCGGTCGCCGGATCGCCGGCCGTCAGCGCGGCGGCATCGCCAGCTCGCGCGCGCGGATGCGGTCGTGGTCCGCCGGGGTCAGCGGCACCGGTTCGAACACGTCCTCGCTGTTCGGGTCCTCGTGGACCTCGGCGGTCAGCGCCGCGGTGGCGAGCAGGTCGACGACGTAGCGGCCGTGCTCGCGGACGACGACGTACTGGCCGGCGACGTCGCCGAGGTTGGGGTCGCGCACGTCGACGCGGAACTCGCTGGCGAGCTGCCGCGCGCCGACCACCACCAGCGGCTGCTTGCTGGCGATCGCCGACCACGGGATCTCGTCGAGCGCCACGGCCGATTCGCGCGTCAGCAGGGTCCGGCACGTGGCCTCGTCGCCGGCGCGCAGCGCCTGCTCGAAGGCGACGAACACGGCGCGCGCCCGTTCGCTCGCGTCGTCGCCGGCGCAGGCGGTGGCGAGCCACAGCAAGGTCGTCGCGGCGACGGCGGCAAGGCGGCGCGGAAGGTCCGTTCGCATGGGTGGTTCATCGGCAGGCGCCGGCGCCGACTGGAGCCGCCGCGCGACGGACCGGGGCCCGTGCTTCCGGCGCCATCGGAGGCAGGCGGGGTCGAACCCGTCGGCCCATGCTGGCTGCCACCCGCGTCGTCCTTGCCGCGGTCGGCCCGGCTACAACCCTTCGCGTCCTGCCGGAACGCCACCGCGACGCCGTAGGTTGCGCGCGTTCGCAGGAATTGCCCGGAACCGCCGCCCGCCGCTGCCGTTTGCGCCGCCCGCGCTTGCCGCACACCCGATCATGCCCCGACGCTTCTTGCCCGTACCGTTCCTCCACGCCGCGCTGGCAGCCATTGCGACCATCGCGGCGCTGCCCCCCGCCGCCCAGGACCCCATCGTGACCGCACCCTTGCCGACCTCGACCGGCGGTGACGCCGCGCCGGCCGCGCGGGCGACGCAGCGCCTCG
>JADCJE010000218.1 GCA_020247305.1 Phycisphaerales bacterium | reverse complement strand
TTGGCCTCGACGACGAAGTGCAGGTGGTCGTTGAGGATGGCGAAGTGCAGCAGCCGGAAGCCGAACCGGTCCTTGCCGCGCGCGAAGTGGGTGAGCAGCGCCGCGCGTTCCTTGCGGTTGCGCAGCCGCGGCAGGTGCTGCCGCAGCTTCACGGTCACCAGTGCCGGGTGGTAGGCCGCATGCGCAGGCCGCGTCGTCCGCGCCATCAACGGCGCAGCGCCGTTGGGCTTGCGCCCAGCGCCCACGCGCGCACCGCCGCGCTGGCGGAACGGCAGCACGCCCTGCACCGACCGCCGGCCGGCCGGTGATCGCTGCTGCGCCTTCGGCCGCGACCCCGCGCCCGATGCTCCTCTCGCCCCAGCCGTCTTTCGCATGCCCATCGTCCTCGTCACCAATCGGCAACCGCAATTTGAATGCGCATAAATACATCACCCGAGGCCTCAACGCAACCCTCGGTTCACCTTTCGTTCGTGCCCGCGCATGGATGCGAGCGCGCGCACGGGTTCCGGCCCGCGCATGTCCGCCGCCACCGACCGCCGCCACCGACCCCGTGTCGAAGCCGCCCCAACTCGGCCCACCTCGCCGCCGCGACCGCGCTCCTCCTCCCTCCCAGCCCTTCGCAGCCGCCCCGCCGCGGTTGGCGTCGCCGTCACGCCCGCCGCGCCTCTGGCCCCGTGTCCAAACCGCCCCAACTCGGCCCGCCTCGCCGCCGCGACCGCGCTCCTCCTCCCTCCCAGCCCTTCGCAGCCGCCCCGCTGCAGTTGGCGTCGCCGTCACGCCCGCCCCGTCTCTGGCCGCGTGTCCAACCCGCTCCATCTTGGCCCGCCCGTCGCCGCGTCCCCGTTCCTCCTCCCTCCCAGCCCTGCGCCCCCGCCCTACCCGATCACCCGCACCCCACCGCCCGCATCCGCCACCACCACCCGCCCCGCCATCCCCACGAACAACCCGTGATCCACGACCCCCGGCACCCCATCCAGCACCCGCTGCAGCCCCGCCGGATCCGGAATCCCAGGGTACTTGCAGTCCAACACATAGTTGCCGTTGTCGGTCACCACGGCCTTCCCGTCCCGCATCCGCTGCGTCGGCGCGCACCCCGTCGCCGCGACCCGCCGCGCGGTGTGTGTCCACCCGAACGGCACGACTTCGACCGGCAACAGGAACTTCCGCCCCAACTCCGGCACCAGCTTGCTCTCGTCGACGATCACGATCAGCTCGCGCGCCGCGACCGCGACCAGCCGCTCGCGCAGGTGCGCACCGCCGCCGCCCTTGATCAGGCACTTCTTCGGATCGACTTCGTCGGCGCCGTCGATCGCGAGGTCGAGGCCGTCGATCTCGTCGAGCGCGAGCACCGGGATGCCCAGGCGCTTGGCGTGCTCGGCGGTCTGCACGCTGGTCGCGACGCCGCGCACGCGGAAGCCTTGCTGCATGCGCTGCGCGAAGCGCTCCAGCACGAACGCGAACGTCGAGCCGGTGCCGAAGCCGATCGTTGCGCCGTCGGGCACGAGGTCGGCGGCGGCGAAGGCGGCGGCGCGCTTGCTGGCGTTGGCGTCGGTCATGGGGGGAGGGTAGCGGTGGGGGTGGGTGGCGGCGATGGCGGGCGTGGCGAGCGCAGCCGCGGAAGCCTGGGTCGCGGCGGTTGGTTACGCATCCGCGGCGAACACCGCGACCTGCGGTCGCGGCGGTTGGCTACGCATCCGCGGCGAACGCCGCGACCTGCGGTCGCGGCGGTTGCTTGGGCATCCGCGGGGAGCGCCGCTGTCTGCGGCAGCGGCGACCGCTACTCTCCCGCGCCTTGCAGGCGCATCCCAAGCTCCCGCTGCCGGTCCAGGCCGGCTACGCCACCGCCGACATCGGCCTGAACGCCGTCGAGACGGCGCTGCGCCTCTACGTCCTCGTCTTCTACACCGACGCCGTCGGCCTGTCCGCCGCGCTCGGTGGCCTCGCCGCCAGCCTCGCGATCGTCTGGGACGCGGTCACCGACCCGATCATGGGCGTGATCAGCGACCGCACGCGGCATCGCTTCGGCGGCCGCCGCATGTGGCTCGTGCCCGGCGGCCTGTCGCTCGCGCTCGGCGTGCTGGCGGTGTTCTTCCCGCCCGCGCTCGCATCGCAATCGGCGAAGTTCGGCTGGCTGCTCGGCTCGTTCTGCTTCCTCAACACCGGCATGACGGTGCTGTCGGTGCCGTTCCAGGCGATGGCCGGCGAGATGACCGAGGACCCGCACCAGCGCAACGTGCTATTCGGCTGGCGCTTCGCCTTCGCCAACGTCGGCGCGCTGGTTGCCGCCGCCCTGCCGCAGCTGTTCCTCGTTCCCGGCGAGACGACCGCCGCGACGCTGCCGCAGGTCAGCCTCGTCGCCGCCCTGCTCGTCGTCGTCACCGCGCTGACCAGCTGGGCGGCGACCGCGAAGGTGCGCTTCCTGCAGCCGCCGCTGCAGCCGCAGTCGTTCGTCGGCGCGTTCGCCGCGCCGTTCGCCAACCGCGCCTTCCGGCCGCTGCTGCTCGCCTACGTCGTCGCCAGCGTCGGCATCGGCGTCAACGCGACGGCCTTCTTCTACTACTACCGCCACGTCCTGCGCTTGCCCGAGGACCGCACGCTCGTCGTGCTGGCGACCTTCATGGCGGTGTTCACGCTGTCGATCGCGGTCTGGGTGCAGCTCGCGCGGCGCTTCGGCAAGCGCCGGCCGCTGGTCGTCGGCGCGTGCGTGCTCGGCGTCGGCACGGCGCTGCTGTACTGGCTCGCGCCGGGCGTCGAGCGGCGCTTCGAGCTCGTGCTGTGGGTCGGCGCCGTCGGTCTCGGCGGCTTCGTCGGCAGCGTGGTGCTGATCGACGCGATGCTCACCGACGTGCTCGACCACGACTGCGTGCGCACGCGGCAGCTGCGCTCGGGCCTGTTCTTCGGCGTCTGGCGCTTCGCCGGCAAGGTTGCGCGCGCGCTCGCCGTGGCGTTCGCCGGCCTCGCACTGGACGCCGCCGGCTTCGTCGAAGGCGCCGCCGACCAGCCGCCGTCGGTCGCGACCGCGCTGACGTGGATGTTCGGTCCCGGCGTCGGCGCGGCGTTCGTGCTGACGGCCTGCGTGCTCGGCCGCTACCGCTTCGACGAGCGCAAGCAGGCGCAGGTGCGCGCGATCCTGGCGCGGCGCGCCGCCGGCCGGCGCGCCGTCACGCCGGCTTCCGCGCGATGACGTAGAAGCTGCTGTCGAACAGCGGGCCGAGTCCGTGCACGAGCCGCACCAGCGGATTGCGCTGCGGCTTCGGCGAGCCGGCGACGCGCAGCATCTCGAAGCCCAGGCGCTGCCGCAGATGGCGCGTCATCACCGCCGGCGTGAAGAACGTCAGGTGGTGCCGCGTGTTGTAGTGGCGCGCCGGCTTGCCGCGCAGGCCGAGGCGGTCGACGGCGGTCTTCAGGCGGTTGCTGAGCGAGCCCATGTTCGGCATGCCCAGGTAGACGACGCCGCCCGGCCGCAGCAGCGCCTTGCACGTCTCCAGGTAGCGGCCGGGGTCCTTCGGGTGCTCGATCACCTGATCGAGGAACAGCGCGTCGTAGCCGGCGGCCTTGCCCGCGAGCGCGTGGAAGTCGCCGCAGTGCACCGGCACGCCTTCGCGCGCGGCGACGGCGGCGGTGATCGTCGGATCGACGTCGTAGGCTTCGACCTGCCAGCCGGCAGCCTTGCCGGCGCGGATCTCCAGACCGTCGCCGCAGCCGACCATCAGGATGCGCTTGCCGGGCGCGAACGCCGCGAGCTGCAGCAGCCCGCGCGCCTTGCCCGCCAACCGCACGTCCTCGCGCCGCCGGAACCGCTCCGAGCCGGCGTCCGGGTGGAACGAGATGTAACCGGCGTAGAACCGCTGCAGCGCCGCGTCGGTGTACTGCGGGTTCATGAACTCGACGCCGCAGCCGCCGCACGCGGCGATGCCGTGGCCGCGGAAGTCGACGAGGCGGCGCGTCAGGCGGCCGTCGCCGCACAGCGGGCAGCGCGTGGCCGGCGGGTCGTATTCGTCGGCGCAGTCCTTCGCGGGAGCGGCGTGGGCCATCGCCGCATCGTCGCCGCTGCCGCGGAGGGCACAAGCACGGACTGCCGCTAGACTGCGCCGCGGATGCCCGCCGCCACCGCCACCGCCGCCACCGCCGCTGCGCCGACCCCGCCGCCAGCCCGCCCTGGCCCGGGCTGGCTGCGCTGGCTGCCGACCGCGCTGGCCATCGCCGTCGCCGCCGGCGCGCTGCTGGAACGCGCCGACCGCACGCCGGCCCTGCGCATCGCGATCCTCGGCGCCGCGGCGTTCCTGCTTGCGTGGCAGGCGCTCGTGCTGCTGCGCGCGCGCGGCGTGCCGCTCGCCGTCGAGGTCGCCGCGCCGATCAAGCAGCACTACATCCAGGCCTGCGTGCAGACGAGCCTGTACGTCTACTGGGGCTGGTGGTGGGTGCAGGACGGCGTGCGGCCGATCTACCAGCAGGCGCCGCTGATCCTGCTGCAGTTCGCGTTCCTGTACGCGTTCGACGCGCTGCTGCAGTGGTCGCGCGGCCGGCCGTGGCGGCTGTCGTCGGGGCCGACGCCGATCGTGCTCAGCACCAACCTGTTCATCTGGTTCCGCGACGACGCCTTCGGCTGGCAGTTCGCGGTCGTGGCGCTCGGTTTGCTGGGCAAGGAGTTCGTCAAGTGGACGAAGGACGGCCGGCGCACGCACGTGTTCAACCCGTCGGGCTTCGCGCTCGCTTGCGCGGCGACGGCGCTGGTCGCCACCGGCCAGACCGACCTGACGTGGGCGAAGTCGCTGGCGACGACGATCGAGGCGCCGGGCATCTATCTGTACCTGTTCAGTCTCGGGCTGGTCGTGCAGAACTTCTTCCAGGTGACGCTGATGACCTTCGCCGCGGCGGTGGCGATGGTCGCCGCCAACCTCGCGTACACGCAGTGGACCGGCGTCTACCTGTTCGGCAGCAGCAACCTGCCGGCGGCGGCGTTCCTCGGCCTGCACCTGCTGATGACCGACCCGTCGACGTCCCCGCGCAGCAACGTCGGCCGCACGCTGTTCGGGCTCGGCTACGGCTTCGGCTACATCGTCGCGTTCGAGCTGCTCGGGCGGCTCGGCGCGCCGGAGCTGTACGCCAAGCTCTATCCGGTGCCGGTGCTCAACTGCTGCGTGCAGTGGCTCGACGGCCTCGCGCGCCGCGGCGTCGGCGGCCGGCTCGAAGCGCGCTGGCAGTCGGCGCGGCCGGCGCGGTCGCAGAACCGCGTGCACATGGCGCTGTGGGCGGCGACGTTCGCGCTGCTGTTCGGCACCGGCTACCTCGGCGGCGCGCATCCCGGCGACTCGATCCCGTTCTGGAAGCAGGCGGTCGCCGACGGCAAGCCCGACGCACAGCGCAAGCTGGCGCTGGTCGCCGGGTCGCAGGCGATCGCGCGGCAGTCGGGCGAGGCGTTCAACGAACTCGGCATCCTGGCGCTGACCGGCGACGTCGATCCGGCGACCGAGCGCACGCGCCTCAACTCGGCTGCCAACTGGTTCGCGCAAGCCGCCGTGCGCCGGAGCGACGCCGCGGTGCACAACCTCGTCGCGCACTTCCTCTACCACGGCGCGCGCCGCGACGACCGCGAGCTCGACGCCGCGTTCCAGCGGCTGGCGGCCCTCGCGGCGCGGCCCGACGGTGGCCGCGCCCGCCAACTGCTCGGCCTCGCCTACGAGACCGGCGGCGGCCGGCCGCTCGACCTCAAGCTGGCGCTCGACCGCTACCGCGGCTGCCCGGACGACGTGTTCGCGCAGCGCGGCATCGTGCGCATCGCGCTCCAGCCCGGCTCGCTGGTCGACCTGCCCGAGGCCGCGCGCGCGCGCCTCGTCGCCGACGCCGCCAGCGGCGACGGCGAAGCGCTCTACAGCCTCGCGTACCTGCGCGCGCGCAACCGCGCCGGCGCCGACGTCGCCGCCAGCGCGGCGGAACTGCTCGCGCGGGCCAAGGCGGCGGGTTTCCCGCCGGCGGTCGCCGCGCCGACGCCGACGGCCGACGGCGCGCTGCCGCCATACGTCGCGCCGCGCCGCCGCGACCTCGCCGCGCCGCCGTGGACGTCGTCGTACGCCGCCGCGGTCGTCGCCGCGCGCTGACGGTTGCGCCGGCTGGCCCGCGCGCGGCGCGACGGGACCGCCCGAAGGCCGCCCGCGTCCGCGACCTCAGCGCCCGTTCGGCAGCAGTCGCACGGGTCGCACGCCGAGCGCGGCATCGCGCGTCCCCGGCGGTCGTTTGTCGCGCGCCGTGCAGCGCGCGCGATCGGGGCCTTCGTGCCATGCGCCGCCGCGCACGGCGAACTGCATGTCGGCGGCGGCGACCTTCGGTTCGCGCAGGCCGTCGCCGCGGCGCGCCGGCGTGGCGTCGTACGGCGCGTAGACGTCGCGGCACCACTCGGCGGCGTTGCCGTGCAGGTCGCACAGGCCGAAGTCGTTCGGCGGCAGCAGGCCGACCGGCTGCAGTGCGGGACCAAACCAGCCGACGCCGGCCGCGAGTTCGCGCAGCGGACCGCTGCTCCAGCGTTCGCGGCGGCCGGCGCGGCAGGCGTACTCCCACTGCGCCTCGGTCGGCAGGTCCATGCCGTGCCGCTGCAGCATCGCGCGCACGGTCGCGTGGTCGAGGTTGGTCGCCGGCCGCTGCGGGTCGGCGGTGCGCAGCGCGGCGCCGACCAGCCGCTGCCATTGCGCCTGCGTCAGTTCCGTGCGCGCGATCAGGAAGGCCGCGAGCGCGACGTCGCCGCCGCGCAGTTCGTCGTCCTGCGCGAGTTCGTCGTTGCTGTCGACGCCCGGTTCGTTGCGGCGCGCGCCCTGCTCCAGTCGGCCGGCGGGCACCAGCACCAGCACGAGGCCCGCGCCGGCTTCGCAGCGGATGCGGCCGTCGGCGTCGCGCCGCGGCAGCGCGTAGCCCGGTTCGTGCGTGGCGAGGTCGAGGAACTCGTGCAGGCCCGTCGTCGGATCGGCGCCGAGCGGCACGAGGCCGCCGAGCGGCGGCAAGCGCAGGCCGCGGTAGGCGCGGCTCGCCGCCGCGCCGTCGCTGGCGGCGATCGCCGCCACGGTCGTCGGCCAGCGCGCGGCGTGCTGCGCCAGCATCGGCGCCAGGTGGCCGTCGATGCGCTGCAGCGCCCGCGCGACGCGCTCGTGCGGGCCGTCGGCGCCGAAGAAGGCGGCGAAGTCGCGATCGAGGCGATCGAGCGCATGGCGCAGGTAGCGGCGGGCGTCGTCGTCGGCGTCGGCGCGCGCGACGTCGGCTTCGATGCGCGCCTGCAGCACCGCGCGCGCGCGCCGCAGCGGCTCGCTGCGCTGCGCCAGCCAGGCGGCGTACTGGGCGCGGTGTTCGGGCCACGGCGGCGGCAGCGCCGCGGCTTCGTCGCTCGCCCGGCTCAGCGTCTCGGCGTTGGCGAGCAGCAGGAAGCCCGCGTCGGCCCGGGCCTGACTCTGGGCGCGCAGGTTCTCGGCCTCGGTCGCCGCCTTGCGGGCCGAGCCGAGCGCGAATACGAGCGCGCCGATCGCGGCCAGCAGGCAGGCGGCGGCGACCGCGCCGAGGGCGGTCGCAGCGCGGTGCCGGCGCACCAACTTGCGCATGCGCGTCCAGGCCGACGGCTGTGCGATGTCGACCGGTTCGTCGGCGAGGTGCCGCCGGAGATCGGCGGCGAACTCGCCGACGGCGCCGTAGCGCTCTTCCTTGGCCTTCGCGAGCGCCTTCGCCAAGATGCCGTCGAGGTCGCCGCGCAGCGCGCGTCGGCGGTCGCGCGGCGCGGCGTCGCTGGCGAGCGCCGGCTGGTAGGTGCGCACGACGTCGGCGATGCCGGCGACGCCGCGCGCGCGCAGCGCGACGCTCGGGATCGGCAGCTGGTCGGTCAGCAGTTCGTAGAGCTGCACGCCGAGCGCGTAGACGTCGGCGCGCGTGTCGACGTCCTCGAAGCGGCCGTCGGCCTGCTCGGGACTCATGTACTCCGGCGTCCCCATCATCGTGCCGCGCAGCGTCAGCGCGCCGCCCGCCGGCAGCGGATCTTCGAGCGACTTGGCGATGCCGAAGTCGATGACCTTGGGCTGCGGCGCGCCGTCGGCCTCCGCGAGCAGCACGTTGTTGCTGCTGAGGTCGCGGTGCAGCATGCCCTTCTGGTGCGCGTGCTGCATGGCGTCGAGCACGCGCAGGAAGAGCTCGATGCGCCGCCGCAGCGGCACGCTGCGCTTGCGGCAGAACGCGAGCAGCGTCGGGCCGGCGACCAGCTCCATGACGAAGTACGGCCGGCCGCGCGGCGTCGAGCCGGCGTCGAGCAGGCGCGCGATGCCGGAGTGGTCCATGCGGTTGAGCGCCTCGCGCTCGGCGGCGAAGCGGGCGAGGATCTCGCGCGAGTCCATGCCCGGGTTCAGCACCTTCACCGCGACGGTCCGCCGGATCGGCTCCTGCTGCTCGGCGCGGAACACCGTGCCGAAGCCGCCGCGGCCCAGCCGTTCGACCAGCAGGTAGGGGCCGAGGGCCGCGGGCAACGGCGTGCTGGCGTCGAACTCGGTGCCGCTGGCGCCCGTGGTGTGCGGCTTCGGCCCGGCGGGGCCGGCGGCGGTCGCGGGCACGTCCACTCCGGCCAGCGCGAGCCAGCGGCGGATCGCGCCCTCGTGCCGCGGATGGGCGAGCAGCAGCGCGCGCAGGCCGTCGGCCCGCTGCGCCTCGTCGCCGTCGATCACGGCCAGGACGGCGTCCTCGAGGGCCTCCGGCAGGTCGTCGGCGGGGGCTCCGTACTGGCTCATGTGGCCGGGGATCTTGGCCGCCGACCCGGTCGACGGCCAGTTTCGCCGGCGGCACCGAGGCGGGCAGCGGAGCGGCCGATCGTCCGCCGCCGCCGGAGCAATCGCCCCGCGCGGGGATTCCGCCGCCCGGCGCGTGCGTTGCGGCGGCGACGGTCCTTGCCAGGGAGACCACCCAACCCTTCCCGCAGGAACCTCCCATGTCCGTCCGCACCGCATCGATCCTCCCGCTCGCCGCCTTCGCCATCGCTGCCGCCACCGCGGCCCAAGGCAGGAACGGCTTGATCGCCTTCTCGCAGCCCGAGTTCACCCTGTCCGGCAGCGGCGGCACGTCGCTGCAGCAACTGCGGCCGAACGAGACCGCCGTGCTCGCATGGGGCACGACCGCCGCGTGCACCGGCCTGTCGGCCGAGAAGTGGGCGCCCCGCGCCGTCTACTCGACCATGGCCGGCGACGACAACGCCGATGGCCTGATCAACAACGCGACGCTGTTCGGCAGCGTCGACGCCCTGGTGGCGACGGTCGCGCCGAACCCGATCGGATGGCAGAACCAGCGCTCGGTGTTCTGGTCGGTGTCGGCGCCGATGGGCAACGCCGTCAGCGCCTCGCCGTTCCGCCCGGGCGACGTCGCGCGCATCGTGCGCGACGCCGGCGGCATGGACGGTCAGGTCGAGCACTTCATGACGCGCGAGCAGTTCAACACCGCCCTCGGCCTGCCGCTGACCACGCCGATCGACGTCGACGCCATCGCGTTCGATCCGCAGTTCGGCGTCTTCTTCTCGCTCGACGGCGACGTGCCGGCGATGACGGCCTGCGGCGCGGCCTTCGTGCAGGACGGTGCCGTCCTCGCGATCCCGCCCGGCGCGCTGACGTACACGCCGGACCTGCGCATCGCGACCGTGCTGCCCAACTCGGCGCGCGTGATCCTCAGCGAAGCGCAGATCGACGTGATGGTCGTCAACGCCAACGTCGCCAACCGCTTCGGCGCCTGCCTGACGGCGGCCGTCGACCTCGAAGCGCTCGACTTCGACTGGAGTGGCGCGATGAACACGTGGTGGTCGTGCACCGCCGCGACGCCGGTGT
This sequence comes from Phycisphaerales bacterium, assembly GCA_020247305.1. GTDB lineage: Bacteria > Planctomycetota > UBA1135 > UBA1135 > UBA2386 > UBA2386. The sequence goes on along the minus strand of JADCJE010000218.1, from coordinate 896 downwards.
GGTCGCCGGACCTGATCTTCTCGGTCGAGACCGGCACGGGCGCGAGCCTGCTGAGCACCGCCGGCGGCGGCCAGATCTGGAACGGCCCGTGCGCGCCGATGGGCGCGGCCTGCGGCTTTGGCCCGACGCTCGGCGTACAGGCCGGCGTGCGGCCGATGGTCCCGGGCGTCGGCGTCGCCAGCCATGTCAACGCGTTCCTGCTGGAGCACGCCGAACGCTTCGTCATGGAGCCGCAGAACCCGGTCATGAACGTGTTCCCCGCCGGCGCGCCGGCCGGCGCCTCGCAGGTGCACGTCGGCAGCCCGTTCCCGATCAACCTCGTCTTCCTGGAGATCGTCTCGCCGATCGTGCCGGGCTCCGCGCCGGCCTTCCCGTTCAGCATGATGCACTTCCCGGACGTGTACATCCCGAGCCTGCTGTTCTACACCGTCGCGACTGCGCCCTTCGGCTTCGGCAGCGTGCCGACGCCGGCGATCCCGCCCGGCTTCACCGGCAAGGTGCTGTTCCAGTCGGTCGCGTTCAGCTCGATGTCGATCGAGCTGTCGACGCCGGCGGTGATCGACGTGCAGTGAGCGAGCGCTGGGCGCGGTCGGACGCTCAGTCCGCCGCCTGCTGTTCCGCTGCCACCAGCGCGCGCTCGCGCGCCCACAGGCCCGCGACGAGCACGGCGCACAGCGCCAGCCAGATCAGCGCGCGCGCGTGCGCCGGAGCGACGTCGCCCGCGGCCGCCGGCGCTCCCGGCCCGGCGCTGCCGATCGCGTCGAGGTCGATGGCCCGCAGCAGCGGGCTCGCGCTGACGGCGAGCGCCGCGCGCGTGCGCGCCCGCTCACTCGCGCTCGCGAACGGCCACAGCGCGCGCACCGCGTCGGCCGCCGCGAGCGTCGCCCACGGCGCGT
>JADCJE010000217.1 GCA_020247305.1 Phycisphaerales bacterium | reverse complement strand
GCCGCCGCCGAGATGATGGCCGCGGATGGTTGGTGGTGGACCTCGGCCCAGCTCACCGAGAAGGCGATCAAGCGCCGCGTGCTGCGCGAGACCGTGGCCGTGCTGTTCGGCCGGCGGCCGGCGACGCCGCCGGAAGGCGAGGCCACTGCGCCAGCGCCGGTCGTCGCCCCGCCTGCCGCGGCGCGCGTCGAGATCCCGCGCCCGCAGCTCGTGCCAGCGCCAGGGCCGGCCTCGGCGCGCTGACGCGGAGCGTCGGCCGCTCAGCCGAGGCGGCGCAGCGGCTCGGGCCAGTCCGTCATCGGGTCGAGCAGCTCGCCGCGCAGCAGGGCCAGCGGCGCCTTCCAGTAGATCAGGATGTCGTGGAAGGGGTCGGTCAGGATCTTGGTCATCCAGACGAGCCCGTGGCGCGGCGCGACCGTCGCCATCAGCCAACCGGTGCGCAGCAGCACGGCGACGGCGCCGACGGCGATCCACAGGACCGCGACGTGGTGCGCGTAGCCGTACGCGTCGGCCCACGGCGCGCACAGGCCGAGCAGCGTCGGCGTCGCCCACGGGATCAGCGTCGACAGCGCCCAGACGGCCATCAGCACGTACTTGCGGGCGAGGTTGTAGCCGACCTTGATCTCCTCCTTGTAGGCGTGCGTGACGCCGTTCTCGCGGTCGAAGCCCTTGGGCTCGAAGAAGAAGTGGCCTGACTGGCGCGTCACCATCGACACGCCCCAGCCGAGGAAGGCGCTGACGACCGGATCGACGAACAGGTAGACGTAGGCGACGACGAAGCTGATCGCGCTGATCAGGTGCAGCGTCTGGTTGATGCGGCTGTGGTGGTAGAAGCGATGGTCGTCCCAGCGCTGCGTCGCCAGCGCTTCGCGGAACGACATCGTCCGGTCGGCGGTCGAGATCATGGGTTGGATGGGTTCGGGTCGGTGGGCGGCGTCGGCAACCGCAGCAGCGGTTGGCCGACGCGGACGAGGTCGCCCTCGCGCAGGCCGTCGCACAGCGCGTGGCCCCTGGTCGCGAAGACGATGATGGTGCTGCCGTGCTGGAACCAGCCGAGTTCGTCGCCGCGGCGGTAGCTGGCGGCGACGTCGATCGGCTTGGCGCCCTTGCGCCGCAGATCGACCTTGGCCCCCAGGCAGTGCAGGCGCACGCTCGCGACCAGGATCGCGGCGACGGCGACCAGCGCGACGCGGCCGCCGCCGCCGTGCGGCTGCAGTTCGACGACGGCGCGCTCGTTCTTGGTGAAGAGCGCCTCGACGCGACGCAGCGCGATCGGATTGACGTTCCAGGTGTCGCCCGAGATGTAGACGACGCGGCGCACGTCGGCGTCGCAGGGCGAATGGAAGCGGTGGTAGAAGCTCGCCTTGAGTCGCAACGTCGCGTACGCGCCGTCGCGGTAGCGCTCGACGAGATCGGGGTCGCCGAGCAGTTCTTCGAGCCGGTACGGAAAGCCCTTCGCCTGGAACAAACGCGTGCCGTCGACGCGGCCGTGCGCGCCGAGGATCGCGTCGCACGGGCTGACCATCACCCCGGGCGTCGGATCGATCGGGCGCGCCCCCGGGCGCAGTTCGCGGATGAAGCAGTCGTGCAGCGAGCGGAATCGCCGCTGCTTGCTGTCCGAGAGGTCGAGGTCGCGCGAGAACAGCCGCCACAGCGCGATCGTCACGCCGGTGAGCGGCCCCGTCGGCAACTTGCTGAAGCCGCCCATCAGCCGCGTGGCGAGCCGCCGCGGGATACGGTTGGTCAGCAGGAAGTTCCAGTCCTCACGGCCGGGCAGCAACCGGCGACGCGGGGTCTTGCGAAGGTCGCGCGTGCGGACGGACAGCTTCTTGGCGAGGTCGCGCAGGGGCATGCCGGGCGGGCGCGCGCGACGGACCGGACGTCGCGCGACGCTGCAGAATGAACCCGTCGTCGGCGCGTTCTCCGTGTGGCCGACGTGAAGATCCGCAGTGCTGGCGCGATCGGCTATAGGGACCGCATGGTGAACGTGCGCGTCGTGGCAGCGGAGTCGGCGAGCTGGTCGTGGTGGCGTCGGGGCGCGCTGGCGGCGCCGGCGGCGGGCGATCCGAATGCCCGTGTTGTCCCCGGTGCGTTGGTGCTCGCGGCCGCGCTGGCCTTCGCGGCGGCGGTCGGCGCGCAAGTGCCCGGCGGCGCGCCGCCGCCTGCCGGCAAGCAGGCGCCCGCCGCCGCCGCGCCGGCCGCCGCCGCGCTCGCGCCGATGCCGACCGACTTCGCCGACCGCGCGGCGTGGCAGTCCGACGAGATCGGCGTCGGCGTGCAGCTGCGCTTCCGCTGGTTCGAGCGCCTGTACGCGGGTCCGCAGAGCCTGACCATCGTCGAGGTCGAGCCCAAGGCCGCGGTGCGCTACGACGTCGTGGCGCCGGGGGTGCGCACCAAGACCAGCGCGATGGGCGCGCAGAACGGCGCGCTGGCGGCGATCAACGGCGGCTTCTTCGCCATCGAGAGCACCGGCCTGTCGACCGGGTTGTTGCGCATCGACGGCGCGCTGGTGGTGCCGGCCAAGCCCGCGCAGGCGAGCATCGGCATCGGCGACGACCAGAGGCTGCGCGTGGCGACGCGGCCGGAGGGCGATTGGCCGGAGGTCCAGGACGCGCTCGGGGCCGGGCCGATGCTGCTGCGCGCCGGTGCGATCGTCGACCATGGCGCCCGGCAGCGCGGCATCCGCCATCCGCGCTCGGCGATCGGCGTCGGCAAGGACGGCAGCGTGGTGTGGCTGACCGCCGACGGCCGCACCGACAACGCCAAGGGCCTCGCGCACGAGGAGACCGCCGCGATCCTGCAGGCGCTCGGCTGCGTCGACGCGGTCAACCTCGACGGCGGCGGCAGCACGACGCTGTGGGTCGCCGGCCGAGGCGTCGTCAACTACCCCTGCGACAACAAGAAGTACGACCACGCGGGCGAGCGCGCCGTCGCCAACGCCGTGCTGCTGCGCGCGCCGGCGGTCGTCGTGGTCGACGACGCGCAGGCGACGCTGCGCGGGGACGGGTGGCAGCGCGCCACGGTCGCGGGCGGCAAGGGCGTGGTCGGCGCGGGCTACGCGCGGTGGTCGGCGAAGGCCGGCACGTCGGCGGCGGCTGGCGAAACGCCGAGCGCCGCGTTCGCCGCCGAGCTGCCGTTCGCCGGAACGTGGCGGGCGATGGCTTGGTTGCCGGTGGACAGCGAGGTCGCGGCGGGGCCGTGGCGCGTGGTGGTCGGCGCCGACGGCGCCGTGCGCGAGGTTGCGGGCCAGCGCGGAGAATGGGTCGAGGTCGCGCGCGTCGAAGTGGGGGCCGAGCGCAAGGCGATGGTGCAGCTCGGCGGGGTCGCAGGGCGCGCGGTGGTGGTGGACGCGGTGCGTTGGGTGGAGGTCAGGTGAGTTCCCGCAAGCCCGCCGCGCGCAGATAGTCCCAGGTCGCGTCCCAGTGCGGCCGCGGCGGCACGAACAGCACGCTCGCCTCGCGGCCGCGCGTCAGCAGCACGCGGTAAGAATTGAGCCGCAGTTGTTCCGGGTTGCGCACCGGCACGGCGTCCTTCTTGTACTTGCGCGCGTCGCCGATCGACCACGTCGTGTGGCCGTCCGCGTCCGCAGCGCGCACGAAGTCGCTGCCCCATGCGACCAGCGCGGCGTCGAGTTCGAGGCCCTGCGCGCCGAACTCGGTGACGCAGGCGACGAGGCGGCGGCACGAATGGCCAGCCGGGTGCTCCTGCGGGTCGGCGTACCACGGACCGACCTTGACGTTCTTCGTCGCCTGGAACGAGTTGGGCACCCCGAACTCGTCCTCCAGCCGCCGGTCGCGGCTCGACGCCAACAGGCCAAAGCGTTTCTCCGGCTCGCTCGCGTAGCGCTCCCACAGGTAGTGCTTGGCCTGCTCCAGATCGCGCGTGACGCGCAGGTGGTAGCCCGCCGCTTCGAGCGCCGCGGCGCGCGGCTCCAGGGCGTCGGCCGGCCGGCCGCCGAGCAGGTCGGCGACGAAGGCGTGCACGTCCTTGGTCAGGTGGAAGCGCAGTTCGGTGGTCAGGTTCAGCCGCTCGTCGGTGTCGACCGTGCGTTCGGCCAGACGCAGCAGCGGTTCGACGTGACGCGGCGCGTGCACGGTCCACTCGTGCGCGCGCGGGCTGCGCGCGATCGCGTCGCGCCACTGCGCGAGACCGCCCTCCTCGCCCTTGTGGATCTCCTGGCCACCGCCGATCAGGCCGACGACGACGCACCATCCGGGGATGCGCTCGGCGAACTCGACGAAGAGTTCCGGTTCGCTCTTGGCGTGGACATGCAGATCGGCGTGCTTCGCCGCCACCTGCGCCCGATCCCACGCGCGCTGCGCCTCGTCGAACACCAGTACGTGCTCGGGCGGCACCGGGTTGCGCTTGCTGCTGTAGCGCTTGACGTAGTCCTTCACCCCGCGCACGAAGGTCTTGCCATCCGCCTTCTCGCGCGTCAGTTCGTACTGCAGCACTTCGACCAGCGGGCCGTTGCCCGACAGGAACACTCCCGGTGCCGTCGGCGCGCCGTCCGCGCGCGCGACGACGAGGTCGTCGAGCCAGTGCGCGTGCACGGTCTGCAGTCCGACCAGCGTCTTGCCCGCGCCCGGCACGCCGGTCACGAGCACGAGCCGGCGGGTCCTGGTCCGCGCCGCCTCATGCGCGATGTCCCGCAGCAGGCCCACCGTCGGTTCGGTCGCTGCCGCCGCGCGGGTGACGCGCCGCACCGAGCCGCTGCGGAGCAGTTCGCGCGCCGCCGCGACCAGCGTCGGCAGCGGTCGGTAGGCCGACTCGTCGAGGAAGCGGTCGACCGGCGTCGGTGGGAGGCGCCGCCGCGGCAGACTGCGGATCTCGGCGTCGAGCGCGTCGGGGCCGCACACGATGACGCCGCTCGGATCGAGGTAGCGGCCTTGCATGCGGGTCGGCACCAGCAGCGGCTGTACCGGCTGGTCGGCACAGTCGCGGTGGTAGCAGCGCAGGTCGCGCGCGTACGCGGCGACCTGGTCGATGTCGGCCCGGCTCGCCTGCGCCTTGCCCTTCAGTTCGACCACGACGACCGCGCCGTCGGCGAGCACGAGGAAGTCCGGCCGCCGCGCCTCCATCGGCATCACGTACTCCAGGATCGTGCCGAACAGCGGGCTCGCACCCTCCGCCGCCAGCAGTTCGCGGCCCTCCTGCTGCAGCAGCGGGATCGCGTCGCGCCACGCCCGCCGCTGTCCCTCGCCGGCATCGGGCAGGAGCGCGAGCAGCTTGTCGAGGACCAGCTTGCGGTCCGCGACGGTGAAGTCGGGCAGCAGCGATTCCCAGCCGTGTTGGGCCTTCTCCATGTGCGGCCAGGCTAATTCCCTGTGACGCAGCGCGCGACCACCCCGCCGCCGTAGCCCGCGCCGCGCCGTTCGCTATCGTCGCGCGCCGGTCGCAGGGGAACCCCGCGCCGCCCACCCCATGCACTGGCCGTCGGACGCCCTGAAGCTCGCAGCGCTGCCGCCGGCAGCGTCCGACGAGCACTTCGAGCTGCACCTCGCGGCGGTCGAGCACGGCATGGCGGCGCCGATCCTGATCCAGTCGCGCGCCGACATCCTGTCGGCCGTGCACTGGCAGGAGCAGATCGAGCCGTACGAGCACCAGATGCGCAACCTGATCACGTTCTGCCGGCGCGCGCCGGTGGCGCTGATCGCCGACGACGTGGGCCTGGGCAAGACGATCTCGGCCGGCCTGATCCTCAACGAGCTGCAGGTGCGCAAGAAGGTCCGCCGCGCGCTCGTGCTGTGCCCGACGGTGCTGATCGAGCAGTGGGCAGAAGAGCTTGCGAGCAAGTTCGGCATGGCCCGCATCGCCACCGGCACCGGCCAGGACTTCGCCGACAACCTGCGCTCGACCGCGGCGGTGGTGATCACCACCTACGAGACGGCGCGCGACCGCATGCGCGACGTCGCCCGCGCCGGCTTCGACATGGTGGTGCTCGACGAGGCCCACAAGCTGCGCAACCTGACCGGCGGCGACGAGCCGCCCAAGCTCGCGCGCGCGGTGTTCGAGGCGCTGCAGCAGCGCGCCTTCCGCTACGTGCTGATGCTGACCGCGACGCCGGTGCAGAATCGCGTCTGGGACGTGTACTCGCTGGTCGCCTGCCTCGCCGCGGCCAAGGGCCACGTCAACCCGCTCGGCGACGAGGCGGCCTTCCGCCGCCGCTACCTGACCGACAAGGAAGGCCGCAAGCTCGTCGACGGCCGCCGCGACGAGTTCCGCCAGCATCTGCAGGAGTACATGGTGCGCACGTCGCGCCTGACCGCCGGCTTGAGCTTCCCGCAGCGCATGCTGCAGACGTTCCTGGTGGCGCCGCAGCCGCACGAGACCGAGCTCTACGAACGCGTCGGCCGCGCCATCGCCGGCCTGCCGCGCCTCGCGCAGTTCAGCATCGCCGAGGCGTTGCTCAGCAGCCCGCGCGCGCTGCACAAGCAGCTTGGCAACATGGTCGACAAGGGCACGCTGCGGCCCGAGGTCCTGCAGCAGCTCGGGCCCGCGCTCGCCGCGGTCGGCCCCGGCTGCAAGCTCGGCCACGTGCTCGAACTCTGCGCCGAGCTCGCACGCCGCGAGCCGCGCACGTGGCGCTGTCTTGTGTTCACGCGCCGCACCGAGACGCAGGAACTGCTCGCCGAAGCGCTGCGCCGCCAAGGCGTCGCCGTCGGCCTGATCCGCGGCGGCGAGGCCGACGCCAACCGCAAGGCCATCGCCGCCTACCGCGCCGACCCGCCGACCGCGCACGTGCTGGTCAGCACCGACGCCGGCGCCGTCGGCCTCAACCTGCAGGCCGGCAACGTCATCGTGAACTACGACCTGCCGTGGAACCCGATGACGCTCGAACAGCGCATCGGCCGCGTGCAGCGCATCGGCAGCAAGTTCGCGCACGTGCTGGTCTGGAACCTCGCCGTCGACGGCACCGTGGAGGGGCTGATCGTCGCGCGGCTGGTCGAGAAGCTGCACGCGGTGGCGCAGACGCTCGGCGAGGTCGAAGGCGTGCTCGAAGCGGCCAACCGCGAGGACGAGTTCGCCGACGACGTCGGCGAGCTGGTGACGCAGGCGCTGATGGGGGCCGACGTGCAGCGCGCGCTGGCCAACGCGCAGGAGTCGATCGAACGCGCGCGCCAGCTGTACGCGGCCGAGCAGGAAGCGGTCGAAGAGCACCTCGGTCGGCTCGACGCCATGCACGACGCCGGGCCGAAGGCGCCGCAGCTCGCGCCCGTGGCCCCGCGCCTGTCGGCCGCGGACTTCTGCCGCCGCGCCTTCGCCGCCGCCGGCGGCGCGGTCGAGGCCGATGGCCCGACGCGCGCGCGCGTGCGCCTGCCGGGCCGCGCGCCGTGGACGGCGGTGTTCGACGGCGACGACCCGCTGCTCGCCGATGGCGCCGCGCGCCTGGGCGAGGCGGCGGTGCGGCTGTACGAGCCGGGCAGCCAGGACTTCGAGCGCCTCGCCGCCGAGTGGCGCAAGCAGTCGGCGCAGCGCGTGCGCGACCTGGCCGAAGCCGCGCGCGCCGCGATCCCGGCGGCGCTGGCGCAGTGGGCCGCGGGGCTCAGCGCGCCGGCGCAGGCCGTCGCGCACGCGATCCGCCGCGAGCAGCCGACGTTCGCCGGCGAAGTGGTCGTGCGCGCCGCGGCGACCATCGCGCACGACCGCTACGAGAAGCTCGTCGCCGTCGCCGTCGCCGATCCGGCGCACGGCGACGTGCCGCCGGCGGTGGCGCGCGCGCCGGCGGGCGTGCTGGCCGAGTTCCGGCCGCAGCAGGTCGCCGCGATCGCCCCGGCGGCGTTGCAGGCGGCGATCGCCGCCGACCGCGACCTCGCCGAGTTCGCCCGCTTCTACGCCGTGCGCAGCGCCGAAGAGGTCGCCAAGGCCGGCCCCGGCGCGCCGGCGCAGGAGGACGTGCGCCAGCGCTTCGCCGTCGCCGCCAGCGGCGAACTCGTCGGCGCGCGCGGCGTGCAGCATCTCGTCGCGACGGTGCAGGCCGAGTTCCAGCTCGCCGCCGCGCCGCGCCGCTATGCCGTCGAACTGACGCTCGTGCCGCTGACCGGCCGCGTGCTCGTCGAGCCGCCGCGCAGCCGCTGCGCCGTCACCGGCGCCAACGTGCCTGAAACGTGGCTGCAGGTGTGCGCCGTTTCGCAGGCGCGCGCGCTCGCGCACGAACTCGCCGCCTGCGCCGTGACCAACGCGCCGGTGTTGTCGGCGCACCTCGCGACGAGCGCCGTCTCCGGCCGGCGCTTCCGCGCCGACGAGGCGGCGGCGTCGGCGGCCAGCGGCAAGCAAGGCCACCGCAGCGAGCTCGTGCGCTGCGAGGCGAGCGGCAGCTGGCTCCTGCCCGACGAAGCGCTGCGATCGAGCGTCAGCAACCGCCTCGTCGACCGCCGGCTGCTGCAGTCCTCCGCGCGCGATCCGTCGCGGCGCGGCACCGCCGACGAGTTCGTCGTCTGCGCGGCGACCGGCGTGCGGCTGCTGCGCGACGAAGCCAGCGCGTCGGCGGTCAGCGGCCAGATCGTCGACCGCGACCTGCTGGTGGTGTCGGCGGCGTCGGGGCGCGCGGCGCTGCCGGCCGAGACCGTGCGCTGCGCGGCCACCGGCGCGGTGTTGCTGCCGGACGAAGCGGCGCGCAGCGACCACGGCGGCCAGCTCGTCGACGTGCGCCATCTGGTGCGCTCGGCGGTGTCCGGTCGCCGCGCGCTCGCCGCCGAGATGGGCCGCTGCGAAGTCACCGGCGTCGCCGCGTTGCCCGACGAACTCGCCGTCAGCGACGTCTCCGGCAAGCGCGTGCGGCGCGACGCGCTGGTCGCCTGCGCGGTGACCGGCCGCCGCCTGCTGCGCGACGAAGCCGTGGCGTCGGCGTTCTCCGGCCGCCTGCTCGATCCCGCCGTCGCGGTCGCCAGCGCCGCGTCCGGCCGCCTCGGTGCGCCCGACGAAGTCGTCGCCTGCGCCGTCACCGGCGCGCGCCTGCTGCCGGACGAGACCGCGGTGTGCGCGGCGACCGGCGAACGCGTCGACGCGCGGCTGTGCGTGCCGTGCGCGGCGACCGGCCGGTTGCTGCGCCGCGACCGCGCCGTGCGCTCGGACTCCGGGCGCCTGGGTCACCCCGACGCGCTGCAGCGCTGCGCCTGGACCGGCGCGTCGCTGCTCGTCGACGAGCTGTTCGAGTGCCCGCTGACGCGCGTGCGCGTCAGCCGCTCGTTCGGCGGCGCCTGGGCCGCCGCGCCGCTGGTGGCGCTCGCGGCCGGCGCGCCGCCGACCGCGGTGCCGGCGGAGGCGGATGCAGCCGCGCTCGCCGACGCGCTCGCCGAAGCCGGCCACAAGGTCCGCGGCCTGCGCCTCGCGCGCGGCCCCGGCGGCGCGGCGACGGCGTTCTTCGCCGACGCCAGCACGTTCTTCGGCCTGCGCAAGAAGCACGTGCTCGGCTGGGCCCGGCGCGACGGCGATCGCTGGACCGTGCTGGCGACCGCCGTCGGCCGGGCGGAGGCCGGCGGCTGGGTGGCGGACTGAAGCGGCGGCCAAAGCAGGTGCGCGGGGTAGGGCTGGCGGGCGGGTGCAGGTCTGGTTCGCTGCGGCCATGGATGCCGCAGGCCTGTGTGCGGCAACGCGACGTGCCGACACTGGGATGGGTCGGCGGTTGGGCGCGTGACCAGGGCGGGGGTGCGGCAGCGCGACTCTGGCGCCGCCGGCGCATGCGGTGGCCCGGACGGAGGAGGCGTGGTGCCTCCGTGTGGTTCTTCGCTGACTCCTGCTTCTTCCGCCAAACCGACCCATGTTCTTCGCGCTGCCTCGTGTTGCCCTCGGCCTCTGTGCCGACCTGCTCGCTTCGACCCTCGCGGCCCAGGGCTGCGGGCTGAGGGCGGACATGCAGCTCTTGAACACGGTGCCCGGCGGCACGGGCTGGGACCTCCGCCTCGGCACGGGCTGGCTGTCCAGTTGTCCCTTGGTGCTGCCAGGCGACAACGCCCAGTCGAGCCCGCAAGGCTGCTCGTTGAGCGGCTCGTGCACGTCGATCGCCGACTACGGCACGCTGCGCACGTTCGGCAGCGGCAACGCGGTCAGCTCCCGCGACGTCGACCTTACGGCGACGTTCGACATCACGCCGCTGACCCCGGGCGTGGCGCTGCAGTTGTGCTCGGGCGCGACCTACAACGGCCTCGCGGCGCGGGTCACGCCGGTGGGCGTCGGCTGCGGCGCCGCGCCGCCCGTGCTGTCGGCCAGCGCGCCGACGCTCGGTGGCATCGTCGCGTTGTCCTTGACCGAGGCGCCGGCGAATGCGCCGGTGGTTCGCGGGTTCGCGCTCGGCGGCGCCATCGGCGTGCCGCACGGCAACTGCGTGCTGCAGCTCGATCCGGGCACGATGGTGCTCGATCTCCTCGGGCTCGCGTCGGCGACCGGTCAGCAGCAGTCGACGCTGGCGATCCCGAGCACCGTCGACCTGCTCAACTTCCGCCTGACGGCGCAGGCGCTGCCGCTGGTCGCCAACGGCCCGTTCCTCGGCGCCGGCGAACTCAGCATCGGCGTCGAGTTGCAGGTCGGGTCCTGAGGTCCCGGGCGCGCCGATCGGCGCCGCGACGCGTTCCGGCGCGCGGCGCGGCGGTGGCTATGCTCGGGCCACCATGAGCACGACAAGCAGTTGGTTCGAGCAACTCGGGTATCGGATCAAGTACCGCAGCAGCACGTGGTTCGAGTGCCTGCTGCAGCGCGACGACGAACGTTGGCTCGGCGTCGGCACCGACCGCGAAGCGGCGTTTGCCGATGCAGTCGCCAAGGCCTTGCCGTCCGCCGCTGCACGCCGCGCGGTCGCCGCCGCGCTGGCCGCGCCGCCGCCAACAGCAGCCAGCGCCGCGCCGTCGGGCGCGGCGACTGCCCCGGGCGCGACGCCCGTTACGACGACGACCACGACGACCACGACGGCGAAGGCGACGACGGCTGCACCAGCCCCGGCGGCGAGCGCGCCGGCGCCGACGAAGGCCGGGCCGGCTGCGGCGCCCGCCGCGGCGCTGGTCATCCCCGCCGTCGCGCCGGTCGCGCCCGTCACCACTGCCGCCGCGACGGCCACGGCGAGCGCAGCGATCCCAGCGCCCGAGGACGCCGCGGCGCCGGCCAGCGCCGCGCCGGCGAAGGGCGATCCGGTCGAGACGATCGACGTCGAGGCTGCGCACGCGGAACTCGACGCGCTCGAGCGCGCGATCGAGGAGAACTACGTCGAGGCCTCGCTGCTCGTCGCCGAGCGCCAACGCCTGCTGCTGACGCAGTGGATGGCGCGCGGCCGCGCCGTGCAGGACGCGGCGCGCGGCGAGTCCACCGTCCAACAGCGCGTCTACCGCATCTCGCAGCGTCTGGGCACCCTGTCCAAGGTGTGGTGGCCGGGCAACGTCAAGGTGCTGGCGTTGCACGCGAAGCCGGCGACCTGCAGCGAAGACCTCGACGACGCGCCGGTGGCCTCGCTGCGCACGTGGCGCGACGTCGAGCACGCGGCCGAGGCGGCGATGGACCGCATGGAGGCCGATGCGGGCAAGAACGGCGCCGACGACTTCGGTTGGTGCGATGGCGGCCTGCTGCAGCCCGGTCCGTCCGACCCCAAGGTCATGCTGCAAGCGGTCGTCGCCGCGCTCGACCGTTGCACGTCGCCGCCGGTGCGGCGGCCGCAGCAGGCACTGCACACCAGCGAGTACGCGGCCAAGTTCGACGGCGAGGCGCTCGGCCCGGCGTCGAATTGGACGGATCTGGCCAGTCGCCTGCGCTGGCTGCGCGGCCACGTCGCCGACTTCGAGCTGTGGGGCGCGGCGCTCGGCCGCCTGCGGTGGATCGCGAGCCGCGACGGCGACGTCCACAAGGCGACGTTCCGGTCCCTGCAGCCGTCGTTCCGGCCGCCGACCCGCTGGCACGTGGCGCTCGGCTACCAGCAGCGCGAGCGGCGGCGGCGTTTCGACGAACTCGTGCAGCAGACGCCGGCCGCGGACGCGCCCGCCGAGGACTTCATGCGCTGGATCGTCGGGCTGTTCGCGCTCGCCGACGCCATCAAGTCGAGCGACCTCGAACGCGTGACGCGGCCGCGGCGCGAACGCATCGCCGAACTCGCGCCTGGGCTCTTCGCCGAGCGCCACGACCGTCGCCGCCTGCGGCGGCTGCGGCAGGACCTCGGTTTGCCGGCGCTCGCCACCGACAGCGGCATTGCTGCCGAGGCGGGCGAGGTCGCCGCCGAGGCGGCAGACGCCGCCGCCGCCGCCCCGCCGCCGCCGGCGCCCGGCGTCGACGCGCTGATCGGCCCGCTGCGCGAAAAGACCGGCGGCAAGCGCGTGCTCGTCGTCTGCAACCGCACCGACGCCGCGCGCGACGACCTGCTGCGCCGCGAACTCGGCTTCGCCGACGTCGACCATTGCGGCATCGAGTCGTCTCGCATCCACGGCAAGGAGCAGGCGGTGCGCAACGGCTCGTACGACCTCGTGCTGGCCGCCACCGGCTTCCTGCCGCACAAGGTGGACGGCGCGCTGGTCAAGGCCTGCCGCGCCGCCGGCGTGCCGTACGTGCGCATCAACCGCGGCCGCTTCGGCCAGTGCCTGCTGCACCTCGCGCGCCACTTCGGCCTGACGTCGCAGTACGGCGCGCTCGACGGCGGCGCGGGCTCCTAGGAGCCTGCGTCACGGAAGGCCACGCCGCCCGCCACGCGTCTTCGCGCCCGGGGACTCGCCGCCGATCCTCGGCGAATCCACCGATTCGCCTGCGGTCGTCGGCTTCGTCCCGGACGCGCATCCACGCACCGGATCGGCGCGCGTCCCGTGACGCAGACTCCTAGCTCCCGGTCCGCTACTCGCGCGCGTCGACCTGCTCGATGCGCGCCTCGCCGCTCGCGACGAGCCCGCCGGCGCGTTCGGCCTGCGCGATCAGCACGTCGCGCAGCAGCACGTCGTGGTCGACGACGTCCTTGCCCTGCGCGAACGGGCCGATGCCGTCGCCGCCGCGGGCCAGGAACGAGCTCGTCGCCACGCGGTAGACGCGCGCGTCGTCGAGCGGCGCGCCGCCGACGGTGACGTCGCGCAGTTCCCGGCCGCCGTCGCGCTCGGCGAAACGGTAGCTGCCGCCGCTGATCTCCAGCGGCCGGCGGTCCTTGGCGAGGCCGGCCTGCAGCGCCGCGCGCACCTGCGCGCCGGTCAGCGTGAACGACACGAGGTTGTTGTCGAACGGCAGCAGCTCGTACAGCATGCGGCGCGTCAGCGGCCCGGCGACGAGGCGCGTGCGCAGGCCGCCCTTGTTGGTGAAGCCGAGGTCCGCCTGTGCGCGGGCGCGGAAGGCGTCGGCGACGAGGTTGCCGGCGGGCGTGCTGCGCACGCCGCGGTCGTCGTACGACGGGATGGCGAGCGCGCCGATCGGCGCGTCCCACTTCGCCGCGAGGTCCTTGGTCTGCTCGTCGATCCACCGCTTGGTCGCCGGATCCTCGGGATGGCGCGCGAGGTCGAGCTCGACCAGTTCGCCGCGCAGCAGCCGCAACCGCGCCGGCGCGCCGGCAGCGGCCGGCTCGGCGCGCGCTTCGACGCGGGCGACGCCGCTGGCCTTGCCATGCGTCTGCACGATCCACGTCCCGCCTTCGCGCAGCGGCTCGGGCAGGCCGGTGTGGGAGTGGCCGCCGAGGATCAGCCGCACCTCCGGGAAGGCCTTGGCGAGCATGCGGTCGACCTCGACGCCGCAGTGCGTCAGCAGCACGACCTCGTCGCCGGCCTTGCGCACCGCAGGCAGCACGACGTTCAGCGCGGCGATCTCGTCCTCGAACTTGTGCTCGCCCCACGGCCCGGTCGACACCGCCTTGGTGTCGCTGGTCACGAGGCCGACCACCGCGAGCGACACGCCGTGCACGACGATGCGCGCGACCGGCCGCACGCAGTCGATCGGCATGCGCGTGCGCGCGCTGTCGACGACGACGTTGGCGGCCAGCACCGGATGGCCGGCGAGCGCGCACAGCCGCCGCACGTTGTCGGGGCCAAAGTCGTACTCGTGGTTGCCGAGCACGACGGCGTCCGGCTTCAACCGGTTCATGAACGCGACCACCAGCGCGCCCTTCGTCTCGTTGCCTTCGAGCGTGCCCTGGTACCAATCGCCGCCGTCGGTGACGACGACGCGGCAGCCGAGCGGTTGCGCCGCCGCGCGCTCGCGCGCCACGTAGCCGGCCAGGGACGCCGCGCCGCCGAGCAGCGGCGCCTGCTCGGCCGGCAGTCCGGGCCGCAGCTTCCACGCCGCGCGCTGCGGCCGGAACTGCCCGTGGAAGTCGTTCCAGTGCAGGAAGACGACGTTGGGGGCGGCGTCGCCCTTTGGCGCGGTGGCGCGGCGCGGTTGCTGCGCGACCGCGGGGGCGCTGGCGAAGGCGCTGGCGAAGGCGAGGGCGGCGACGAGCGCGCTGGTCGCGGCCGCAAGGCGACGGCGGAACGCATGGGCTTGGCGACGGAGCACGCGCGGCGTTGTAGCAGGCGCCGCGGACGGCTGCGCGGCGCCATGCGGTCGGGCAGGTGTCCCTGGGGTCCGGCCGGGGCCCTGCGCAGGAGTGTGGCGAAGTTCCCTGGCTCCTTGCTACGCTGCGGTTTCGGGACGTGGCTGTGCGCCGATGGTCGGCGCGGCCCGTTGCCTGGGTGGCAGCGCGCGCCGAACGGGCGCGCCGAAGGAGACCGCACGTGTCCGAGCCGAAGGTCGACTGCAGTTCGTTCACCTTGCCCTTCATGCAGGACGCGACCGAACTCGCGGTCGCCTCCGGCAAGCACGACGAGGACGGTGCTGCCCTGCTGTCCGCCAAGCGGTTGTTGCGCTTCCTGCTGGCCGCCGTGCCCGCGGACGCGATCGAACTCGGTCAGGTGGAGTCGCTGGTGTCCAACTGGACGACGTGGCGCATCGACGACCACTTCTACCTGCTGCGCACGCCCGACAGCGACTTTGAGTGGGCGCTGTTCCGCATCACGTACGACGACAACTTCGAGCGGTACGAATGGTCCGGCGAAGCGCGCGCGTCGGGTTACGCCGACCAGGCTGCTGCGCTGCGCGCCATGCTGCCGGCGACGTTCAAGAGCTGGGGGCTCGACCTGACGCAGCGCGAGCATCGGCCCTATCGCGACTTCCTGGCCAAGCACGCGGGCGAGCGGGCGCCCGAGACGAAGTCATGAGGCGAGCGTCCGGAGCCCCCTGGTGGCCGCCGTCGCGGCCGCGCTGCGTCACTGCTTCTTCGCCGGCTTGCCCTGCGCGGGGCGCTGCGAGCCGGCGGTGCGCCAGCCCCAGCGCCAGTCACCGCTCGCCGCGGCTTCGGCCTCGACGATCGTGCGCTGCATCGCCAACGCCTCCTGGTCGCCGGGCGCGTAGGCGAGCACTTCGTTCACGCGCGCCATCGCGCCCTTGTAGTTCGACTGCATCGCCAACGCCGTTGCAGCCTGCAGCGCCGCGCGCTTGCCGCCGTCCATGACGTGGGCGCCGAGGTCGTGCAGTTCGGCGTGCGCCGCGGCGTCGCCGCCGTGTTTCTTCAGCAGCGCCTCGATCTCCTTCCACGCCGCGCGGTAGGACGCCAGCGCGGCGTCGTAGTGGCGGCAGGCCTCGACGGTCTTGCTCGCCGCGGCGAGGCCGAGCCGGAACTGCTTGTCGGCGGCGTCGACCTTCGTCTGCACGAGCTTGCGCTCGGCGTCGGTCAGCGGCGTCGACGTGGCCGCGGGCTTGGCGCGCTGGCTCGCGGCGGCGGCCGCCAGCTTCTCGTCCATGGCCTGCAGCGCGGCGGCGTCGACGCAGTCGTGCAGCCGGCCCGACAGCAGGTCGAGGTAGTGGCGCGCGCCGTGCACGTGGCCGGCGGCGAGTTCCTGCTCGAAGCGCTGTGTCAGCGTCGCCACCGCCCATTGCTTGAGCTCGAGCATGCGTTCGGCCTCGTCGGGCGCGCCCTTCACCGCCTGCGCGGCGAAGCGCGCGTGCACGCCGGCGAGCTCCAACTCGTCGAGCTCCGCGGCGCGGCGCGCGAGGCGCATGTGGCCGGCGAAGTCCTTCGCGCCGACGAACGCCGACTCGATCGCGATCTGCGAGCTCGGCGCGAAGTCCGCGACCTTGCGGTGCAGGTCGGTCTCGCTGCCGAGGATGTTCGCCTTCATGTGCACCGTGCCTTCCGCCAGCGTCAGGGCCTTGCCCTGGAAGCTCTGGCCGGTGGCGAGGCGGTACTCGCGCGGCGTGGCATCCTGGGCAACGACCGGAACCGCGAGGGAGAGGGGCAGCAACGCGCGTGCGATGGGGTGCATGGCACACCCACGGTAGGTCATCCGCCGCGCGCTTGCACACCTGCCCTGCGGCCGGTGGGGGGTCTTGGAACGGGTTGGCGCCGGCCTCGCCGGTTGGTCATGGCCGGACCGCCGGCTCCGTCGCTCGATCGCCACGAAGCGCCATTACGACCCGACGCTCGGCGCGACGATCCTCGGCCTGATCGGCTACGCCACCGGCATCCCGCTCGACCTGATCGGCATGCCGGGCTGCTTCCCGTACGCCGCGCTCGACGTCCTCGACGCCTACGTCGTCGCGCAGCCGACGGCGGCGTATCCGTTCAGGGTGCCGGCCCAGCCCGCGCTCGCCGGCGTGCACGTGTTCACGCCGGCGCTGTCGTTCGCGGCCGGCGCGAACGCGTTCGGCGCGATCCTCTCGAACGGCGTCGACCTGCGGATCGAGGCGCTGTGAGCGGGTTGGCGGCGGCGGCGCATTGACACCGTGCCGCCGCGCCGGTCCCCTCGCGGCATGTCCCTCACCGCCATCTTCGACGGGGTCGGCGCCGCGGTCGCGGCCGACGTCAACAACGCCAAGGCGACCTTCAAGGTCGCGCAGGAACTCAAGGGTGTCACCGAGGTGCACGGCACGACCGGCACTGGCCACCGCGTGGTCGTCGACGAGCCGCCGTCGCTCGGCGGCGGCAACGTCGGCGCGACGCCGCTGGAGTACGCGCTGGCCGCGATCGGATCGTGCCAGCTGATCACGTACCGCCTGTGGGCGGCCAGACTCGGTGTGCGCTTCGACGCGCTGTCGGTCGAGGTCGAAGGCGACATCGACGTACGGGGTTTCTTCGGCCTCGATCCCAAGGTCCGCCCCGGCTTCGGCGCGATCCGCGTGCGCTTGCGCGTCCGCGGCCCCGAAACCAAGGCGCGCTACGACGAACTGCGCCGCGTCGTCGACGCGCACTGCCCGGTGTTCGACCTGTTCACCGCGGCGACGCCGGTGTCCGTCGAACTGACAACCGGCTGAGCGCGGGCGCGGGGCGGCACGGCACCGGCGGTGGGCGCTGGCCCGTCCGGCGGCCATGACCGCTGGCGTCCAAGTGACTCAAAGCGTTTTCGAGAAGCGGCTTGGATCCACGGAGATGGGTCCCGTGTGGTTCCCGCGCAGCCGCCGCTGTTGACCCAAGGGTCACGGGTCCCCGTGCACCGACTCGGGTCCACCGGCGCATGCGCGTCGCCCTGCTTTGCACCGCCATGGCCCCCTGCCCGCTGCCCGCGAGGCCATCCCTGCGGCCGGTGGCTCCCGACGGCGCCGCGTCCACGGTGCCGTCCGGCCTGCCGTGCCTGCCCGGCCACCGTGCGCGGCAGACCTTCATCAACTCGCCGTGGTCGCCGTGCCGCCGTGCCACTACGCTGTCAGCGGGCAGAAGGACCCCCCCGGTCGCCACGTCGGCGGCCATTCCTCGGCCCGAGTCGTCATTGGCGACGTGCCGTTGCGTCGCAGGAGAGCCACTTGGGTGAGGTGATGGTGAGCCTGGACGGGTTTGACCTACGCTTCCTGCGCGAACCCGACGCCTGCGTGTTCGCCTGGGCATTATCCCGTGCCGACGGCGGCGTCGTCACGGCGGCCCGGCAGCGGGCGGCGATGCGCCGCGAAGTCCTGCAGCATCGTCCGCTCCGGCTCGGGTCGGTGCGCGCGGGGGCGGCCGTCGACGGCGAGTGGTTCGTCGTCGACCTGCCAGACGGACCCTACGACTTCGCGCTCGTGCGCATTGCGTTCGACGGCCGTTGGCGCCGCTACCATTGGGTCGGCGTCGCCCGCGCCAGTGGCTGTCCGAGTCCCGAGGCTGCGGCGCAGGCGATGCTGCGCGCGCTGTTCGCGCACTGGCGCATCGACCTCGCGCACGCCGACAACGCGGCGTACGCGCGCCTGCTCGCGGTGGCCGTCGGCGGCGCGGCCGACGCGGTTGCGACCGACGACGACGCGGCGTGACCCGAGGGACTGCGCGCGGCGTGATCGCGCGTATCCGGCGTCCGGTGGGTGCCGGGCGCCAAGCGCTGCCCGCGACCCGCCGCGTCAGCGCGCCAGCAGCGGGGCCACGGCGGCGGCGACCTCGGCGGCGACCAGCGCGTAGCCGGCGTCGCTGCAGTGGCCGTCGCGGACGAACAGCGCCTCGCGCGCGTGCGTCGTCAGTTCGCGCGCGAAGCGCGGCTGCGTCGGCACGAAGCGCGCGCCGAGCGCCGCGGCGACCTCGCTCTGGATGCGTTCGAGCGCCGGGTTGGCGAACGGATACCCCACGACGACGACGCGGATGCCGCGGTCGGCACAGTGCCGGCCGATCGCCAGCATGTGCGCGCGCAGCGCCGCGCCCCACAGAGCCTCGTCGCCGTCGTCGTGCCAGCAGGCGCGCAGCGCCGCGGTGGCGCGGTCGCGGGCGCGCGGGTCCGCGATCTCCGCCAGCGCGCGTTCGAACGCCGGCCACGGCACGTCGGCGCGCGTCGCCAGCACGGCGCTGCGCGTCGCCGCGAGGTCGCCGTCGAGCAGGTGTGCTGCCGCCACCGCGCCGGCGGCGAGTTCGGGCTGCCCCGCAGCGAGCGCGCGCGCGTAGGTGCGCAGCACGACCGCTGTCGCCGGCGGATGCAGGCGACCGCCGAGCCGCAGCGCCATCGCCGCGGCGCGCGTGAACACCGCCCAGTCGCCGACGACGAACGCATTCTCCTGCAGCGCCTTCCACGCGAACAGCGACTGCGGCGCGCGCTCGACGCGGCGGCGCGCGACGGCGAACGCTTCCTTGCTGGCGTTGGTCGTCGTCAGTGCGACCAGCAGGCACTCGGTCGCGATCGGATCGTCGTCGGCGGCGAGGGCGCGCATGCGCGCGAGCGCGCCGGCGCGCGCCTCGGCGTCGCCTTGCAGGTGCGCGAGCGTCGCCAGCTTCTCCAGTGCGTAAGGGCTGTCGGGGGCGCCGGCGGCGAGTTCGCGCGCCAGCGCCAGGGCCGCCGTGCCGTCGCCCGTTGCGCGCAGGCGATCGACCGCCAGCAACCGCTCGTGCAGCGGCGACGGCGGCGGCGGCCCGATCTCGGGCAGCGGATCGTCGGCGCGCAGCACGTCGAGGCGCAGCAGCAGATCGATGCCCGCCGCCGGCAGCGGGGCAGCGGCCGCTTCGCCGGCCTGCTCCTCTGGCAGCCACGAGTTGGCCGCGAAGCGCGTCGCGATCGCCAGCAACCGGCCGGTGCGCCAGCGCCACGTGAAGCGGCCGGCGTCGGCGAGCGGCAGCGCGTCGGCCGGCACGGTCGTTGGACGCGACCACGTGTCGTTGACCGCCATCAGCATGCAGACGACGCGCGTCTCCGGCCCGATCCACGCCGGCAGCCGCCGCAGCATGAACGCGCTGTCCTGGCCGGGCCAGCCGCCGTTGGCGACGGTCAGGCCGTCGTGGCCGCGCGCGCGCAGCAGCGCCTGCAGTTGCGCCGGGTAGCTCGCGTCCGCCGTCGAAGCGCCGATGCCGTAGGTGAAGCTGTCGCCCATGCACACCACCTGCGCGCTGCCGCGCGCCGGCGTCGTCGCCGGCCGCGTCGCGTGCACGACGAGCGCGATCGCCTGCAGCGCGCCTTCGAGGCTGACGGCGAACACCGCGAGCGCGAATGCAAGTTTTCGCCAGGGCATCGTGGGGTGGTGGGGATGGGCCGAAGCGGCGCGCCGGTGCGGCCACGGCGACGCCCGCGTCCCCGGGGGCGTCGCCATGCCGCCGGTGGCATGGCCGCAACCAGCCTAGTCTCGCCGCCCGCACGCGGTTTCCGCCACAGGAACCTGCGACGGCGGGCGGTTCGTGCACGGCCTCAGCCGGCGTTGCCGGGTTGCGCGCCGTCGCAGTCGCTGCCGGCGTCGTCGCGCGTCCGCTCCAGGCGGCAGTCGAGGTAGTGCAGGATCGCCGGGAGCGAGTTGTTGCCGGCCGACGTCGCCGCGAGGCAGAAGTCGCCCAGCGGGGTCCTGCGGTTGCGCAGTTCTTCGGTGACGCGCAGCGCGTCGCGCGGCCGCTTGCGGCGTTGTCGCTCGACGCGCCGCCAGAACAGTAGGGTCTGCGTCGTGACGACGTTCCAGTCGAGTCGCGTGCTGAGCGTGCGCTCGCTCGCGCGCCAGATGTGGGCGTCGGTCCAGCCGGCGGTGTCGGTGTAGGGCCCCTTCGGCTCCGCGCCCACGAGGAACGCATTCCGCGCGGTGCGCGCGTGCTGGGGCGCGGGCGTGAGCCGGCCGCTGTCCATCGGGGTGTGCTTCTGCGTGTCGCTGCCGTCGACGATGCGACCGTCGAGCCGCGTCAGGAGCACGTTCCGAACGCCTTCGCCGCTGACGTCGCGGCCGGCGTCGCCGTCGGCGCTGCGCACCTTGTCGATCTCGTCGCGGCAGACGATGCCGTGCTCGGCGCGGCGCGGGTCGCTGTGGGCGGCGGCGAGCAGCGCACGCAGCAGGTCGTCGCCGTCGCTGCCGCGGTAGCCGACCTCGACCAAATGCGTGGCCGCCGCGAACACCAGCGGCACGTCGAGCAGTTCGGTCAGCCGCCGCACCATGCAGCCCTTGCCGACGCCGGTCGGACCCAGCAGCAGGTGGTGGCGACCGAGGTCCTCGCCGGTGCGATCGCGGGGCGCCTGCGCGAGGCAGTGGTTGCAGACCGCGACGGCGAGGTCGCGCTTGGCGCGCGACTGGCCGACGCGGAGACGATCGAGGTGCGCGAACATCGCCGTAGGCGTCGGCAGGCTGCGCAGCTCCGGGGGAGGGAGGTTGCTGCGTGCGACCATGCGGGGCTCGTCCCGGGGCGGGCCGGCCGCCGCAGCCACCGAGCCACCCGCGGACCGGCGCTGCGCACGCGCCCCGCCGCCCGACGGGACCGCCCGAATGGATGCATGATCGCCGCGCGCGTCGAGCCTCGACCGGCGCCGACGGTGGAGGGCATCGTGGCCCAACGGATTGGGCGTATGGACGGCGTGTGGGGAGTGTGGATTGGACGGCGGCGGGGGCGCGCGGCGGGCGGCGAAGTGGCGGCGACGCGGCGGCAAATCGGCAAATCGGCGAATCGGCGAAGCAACGAATCGGCGAAGCAGCGAAGCGGCGAAGCGGCGACGCGGCGGCGTGACGTCGCCCTACGGTGCGTGGTGCGCTGCGGCGCGGCGGCACGTGATCTCCGGGATCACGACGTGCCAGCGGTCGCGACGGAGCGGTTCGCGGTACTCGGCGGCTTCGTCGCTCCGCCGGCGCGTCAGGATCGCGGCCACGCGCACCTCGGCGACGGTCGCCAGCGCCGCCAGCCAGCGCGTCGCGGCCTCGCGCGACAGCGCGCCGACCAGCGTGCCGTCCACGGTGGCGAGGCACAGCCGGCCGCGCGCGGCGACGAGCTGCAGCGCGTCGCCCGAGCAGAGTCCGTCGATCGCAGCGGCGATGGCTGCGTGCTGCTCGTCGCGGCCGGCGAAGGCGAGCCACAGGTCGCCGTTGCCGAGCAGTTCGTAGCGCCGCCCCGGCGCCGCGCCGGCCGCGCGCGGGCCGGTCGCGCGCACGATCGCCGGCCCCTGCAGCGTGCGCAGCCATGGCGCGCCGTCGCCGGGGCAGTGCAGCAGCGTCAGCGTCTGCCGGGCGCGCGTCATGCCGACGTAGTAGAGCCGCCGCCGCGCGTCGAGGTCGTCGTGGTCGCGGAGTTGCCAGCCGCCGTCCAGCAGCAGGACGTGGTCGTGCTCCGCGCCCTTGCTGCCGTGCACGGTGCCCAGCAGCACGCCGTCGCCGATCGACTGCTCGCGGCGCTGCTCCAGCAGCACGTCGCCGAAGAACTCGCGGACCGCGTGCGCCGGCTGCGCGTGCTCGCCGAACTCGTCGAGGAACTGCCGCAGTGTCTGCGCGACGAGGTCGTGGTGGCGTTCGCGCGGCCGGGCGGCGCGCAGGCCGTCCGCCAGTTCGCACAGGCGCGCGCCGGCGACGGCGTCGCCCGCTTCGGCCTCGACCGCCGCGAGGAACGCCTGCACTTCGCGCAGACGGAACAGCGAATAGGCCTGGCTGCCGTCGACGCGGCGACGCACCGGCACGCCGGCCGCCGCGAGCGCGGCGCGGACCGCGTCGAGCAGCGCGTGCCGCGGCGCCAGCACCGCGCAGTCGGCGAAGGCGAAGGCGGCGTCGAGCGCGGCGAGGCGCCGCAGTTCGGCGAGCACCGCCGCGGGCTGGTCGTCGACCGCGTCGATCGCCACGACGCGCACGCGGCCGCAGCCGTCCGGGTCGAGCGCGGCGAAGCGGCCGCCGGCGGGCGCTGCGGCGCGGCCACCGTCGACGCGCAGCGCGTGGTCGCGCTTGAGGCGCTCGCGATTGGACGCGATGACGTCATTGGCGGCGGCGACGATGTGCGCCGTCGAGCGGTAGTTCTCGACCAGCGGCAGCCGCCGGGCGCGGTAGTCGGTCTCGAAGCGCCGCAGGAACTCCAGCTTGCTGCCGCGCCACTGGTAGATGTTCTGGTCGTCGTCGCCGACCGCGAGCACGGCGAGGCGGCGGTCCTCGTCGCGCAGCGTGCGGCCGGCGATCGCCGACACCAGTTGGTACTGCGCCTCGTCGATGTCCTGGTACTCGTCGACCAGGATGTGGCGGAACCCGGCGAGCAGGCGATCGCGCACATCGTCGCGCGGATCGTCGCGACCGGCGTCCGCGGCCGTCCCCGTCGTCGTTTCGGCGCGACCGCCTGCGAGCAGGTCGATGGCCGTCTGCAGGATCGCCCGGAACGCCTCGCTGGGGTTCGCGCCCTGCTCCAGCGCGTCGGCGGGCGAGCGCCCGGCGAGGCGCGCCGCCATGCCGTGGTAGGTCTGGATCAGCACGCCGCGGGCGTCGTCGCCGACGAGGTCGCGCAGGCGGCGGCGCAGCTCCAGCGCGGCGCTGCGGTTGAAGCACAGCACCAGGATGGCCCGCGCCGGCACGCGCGCGACGCGCAGCAACCACGCGCAGCGGTGCACCACGACCCGCGTCTTGCCCGAGCCCGGTCCGGCGAGCACCAGCATCGACTCGCCCTCGTCCGCTTCGACGATGCGGCGCTGGTCCCTGCTCAGGCCAGCGACGATGCGCTGCCACGACGCCGTCCCGGTCGCGCGCGCGAGCTCGCCGCGGCGCGCGCCGAAGCAGGCGTCGAGGAACCGCTCGGCCGGCAGCCGGAAGTAGTCGTCGAGCAGCCGCAGGCCGGCGGCCGGGTCCTGCGCCATGCGCTGCGCGAACTCGTGCATGACGTGGATCTGCGCCGTGCGCTGGTCCTGGTGTTCGGCGAGCGGCCGGAAGTCCTCGCCCGTGAACTTGCGGCCCGCCGCGCGCTCCGGCACGCGCAGCGCCATCGCCTGCCGGAAGACGGCGAGGCCCTTGTGCAGCACGATCGCGCCGACGCGGTGCAGGAACAGCAGTGCGTACTCGATCTCGGTGGCGGGATCGGGCGACGGCTGGCTGCGCAGCTCGAGATCCTGGTCGATCGCCTGGACCAGTTGCTCGAGCGCGAACTCGACCAGCACGGCGGCGCCGCGGCCGTGTTCGCTCGGCAGGCGCGCGAGCATGGCGTCGAGGCAGACCTGCGCGATGGCATGGCGGCGACGGCACGCCGCCACCGCGACCTCCCATGAGCCGTGCAGGCGCGCGAGGCATCGGTCGCGGGCGGTGAACTGCACGCGCAGCCCAGGCGTCCGGTCCGCGGCGTGCAGGGCGCGATCGGCCATCGCCGCGACGATCGCCTGCACGGCCTCCATCGTCGCGTCGTGGCCGCGCACGGCCAGCGCGTGCGCCACCGCCTGCAAGTGCAGGGGGCAAGGTTGGCTGCCGTCGAGGTCCGGCGCCTCTTCGCGCAGCAGGTCGACGAGCGCCGTCTCCAGGCGCGCCGCCGCCTGCAGGCGCGCCGGCGACGGCTCGGCGACGCCGTGGCGCACGAACGCGGTCAACAGCGTGCCGCTCGACAGCAGCCGCGCCTTCTGCATCTCGATCAGCATGCCCAGCACGGCGCGGCCGCCGGCGGCGCCGGTCTGTTCGCCGACGACGCCGACCAGCGCCGGCATGCCGAGGAAGTCGTCGGACGACAGGCCTTCGTCGGCGTCGGCGTCGGTCAGGCGCGCGAGCACCGCGAGCCACGCCGCCGCCTTGGCCTTGGGCAGGCCGAGGGCGGCGATCCGCGCTTGCGCCTCGTCCAGGTCG
>JADCJE010000216.1 GCA_020247305.1 Phycisphaerales bacterium | reverse complement strand
CGCTGACGTCGCGGCACTTGGCCGCAAACGCCGCGCCGCCGGCGTCGTCGAGCAGATGGCCGTACTCCTTCATGGCGCAGCCGCAGCCGGCGGAGTTGTTGACCACGACGTCGGCGTAGGAGAACGCGGCGACGTTGGCGCGCGCGAGTTCCTTGGCGCGCTCGGGTTGCATCGCCACGCGCACGCCGCGCGGCGCCACGCCGGCGGCCGGCTTGTGCAGGCCGGTCGGCAGCGGCCGGCGTTCGTGCGCGCAAGACAGTCATCCAGCGGCCTCCGGCGGAGGCATGATCGGCAGAGGACTCGGCGACGTGCTGCGCACGTTCGGGGTCGAGGTGCTGGTGTGCCCGAAGTGCGGAGGGGTCCGGCGGGCGCTGGCGGCGAGCAGGCGTTCGCCTTCGACCTGAGCGGGCGCTCCCTCGCCGAGCTGGACGCCGCCTGGAACACCGCCAAGCAGGCGGAGCGGCGGCTTGGCGACGGCAAGCCGTCGGGAAGCTGACGGTCGGCTGACTGCAAGTCGTCGGCGAGTCGACGAATCGTTGGATGCAGGGGCGCGTGTCGGCGGCAGAGCCAATTTCCTGTTCCATCCAATGCGTTGCTCTGCATGCACTTGCGTCGCATGCCGAAAAATCCGACGGAGAATTCTGCTGACGGCACTTTCTTTGTGCCGGGACCGCAGCTTGAAGCTCCTATTCTCTCTCTAGCAAGCACAATAAGGAGATCTGATCATGGTACGAATGGCACTCGTGTCTCTGTTGCTTATTCTCTGCGCCGCCGCTTCCGCGCAGTCCATCACGAATATCAACTACAACACCGGAGCCCAGAATCTCTCGTTCACGCTCAATGATGTGAAGCCCGGTTCCAAGGTCGAGGTCCTCGTGGGCGGTAAGAGCGCGATCCTGGCTGGTGTGCCAACTGGCACCAACAACGCAGATATGACGATTCTTGTCCCGCGCCCAGGCGGCACGGTGACCGTCCGTCTCCTCGCGTACCCGACGGACGCCTACGGGAACATCGTCCCCGGGCCGCCGGTTCTGGCTGACGAGGAGTCCTTGGATGTAAGCTACTAGGAATCCCTACACCGCATCATGCCTCCGCACTTCGACCTCGAGCTGAGATTGGTGAGTCGCATGAAGAGCCGGCCGATTTGGACGTCAAGGGCGGCATGTTGAGCCCAGCGTTCATGACGATCAGCACCACTTTGCGTCGTCCACGCCGGACTAGCGACCCGACTGGGTGCCGTGTCTTGTTCGATGTCGAGCGCGAGAGTGCAGCGGTCTACGAGCATGTTGGCAAGTCTCCAGCGGGCAGTGAGTGTTCCTTGAGCGACGGGCTCCAATGGGCCGTCTCGATCGATTGCGCGGTCGTCGTGCAGAGCATGCAAGCCTTGCGGAGCGTCGGCTCGCCGGCGCAGCGAGTGCAGCCAGAGACCTTGTCCTCGTGCGTGCCGAGACCTGCGCAACGCGGATGCCGCGCCGACAGGAGTCCGATGCCTGCCTCAGGTGAGGCCGGCAGAACTGCAACACGACCGATACAATGAAGCCTAGGGTGTTTCTTTCTGGCGCGACGGCGGTAGGGATCGCCTTGCTCGTGGTTGCGTGGCTATTGTCGCATCGCGATCTGCCCCCGCAAACGCAGGGCATCACCGATGGTGCGCTGGTCGCGCGCGGGGAAACGGAGGTTTCAGGCGTCCGCTCTGTGGGCGCGCCCGTGCCCTCTAGGCACGAGTCCGCCATGGGCGTGACCGACCGCAGTGCTCGTGCCACGGCGGACCTCGTGCCGGTACGCGTGGATGTGACGCCGCCGTCCCGAGACCTGCCGCCCGTCTGGTTCGACCTGCGGATGCGCGGCGACAAATTCGGAGTTCCCGCCGCGACCCTTCAGGCGGGGGTCTGGGCACGTGTCCCGGCGTCCGGCTATGACGTCGCGGTCCGGCGGCCGTATCGTCTCGCGCAACCGTTGACGTTCGACCTTGCGTCCCCTGGACGGCAGTTCGAGGCGATGCTCGCGCCTTGGATGGCGCGCGTCGACGTGTACCTGCAGGACGCCCTCGGGCGTCCGGTCGAGGGCGTCGACATCGGTGCGGCACCATCAGACGCTTCGGGACGCGTCGTGTTCCTCTCGTACGCCGCGGATGAGCAGGGAGCGTTCCGGGTCGAGCCGTCGGATCCCCAACTCGTTTTGTCCCCCCCTACTGTCTCATGGGGAGAAGGCAAGGTCGTGCTGCGGGTCCTCCGCCGCATCGCAGTTCAGCTGGATGTGTCGTCTTCCTGGCCCATCGATGCGTACTGGCTCCATTGCTTGACAGGCTGCAGCGAAACAGGGGCGAAGCCGAAGAAGGTCTGGCGTGACGTCGCGGAGCCGATCTTGCTGCATCCGGGCGCGAGCTATGCGGTTGCGCTACGCGGTGCGGAGGGCGTCTCGTTCGGGCTCTGTCCAATCGCTTCCGGAGAGCGTCAGCAGGTGACGCTGCCGAGGATGTGTCGCGTAATCGCCGACATCGGCCGTTCAGGAAACTTGGCCGTGGAGTCAATCGCGGCTGCGATCGATTGCTCTGGTGGCCTGGCCGTGACGGACGAAGTCACCGATGTCCGGCGCATGCAAGCTGGTCCTTTGACCGCGTGGCTCATGTCGCATGAGGTCAAGGATGCGTCGCAGCCGCTGGTGGTGCCCGCTGGAGTGCGCTTCGTCGTAGCCGTGCGCCGCGGCGGACACGAGGAACGCTTCGGGCCGTTCCTCGTCTACGATGACGGCGAGCTGCGGTTGCCCGAGACGGGGTATCGCGTCCAACGCGCAGCCGTCGTTGACGTGGTTGTTGGCAAATTGGCGTCCCCCCTGGCCATCAGCCTGGAAACGGACTCGGGATCGGAGGTCAGTGCGCTCCGCGAGCTGCGTGGAGATTGCTCTCTTGCGATCGACCTCCCTGACGGGAGGCGATCCGTTGCATTCAGCGTGCTGAGGCAGGGGGACGACGGGGCTTGGGTCGCATTCCACAACGGTGTCCTGCGCTTGCGCGAGGGCGATCCCCTCGAGGGCATGCTGGACCTCCGCGCGCTACTGCCCGGGGAAATGCGCGGAGTGCTGCACTTCGACGCATCGGCGGTCGCCGCACGTCCGGAGGCTCACGCGTTGGTGTTCCGCTCGGCTGGGAATGCGCATGTAGCCGTTGTCACTGGTCTGCGTATCGGCGGGCGCAAGGAGCCACTCGAAGGCCCCGGCGTAGCGCGGGTCGGCGAGGACGGGCGGTTCTCGGTCCATCTCACACCCGGCGATTACGTCGTCGACGTGGTTGACGTATGCGGCGATGACGTCGGGTTTGCGCGGCAGTCGGTGACCTTGCGAGCCGACGCTGAGCTGAGGGTGGTCGCGGCGCCGCGTGTCATCTACATAGGCGCCGAGAACGCACGCGCGCACGGCGTACCCGAGGTCCATGGTCCCCACGGTTCTTGTACGGTCTCCGCGCATGGCCAGCGCGGCGCCGCGGTGATTGGGGCACGTGCAGGCAGATATCGAATGATATGGCGCGACGCAGTTCGCGTGATAGAGCGCGAGATCGTCGTGGGCCCTGACGACCGGGAGAAGCAGGTCGACCACGTCCGGTTGTGAGCCTTGCAACCCGGATCATGGGTGCCGCTTCTTTCCGGGTACATGGGTGACCGTCTTGCGTCCCGTCGCAGAGCCGCATGACCAGAGGCTGAGGGGTTCGGGGGCCGCCCAAAGCACGTCGCTTTGCGGCTCGGCCTCAGCAGCGGCCGATCCTCGGCGAATCCACCGATTCGCCTGCGGTCGTCCGCTTCGCTCCGGACGGCAATCCACGCGCCGGATCGGCGCGCGTTCCGTGACGCAGACTCCAAGAGCGGGTGGCCGGCGTTCGGTGCGGCGCCGTCGCGCCAGAGTCCATGCAGAGAGACGAGGGGCGAGAGGGAAGGGCACGCCGGACGCGGCAGCAGTTCAGGTGCGGCGAGCCGACGCTCAGCGCGCGCCGGCCTTGTCGGCGAGCAGCTGCGGGATCGTCTCGCCCTTCTTGAGCGTTGGCTGCTGTGGGTTCCGGAAAGTCTGGCGCGTTGCGCAGGATCGCGAGGTGATCCAGCAAGCCGAGCCCGGCGAAGACTTGCTTGCACGTGGTGCGCGAGTGCCTGCGAGGGGCATCGGCCCAGGCGGAGGTCAGAGCTCTGCTGGGAAGCAACTCGAGCGCCGACCTGGGAGCCACGACCGGAAGAGGGCGAGAGGCTGAACCCTCTCGCCCTCGAACGTTCGCGGGTGGCAACGGGCACCCTGACCTGACGCCCTACGACGAGTCGAAGCGGAAGGCCCGTGGTGGTTCGACGGGACGCAGCACTAACTCGAACTCGTTTCACTGATTCCCGTGATGTCGGTGAGGACTGCCCTTCTTGCGTTCGCGCTCGCCTTCCTTTCTCCCTCCCTGCAGGAACCCACGATTGAGCTCGGGCGACCGGCTTTGGCTGCACCGCGCGGCCCCTTCCGGTCGGGTCGGAGCAGGCCGGCGCGACCCGCTGGACGAGGGTGTGAGGCCGCGGCCGAGTGGCGGCGCGGGTTCTGGCTGGTCCGGGACCGGAGCTCGAGCGTCGGCTGCGGCGGTGCGCAGGTGGCGGCGGGTGGCAGCATCGGTCCCATCTGGGCCGATGGTCGCTACGTGGCGTGCGAATCGAACGTCAACCTGATCGTGCCCAACGACAACTGTGTGGCTCACCGCGTCGCGCCGCTGCGCGGACCGGAAGCCGCCGCAGGCGGCAGCAGCAGCTCGACGGGGTGCAGCACCTCGATCGCGCTGCCGGCGCGGCGCAGGTGGCTGCGGATCTGCATCATGCAGCCGGGGTTGCCGGTCACGACCGCGTCGACGCCGGCGCGCAGCAGCCGCTCGGCCTTGCGCTGGCCGATCGCATCAGCCGTCTCCGGTTGCAGCAGGTTGTAGATGCCCGCCGAGCCGCAGCAGTCCTCGGGCGCTTCGTGCGCGACCAGCTGCAGGCCGGGCACCTGCGCCAGCAGCGTGCGCGGCTGCTGCCGCACGCCCTGGCCGTGGCACAGATGGCACGGGTCGTCGTAGGCGACCTTCTGCTCGCGCCGTGCGGGCGTGGCGGTGAGGCCGTGCGCGGCCAGCAGTTCGCTGACGTCGCGGCACTTGGCCGCAAACGCCGCGCCGCCGGCGTCGTCGAGCAGGTGGCCGTACTCCTTCATGGCGCAGCCGCAGCCGGCGGAGTTGTTGACCACGACGTCGGCGTCGGCGAACGCGGCGACGTTGGCGCGCGCGAGTTCCTTGGCGCGCTCGGGCTCGCCGGCGTGCACCAGCAGCGCGCCGCAGCAGCGCTGTGCTCGCGGCACGTCGACCTCGAAGCCGTTCGCGAGCAGCAGGTCGAGCGTGGCGCGGTTCACGCGGCCGAACATCGGCTCCATGATGCAGCCGGTGAACAGCGCCACGCGCACGCCGCGCGGCGCCACGCCGGCGGGCGGCTTGTGCAGGCCGGTCGGCAGCGGCCGCCGTTCGCGCGCGGGCGGCACCGGCGGCGCGATCGCGGCCATCGCCTTCGGCAGCAGGCCGAGCCTGGTCGCGAGCCAGCGCAGGCCGAGCAGTTCGGCGGCGCGCAGCAGAGCAAACACGGCGCGCAGGCGGGTCTGGTGCGCGACGACGTGCCACAGCAGGAACGGCACGAGGCGGTCGGCGAGGCCGCGCTTGCTGCCGGTCTGCGCGAGCTGCGCGCGCGTCGCTTCGAGGATCTCGCCGTAGCGCACGCCGCTCGGGCACGCGGTCTCGCACGCGCGGCAATCGAGGCAGCGATCGAGGTAAGGCCGGATCGCTTCGGGGTCCTGCACGCGGCCCTCGGCCAGCGCGCGCATCAGGTAGATGCGGCCGCGCGGCGAGTCGGCTTCGACGCCGAGCACCTGGTGCGTCGGACACGTCGGCAGGCACAGGCCGCAGTGCACGCAGTCGAGCGTGCGCGCGTACGGCGTCGCGGCGGGCGCGCCGTGGGCGGAGGGCTCACACGAAGATGCCATGGGGATCGAGGGCGGTGCGCAGGGCGGCGGCGAGGCGGGTCGCGCCGGGGTCGATGGGCGAGCCGCGGTCGCGGCGCGCAGGATGGGTGGTGGCGACGACGCGCGCATGCACGCCGAGCGCCGCGGCAGCGGCGAGCAGCGCGTCGCTGGCGGCCGCGTCGGGCAGGGCCGCCTCGAAGCGCCCGCCGCCGTGCCAGAGCAGCGTCGCTGCCGCCGGCACGGCCGCGCACAGGCCGGCGACCGCCGTGAAGCGGGCGAGTCCGGCGACGACTTCGCCCGGCGCGTCCGCGGCGAGGTGGTCGGTCCACGCGCACGCCGCCTCGGCCAGGCCGTGCTGCGCCAGTTGCCCGCGCACGAACGCCGCGCGGCCGGCGATGCGGCCGACGAGCGCACAGCCATGGCGGTCGCGCCGCAGCTGCACCGCCGCGGGCCCGACCGGCTCGGCGCGCAGGCGCGCGAATGCTGCCAGCGCGTCGGCGTCGGACAGGCCGTCGCGGCAGAACCACGCCTCGGCGCGCGGCCGCGGCTTCAGCCGCAGGTGCAGCCGCGTCGCCGCGTACAGGCGGCCCTCGCTGCCGACGAGCAGCTTGTGCACGTCGAAGCCGGCGACGCTCTTCACGACGCGCGCGCCGGAGCGGAACGCCGTGCCGTCGGCGAGCAGGCCCTCGACGCCGAGCAGCAGCGAACGCGGGCTCTGGCCGCCGTGCGCCGCCGCGCCGAGCGGGTCGGCGGCGAACAGGCCGCCGATCGTGCCGCCGCCGGGGCACGGCAGTTCGAGGCCGTGCGGCTGCAGCGCCGCGTCGAGTTCGGCGCGCGGCAGCCCGCAGTCGACCGAGCACGTCTGGTCCGCGGCGTCGAGCCGGTCGATCGTCGCGATGCCGGCGAGCCGCACCTCGTGGACGTCGGCGGCGGGTGCGCCGACGCGGGCGGCGCGCGATCCGGAGCCGACGAGGCGCACGCGGCCGGGTCGCGCGGCGAGCCAGTCGGCGAGTTCGGCGGCGCTGCGCGGTGCGAAGGCGCTCACTGCGGCCGCTCCGCGTCGAGCACGCGCGCGACCATCTGCGGCCACTTCGCCGGTTCGGCGCAGGCGCCGCGGCTCGGCAGCGCCTTGCCCGGGTTGCAGCGGCCGTGCGGATCGAAGGCGGCGCGGACGCGCGCCATCACGTCGCGGTCGGCGGCGCCGTACATCATGCCGAAGTGGTCGAGCTTCTCGGCGCCGACGCCGTGCTCGCCCGAGATGCTGCCGCCGAGGTCGACGCACAGCTGCAGGATCTCGCGGCCGGCGGCGACCACGCGCGCCGTCTCGGCGGCGTCGCGGCCGTCGAACGGGATGTTCGGGTGCAGGTTGCCGTCGCCGGCGTGGAACACGTTGGTGATGGTCACGCCGTGGCGGGCGCCGATCGCGGCGATGCCGTCGAGCGCGCGCTCGAGGGCCGAACGCGGCACGACGCCGTCGAGCACGTACAGGTCGGTGCTCAGCCGGCCCATCGCGCCGAACGCGCCCTTGCGCCCCTTCCACAGCCGCTTGCGCTCGGCGGCGTCCGTCGCCTCCTCGCTGCGCAGCGCGCCGTGCGCCGCGAACGCCGCGCGCACCTCGTCGGCCTCCTCGGCGATGACGTCGGGCGGACCGTCGAGTTCGACCAGCAGCACCGCCGCCGCGTCGGACGGATAGCCGGCGCGGTACACCGACGCCTCGACGGCCTGGATGGTGGCGCGGTCGAGGATCTCCAGCGCCGCCGGCACGAGGCCCTTGTGCACGATTGCGCTGACCGCGCGGCAGGCATCGGCCATCGACGCGAAGCTCGCCAGCAGCGTCCGCACGGCCTGCTGGTCGCGGCACAGCCGCACCGTGATCTCGGTGGCGATGCCGAACGTGCCTTCGCTGCCGCAGAACACGCCGAGCAGGTCGAGCACGCCTGGCGGGCGCGGGCCGCCGGCGTCGCCCAGGCGCGCGATCTCGCCGTCGGGCAGCACGACGACGGCGTCGAGCACGTGGTCCTGCGTCATGCCGTACTTGAAGCAGTGCGGACCGCCGCTGTTCTCGGCGAGGTTGCCGCCGATCGTGCAGACCGTCTGGCTGCTCGGATCCGGCGCGTAGTGCAGGCCGAGGTGGCGCACCGCCGCCGTGAGCTCGACGTTGACGACGCCGGGCTGCACGACGGCGAACAGGTCCTCGGCGTCGACGCGCAGGACCTGCTTCATGCGCGCGAGGTCGATCACCACCGCGTCCGGCCCGGCCGTCGGGCCGCCGGAGAGGCACGTGCCCGCGCCGCGCGGCACGAACGGCACGCGCTCGCCGTGCAGCACGCGAACGACGGCCTGCACTTCGGCCGTCGACTCCGGCAGCACGACCGCGCGCGGGCGCGCTTTGTGCACGGTGAAGCCGTCGCATTCCCACGCCAGCAGGGCGTCGGGCGCGGTCAGAACGCGGCGCGCGCCGAGCAAGTCGCTGAGGCGTTTTTCGACGGATGCCATGGGGGGTGCGAGAGCATAGCGAGCAAGTTCTTCCCGTCTTCGTGGAGGATCGCGTCAAGTCGGTCGGGAGCGGATTCCGATCATCCGACTAAGTACATGTCCCAACTTCGACTGCTCAAGACCGTCGCGCTTTGCTTCGTCGAAGCCGCCAGGGTCACGCTGGAGCACCTTGGCGTGCGCCGGCTCGAGCTCACCGACGACTCGTCGCGCATGGTCGCCGAGATGTCGCGTGTGTACTCCGACGTCCGTCGGCTGCGCGACTACCTGCAGCGCGCCGTCAACGGTTTCGGCGACACGGTCGAGGTCGAGATGACGCCCGAGGACACGGCGGTGCTCGTCGCCTGCTGCCGGCGCGCGTTCGAGTACATCGAGTCCAAGCTTGCGACCGAAGAAGTGCGCACCGAGGAACGGCGCACGCTGAAGGAGAAGCAGAACGTCCTCGGCCGCTGGGCCCTCGAACTCGCGGCCAAGCCGCTGCTCGAACTGCCGCTGCGTCGGCTGACGATCGAAGGCACCGAGGCGAGTCGTTCGCTGCAGGTGAAGCTGCTCGCCAAGGTCCAGGGCATCGGCGCCCGCGGACCGCAGCCGGCGAGCGCGCCGCCGATGCCGCAGCCGCCGGTCGCCTCGCTCGGCGGCGACCCCGTCGCGGCGCCGCCGGCCGATCCGGAAGTGCAGGGCATGCAGGCGTTCGGCAGCAATCCGGTCGCGCGCGGCCCGATGGATCCGAACCTCGTCGGCATGCAGCAAGGCGGTGGCTATCCGCAGGCTGGCGGTTATCCCCAGGGCGGCGGTTATCCGCAGGCCGGCGGCTACCCGCAGGCTGGCGGGCATCCGCAGGCCGGCTACCCGCCGGCGATGCCGCCGGGCAATGCCTATGGCCAGGGCGCGCCGCAAGGCGGCGGCTATCCGCAAGCCGGGTATCCGCCGGCGATGCCGCCGGGCAATCCCTACGCGCAGGGCAATCCCTACGCGCAAGGCAATGGCTATCCGCAGGCCGGCGGCCACCCGCAGGGCCACGGCTACCCGCAGGGCGCTGGCTATCCGGCAGCCGTGCCGCCGCGCGGCAATTACGGCCAGGGACAGGGCCCGCGGGCGGGCGATCCCAACGGCTACGCGACCGAAGGCCCGGGGCCGGCGGCCCGCCCGGCGCCGCAGCCGCCGTTGTACGACCACAATCGACTGCACGATCCGCGCCTGCGCACGCTCGCGGCGTTCGATCTGCAGAGTTACGCCGCGGCCGTCGCCGAGCAGGATCTTCGCGTCGCCACCGCGCTGCTCGCGTCGATCCTGGAGTGCGCGCTGATCGACCACGTGATGCCGCGCCGCCACGAGTTCGAGGTCAGCGGCGATCCGGTCGGCTGGGACATGCCGGCGCTCGTGCTGGCGGCGCTCGGCGACCGGGCCCAGGCCGTCGATCGGGCGCTGTCGCGGCACGTCTTCTCGGCCCGCAACATGCTGCGGCCGTCGATGCAGTACCTGTCGCCGACGATCGTGACGCCGACCAGCTTCGACACGCTGCGCAAGTTCACGCAGCGTTGCCTCTACTCGCTCGGCTACGGCGGCCCGTCCGAGTGACCGCGGCGCGGTCGCGGTGACCGTGTTCGGGGCGGGCTCGGCGCTCAGCGCGGCAGGCGGTCGAAGTCGTCGGCGCCGTTGCGCTGCGGTTCCTCGCCGCGCCGGCTCGCCGCGTGCGTTTCGACTGCGCGCAGCACCCGCAGCAGGTTGCCGCCGAGCACCTTGCGCACCGTCGTCTCGGACTGGCCGGCGGCGAGCAGTTCGTAGGTGAGGCGCGGCAGGTGCGCGGCGTCGTCCATGCCGCGCGGCACGCACGGCACGCCGTCGAAGTCGCTGCCGAGGCCGACGTGGTCGGGGCCGGCGACCGCGAGCGCGCGCAGCACGTGCGCGACGAGCGTGGCGAGCGGCGGCGGCTCGACCGGCGGGAAGCGCGCGTCGAGCGCCGCCAGCGCGTCGCGCAGCTCGGCGCTGCCGTCGGCGAACTTGTCGCGCGCGGCCTTCTCCTGGATGCGCCGCGTCGCCTGCCGCGCCGAGCGGTTCTTGGCGTAGTCGACGTCGAGGAAGCCGCAGTTGAAGTTGATCATCACCGCGCCGCCGTTCGCCGCGATCGCGCGCAGCATGTCGTCGGTGACGTTGCGCGGGTGCGGGCAGAGCGCGCGCAGCGAGCTGTGCGAGCAGATCGCCGGCGCCTTGGTGGCGGCGAGCGCGGCGAAGAAGGTCGCATCGCTGACGTGGCTGACGTCGACGACCATGCCCAGCCGGTTCATCTCGGTGACGACCTTGACGCCGAGCCGGTTGAGCCCGCCCCAGCGCGGCTCGGCCGGCGCGCACGAATCGGCGTATTCGTTGTGGTTGGTGTGGGTCAGCGTCATGTAACGCACGCCGAGCTGGTGGAAGAGCCGCAGCAGGCCGAGGTCGCCTTCGATGGCGTGGCCGCCTTCGATGCCCATCAGCGCGGCGTGCCTGCCCGACTGCACGGCGGCGACCAGTTCGTCGGCTGTCGCGCACATCGTCATGCGCGTCGGATGGCGCCGCGCCTGCTGCACGATGCCGTCGATCATCATCAGCGCCCGCCGCGCGCTGCCGTTGGCGGCCCCGGGGTCGCCCGGCCGCGGCCAGTCGGCGTTGATGTCCTGCGGCGCCGTGGCGAACAGCGCCCGTTCGTCGCCGGCGAAGCGCGCGTCGACGTAGATCGAGTGGAACACCGCGTCGAGGCCGCCCTCCCGCGCGCGCACGAGGTCGAAGTGGCCGTCGTTGGCGCGCGGGCCGACGTCGAAGCCGCGGTCGAGGATGCGCGTCGTCGTGTCGACGTGCGTGTCGATCACGATCGCGTCGTGGTGCAGCGCCCACGCCTTCGCCCACAGCGCGCCGTCGTAGCCGGCGGGCGGCGGCGGGCAGGCAGGCGGCGACTGGGCCGCTGCGGACGCGGCGAGGGCCAGGACGGCGGCGACGGCGGCGACGGCGCGGCGAGTGACGGTGGGCATCGACGCATCGTCGCACGCGCCACTGCCCGCGCAACGACGAGCGGCCCGCGCGGCGCGCGTCCGGCCCACGATCGGCCCGTTCGCTGCTTGCGCGGCGTCGCCCATGCCGTATGCAGTCCCCTTCCTCCTGCCCCGAGCCGACTTGCGCCTCTTTGCGATCAGCGACCTGCACCTGAGCCTCGGCGTCGACAAGCCGATGGACATCTTCGGCCCGCAATGGGTCGGCCACGCCGAACGCATGCAGAAGGCCTGGGACGCGATGGTCGCGCCCGAGGACTGGGTGCTGGTCGGCGGCGACACTTCGTGGGGGCTCGACTTCGCCGAGGCGAAGCCCGACCTCGAATGGCTCGGCCAGCGCACCGGCCGCAAGGTGCTGATCCGCGGCAACCACTGCACGTGGTGGCCTCGCGGCGCGTCGGTGCGCGACAAGCTGCAGGCGCAGGTGCACCCCTCGATCCACCTGCTGCAGGCCAACTCCTACCGGCTCGACGACGGCACCGTGGTCATCGGCAGCCGGTTGTGGGACCCGCCGGACGCGCCGTGGGCAGAGCCCGACGCCGGCAAGATCTTCCAGCGCGAGATCAACTTCCTGCAGCAGTCGATCGACGCCGGCCGCAAGCTCGGTGGCTGCATGCCGGGTTCGCGCACCGTCGCGCTCGTGCACTACCCGCCGCGGTACGCCGACGGCCGCGAGACCGGCGCGGTGCCGGTGCTCAAGTCGGCGTGCGTGCAGGCCTGCGTGTACGGCCACCTGCACGGCAAGGACCTGAAGTACGGCTTCCAGGGCGAGGCCGACGGCATCCGCTATCACCTCGCGTCGGTCGACGGCATCGACTTCCAGCCGATCCCGATCGAGCTCGTCGGCGGTTAGCGCGCCGCGCCGGCGCCGGCGCCTCAGTCGCGCGTCACGCGCGTCCAGCCGCCGTGCTCCGCCGCGACGCTGCGCGTGCGGCCGTCGGTCCACTGGATCGTCTGGTGTTCGTAGCCGGTGCCTTTGCCGTCCCAGGCGTCCTCGCCCCAGAACGCGATCGGGTTGGTGACGAGGAAGTCGCCGACGAACGCGCCGACGTACGCGACCGGCATGACCGGCACGAGCCACAGCGTGGCGCTCCACCACGGGCTGTTGACGTAGACCTTGTGGTCCCAGTCGTCGACGGAGCGACGCAATTGCTGGGGGCCGGCGGCGCAGGCGGCGAGGCACGAGACGGCGAGCAGGGCGATGCAGCGCATGCCCGTAGCCTAGCCCGGTCCGCCTACCCGTGCGCTCGTCCGTTCGTCCACCCGAGCGCCCGCGCCGCGCCGGGTCGCAAGGACCCGCGCTCCGTCCTTGATCCCCCGGCCTGCCCGCCGAGACTGGCGGCCTCCGATGATCCAGCAACCCTTCGATCGCATCGTCGCTTCGCTGGCCGCCAAGACGCCGACGCCCGGCGGCGGCGCGGCCGCGGCGATGGCCGGCTGCATGGGCGCCGCCCTGTTCCTGATGGTCGTGCGGTACTCGCGCGGCAAGAAGGCCAACCTCGACCGCGACGCCGAGCTCGCCGCCGCCGAGCAGCAGCTCGACGGCCAGCTGCAGGCGCTGCTGCCGATGGCCGAGCGCGACTGCCGGTCGTTCGACGGCGTGTCGGTGGCCTTCGGCATGAAGAAGGACACCGACGCCGAGAAGTCGGCGCGCAACGCCGCGATCCAGCAGGCGACCGTCGGCGCGATGGTGGTGCCGGAGGAGACGCTGGCGATGTGCCGCGACGTGTTCACGACCATCCACCCGGTCGTCGGCTGCATCGGCAAGACCATCGCCAGCGACCTTGCCGCCGGCGCGCAGCTGCTGCTGGCCGGCGCCGAAGGCGCGTACCTCAACGTCCGCATCAACGCCGGCTCGCTCGACGACAAGGCGTTCGCGTCGAAGGCGATGGCTCGCGCCGACGCGGTGCTCGCCGACGCGCGCAAGGCCCAGGCCGCGATCGCCGCGACCGTTGACGCGCTGCTGCGATGAGCTCGCGTACGCCGCTGCTGCTGTGCGTGCTCGACGGCTTCGGCGAGGCCGCGCCGGGGCCGGGCAACGCCATCCACCTGGCGCAGCCGCGCTTCTGGTACAGCCTGCGCGAGAAGTGGCCGACGACCCGGCTCGAAGCCAGCGGCGAGGCCGTCGGCCTGCCGTGCGGGCTGATGGGCAACTCCGAGGTCGGCCACCTCAACATCGGCGCCGGTCGCGTCGTCTACCAGGAGATCACGCGCATCGACCGCGAGATCCGCGAGGGCCGCTTCCAGCAGAACGCCGCGCTGCGTTCGGCGATCGACCACGCCGTGCACAAGCGAGTGACGCTGCACCTGTTCGGCCTGCTCAGCGACGGCGGCGTGCACAGCAGCGACCAGCACCTGCGCGCGCTGCTGCAGATGGCCGCGGCCGCCGGCCTGCGCGGCGAGTCCGTCGTGCTGCATGCGTTCCTCGACGGCCGCGACACGCCGCCGCGCTCGGCGCAGCCGTACCTCGCCAAGGCCGAACAGTGGATGGCCGAGCTCGGCTGCGGCCGCGTCGGCAGCGTCATCGGCCGCTACTACGCGATGGACCGCGACAAACGCTGGGAGCGCGTGCAGAAGGCCTACGACGCGCTGACCACCGGCGCGGGCCTGCGCGCCGAGACGGCGCAGGCGGCGGTGGCGGCGGCCTACGCGCGCAACGAAGGCGACGAGTTCGTGCTGCCGACGGTCGTCGGCGCGCAAGACCGCGGCCGCGTGCGCGACGGCGACGCGGTGATCTTCTTCAACTTCCGCACCGACCGCGCGCGGCAACTCAGCGACGCGTTCCTGCCGGGGTTCACGGCCTTCCCGCGCGCCGCCGCGCCGGCCACGCTCTACGTGACGATGACGCGCTACCGCGAGGAGTTTCCGTTCCCGGTCGCGTACATGCCGCAGAACCTCGAGGGCATCTTCCCGCAGGTGGTCAGCGAGGCCGGCATGAAGCAGCTGCGCATCGCCGAGACCGAGAAGTACGCGCACGTGACGTTCTTCTTCTCCGGCGGCAACGAGAAGGAGTACCCGGGCGAGAAGCGCGTGCTGATCCCGAGCCCGAAGGTCGCCACCTACGACCTGCAGCCGGAGATGTCGGCGATCCCGGTGACCGACGCGTTGCTGCACGAGCTCGACGCCGGGCAGCGGCCCGACCTCGTCGTGCTCAACCTCGCCAACGCCGACATGGTCGGCCACAGCGGCATCGTGCCCGCGGCGATCCAGGCGGTGCAGACGATCGACCAGTGCCTCGCGCGCATCGTGCCGGCGTTCCTCGACCGCGGCGGCACCGTCGCGATCACCGCCGACCACGGCAACATCGAGATGATGATCGATCCGGTGACCGGCGAGCCGCACACCGCGCACACGACCAACCCGGTGCCGCTGCTGATCGCCGGCGAGGCCGCGCGCGGCCGCTCGCTGCGCGGCGGCGGCCGGCTGTGCGACATCGCCACGACCCTGATGCCGATCCTCGGCCTGCGGCGCACCGCCGGCATGGACGGCGTGGACCTCTTCGCATGAACCGCCTGACGCTGCGTCCGTCGTCCGCTGCGGCGACCGCCCCGTTCGCCCCGTTCGCCCCGGTCGCGCTGCTCGCCGCGCTCGCGGCCCAGGACGCACCGCCCGCGGCGGCGGCCCCGGTCGAGCCGATCGCCGACGTCGTCGCCGCCGCCGTGCGCAGCATCGACCCGGCGCGCATCGAGCGCACGGTGCGCGCGCTGGTCGGCTTCGGCACGCGCCACGTGCTGTCGCGCACCGACAGCGAGACCGAGGGCACCGGCGCGGCGCGCAAGTGGCTGCGCGACGAGTTCGACGCCATCGCCGCGACCAGCGGCGGCCGGCTGGTCGTCACGCTGCAGAGCGAGACCGTGCCGTGCGCGCGCCCGGGCATGCCGACGCAGGTGCCGATCGTCAACGTGATCGCGACGCTGCGCGGCACGTCCGACCCCGAGCGCGTGTACGTGGTCGGCGGCCACTACGACTCGCGCAACAGCCAGGGCGAGGACGGCCGCAAGGCCGCGCCCGGCGCGGTCGACGACGCCTCGGGCACGGCGGTGGCGCTGGAGGCTTGCCGGGCGCTCGCCGGCCGGCGTTTCCCGGCGACGCTCGTGTTCGTCGCGTACGACGGCGAGGAGCAGGGCCTGATCGGCAGCAAGGCGCACGCCAAGGCGCTGGCCGCCGCCGGCGCCCGCGTCGACGGCATGATCGCGTGCGACATCGTCGGCAACACGCTCGGCATGGACGGGGCGCGCCACGACCGCCATCTGCGCTGCTTCAGCTACGCGCCCAGCGGCAACGACAGCTTCGGCCGCAGTCTCGCGCGCGCGGCGGCGTTCGCGGCGCGCACGCACGTGCCGGGCTTCGGCGTCGACCTGATCTTCCGCGGCGACCGCTACGGGCGCGGCGGCGACCACCGGTCGTTCTTCGACCAGGGCTTCCCGGCGGTGCGCTTCAGCGAGCCGCGCGAGGACTTCTCGCGCCAGCACCAGGACGTCGTCGCGCGCGACGGCAAGCCGTACGGCGACCTGCCGGAGTGGGTCGACTTCGCCTACTCGGCCAACGTCTGCCGCGTCGTCGTCGCGACGCTGGCCGAACTCGCTTCGGCGCCGCCGCCGCCGCGCGTGCTCGCCGCGCAACTGCGCCGTGACCGCTACGACACCGAGGTCGTCTACGAACTGCCCGCCGGCGCCCCGCGCGCGGAGTTCGTCTGGCGGCCGACCACCGCGCCCGACTGGACGCACGTCGTCGGCCAGGACGAAGCCGCGCCGAAGCCGACGCGCAGCGACCGTCTGCTGGCGACCCTCGCCGGCGTCTGCCTCGACGACGTGGTCGTCGGCGTGCGCAGCGTCGGCGCCGACGGCAGCCGCAGCCGCGTCGCCACGCCGCCCGAACCGGACCGCTTCGACGCGCGCCCGCGAGCGGGCGCGAGCGGGGAGGCTGGCCGATGACACCGCTTCCGTCGCCTTCCTGTTCCTGCCGCGCCGGCGTCGCTGTCGCGTTCGCCGCCGCCGTCGCGCTCGTCGCCGCCGGCTGCGATGTCGGCAGGGGCACCGAACTCGGGCCGCAGCTGCCGCAGGCGCCGGCGTTCTCCAGCAAGGCCGTGGTGCTCGACGACGAAGGCCGCGGCGTGAGCGCCGCGGTGGTCGAGGCCGGCGATCGCCGCGTCGTCACCGGCGCCAATGGCCGCGGCGACCTGCAGGCCGATCTGCGCGGCCGCCGGCTCGTCCGCGTCGATGGCGCGGCGGCGGCGGCCAGCGACGGCGACCGGCTCGGCAGCTACGCGGTCGCGCTCACCGTCGGCGACGTCGACCTGCCCGAGGCGCTGCATCTGCCCGATCTGCGCGTCGGCGCGACCGTCGCCTTCGGGGCGCAGGCGGCGGCGACGGTGGTCGAGACGGCCGCCGGCGATCGCCTGACGATCGGCGCGGGCACGTTCGTCGCAGTCGGCGCGGCGACCGCGACGATCGACGTCCGGCTCGGCGTGCTGCAGGCCGTGCACCTGCCCGGCGACCTGCCGCAGCCAGCGGCGCCCGGCACGGCGCACGCCTGGAGCCGCGGCGTGCTGGTCGCGCCGGCCGACGTGGCGTTCACGCCGGCGGCCGACCTGTCGGCGCCCGACGAACTCGGCGTCGGCGGTACGTCGGCTGCAGCGGCGCTGTTTCGCCTGGATGCGGCGACCGGCGAATGGACCGCGGTCGCCACGGCGGTCGTCGCCGCCGGCGGTCGCCTGACCGCGACGGGCGCCATCGCGCAGGGCGGTCTGTACGCGTTCGCGGTTGCGGGTCCGGCCG
The DNA here is from genome assembly GCA_020247305.1 of Phycisphaerales bacterium. Lineage (GTDB taxonomy): Bacteria > Planctomycetota > UBA1135 > UBA1135 > UBA2386 > UBA2386. The sequence goes on along the minus strand of JADCJE010000216.1, from coordinate 3,770 downwards.
GCGCCGTCAGCGGCACGGTGGTCGACGCCGGCGCGCCGACGGCGGCGCCGCTCGCCGGCGCGCTCGTGCGCGTCGACCAGCGCAAGACCACGACCGACGCCCAGGGTCGCTTCCGTGTCGATGGCGTCGCGGTCGCCACGCCGGGCGGCGCTGCGCGCACGGCGGCGATCGAAGCCTTCGCCGGCGGCGCCTTCGCGCCGGCGCGCGCGGCCGCGAGCGCGCCGCTGGTCGCCAGCGAGACCGTGGTTCCGGCGCTCGTGCTCGACACGCGCACGGCCGCGGACTTCCTCGTGCAGCAGCTGCGCCGCGGCCGTGCGACGGCCTTCCGCGGGCTGCGCCTCAGCACGCTGCGCGGCGACTTCGCGACGGCGACGACCTTCGACGCCGACGGCGTCGCCGTGATCGAGGACGTGCCGACCGGGTTCCTCGGCTTGCTCGACAGCGTGCCGCTCGACGCCGCGCGCGTGCAGACGACGCAGGTCACGCGCTTCGTGCGATCGGCGCGCTGGGACGCCGCGTACTCGTTCCTCAACGACCGCAACTGGGACGCCGGCGGCCGCAACACGTCGGTCTTCGCCTGCGACGAAGTCGGCGGCGGACCGCTGGAGCGCGCCTTCGTCGTCGAGGGCGACACGCCGGCGCAGGGGCTGCTCGGCGAGACGCGCGAGAGCGGCGCCATCGTCAGCGACCGCAACTTCGGCGGCCGCGTCACGGTGTCGCTGTCGACGCAGCGCGGCGGCGACCTCGTCGTGCACGCGCGCTCGATCGTCGACCCGTACAGCGACCGCGTCGAAGCGCCGCTGCAGGTCGTGCGCCGGTCGCGCGTCGGCGCGTTCGATCGCCACGGGCTCGTCGGCGGCGCGCTGGTGGGCGCCGACCCGACGCGCGGCCACGCGCTGCGGGCGACGCGGCGCATCGCCGCGCAGGAGTGGTGGGACGAGGTCGTCGAAGGGCTCGCCGTCGCCTCGCCGCTGCCGGTCGACGTCGACCCGGCCGCCGTCGGCGATCGCTACCTCGCCGGCGTGCCGGCCATCGGCGGCAACCTCGCCGTCGCGCAGTTCGCCGAAGCCGCGGGCGCGCCGGCGGCGCCCCGGACCCTCGTCCGCTTCGGTTTCGCCGCCGACGTGACGCCGACGCAGGGCGCGCGCCTCGATCGCGACCTGCCGCTGGCGCACGTCGCCGACGCGACGTTCGCCGTGCCGGCGGCGTTCGCCGGCGCGCCGGCCGAACTCGATCCTGCGGCGCTGCGCCTCGCGCTCGCGCTGCAGCGCCCGTCGGGCGCGGTGGTCGACGTCGCGCGCGGCCTGACCGGCAACCACGCGCGGGTCGGCGACGACCTCGTGTTCACGCTGCCGCCGCTCGCCGGCGATCTCGCCGGCAGTTCGTGGCTGGCGCTGCTCGACGGCCGCTTCCCCGGACCCGCGGGCACGACGCTGCGCACGACGTCGCTCGTGTCGCTGCCGCGCGGCAGCGGGCCGGCGACCTACCCGCGCGGGGACTTCCGCTTCCGGCCGTTCCCGACCGTGTCGTTCCCGACGACCGGCGCCGTCGTCCCCGCCAGCGGCTTCACCGCGTTCTTCGCGCTGCCCGCCGGCGCCCTGCACGCGGTCGTCGAACTGCGCAACGTCGCGCCGGATCCCGATCCGGATCCGACCACGAGCGAGACGCTGCGCTGGTCGGTGTTCGCGCCGCCGAGCGCGGGCGGCTTCGCGTTCGTCGCGCTGCCGAACGGCGTCGCTACGCCGCTGCGCGCCGGGCGCGACTACGAACTGACCGTCGCGGCCTGCTACGGCGACGGCTCGGCCGTCGGACCTGCGCCGGACTATTACGCTGCGTCTGGGTTCCTGCAGTCGATCGGCGCGCTGGAGCGCGGCGCCAGCCACGTGGCGGCGGTGAGCGTGCGGTTCCGCGCCGAGTGACGACCGCGGTGGCGCCCGCGCGGCACGCCGCTACAACCTCGCCATGCCGCCGGCGCCAGCCGACCTGCTCGCAGCCCTCGACGAAGGCGTGGGACTGCTCGCCGCCGATGGCGGCGTCGTCGCCAGCAACGACGCCATGCGCGCCGTGCTCGGTGCCGTTGGCCGACCGGGCGCGCCCGCCGCGAACCTGCGCGGGCTTGGCGTCGACGCCGACGACGAAGCGCGCCTGCGCGCGGGCGAGGCGGTCGCGGTGGCGCACGCCGGCCGTCACTGGCGCCTGCGCTGCCGCGCCGTCGCCGGCGCGGACGTGCTGTTCGCCGCCGAGACGACGGCCGCGGACCGCGCGGCGTCGGCCCTCGCCGAGCTGGCGCGCCTGCGGTTGCTCGGCCGTTCGGCCGGCGTGCTCGTGCACGACTTCAACAACATGCTGAACGCGGCGATCGGCCTCGCCGCGACGCTGCGGCCGTTGGCGGCGGATCCGACCGACGCGCAGTTGCTGCAGGACATGACCGCGGGCACGCAGCGCGGCGCGCAACTGCTGCGCAGCGTCGCGCGCATGCTGGCGAGGTCGCCGCGCGAGCGCGTACGCACGCCGCTGGCCGCGGTCGTCGCCGAGGCGGTGGCGCTCGCCGAGAAGGCGCTGCTGCATCGCGGCGTCCGTCCGGCGGTGGCGCCCGTTCCGGACGTCCACGTGCGCAGCGAGCCGACCGAATGCGTGCAAGCGATCTGGCACGGACTGATCGGCCTCGCCGAACTCGCGCCGAAGTCGGTGCGGGTCGACGTCGACCTCGTCGACGCCGCCATCGGCGACGGCCGGCCGCGCCGCTGCGCCCGCCTGCGCCTCGCGGCCGCGGTCGCCGACGAGGCCGCTGCCGCCGCCATCAGCCGGCATCTGGCCGGCGACAGCGGCCTGCTCGCCGCGCTCGGCTCGCCGGCCCTGCCGTCGGGCCTCGCCGCTGCGCTGTTCGTGCAGCGCCAACTCGGCGGCGACCTGACCGCCGTCGCTGCCGACGGCGCGATCACGCTCGCCTACCTCTGGCCGGCGCTGGCCTGACGCGCGCCGGTCGCCGGCCGCGCGGAAGTTCCCGCCGCCATCGCCGGCGGCTACGTTCGGCGGCGTGAGCAAGCACGTCGCCAACTTCCAGGCCAAGGGGCATCTGATCGACTCTGGCCTTCTGTCCGACGCGCTGGAGGCCGTGCAGGCCGCCAGCGCGACCTACCGCATCCTGCAACTTGACGTCGGCAAGCAGCGCAACGACGAGTCGTTCCTCGTGCTCGAGGTGACCGCGCCGAACAAGAAGTCGTTCGACCGCGTGCGCGCCGACCTGATGTCGCTCGGCCTGTCGGAGACCGAGACGCAGGACGCCGTGTTCGCCGCCGTCGACATCGCCGGCACCGCGCCCGACGGCTTCTACTCGACGACCAACCTCGCGACCGAGGTGCGCGTCGCCGGCCAGTGGCTGTCGGTGCAGGAGCAGCGCATGGACGCGACCATCGTCGACGACAGTGGGGCGCTGCGCTGCGTCAAGCTGCGCGACCTGCAGATCGGCCAGAAGGTCGTCGTCGGCTTCGCCGGCATCCGCATCACGCCGTTCACCACCCGCAAGCTGCAGGACGGCAAATTCGGCTTCATGCAGGGCGGCGTCAGCTCGGAGCGCCGGCTGGCGGCGCAGGTCGAGGAGGTCGTCGCCGAGTGGAAGCGCGTGCGGGCCGAGGGCCGCAAGGTGATCCTCGTCGCCGGCCCAGTCTTGGTGCACGTCGGCGCCGGGCCGACGCTGGCGGCGATCCTGCGCGCCGGCCTCGTCGACGGCCTGCTGAGCGGCAACGCGCTCGCCGTGCACGACATCGAGG
>JADCJE010000215.1 GCA_020247305.1 Phycisphaerales bacterium | reverse complement strand
TCGGCGAACTCGCCCTCCGCGACCGGCTCGCCCTCGGCGTACTCCTCGCCCTCGGCGAACTCGCCCTCCGCGACCGGCTCGCCCTCGGCGAACTCCTCGCCTTCGGCGAACTCGCCCTCCGCGACCGGCTCGCCCTCGGCGAACTCCTCGCCTTCGGCGAACTCGCCCTCCGCGACCGGCTCGCCCTCGGCGTACTCCTCGCCCTCGGTGAACTCGCCCTCCGCGACCGGCTCGCCCTCGGCGAACTCCTCGCCCTCGACAGATTCCGACGTCGGTGCCAGTCCATCGAGCGATGCAAACAGCGCATCCTCGGCATCGGCGGTCGGCGTGTCGGCCAGCGGCGCCGACCCGGACTCTGTCTCCTGGCCTGGGACAGCAGCGGCGTCCGCGAACGTCGTCGAGTCGACGGTTTCGGCGTCAGCGATGCCAGCCGCCGACTCCTCGACGGCCGCAGCACCTACGCCCTCGTCCGCGCCAACCGTCGTGATCGGCATCAGCAGCGGCAGGTTCTCGCCCTCCGCAACGGGTTCCAACGTGGGCAACTCGTCGATGACGACGCCCACGACCGTGAGGTCGGTGCCGCCCGCAACCGGCGTCGGGACCGCGCCCTGCTCGCCGACGATCTCCAGTTCGGCATCGAGCGATTCGCCGGCGTCGGCGAACGCATCGGCCTCACCCCATTCCGTGGTCGGGTTCGCCGGTTGGCCGGCCGCCGCCGGCGGCGGCGAAGCGAACTCGTCATCGAGATCGAGGTTCGCCCCGTTCCACGTCGACGCGGCCTTCTCGTCGAACTGCTGCTTGCCGGCGAAGACTTCCGACGGCGTCAGATTGGCGGTGTGGTCCGTGAACAGATCGTCCTCGGCGTCCGGCACGGCTGCTGCCGGCGGCGCCGCCGGTTGCGGCTGGTCGGCCGGAGTGAACAACAGGCCAAGATCATCGCGCGGACCGAGGTCCGCGAGGCCTTCGACGACGAAGTCGTCGTCGAGGAAATCGTCGTCACTGTTGTTCTGTCCGCTCATGACATCTCCATTCCGATCGGGGGACATCGCGCTATCGACCTTCCGGTGGCTGCGGATGAAGTCAGCGCCGCCTTCCCAGGCGTCCGCCAGGAAGCGCCGATGACGACGCGGCGACGCGGCGACGCCGTCGGGAGCAGGAACGGAACCCGAGCAGGGCGCGACCAACGCCGGCGGCGCCGCAGCGCCGGCGACACGTCACGCGCCGGCTTCGCGCGCGAGGTCCCGGGCGACCTCCGACGACGGCAGCAGGCGGCGGACGCCGCCGCGCAGCACGGTCAAGCCGAGGCTGTCGACGTATTCCAGCAACGGGATCAGGTACTTCCGGCTGGTGTCCAACTGATCGCGCAGGGCCGGGATGTCCAGCACCTCGGCGTGCGCGAGGCAGTTGGCGCGCACGGCGCGCAGGACCGTGCGCACGATCGTGGCGCCGTAGAAGTGGTCGCCGACCTTGTCGATGCGACCCTCGTCCTGGGCGCGATCGAGGAGCGAAAGCAGCGCGTCGCCCTTCAGCCCGATCACGGCCTCGAGCTCGGCGAGTTCCGGCGGCCGGAAGCCGCGTTGTTCGCACTCGGCGACGATGCGGTCGAAGCGCTGCTGCTGCGGCGCCGGCAGCGGCTTGAGGCGGTCGAGGAACAGCGCCTGCCCTTGCCGTCCCATGCGCACGCGTCCCTCCGCCTGCAGGCGATCGAACACGCAATCGATCAGGGGTTGCGGCAGCGTCTTGGTCGCGCGGATCGCGGCGCGCTTGACCGATGCCGCCTCCGCGCGCTTCTGCAGCATCTTGTCGACCGACTGCAGCAACTCCTGTTCACCGGCGACGACGTGCGCGGCGAGGAACGCGCGCATCGCGCGCTCGTGCAGTGCTGTCTCGGGCATGCCGCGCGCCAGCGCCACGACCTTCTCGTCGGCGAGCCCCAGCGCGCGCGACAACTCGTCGATCGGACGCCCTTCCGGGCCTGCCTGCTGCAGTTCGTGCGCGATGCGCGCCTCGGGACGATCGCCGGCGACGAGGATGCCGACCAGTTCCTCGCCGAGATCCTTGCGGCGGTAGCGACCCGACTTCGACAGGCGGATCACCTTGCCGCCACCGCACGTCATGGCCGGATTCTGCAGGCGCAGCAGGAAGCGGTCGCCGGCCGCGCAGCAGACGTCCTCGTCGAGTTCCACGCGCGCGACCACGGCGTCCCCGGGCGCAGCGGCGTCGCGATCGAGCAGCAGCAGCTGGCCGCGCACCTCCACAGTGCCGACGTGGAACCGGATCGGTTCCCGGTGGCCGAGCTGCGGCGACCGCTTGGTCAGCGTCAGGTCGACGTCGACGGCGTCACCGGCGGCGAACGCGCCGGGCGCGCACGCGACCATGCCGCGGTGCACGCCCGTCTCCTTGGCCTCGGGCACCGACAACGCGGTGCTGTGGCCGGCGACGGCCTCGTCGACCTTGCCACCGTAGGCGTGGATGCCGCGCACCTTGACCCGCTCGCCGATCGGCAGGATCTCGATCTCCGCTCCCGGCTGGACCGCGCCGGACATCGGAATGCCGGTCACCACGGTGCCGATGCCTTCCAGCGCGAAGACCCGCTGGATCGGCATGCGGAACGGCCCCTGGCTGGCGCGCGGCGGCACCGCCAGCGCCAGCGCTTCGAGCTTCTGCCGGAGCTCGGGGATGCCCTCGCCCGTGACCGAACTGACGCGCACGACCTCGGCGTCGGCGAGCGGCGTGCCGCGGACCAGCTTGCGGACCTCCTCCTCGGCCATGTCGGCGAGCGCCTTGTCGACCATGTCGATCTTGGTCAGCACGATCAGGCCGCCGCGGACCTGCAGCAGGTCCAGGATGTCCACGTGCTCGACCGTCTGCGGCATCACGCCGTCGTCGGCGGCGACGACGAGCATGGCGAGGTCGAGGCCGGTGCAGCCGGCCACCATGTTGCGCACGAAACGCTCGTGGCCGGGGACGTCGACGAGCCCGAGCCAGCGGCCGTCAGCCAACCGCATGCGGGCGAAGCCGAGGTCGATCGTCAGCCCGCGCTCCTTCTCTTCCTTCAGCCGGTCCGGGTCGATCCCGGTGAGCGCCTTCACCAGGCTGCTCTTGCCGTGGTCGATGTGGCCGGCGGTGCCGACGACGATCGGATGGATGGCGCGGGCCATGCGTCGTGCGCCGCGGCACGGGGGCCGGCGGCCGCTGCGGATCAGGTGGCGAGGTAGAGGAGGCGCTGGCAGCTGCCGCAGCGCACGATGGCCGTGCCGCCCATCAGGCGCGAGACGTCGTTCATCGTGATCTTGTTGTAGCACCCTTGGCAGAACGAGTCCTGCACGCGGGCGACGGCCAGGTTCTGCCGCGCCTTGTACAGGCCGTCGTACTCCGTGAGCAGGTCCGGCGGCACGCCGTCGGTAAGCTTCTGGCGGCGGGCGCGCGCCTCGCCGATGGCCCCGGCTCGCGACGCGCGCAGCGCGTCGGCCTCGGCGAGGAAGGCGTCGAACACCTTGCGTTCCTCGCCGGCCGCGGCTTCCGCGGTCGTCGCCTCGGCCTTGAGGACCTCGAGCGACTCGATCAGCTTGAGGCACTCGTCCTGGGTGACGTCGCGGTCCTTGCGCACCGCTTCGATCTGGAACAGCGTCGCCTGGTACTCGGCGTTGTTGCGCACGATGTTCAGTCGTTCGTTGAGCCGCTTGATCTCGTCGTCGCTGCCGCGCACGGCCTTGTCGAGGGCGCGCGAATCGAGCTCGCACTTCTGCATCGCCAGCCGCTTCTCGGCCAGCACGCGCACCAGTTCGTCCAGCTTCCGGCGCCGCTTCTGCTGCTCGGCCGGCAGCGCGTCGATGTCGCGGGTCAGCGACGTGATCTCCAGGTCGACCTTCTGCAGTTCGAGCAGCTTCTTGACGTTTTGGTGCACTCTCTCGGTCCTTGGCAGGGCGGCCTCGGCGGCGGCGTGGGCGGCGGAGTGTAGCTGCGCCCCCCCGGCGCTCAAGGCTGGCCTACGTCGTCGCGCAGGACCATGCGGAAGGCCGCCACCCGCTCGCCGGCGCGCACCCACTCGCCGGCGCAGCCCAGCCCCCGCGGTTCCGGCGCGAGCGCCGCGCGCAGCTCGACTTCGGCGTCAGGCGCCAACGGCGCGTGCCATCGCACGTCGTCGATCGCCGCGATGGCCAACGTCCGACCGGTGGCCTGCGCCGCGGCAGCGCATGCCGCGGCCAGCAACTGCACACCAGGAACCAGTGGGGCGCCGGGGAAGTGCCCCCGCAGGATCGGGTGCGCGGCTGGCACGAGGCAGCGGCCCGTCAACACGCCGTCCGACCCGGCGACGGGGCCATCACGCCATTCGATCCCGTCGCTCATGTCGGCATCCTGCCAGACGCACGGTCGCAGCGCACGCTTGCGCCGCCCCGGCGCGGGGGGAACGATCGCCGTGATGAGCGCCGAGGTCGAGGACGGCATCCTGCGGGTCGTGCCGCATCGCGCCCCGATCCTGCGCATCCACGCGATCGCCGCGAACGACGGCGTGCGCGCGACGCTCCGCGGCCGCGAGCCGTCCGGGCCGGGCGCGTTGCCGTGGGCATGCGGGGCCATCGAGGGCATCGCGCAGTCGGCGGCCGTGCTGCTCGCGCACGGCGCGGCGCCCGGCGCCGGCCCACGCCGCGGCATGCTGGTCGCCGTCAAACGCTTCGCAGCGCACGGCGCGCCCGCTGCCGGCGACGAAGTCGAATACCACGTCACGTTGATCCGTCGGTTCGGACCGACGGCGCTCGTCAGCGGTCACGCCGTCCGCCGCGGCGAGCGGCTCGCCGAAGGCGAGCTGACGCTGTGGATCGACGACAGCAAGCCGGCGCAATGACGCGACCGCCGTCGGCCGGCGCCCTGCAGCGCGGCTAGCGGCCGCAGCGTCCGGCGCACACCGTCACCGCGGCGCGCGCACGATCTTCGCCGGCGGCTGCGTGCCCGCCGGCACGAAGCGCATCGACACCGAGTTGACGCAGTGGCGCGTGTTCTTCGTCGTCATGCGCTCGCCCTCGAAGACGTGGCCGAGGTGGCCCTTGCAGTTCGCGCAGACGATCTCGACCCGCACCATGCCGTGGCTGACGTCGCGGTGCCGCTCGACCGCGCCCTGGATCTCGTCGTCGAAGCTCGGCCAACCGCAGCCCGAGTGGAATTTGTCATCGCTGCGGTACAGCGGCGCGTTGCACTGCCGGCAGATGTACGTGCCGTCCGCCTCGTGGTCGGTGAACTCGCCGGCGAAGGCTCGCTCGGTGCCCTTGCGCAGGATGACGTCGGACTCGAAGGGATTGAGCGGGTTGTAGTCGGGCATGACAGCGGGAACGCTCGCGAGACCTGCCGCAGCCGGCGTCGGGTTCGGAACCGGCGCGGCAGGGGCGACCGGCGACGCACCGTCTGCGCTGGGAACGGCTGCGCTGGGAGCGGCTGCGCTGGGAGCGGCTGCGCTGGGAACGGCTGCGCTGGGAGCGGCTGCGCTGGGAGCGGCTGCGCTGGGAGCCGGCGTGACGGAATCCGCCTCGTTGCAGGCGCAGGCGGCCAGGGCGGGGAACAGCAGGATGGCGAGGCGGCGCATGGCGGTGTGAGCGGTTCGCAGCGGACGGCGTCCCGGATGCCGAAGCCGCGCCGGCATCACGCCTTCTCCAGGCGCGCGCCCTGCGGGGTGTCGACGATCTTCCAGCCGGCAGCGGCGACCTGTTGGCGGATCGCGTCGGCGGTCGCCCAGTCCTTGGCCTTCTTGGCGGCATCGCGCGCCGGCAGCAGCGCGATCAGTTCGGCCGGCGCGTCGGCGCCAGCGTCGGCCTTGGGCTCGGGACCAAAGCACCCGAGCACGTCATCGAAGCGCGCGAACGCCGCGAGCGCCGCCGTGGCGCCGGCCGCCGTCGGCTGCGCCTTGTTGGCGACGCCAACGAAGTCGAACACGGCCGCCAGCGCCTCGCTGACGTTGAGGTCGTCGCTCATCGCGGCGGTGAAGGCGGCGTTGGCCGCGGCCACGTCCGGGGCGAGGTCGCCGGCCCCCGCCGGCTCGGCGCCGTCGCGGATGCGCGCCAGCCGCTGCCGGCACTGCTGCACGCGACCGATCGCCGCACGGGCCTCGTCGAGGCCCTTCAGCGTGAAGTTCAGCGATTGCCGGTACTGCACCCGGATCAGCGCGTAGCGCAGCTCGAGCCCGGTGTAACCCTTCTTCAGCACGTCCTCGACGGTGAAGAAGTTGCCCAGGCTCTTGCTCATCTTGGTGCCGTCGACGAGCAAGTGGCGGGCGTGCAGCCACACGCCGACGAACGGCACCCCGGTGTGCGCCTCGGTCTGGGCGATCTCGCACTCGTGGTGCGGGAACATGTTGTCCTCGCCGCCGGTGTGGATGTCGATCTGCGGACCGAGGTAGTGCATCGACATCGCCGAGCACTCGATGTGCCAGCCGGGGAAGCCACGCACGCCGTCGCGGAACGGCGCGTCCCACTGCATCTGGTGCTTGGGATCGACCTTCCAAAGCGCGAAGTCGCGCGGGTCCTTCTTCTCCTCGTTGACCGCCACGCGCGCGCCCGCCTCCAGCTCGTCGAGCACCTTGCCGGACAGCTTGCCGTAGCCGGGGAAGCGCGCGACCTCGAAGTACACGTTGCCGTTGCGCTGGTAGGCGACGCCCTTTTGCAGCAGGTCGTCGATGATCCCGCCCATCTGCGCGATGAACTCCGTCGCGCGCGGCATGTGGTGCGGCAGGCGGACGTGCAGCTTGCGCTGGCAGTCGTGGAATTCGTCCTCGTAGCGCTTGGCGACGTCCCAGGCGGTCACGCCCGCCTTGCGCGCGGCGGCTTCCATCTTGTCCTCGCCGGCCTCGATGTCGTCGAGCGTCAGGTGGCCGACGTCGGTGACGTTCATCACCTGCGTCACGCGACAGCCCTGGTCCTCGACGAAGCGGCGCAGCACGTCGGCGAACAGGAAGCTGCGGAAGTTGCCGATGTGCGGCGAGCTGTAGACCGTCGGACCGCAGTGGTACATCGTCACGTGCCCCGGCTCGCGCGGCTGCAGGTCGACGAGGGTGCGGGTCAGCGAGTTGTAGAGGCGGATCGGCATGCCGGGCTGTCGTCAGCGTCGCAAAGACGCAGGCGCAGCGCAACGCCGGCGCGGGCCGCGGTGTGGATGCGCCGCCGGCGGTCCGACGCTACAACGCTCGCCCCATGGACGCCGCCGACCCGAAGCGACCCGCCGCCGCCATCGGCGCGCCGCGTTGGCGTGCGCTGGCCGAGGGGCGCTTCGAGTTGCTGCAGGAACTCGGCCGCGGCAGTTCCGGCACCGTGTTCCGCGCCCGGTTGGTGCAACCCTACGGCGGCCTCGACGCCGGCGCCGAGGCGGCGATCAAGTTCCTGCGCACCGAACTCGCCGACGACGAACGTGCGCACGCGCGCCTGTTCGCCGAGGGCGAGCTCGGCCAGTCGCTGCGGCATCCGAACCTCGCCGCCATCCACGGCGTCGAGACGATCGCCCGCGACGGCCTGACGACGACCTTCCTGGTCATGCAGTACGTGCCGGGCACGACGCTGCGCGACTTCACGCTGCGCGCCGGGCAGCCGGTCGAGGACCTGACGCGGCGCATCGGCGCCGACGCCGCCAAGGGCCTCGCGGCCCTGCACAAGCGCGGGCTCGTCCACCGCGACATCAAGCCCGAGAACCTGATCCTGACGCCCGACAGCGAGCTCAAGATCGTCGACCTCGGGCTCGCGCGGCCATTTGGCGCGCACGGCGCCGGCAGCAGCGGCAGCGCCGGCTCGGCGAGCCGTTCGTCCGGCTTCGGCCTCGCCGGCAGCCTCGCCTACGCCGCGCCCGAGTCGCTGCGCGGCGAACCTGCCGGCCCGCGCGCCGACCTCTACGCCCTCGGCCTCGTGCTGTTCGAGGTGACGACCGGTCGCCACGCCTTCGCCGACGCGACGACGCCCGACGCGATGCTCGACGCGCAACTGCACCGGGAACCGCCGCGGCCCTCCCACCTGCGGCCGCGCGTCTCGCCGCTGCTCGAACAACTGTTGCTGGACCTGCTGCGCAAGCAACCCGACCAGCGCCCGCGCGACGCGCTGGACGTCGCGCGCATCCTCGAACAAGGCGAGCGATCGGACTACTGGCGACGGCACGAAGTGAAGCTGCCGACGCTGGCGAGCCAGCGCCGCCTGCTGCGCATGCGGCGGCCCGCCGAGACGCCGTTCTTCGGCCGCCGTCAGGAACTCGACCTGCTCGATGCCGCGCTCGCCGGGGCGCGCTCCGGCCGCGGCAGCGTGGTGGTCGTTACCGGCCCCGAGGGCATGGGACGCCGGCGCCTGCTCGACGAGGCGATGCAACGTTGGCTCGGCGAGTCGGCCGCGCCGGTGCTGCTCGGCGGCACCGCGGACAGCGGCCTCGGGCACGGCGAACCGTTCGCCAGCCAGTTGCTCGACGTGCTGCTGCGCGGCGACGACCGCCATTCGCCGAATGCGCGCCAGCGGGCCGCCGAGGCCGCCAAGGCGCAGTTCGGCGGCACCGACGCCGAGGCCGAGGCCCTCGCCGACGTGACCCTCGGCGCCAGCACGGAGCCGTCGGAGGTCCGCGCCGAGCGCCTCGCCACCGCGCTGCTCAAGCTGCCGCGCAAGGGCCAGCCGCTGGTGGTGCGCGTCGATCTGGCCGACGAACTCGACACCAGCGGCCGCCTCGTGCTGCAGCGGTTGGCGGCGCGCGCGTCGCAGTTGCCGCTGCTGCTGCTGCTCGCGACCGGCGTCGATGGCCCGCGACTCGAACTGCCCGAGGCGCGGCGGTTGGACCTCGCCGGCCTCGACGACGACGACTTCGTCGCGTTCGGCCGCGCGCTCTTCGCCGCCGAGTGCGATGCCGACGACTTCCTGCGCCGTGCGCACCAGGTGCTGAGCGGCCTGCCGGGCAACCTGCTGGAAGCGCTCGACCAGTTGGCGCAGGACGGCGCCTTGGCCGGGCGGCCCGGCGCGTATCGCGACCTCGCGCCGGACGCGGAACCGCGGCCCGCGCGCGGGCTGCTGGAGCGGTTCCGCCGCCGTGTGGCCACGCTGCTGCCGGCCCAGCGCGACGTCCTGGAAGCCGCCGCCGTGCTCGGCGAGCGCAGCGCGCTGCCCGACCTCGCCGCGCTCGTCCCGGCGACCGAGTTCGCCGTGCTGGAGACCTTGTCGCTGTTCCGCGGCCGCATCGTGCGCGCGCAGGGCGGCGAAGTGACCTTCCGCCACCGCGACTTCCAGAAGCTGCTGCTGCGCGAACTACCCGACGAACGGCGCGTGGCGCTGCACTGCCGCGCGGCCGGCCTGCTCGCCGGTCGCGGCGAGAACCCGCTCGTCGTCGGCATGCACCTGTCGCAGGGCATGGAGCACGAAGCCTGCCTCGATCCGCTGCTCGACGGCCTCGATGCGCGCGTGCGGGCCGGGTCGCGCCGCACGGCGCTGCGCGTGATCGGCCGCCTCGCCGTGCACCTCGCCGCGGTGGCGGCGACGCCGGCGAACGCGGCGCGACGGCTGCGGTTCCTGCTGCTGTCGGGACAGGCCCGCGCCAACGCCGGGCAGTACGACGCCGCGATCAAGGCCTGCCAGCAGGCCGAGGCGCTCGCGCAGCAACTGGGCGACGTCGACCGATCGGCCGCCGCCCGCACCGGCATCGCCAACGCCGACCTGGACAGCGGCCGGCTGCTCACCGCGATCGCACGCCTGGAGACGGTGCACCGCGACCTCGCCGAGCGCCGCAACCCGCTCGCCGACGCGCTCGCGGCGCAGGCCCACGGCCTGCACGGGCGCATCCTGCTCTACCGCGGCTCGGCGGGCGACGGCCTGCGCCATCTGCAGCTGGCGCTGCGCCGCGTGCCGGCAGCCGACGAAGACCTGCGCTGCCACCTCGCGATCGACCTCGCGCGCGTCGAAGCGCTCGACCATCTCTACGGCAAGGCGCTGAAGACGCTGCAGGACGTCGAGCGCAGCCCGGCTGCGCGCAACCTGCCGCGCGTGCGCCTGCGCTTCCACCTCTACCGCGGCCAATTGCGCGCGCTGGTCGGCGACGACGAGGCGCGCGACGACCTGCGCCTCGCGCTCGAAGAAGCGGAGCGGCTCGCGCTGCCGACGTACGGCGCGCGCGCGGCGGTGTTCCTCGGCGAACGCGCCTTCTGGCAGCGCAAGGACGAGCGCGCCGTCGAGGCCTTCCGGCGCGCGGTGGCGCTCGCGCGCGCCGGCAGCGATCGCCTGGGCGAGGCCATGGCGCGCGGTTACCTCGTGCGGCTGGGCGCCGACGACCCGCACCTCACCACGCTGGTCGACGAACTGGCGCTGCCGTCGCTGCGCGCCAACCTGCTGCTCGCCCACGCCGGTCGCGGCGACGCCGACGACGCCATGCGCGACGAACTCGCCACCGTGCTCGCCGGCGCGGACCTGCCGCTGTCGCTGCACCTGCGCGCGCTGGCGCTGCTCGACCGGCCGGCGTCGGCGCGCGCGCTCGTGCGGCAGATCGCCGAGCGCTTCGCGCACCGCGCCATGCGTCAGCGCTTCCTCGCGCTCTGGCACGACGGCGCCCGCGCCTGATCGCCGCGTCGAGCGGCACGCAACGGCCGATGGCATGGCGAACACGCCGCCCTGCCATGCGCGCCGTCGGCCTCGGCGACGAGAATGCGACAGCGGCGCAACGCGACGACGCCACGGCCGCGGTCGATGCGGCTATCTTCCCGGCCGCCCCCAACCGACTCCGCCATGCTGAGACCGCTCGCCGCGACGCTGGCCGTCGCCGTCACCTCCTCCGCGCTCGCCGCCCAGGAACCTCCGCCCGCCGCCGCGCCGACGCCGGCGCCGGCAGCGCCAGCGGACCCGGCGGCCGCCGACGCCACGACCGCGCCGAAGACGAGCCCGTTCGTGCCATCCCTGGTCGCCGAACTGCCGTGGCGCCACCTCGGCCCCGCCAACCCGATGGGACGCATGACGGACCTAGCGGTCCATCCCGCGCGCCAGAGCACTTGGTTCGTCGGCACCGCCGGCGGCGGCCTGTGGAAGACGGACAACGCCGGCACGACGTGGTCGTGCGTCAGCCAGAAGCTCGGGTCGGTGTCGATCGGCGACGTCGCCATCGCGCCGAGCAACCCCGACGTCGTCTGGATCGGCACGGGCGAGGAGAACGCGCGCAACTCCGTGCAGTGGGGCGACGGCGTCTACAAGTCGACCGACGGCGGCGCGTCGTGGACGCACATGGGCCTGCGCGCGACCTTCCAGATCGGCCACGTCGAGATCCACCCGACCGACCCCGACGTCGTCTACGTCGCCGCGCTCGGACGCCTGTGGGGCGACAACGCCGAACGCGGCGTCTACCGCAGCAAGGACGGCGGCGGCACGTGGGAACGTGTGCTGCACCTCGACGACCGCACCGGCTGCATCGACGTGCGCGTGCACCCGACCGACCCGAACACGGTGTTCGCCTGCATGTACGAGCGCAAGCGCGACGGCTTCGACGGCAACGACCCGAGCGTGCGCTTCGGCGGCAAGAGCGGCCTCTACAAGAGCATCGACGGCGGCGACAACTGGAAGCAGCTGGCCAACGGACTGCCGACCTGCACGTGGGGCCGCAGCGGCATCGACCTGCTGGTCTCGCGTCCCGACACGATGTTCGCGATCGTCGAGACCGAACGCAGCGGCTGGGCGAAGGGCGATCGCAAGGAACTGCTGCCCGGCGAAGGCCAGCCCGAGCGCGGCGGCAACCGCGGCGGCGACGAGGGCGAGACCCCGAACCCGGCGGGCCAGCAGGAAGAGGGCGAGCAAGCGCGCGGTCAGGCCGGCGGCGGCCGCCCACCCTCGCCCCAGGCGGCCGGCGCGGCGCCAGGCCAGGCCGGCGCTGGCCGCACCCGCCGCGGGGCGGAACTCGGCGTCGGCAGCGACGGCGGCGACGGCGCGGCCGACGCGCCCGGAGCGATCCTGCGCGCGATCAGCGACGGCGGCCCGGCGGCGAAGGCCGGGCTGCAGGCCGGCGACCGCGTGACCATGGTCGGCGACGAAGCGGTCAAGACCTTCGCCGATCTCGTCGAGATCGTGCGCGACGCCGCGCCGGGTGCGAAGGCGACGCTGACGTTCGTCCGCGGCACGGAGACCAAGACCGCCGAGGTGACCTACGGCGAGCGCCAGCCGGGCGCCTTCCAGCAGGCCGCCGGCCGGCCCAACGGCCCCTACAGCGGCCGCTTGTTCGGACAGGACGCCAACAAGCAGAAGGAACAGGGCGAACTCGGCTTCCAGTGCGGCGGCGTGTACCGCAGCGACGACCGCGGCGAGAACTGGCGGCGCGTCAACAGCCTGACCGAGCGACCGTTCTACTACTCGGTGCTCCGCGTCGATCCGCGCTCCGACCAGAACGTCTACTGCGTCGGCACGACGCTTTGGGGCACGCGCGACGGCGGCGAGACCTTCAAGGCGATCAACCAGGGCATCCACGTCGACTTCCACGGCATCTGGATCGATCCGGACGACAGCGACCACCTGCTCGCGATCTGCGACGGCGGCGTCAACGAGACGTTCGACCGCGGGGCCAGCTGGCAGGTGCACCGCGGCTTCAGCGCGGCGCAGTACTACGACGCCGTCGCCGACGACAGCGTGCCCTACAACGTGATCGGCGGCCTGCAGGACAACGGCACATGGGTCGTGCCGTCGCGCACGCGCTTTCGCGACGGCATCGGCACGACCGACTGCTTCACCATCTACGGTGGCGACGGCTTCGGCGCGCAGACCGACCCGGCCGAGCCGTGGATCGTCTACGCCACCAGCCAGAACGGCGCGCTGGGCGTGGTCGACCTGCGCAGCGGCGGCCAGACGCGCATCAGCCGCGAACGGCTCGGCGACGGCCAGACGGCCCGCTTCAACTGGGACGCGCCGTTCGTGCTGTCGCCGCACAACCGGCTGACGCTCTACCACGCCGGCAACTTCGTCTGGCGCGGCGAGCGCCACGCCCACCTCGACAACCGGACCGCGCGTCCTGGCCAGGGCCCCGTGCGCGGCGACGGGCTGCGCATGCGCAAGGTCTCGCCGCCGCTCGGGCGCACGCCCGAAGGCACCGCCGTGGCGCTCGCCGAGAGCCCGCGCGTCCAGGGCCTGATCTACGTCGGCACCGACGACGGCGCGCTGTGGCGCACCGACGACGGCGGCGCCAATTGGCAGCGACTGGAGCAGAACCTGCCGCTGCCGGGTCCGCGCTACGTCAGCGACCTCGTGCCGTCAGGCTTCGCCGACGACCGCGTCTACCTGACCATCGACGGCCACCGCTCCGACGACCTTGCCACGTACGTGTTCGTGTCGGACGACCGCGGCGCGTCGTGGCGCGACCTCGGCCACACGCTGCCGTCGCTCGAACCGTGCTACGCGATCATGGAGGATCCGCGCAACGCGGACCTGCTCTACCTCGGCACCGAGTACGGCGCGCACGTCTCGTTCGACCGCGGCGAGCGCTGGCTGCCGCTCGGCGCGGACCTGCCCACGGTCGCCGTGCGCGACCTCTTCGTGCAGGACCGCGACAGCGACCTGATCGCCGCGACGCACGGCCGTGGCGTCTTCGTCCTCGACGTCGAGGCGGTTCGGCAGGTGACGGCGAGCATCGCGCGCAAGTCCGCCCACCTGTTCGCCGTCGAGCCGGCGATCCTCTGGCGCATGCAGTCGCGCGGCTGGCAGGGGCAGAAGAACTGGCACGCGAAGAACCCGCCGTATGGCGCGACGTTCCACGTCTGGCTGGCGGCGACGCCGACGGACAAGCCGGCGCTGACCGTGCACGACGTCACCGGCGCGGAGATCGCCCGTGTCGAAGGCAATGCCATGGCCGGCCTGCAGGCGATCCAATGGGACGCCCGCATCGGCCGCAACCAGCTCGCGACGCCCGGCGCCTACGCGGTGCGCTGGCAGGGCATGAAGGACGTCGAAGCGCGCACGTTCCAACTGCTGCCGGACCCGGCGTCTGCCGCCGGCGAAGCCGCCGACGCCGCAGGCACGAAGGAGTGAACCCCATGATCCGCAACTCGCACCGCCGCGCCGTCTGCCTGCTGCCGCTGCTCGCCGCCGCCGTCGCCGCCCAGGCCACCGACCAGGAGCACGTGCGCGCCAACGTCATGGCGCAGCTGAAGTGGCAGGAACTCGGCCCCGTGATGAGCGGCGGCCGCGTCGTCGACCTCGCCGTGCATCCGACCCGCCCGCAGGTGTTCTGGGTGGCTGCGGCCAGCGGCGGCATCTGGAAGACCGAGAACGGCGGTCTGCGCTTCACGCCGCAGTTCCAGGGCGGCTACACGACCTCGATCGGCGACCTCGCCGTCGCGCCGAGCAATGGCGACGTGCTCTACGTCGGCACCGGCGAAGCCAACAACCAGCGCAGTTCGTACTGGGGCGACGGCGTGCACAAGTCGACCGACGGCGGCAAGACGTGGCGCCACGTCGGCCTCCAGGGCACCGACCACATCGGCCGCGTCGTCGTGCACCCGGCCAACGCCGACGTGTGCTACGTGGCCGCGCTCGGCGCGCTGTACTCGCCGAACGACCAGCGCGGCCTCTACAAGACGACCGACGGCGGCGCGACCTGGACGCGGATCCATCACCTCGGGCCGGACGTCGGCTTCGTCGACGTGGCCCTCGACCCGAGCGAACCCGACATCGTCTTCGCCGCCAGCTACGAACGCCGGCGGCGCGCCTGGAACTTCACCGAGGGCGGCCAGGGCTCGCGCCTGTGGAAGTCGACCGACGCCGGAGCGACGTGGACGCAACTCGCCGGCGGCCTGCCCGATGGCGTGCTCGGCCGCATCGGCCTCGACGTCGCGAGCGACGGCAAGACGGTGTACGCAACGATCGAGAACGGCAACCCGCACGACGACAAGACGGCGGCCGCCGCCGAGTCGCCGAAGGACGGCGACGCGAGCGCGCACGACCTGCCCGAGCCCGACGGCGAACTGCTCGCCGACGTCGTCGCCGCCGCCGAGCACGAGCGCAAGGTGGCGCAGGCGCAGGATCCGGCGCGGCGCGCCCGCCGCGCCACGGTCGGCGGCGAGGTCTACCGCAGCGACGACGGCGGCGCCTCGTGGCGCCGGACGCACGCGGCCAACGTGCGCGTCGGCGGCGACCCGGGCTACTACTACGGCCAGATCCGCATCGATCCGACCGACAAGGAGACGGTCTACGTGCTGTCGGTGCCGGTGCACAAGTCGACCGACGGCGGCAAGACGTGGACCCCGGGCCGCGGCCGCGGCGGCGCTGCCTTCCACGGCAACCTGCACGTCGACCACCACGCGCTGTGGATCGACCCCAAGGACGGCAAGCACGCGCTGCTCGGCAACGACGGCGGCGTCGCCGTGACCTGGGACGGCGGCGCCACCTGGGACCACCTGACGCACCTGCCGATCACGCAGTACTACGCCATCGCGGTCGACGACCGCCCGGTGTACCGGATCTACGGCGGCCTGCAGGACAACGGCACTTGGGGCTTCCCGAGCCTCGGACCGACCAGCGGCGGCCTGCGCGCGACCGACGCCGTGCGCATCGACGGCGGCGACGGCTTCCACGTCGCCATCGACCCGAGCGACCCCGACGTCGTCTACAGCGAGTCGCAGTTCGGCGGCATGAGCCGGCAGGACCTCGGCACGGGCGCGCGCAAAGGCATCAAGCCGACCGCCCGGAAGGGCGATCAGCCGCTGCGCTTCAACTGGCAGACGCCCCTGCTGCTGTCGCCGCACGCGCCGCACACGGTCTTCACCGGCAGCCAGTTCGTGCACCGCTCGCGCGACCGCGGCGACACCTGGCAGACGATCAGCCCGGACCTGACCACCAACGACGCGGACAAGAAGAAGGGCAACGTGCCCCACTGCACGATCACGACGATCGCCGAGTCGCTGCGCAAGGAGGGCCAGCTCTGGGTCGGCACCGACGACGGCCGCGTGTGGCTGACGAAGGATGGCGGCGAGCGCTGGATCGAGCTGACCGAGCGCTTCCCGGCGGCGGTGAAGGGCCTGTGGGTGTCGCGCGTCGAGGCCTCGCCGCACGCCGACGGCACGGCCTTCGTCGCCTTCACCGGCTACCGCGAGGACGTGCGCGCGCCGTTCCTCTTCCGCACCGACGACGCCGGCGACACGTGGCGCGCGATCGCCAACGACCTGCCGGCGGAGCCGGTCAACGTCGTGCGCCAGCACCCGCGCAACCCGGGAGTGCTGCTGGTCGGCACGGAGATGGGCGCCTACGCGTCGCTCGACGACGGCGCGCACTGGCACCCGCTCGGCAGCGGCCTGCCGCGCGTCGCCGTGCACGACCTCGCCGTGCAGGCCCGCATGGGCCACGTCGTCGTCGGCACGCACGGCCGCGGCGTGTGGGCGCTCGACGCCAAGGCGCTCGACGAACTCACCGCCGACAAGGCGACCGCAGCGTTCGCCGTGCTGCCGCCGAGCGACGGCGCGCTCCTGCGCCGCGGCTTCAGCGAGGGCAACACCGGCGCCCGCGGCTGGTCGACTCCCAACCCGTTCACGGCGCCGACCTTCCGCTACGTGCTCGGCGAGGACGGCGGCGCCAAGGTGGCGATCGAGGTGCTGGACGCCGCCGGCAGCGTGCTCTGGCGCAAGGACGGCCCGACCACCGCCGGTTACCACGAGGTCGCCTGGGCCAGCGAACGCGGCCAGGGCTTCGGCTTCGGCGGGCGGACCGGCGGCAACAGCGGACCGCGCGCCGGGCAATTCGCGGTGCGCGTCACCCGCGGCGACCAGTCCCGCGTCCAGGCGTTCACCGTGCACGACCGCCGTGGACCGGGCGCCGGGCCTGGCGCGCGCGGCGACGAGGGCGAGGCAGACGACGGCGAGGTCGAGCGGGAGAGCGAGGGCGGCGGCCGGTAGCCCCCCCCTCCCGAGCTGCACCCGATCGGGCTATTTCTGCGCGGTCGCTCGTCTCGTCTTCCTGGAGTCCTCCCCGTGCACCCGATCTTCCTCGCCACCTCCCTGTCCCTGCTGCTCGCCGAGCCGGCGGCCGCGCAACTGTGCTTCAACGGCGACTTCGGCACGAGCCTCGGCAAGAACACGGTCGACACCGTGTACCCGATCCAGCCGATCGGCTTCGCCTTCCCGTTCGCCGGCACGACCTACACGCACATCCACGTCAACGACCACGGCTTCGTGCAGCTGTCCAACAACGGCGTGCCGACGCCGCTCGCCACGGGCGCCACCGCGCTCTACACGCCGACCGTGATCAACTTCTTGGGCGGCGGTCCGAAGATCGCGCCGCTGTACTGCGACATGGAGTTGACCGGCGGCGGCGAGTGCTTCCTCAAGTCGACGCCGCAGTCGTGCACGGTCACCTGGTGGAACGCTCGCTCCTACGGCATCCCATCGCCGCGCTTCAGCTTCCAGCTGCAGATCGACGCCTCGGGCGCGATCCGCTTCGTGTACGGATCGGGCGTCACCAACAACTCCACGTTCGGCGGCGTCTCGGACAACGGCATCTGTGGCGTGACGCCCGCCGGCGGCGCGACCGCGCCGGCGAGCCTCGACCTGTCCGCAGGCGGCGCGAGCGTCGACAACACGACCTACGAGAACTGGGCGATCGCCAACGGCTTCGACCTGGCGAACAACACGCTGCTGCTGCTGCCGGGCAACCCCGGCTTCAGCTACGTGGCGCTCGGCGCGCCGCAGAACTGCGCGACGACGAACTCCTACGGGACCGGCTGCGACGGCCTCTCCTTGGACGCCGCCGGCCTGCCGTCGATCGGCAACGGCTCGTTCACCCTGCGCGCCAACACCGTGCCGGCGGTCTCGCCGGTGGCGTTCTTCGGCTTCGGCACGGTGGTGCAGAACCCGGGCCTGCCCCTCGGTCCGATCCTGGGCATGAATGGCTGTGAGGGCTACACGAACCTCGACATCGGACTGTTCGGCGGCGGCCTCGTTGCCGGCGGCACGAGCACGTTCTCGTTCCCGGTGCCTTCGGCGACGTCGCTGGTCGGCAGCGTGCTGTCGACGCAGGCGTTGGCGCTGTCGCTGTCCAATCCCTTCGGCCTCGCGTCGAGCAACGGCGTGCGCCTGCAGGTAGGCCAGGGTTACTGACGGGGGGCGCCGCGGACGGCGCCGTCCGACGCCTTCTGCCTTCTGCGGCGACGAAGCACCGGTCCGGCCGGCTCACAGCCTGAGGGAAGGACGTTCTCGAGGCACTCCGTGGCCGCGCTTGCGGCCACCAGGGGCGACGGCAGAGCCTGAGGACTGACGTCTGCTCGGGCCCTTAGAGGTCGAGGTCGGCCATCGGGCCGCACGATTCCAGCGTCTCCTCGCCCATCAGCACCGACTGCATCTCCGCCATCAGGTGGATGCTGGCGACCGCCTGCAGTTGCTGCGGCGTCGCCGGTTCGGCGCTGTCCATGTCCATGTGCTGCGCGGTCAGGTCGTTGAGCGCGTACAGCGCGAGCCGGGCGGCGTTCAACGCGGCCAGCCACGCGCTGGCGTGCTGGTTGGTCACCAGCAGCAGCAGCTTCTCGCCGGACTGCATCTTGCGCATCGCCGCCAGGTCGCGGCCGACCAGGGTCGCGCGCGAGGCGAAGAGGCGCTCCAGCTCCGGCACGGCGTGCGCGCGCCAGTCGGCCTCGTGCGCGGCGTCGTCGAGGGTCTCCGGCAGCAGGCGCGCGCGGACGCGCTGGTCCTCGCTCTCCAGCAGCATCGGAATGCCCTTCAAGATCTCGGCGGTGCGCGGCGACAGGTCGCCGAACAACCAGCCCTCGTCGACGCGGGCTACCCACATGGTCAGCGCCCCCCGCCGTCGCGGGACACGCCGCCGCGCGCGCGATCACGCATCGACGAGCTCCAGCGTGGTCAGCAGGTGGTGCGCCTGCAGCTTCTGCACGTAGGTCTCGGCCTGCTCGCGGCCGCCGGTCCAGACGATCGAGCGGCCCGTCTTGTGCACTTCCATCATCAGCTTGCGCGCCTTGCTCTCGTCGTAGCCGAACACCTGCATGAAGACGCGGGTCACGTAGCCCATCAAGGTGACGGGATCGTCGTGGACGATGACGTTCCACGGCCGCGCCAGCGCCGTCTCAGGCTTCGACTTGGTCTCGGTCTGCTCCTTGGTCTTGACGCGCACCATGCCGGGCACACTCTAGCGCCGCCCGTCCGCGCCGGTAGCGGCGGCGAGCGGCACGATCTGCAGCCGATCGGCGGCGAACACAGGCACGAGCAGGCGGCCGCGGCCTTCGTCGAGCCCGATGTCGCCCGCCTTGATCGGCGCGCCCGGCAACCGTTGCACACCGCCCTTGGCATCGAAGCGGTACAGGCACTCACCGATCTGCGACGCGGCGATCCAGCCGGCGCCGGCGGCGTCCTCGACGCGCACGAGCCCGACCAACTGCGCCGTCGGCACCGTCGCCAGTTCGGTGCGCACGCCGCGGTAGTCGACCTGCGCGAAGACGCCGTGGCGGTGGCTCACGACGTAGAGTCCTTGCGGCCGGGCGACCAGCGCCGTCGGCTGTCCGAGCGCCTCGCCCTTCGCGAGCGCCGTCAGGACGCCGTCCGGCGCGATGCGCCAGATCGCGTCCGTGCCGGTGGCCGACCCTGCCTCGGCGCCGACGCCGCGGTCGCTGACGTACACGCTGCCATCCGGTCCGACCGCGACGTCGTCGAGGCAGCTGGCGCCTGGGATCACGGTCTCGCCGCGCGGCGCCCCGTTCGCGGCGTCGAACCGGCGTACGACGTCGATGTCGGCGACGTGCAGGACGCCACCGTGCAGCGCCAGGCCCTTGGGCGCGTGCAGAGTGACGCCGTTCGCACCGCCGCGGAGCCAGTGGCGCTCCATGGCGCCGTCGGGTCGGACGCGGCTGATGTAGCCGTTGCCGTCCTTGGCGAGTGGTTGGCCGTTGACGCTGCTGACGAGGTACACGTCGGCGGCGACGTCGTGCAGCGCCGACCACGGGCCGTCGAAGCCGGGGGCCGCCGCCGGACCGCACGCTGCCGCCAGCGCGCCGAACGCGGCAGCCAGCCGGCGCCACGCGCTCACCACGACTCCTCATGGCCGCCGAGCGCGAGGATCGCCCGCCACTCCGACGCCGTCACCGGCTGCACGGACAAGCGGCTGCCCGGCCGCAGCAACATCATGTCGGCGAGCGCCGGCTCCTGCTTCATCGCCTCGCGCGTCACGGCCGTCGCCATCGGTCCGACGCACTCGATGTCGACCATGAACCACGTCGGATCCGACGGGTCGCTGTCGGGATCGTGGTACGCGTGTGTCGGCTCGAAGGCCGTGTGGTCGGGATATCCGGCCTTGACGACCTTGGCGACGCCGACCACGGCCATCGGCTTGGCGTTGCTGTGGTAGAACAGCACGCCGTCGCCGACCTGGATCTGGTCGCGCAGCAGGTTGCGCGCCTCATAGTTGCGCACCCCGTGCCAGAACGTGCGCCGATCGCGCCGGAACTGCTCGAAGCCGTAGGCCTCGGGTTCGGACTTGAACAGCCAGTAGCGGCGCGCGCCCGCCTTTGCTCGCTTGCCGGTCGCCATGCGAGGCGAGGACGATAGCGGCGGCGCGCTTGCCCGCTACTGCCAGAGCGCGCGCAGGTCGCGGCTCTGGCGCGCCGAGAGTTCGTACGCCACGGGACCGCGCGCGGCCGACTGCACGACCAGCGGCCGGTCGGCGCCGTCCTCGAAGACGCGCAGGGCCGCGAGTTCGTCGCCGTTGCGCCGCAGCAGCCGGACCGTCCACTCGGGGCGGTCGAAGCGCGCCGGGCGCGCGTCGATCGCGCGGGCGGCGACGAGGTCGCGCAGTTCGTCCTGCGCGAAGTCGCCAACCTCCGGCCGCGTCGCGGTTGCCCCCACCAGACGCCACGCACCGTCCGCCAACTGGAAGCTCCGGTTGGCGCCGTCGGGCCGCTGCAGTTCGATGCGTTCGATCACGGTGTTTACCTGCAGGGCGCGAACGGCGCAGTAGTCGAGCCACGAGCGCCGCAGCACGGCGACGGTTCCCGCCGGCACCAGCACGACGGTGTCGGGTTCGTCGGCGCGGCAGGCATGGACCAAGGACTGTTCGGGGCGCGCCACCTCGGCGCCGAACCACAGCGTCGTCGCCTTGGGATCCCGCGCGGCCCGCGCCGCGACCGCCAGGCGGTCGGTCTGCAGGCCGTAGCGCGGATCCTCGGCGCGCGGCCGGCGCGCATCGGCGTCGTCGCGGAACTCGACGGCAGTCAGGACCTGGATCGCCTCGATCGCCTCGTTGCACGGCGTCGGCGCGGCGGCGGTCTCGACCGGTTCGACCAGCCGCCAGTCAGCGCTCGGCGACTCGCGGACGAGCCGGACCCGATCGCCGCGGCCCTGGCCCGGATCGACGACGAGGTCGACGAGTTCGCCGAACGCCGACTCGGCGAACGGCAGCAGGATACGTGCGCGCAGCCGCTCCGCCGCGTTGGCGAAGATCTGCTCGTACTGCTGGCTCGTGCTGTGGAACAGCAGGTTGCGCCCCGGCAGCGAGCCGAACAGCTCGTGGCGTTCGTCCCAGAGCGTCAGCTTCTCCTCGCCGAACTGGCCCTGCACGACGATGCGCAGCCGCGGCTCGCGGTCGGGCAGGCGGGCGATGCCGGGCGCGAAGTGGTCGACGCGCAGCGACAGGACCGCCGTCATGAACTGGCGCGCGACGGTCGGGTCGGCGCGACCGGTCACCGGCGCCAGCAACCGCCACCCGCCATCGGCGAGCTTGAGGTGCACGGTCTCGCGCACGCCTGAGTCGAGCAGGTGCTCGACGCGCAGCTCGTCGACGCTGCCGAAGGCGTTGCGGAACACCGCCTTCTCGCGCAGGTCGTCCGGGTTGGCCCGCATGGACTCCAGCAGCGCCTGGCCGCCTTCCCAGATGGCGCCGTGCGCGCGCAGGAAACGCGTCGTGCCCAGCGGCCCTTCGCCGCCGACGTCGACGCGGATCTCGTGGCCATCGGCGTAGCGGGCCAGGAAGGCCAGTTCAGGCGTGTCGAGCCCAGCCTGGCGCCGCCCGTCGGCGTCGTCGGCGAGCGGCGCCTTGCGCATCTGCGCGCTCTCCCAGACGTAGCAGATCTGCTTCATGTGCGCCGCCGAGGCGACGTCGACGAGCGGTTCGCGCAGCTGGAAGCGGCCGTCCGGCCCGCGGCCGACCTCGATCGGCGGCCGGTCGCGGAACTGCCAGCGGACCATCGTCGCCTCGGCGAGCGGTCGGCCCTCCAGCACCGGCGATTCGGCCTGCTTGGCGACCGGCGTGCTCTCTTCGGTCAACAACAGCACGACGCCGAGACCGGCGACGAGCGCCAAGAGGATCAGTATGCCGCGCCAACCCATCATTGCCTCCGCCGCAGGAACACGAGCACGCCGACCAGCAGGAACGCGCCGGGCACGCCCCACACGACGAACCAGCCGATGCGCGCCAGTTGCTGCGGTTGCAGCGTCAGGTACTTCGCTTCGTACCCGGGCGCCTTCAGGTCCATCAGCGCCTTGCGCTCGGCCATCCAGTTGCAGACGTTGAGCGCGAAGTCGCCGAACAGCGCCATGCCGGCGTTGTTGCAGAACACGCCGCCGACGACGACGGCCTGGCCGGTCTTCGGGCCGTTCGGCCGTACCGCGTCGGGCGCGACGTCGATCTCGCACGCCATCGCGACGTCGAACGACTGCAGCGCCGAGCCGGGGGCGCGGAAGCTCGGGTACCCGTCGCTGCCGGTGACCGCGAGCCAACCCTGGTCGCCGGTGCGCAGCAGCGCTTCGCGTCGGACCTGCGCCGGCGCGCCCGGGCGCTCGCGCACCGCGCGCGCCGTGGCCAGTTCCAGCGGCCGCCCCGACTGCGCCAGACGGCGCGTCGTCGGGTGCAGCGGATTGACGAACATCTGCAGCTTGGCGACGGCAGGGTCGCCATCGAGGCCGCGGCCGGCGGTGCGCCCGGTCGTCTCGCGGATCAGGTGGAACACCGGCTGGCGGCTGAGCTCGAAGCCGAGCAGTTCGCCGAGCCGACCGCCGTCGCCGTTGCCGTCGGGCAGCGGGCTCCACGCGTGGTTCAGCAGCAGGCGGCCGCCGCGCCGCAGGTAGTCGAACAGCGCCTGGGCGGTGCGCTCGGGGAAGTCCGCCGTCGGCTCCAGCACGATCACCAGTGCGGCGTCGTCGGGCACGCCGGCCTGCTGGCTCGTGCGCCAATCGCGCACTTCGAACCCGCTCTTCGCCAAGGCTGCGACGAAGCCGCTATAGCCGTGCGCGACCTCGCCCAGGCTCAGCAGCGGGGAGAAGTCGCGCAGCAGGTAGGCAACGGGCGTGCCCTCCACCAGCAGGCCCTTCAACGCCGAACTGATCTGCTCCTCGCCGACGAACTTCTTCAGCACCGGCAGGCTGCCGCGCGCCAACGGCGCCGCGCCCTGGTTGGGCCGTTCGATCTGGCCGAGGTCGAGCGGCAGCGACAGCTTGCGGAACCGTCGCTCCCGGCCCGGCAGGCGCACCGCGACCACCAGCACGTCGCTCTCGGCGTCGGTGTAGCCGAAGGCCTGCGCGTCCTCGCGCGTCCGCTGCGTGTCGGCGTAGAAGTCGTGCGCGACGATCTTCACGCTCTCGCCGCCGAGGAACTGGTAGCGCACCAGCAACAGCCGCGTGAGCTCGCGCAGCCGGTCGCGAATGCGGAACTCCTGCCGCTTCCAGTCGTCGGTCGCAGCGCCGGCGTACGGCGGATAGAAGAGATGGAACTCGATGTCCGCCTTGCGGCCGCGCAGCTCCTGCAGCAGGTCCTCGCTCGCCGGATCGATCGAGTTCACCTGCTGCGGCGTCAGGTCGATCAGCGCCTTGAGCGCCGGCCGGGCCGAGACCCACACCAGCAGCGC
Organism: Phycisphaerales bacterium; assembly: GCA_020247305.1. GTDB lineage: Bacteria > Planctomycetota > UBA1135 > UBA1135 > UBA2386 > UBA2386. The sequence goes on along the minus strand of JADCJE010000215.1, from coordinate 3,523 downwards.
CCAGAAGGCCAGCAACAGCACGCCGCCGACGGCCAGCTGCGCCAACGGGCCGAAACGCCGCGGCGTCATGCGATCCTCCGCGCCGCGAGGCTGATGCCGGTCAGGCACAGGAAGAACACGATGCCGCCGACGTAGAACGCGACCTGGCTGGTGTCGATCAGGCCGCGCGCGAACCACTCGCTGAAGTTGCGCATCACGTCGAGCTTGTCGAGCAGTTCGCGGACGTAATACGCGTCGGCGAGTTCGCCGAGTTGCGCGGCGAGTTGCCGCGGCAGCGACAGCAGGCCGTAGTCGAACATGATCGTCAGCAGCGCGGCGAGCAGGACGTTGTCGGTCAGACTGCTGGCGAAGCAGCCGAACGCGAGCAACATGCCCGACAGCAGGAACATGCCGAGATAGGCGGCGAACACCGGGCCAAAGGCGAGGTCGGCGCCGAGGAACGGCCCGTACTCCAGCGCGTGCAGCACGAGCACGCTCGGCAGCCACAGCAGCGAGTAGAACACCGTCGCCGCCGCCCACTTGCCGACGATCACCTCGCCGTCGCGGATCGGCGCGGTGAGCAGCGTCTCCAGCGAGCCGGTGCGGCGTTCCTCGGCGAAGCTGCGCATCGTCAGCAGGCCCGGAACCAGCACCACCATGAGGAACGTGCTGCCGAGGCCGTAGGTCTGCGGCGGCAACAGCTCCTGGTCGATCCGGTAGCGGGCGAAGTAGTCGACCAGCGCGCGCAGTTCGACGCCGCGCCACCAGTAGAACAGGATGCCCACCACCCAGCTGACCGGGCTGACGAAGAACGACAGCAGTTCCTTGCGGAACGTGGCGACCAGGGCCGTCATGCGCCACCGCCTGCGCCGCCGGCCGGCGCGATCCCGGCCTCGCCGGCGGCATCGCTCGCTTCGGTGATGCCGTGGAACCACTCCTCCAACGTCGGCAGCTCGATGCGCAGCTCGTGCACGGGCAGGGCGCGGGCCGCTAGCGCCGCCGCGAGGGCAGGCACCGGCTCGTGCCCGGGCGGCAGGGCGACGTCGACGACCGCGAGGCCGTCGCAGGTGGCGACCTCGCCGGCGACGCCGGCCTGGGCCAGCGCCGACGCGAGCGCCTGCGGCTCGCCGCGCACGGCGACGCGCAGGCGGCGGCGGGCCCCCGCACCGACCAATTCGGCCGGCGCGCCGTCGGCGCGCAGGACGCCGCGGTGGATCACCAGGACCCGGTTTGTCACTTCCTGGACCTCGCCGAGGATGTGGCTGCTGAACAACACGGTGTGCTCGGGCGCGAGGTCGCGCACGACCTGCTTGATGCGGCGGCGCTGGTTCGGGTCGAGGCCCGAGGTCGGCTCGTCGAGGACAAGCACCGGCGGGTTGGCGACGAGCGCGTCGGCGAGCCCGACGCGCTGGCGATAGCCGTGGCTGACGTGCCCCACGAGCTTGCGGGCGACGTCGGCGATGCCGGCCTTGTCCATCGCGCGCGCGACGGCCTGCGCCCGCGCCTTCGGCGGCACGCCCTTGAGCGCCGCGCGGTAGCGCAGGTACTCGGCGACGCGCAGGTCGGGATAGATCGGCACCTCCTGCGGCAGGTAGCCGAGCCGGCGGCGCACCTCCAGCGAGTCGGTCGCGACGTCGTGGCCGGCGACGTGCGCCGTGCCGCCGGTCGCCGGATGGAAGCCGGTGAGCACGCGGATGGTGGTGGTCTTCCCAGCGCCGTTGGGACCGAGGAAGCCAACGATCTCGCCGGGGCCGATCTCGAACGTCAGCCGGTCGACGGCGAGGTGGGAGCCGTAGCGCTTGGTCAGGTCGCGAACGCGGATCATGCAGCGAGGGCGATAGCGCGGCGGGCGCACATGCGTAACAGCGCCCCGCCGCCGGGGGTGCGGCAGGTGGGCCTGCCGCACCGGCTGCACAGGCTAGGGACTTCGCCGGCAAAGGCCACAGCGAGCCGGCCCCGTGGCCGGCGGCGGCGTCCCTTCACCTCGACGGAACCTACTTCACCTCGAAGCTCTATTGCTTGACCTCGAAGTCGGCGCGACTTCCGAGCTTGAGCTTCGCAAGTCCGTATCTGGCAAGGGTCATGGCTCACGGCACCGCAGAACGCGCACGGCTCACCGCGCGCACCGTCACCAGTTTCGTCACCACTTCGCGCGACGTCACCGCGCAACGCAGCGAGGGCTTCCTTCCCGTCCTTCGTCCTGCGGCCGCGCAGGCGCTCGACGTCGAGCCGGCCGAGCTCGTGTCGCGCTGGCTGGCTGGCTTGTCGATCTCGGCGCGACGAGCCTACGGCCGCAGCCTGCGCCGCTTCGCCCTTTGGGCCCTCGTCGACGCCGGCGGGCCGGTCGACGCGCTGCGCCTGCTCGTGAGCCTCGACGCGGCCCGAGCCGGTGAGCTCGTGCGGCGCTGGCGCGACGAGGACTTGGCATCGGCCGGCCTCGCGTCGGGCTCCGTCGCCGGCTACGTCGTCGCCATCGGTTCGCTCGTCGCGGCTGCTCGGCGTGCCGGCCTCGTGTCCTGGCGCCTCGAAGGCGTTCTTCCGAAGGTCGAGCCGACGCAGGACCGCAGCGGACCTCGGCGCGGCGACGTCGAGCGTCTTGTCGGCACGATCGACGACGCGGCGGCCGCCGGCGACGCCTTCGCCGTCCGTGACGCGGCCGTCGTTCGGTTGCTCTACGCCGCTGCGATGCGCCGAAGCGAGGTCGTCGGCCTTCGCCTCGAGGACTTCGAGCCAGCGACCGACGTCGGGCCGGTCGTGCGGCCGCGCAGGAAGGGCTACAAGGAACGATCGGCGGTCCTCGTGCCGCAACGGACGGCCGAGGCGATCGAGGCTTGGCTGGCCGTTCGCGGCCGCGAGCCGGGCCCGTTGTTCGTGCGGCTCAAGGGTCGCCGGCCGGACAGCGGAGCCTTGAACGGCGAAAGCGTGCGCCGGCTGCTCGCCGCTTGGGCGAAGCGTGCCGGCCTGCGCGGCCGCGTTCGACCGCACGGGCTTCGGCATTCGGCCGCGACGACCTGCGCGAAGCGCGGCAGCCTCGCCGAGCTCCTGTCGCTCGGTGGCTGGCGCAGCATGAGCGCCGCTCGCCGCTACCTCGACGCGCACAACGAGGACCGGGCCTCGGCGCTGCGCATCGTCGACGTCTAGCGTGCGACTTGGCGCAGATTCGCGCGAGCTCGGGCCGCAGGCGCCCGAGCCGACGCGACCTCACGCCGGCGCGATGCTGGCCGTGTAGTTGAAGCCGGTCGCCGCCGTGCCCGTGACGGCGAGGAAGCAACGAACGTAGCGCAGCGCGCGCACCGCCGAGCCGTCCGTCGCCGACACGGCCGCTACGTTGTCGGAGAAGAGCGCCAAGCGGCCCGACGGCGGCGTCGAGTTCGCGTTGCCGGTGACGGACGAATGGCCGAAGCGGCGCTCGCTCAACACGTAGACGCCGGACGCGAACGTCGGCGAGTCCGAGCCTTGGATTTCGAGCCGGTAGAGCTCGTTGCTCGAATCGACCTCGCAAGCCGACCAGTCGACGACCACGGCGAAGCGCGCGTAGGAAGCG
>JADCJE010000214.1 GCA_020247305.1 Phycisphaerales bacterium | reverse complement strand
TGAGCTGGCAGCGCGCTGGCGAGCCAGGAACCGACGACCAGCAGCAGCCGCGACGCGCGCATGCGGCCATCATCGGCGCGCGACCCGTCCGGCGGTAGGTGGCGATGGTCGATCGCGCGGCGCGTGCGTCGGCGATGTCGCGCCGACGGCGATCGGCAGGTGTCCGCTGCCGCCGGTCGCTACATTGCCTGCTGATGCGCCGCCTAGCCTGCTGCTTGTTCGCTGTTCTGTGGTCGTCCGCCGCGGGCGCGCAGGACGCAGCGGCCCTGCAGGCGCAAAGCCGGCAGCTCGCCGTGCGCGCGACCGCCGGCCTGCACGCGCTCGCCGACGCCTACGCGGCGCAGAAGCGCCACGGCGAAGCCCTCGCGCTGCGCACGGAGCTCTGGCAGGAGTACGCGCCCGGCGACGCCAAGGCGCGCGACAAGACCGGCTACGTCGCGGTCGGCGACACGTGGCGGCGCGACGAGGCCAAGGTCGTGCTCGACGCCGACCTCAAGGGCGGCGACGCCAAGGCGCTCAAGAAGGCCGACGCGCAGTGGCAGGCGCTGCAGAAGGAACTGCTCGCCGGGCACCGCGCGCTGGCGGTCGGTTGGCAGGCCCTCGGCGACGGCGCGCAGGCGGCCGGGCAGTGGCGGCGGGTGCTGCGTTTCGCGCCCGGCGACAAGGAAGCGGCTGCCGCGCTCGCCGTGCAGCCATTCGACGGCTTCACCGGCACGGCCGCCGACCTCGCGCTGTTCCGCCGTGGCCGCACGATCCGGCTGGCGAGCGATTGGCTGCGGCGCACGGCGTTCGCGACGCGCGCGCTCGCCGAGCCGCAGCCGCTGCTCGCCGCCGTCGGCGTGGCGCACACCGGCGTCGCGTCGCGCCACTTCCGCGTCTTTGGCACCCTGCCGCCCGAGGATCTCGCCACCATCGCCCAGGACGCCGAGCGCGCGCTGCTGCTCGCGGCGACGCTGGTTGGCACGTGGGGCGGCGCGGTGTTCACGCCGGGCCTGCACCGCGACCTCGTGTACGTGCGCGCCGGCGAGTACGAGGCCGCGATCGAGCGCTGCCGCGACCAGTTCGACGCCGCGCGGCTGCAGTTCCTCAAGACCGCGGTGACGTTCGCCTTCGTCGACACGGCCGCCGGGCCGGTGCGGCTGCACAAGTCCGAGCTCGGCATGGCCGCCAACCGCGACATGGCAGTGCGCGGCGTCGTCTGCGACGCGCTCGACATCCGCACCGAGGGCATGATCGAAGGCGTCGGCCACGCCGCCTGCGGCTTCCTGTTCGACCGCACGCTGACGTTCCTGGTCGAGCAGCAGAAGGACCGCACGGCGGCGTCGTGGACGCAGCGCGCGCTCGTGCCCGACATCGCCGTGTGGGCGCAGATGGCCGAGGAGTCGGCGTGGGCGAAGAGCGACACGCGCACCAGCGAGCTGGTGCTGCTGCAGGCGGCGCGCTTCACCACCGACCAGCGCATCAAGTCGTGGGCCGTCTGCCATTACTTCGCGCACTGGCGGCCGGACCTGATCCAGGCGCTCGACCGCATGCCGAGCAAGGACGTGCGCACGCCGCCGGACGTCGAAGCGACGTTCCTGCGCGCCACGCAGGTCGACCTGGTCAGGACCGACGCCGAGTGGCGCGAGTTCTGGGCCCGCGGCGGGGCGCTGCGCAAGGCGATGGCCGTCGACCCGGTGCCGGGCGAGAAGGAGAAGGGCCGCGCCGAGGCGCTGCGCGCACGCAGCCTCGCCGATGCGGTCAACGCCGCGCGCGCGGCCGCCGGCATCGGGCCGGCCGGCTGGTTCGTCGCCAACGGACCGGATGCGCTCGGGGCGAAGGCCTACGACGAACAGCTGCGCAAGGCCGAGGCCGAGCGCGACAAACGCCGCAAGGCCAAGGCCAGGGACGCCGAGGCCGTGGCGCTGCCGCCGCTGCCCGCGTCGTTCGACGCCACCGTGCTGTACGCGCGTGCCGAGACCGCCGATGCCGCCGTGGCGCGCTGGCTCGCCGACCCGGCGCGGCGCGAGTTGCTGCTGCACCCCGGCCGCGAGCTGTTCGGTTGCAGCACGTATGCCGGCGCGTGGATCCTCGACGTCGCCCAGCCCGCGCGCGCGCCGACGGACGGCTTGCCGAGTTGCTGGCCGAGCGCCGGCCAGAGCGGGTGGCCCGCCGCCGTGGCGGTGGCCGACCTCGCGCCGGCGATCCAGGCCCAGCTCGCGGCGGCGGGTGTGCCGGCGGGGGCCACCGTCGGCGCGCCGCTGACGCTGCACTTCTGGCGGCCGCTCGCCGCCGCCGACCTCGCCGCCGTCGGCTGCCGCGTCTTCGCCGGCAACGCCCCGGTCGATGGCGTGTTCGTCACCGCTGCCGCCGGCGCTGGCCTGCCAACCGGCTGCTGCGCGTTCGTGCCGCGCGCGCCGCTGCCGTCCGGCGCCACCGTGGAAGCGCGCTGGACGCTGCCCAAATCGGTGCTCGGCAAGGACGGCGTGTTCGCGCCGGTGGTATTCCCCGCGCCATGATGGGACGGTGCGGGCGACGGCCTCGACCCGATGGCATCGGCGCCATGGCGTCGCGGCCGGCGCGCGGCCGCCGTCGGCGCGTGCGACGAACGGCCCATGTCAAGTAGCGCGCGCGCATGCTTCGATCGGAGCCTGAGCAATGGTGCATTCGCTGACCGCCGTATTTGTGGGTTCGGACACGCTGCTGATGCAGTGTGTGCAAGCGTGGCTGGAGAAGGGCCACGGTTGCCTCGCCGTCGCCACCGACGCGGACAAGGTGCGGCGCTTCTGCGCCGACAACGGCCTGCGCTGCCTGGACGCGACCGGTGACTGGGCCGCCGGGGTCACCGGCGAACGCATCGACCACGTGTTCGCGATCACGTGGCTGCGCCTGCTGCCCGACGCCGTGCTGCGGCTGCCGCAGCGCGCGGCGATCAACTTCCACGATGGCCCGTTGCCGCGCTACGCCGGGCTCAACGCGACGTGCTGGGCGCTGCTGCAGGGCGAGGAAGAGCACGCGGTGACGTGGCACCGCATCGAGCGCGAGACCGACACCGGCGACGTGCTGCTGCAGCGGCGTTTCCCGATCGCCGCCGACGACACCGCCTTCACGCTCAACGCGCGCTGCTTCCAGGCCGGCATCGAGACCTTCGCCGAACTGATGGCGCAGCTCGAAGCCGGCGCCAGCGTGCGTACGCCGCAGAACCTGTCGCAGCGCACGTACTTCGGCCGCCACGCGCGGCCCGACGCGCTCGCGGTCGTCGACGTCGCCGCGCCGGCGGCGGCGACGTCGCGCCTCGTGCGGGCGTTCGACCACGGCGGCTACAAGAACCCGCTCGCGCTCGCCAAGCTGCGGTTGCCGCACGGCGTCTGCGCCGTCGGCGGCGTCGAACTGCTGCCGCCGAGCGGCAAGCCCGCCGGTGCGATCGTCGCCGTCGCCGACGAAGCGGTGCAGGTCGCGGTCGCGGACGGCGACCTGCGCCTCACGCGCCTGCGCTGCCTGCGCGGCTCGCCGTTGGACGCCGCCGCGCTCGCGCGGCTCGGCGCCGCCGTTGGTGCGACCGTCGCCGGCAGCGACCCGGCGCAGGCGACGGCATGGACGCGCATCGGTGCGGCCGCGGCGCTCGCCGAGTGGGCGTGGCTCGCCGAGCTGCGCGATCCGGCGCCGCTGCCGGTTCCCGACGGCGCGCCGGCGGGCGCAGCCGTCGATCCGGCCGCGGTGACGGTCGCGCTCGATGGCGCGGCCGACGCGGTCGAGCGCGCGGCGTGGTGCGCCGCCTTCCTCGCCCGCGCGACTGCCACCGAACGCTGCCAGCTCGGCCTGGCCACCGCGGCGTGGGCGGCGGACGCGGCCATCGCGCCGGGCATGGTCGTCGCCGCACCGCCGGTCCGCTTCGCCCTCGCTGCCGCACTCCCCGTCGCGGCGGCCGTCGCGGCGGCGGCGGCGACGGTGCGCGCCGCGATGGCGCGCGGGCCGCTGCTGCGCGAGCTCGCCGTCCGCCGCAGCGACGTCGTGGCGCCGTCGGTGGCGTTGGAGCCGCTGGTGCGCCTCGCGCTCGGTGGCGACGTGGCCGTCGCCGCGGGCGCGCTGGTGTTCGACTGCGCCGGCCCGGCGGTCGTGCTGCGCTACGACCGCGCGGCGCTGCCCGACGCGGTCGCCGCGGCGATGGCGGCGCGGCTGCAGGTCTTCGTGCGGGCGGCGCGCGCCAACCCGGAGCGGGCGCTTGGCGCGACGCCGATCCTCGACGAGGCCGAACTGCAGCGCTTGCTGCGCGACTTCAACGCCACCGACGCGCCGCCGCCGCGCGAGCCGCGTCTGCACCGCCAGTTCGCCGCCGCTGCCGCCGCGCGGCCCGACGCGCCGGCCGTCACCTGCCGCGGCGCCTCGACGACGTACCGCCAACTGCACGCGGCCGTCGAACGCCTCGCCGGTTGGTTGCGCGGTCGCGGCGTGCAGCCGGGCGATCGCGTCGGCATCTGCACGCAGCGCGGGCCCGGCATGGTCACCGCGGTGCTGGCGACGCTGCGCTGCGGCGCTGCCTACGTGCCGCTCGACCCGGGGTACCCGCCGGAGCGGCTGCAGTTCATGGCGCAGGACGCCGAACTCGCCGCCCTCGTCGTCGACGCCGGCAGCGCCGCGGCCGCCCCGACGGCAGCCTGCCCGCGCATCGACCTCGATGCCGACGCTGCGGCGATCGCCGCCGCGGCGCCGCTGACCGACGACGCGGGCGACGGCGAGGCGCTGGCGTACGTCATCTACACCTCGGGCTCGACCGGCCGGCCCAAGGGCGTGATGGTGCGGCACCGCAACGTCGCCAACTTCTTCGCCGGCATGGACGGAGTGCTCGGGACCGAGCCCGGCACTTGGCTCGCGGTCACCAGCCTGTCGTTCGACATCTCGGTGCTCGAACTGCTGTGGACGCTTTGCCGCGGCTTCCACGTCGTCGTGCACGTCGGCGAGGGCGCTTCGACGCACAAGGCCCAGGCCGCTGCTGCGCACGCCGGCCGACCGGTGTCGTTCAGCCTGTTCTACTTCGCCAGCGACGAAGGCGAGCACGCGCAGGACAAGTACCGCCTGCTGCTGGACGGCGCGCGCTTCGCCGACGCGCACGGCTTCGAGGCGGTGTGGACGCCGGAGCGCCACTTCCACGCCTTCGGCGGCCTGTACCCCAACCCGGCGGTGGCGAGCGCGGCGCTGGCGACGATCACGCAGCACGTCGCCATCCGCGCCGGCTCGTGCGTCGTGACGCTGCACCACCCGATCCGCGTCGCCGAGGACTGGGCGCTGGTCGACAACCTGTCGCACGGCCGCGTCGGCATCGCCTTCGCCGCCGGCTGGCACGCGCGCGACTTCGTGCTGCGGCCGGAGACCTTCGCCGACCGCAAGAACGGCCTCGTCACCGCCATGCGGCAGGTGCAGGCGCTCTGGCGCGGCGAGGCGATCGAGTTCCCCGGGCCCGACGGCAAGCCGCACGCCATCCGCACGCTGCCGCGGCCGCTGCAGAAGGAACTGCCGTCGTGGGTGACGATCGCCGGCAACCCGGAGACGTACCGGCTCGCCGGCGCGTCGGGCAGCTACGTGCTGACGCACCTGCTCGGCCAGAGCCTGGAGGAACTGACCGCGAAGCTGGCGATCTATCGCACGGCGTGGCGCGAGGCCGGCCACCCGGGCGAGGGCAAGGTCACGCTGATGCTGCACACGTTCGTCGGCGACAGCGACGAGCACGTGCGGTCGGTGGTCAAGGAGCCGATGAAGGGCTACCTGCGCAGCAGCCTCGACCTCGTCAAGCAGGCGGCGTGGTCGTTCCCGGCCTTCAAGAACCGCGTCGACAACCCCGGCGAACTCGACGCGCTGCTCAACGGCGGCCTGACGCCGGCCGACTTCGACGCGCTGCTCGACTTCTCGTTCGAGCGCTACTACCGCACCAGCGGCCTGTTCGGCACGCCCGAGCACTGCGTCGCCATCGTCGACCGCCTGCGCGCCATGCAGGTCGACGAGCTCGCCTGCCTCGTCGACTTCGGCATCCCGAGCGACGTCGTCATGCACAGCCTGCCGAAGCTGCTGGAGGTCAAGCGCCGCTGCGATGCGGCGACCGCGGCGGCGCAGGCGGCGGCGTGCGCCGCGCCGGCGGCGGCCGCGCCCGAGACGATCCCGCAGCTGCTGCGCGCGCACGCGGTCAGCCACTTCCAGTGCACGCCGTCGATGGCGGCGATGCTGCTGGTCGATCCGGCGGCGGCGCCGGCGCTGCGTTCGCTGCGCGCGCTGCTTCTCGGCGGCGAGGCGCTGTCTGGCGCGCTGGCGCGCCAGCTGCGCGCGCTGGGACCCGTGGTGCACGACGTCTACGGCCCGACCGAGACGACGGTGTGGTCGACGACGATGGTGGTCGGCGACGAGGAGCCGGTGCCGATCGGCCGTCCGCTCGCCAACCAGCGCTGCTACGTGCTCGACGCCAACCTGCAGCCCGTGCCGCCCGGCAGCGTGGGCGAACTGTGGATCGGCGGCGCGGGCGTGACCGCCGGCTACTTCCGCCGGCCCGAACTGACCGAGGAGCGCTTCCGGCCCGATCCGTTCGTGTTTGGCGGCCGCGTCTACGGCACCGGCGACCTCGCCCGCTGGCGCGCCGACGGCGTACTGGAGTACCTCGGCCGCAAGGACCACCAGGTCAAGGTGCGCGGCTTCCGCATCGAACTCGGCGAGATCGAAGCCGTGCTGCAGCGGCACGCCGGCGTGCGCGAAGGCGTGGTCGTCGCGCGCCGCGACGGCGACGAGGTCCGCCTCGTCGCGTACTACGTCGCCCGCAACCCGGCGCCGTCGGCCGACGACCTGCGGGCCTGCCTGCGCGCGGCGCTGCCCGACTTCATGGTGCCGGGCTTCTTCGTGGCGCTGCCGGACCTGCCGCGCACGCCCAACCTCAAGGTCGACCGCAAGGCGCTGCCCGCGCCCGAGGCGGTGGCGGCCGGTGCGCGCGCCGTGGTCGCCGCCGGCGACGACGTCGAGAGCGCGATCCTCGCGATCTGGCGGGCTGCGCTCGGCACCGAGGCCGTCGGCGTCGAGGACAACTTCTTCGACAGCGGCGGCCACAGCATCCTGGCCGTGCGCGTGCACCGCGAGATCGTGCAGAAGCTCGGCGTCGAACTGGCGGTCACCGACCTGTTCCGCTTCCCGACGATCCGCACGCTCGCGCGCCACCTGCAGGCCGGGGCGGCGGCGCCGACGGCGGCGCAGTTGGCGGCCGAGCGCGCGCGGCAGCGGCGCAACCTGTCGCGCCGGTGAGCCGGCCGGTCGCCGCGCTCCCGGCGGCGCAGCCCGGAAACGACGCCGCCCCGCGCGGCGCGTGGCCTCGCGGGGCGGCGGACGGTCCGCGTCAGGGCGCGGACGCCGGGCTCACTGGCAGCCGAGCGAGGCCAGGCGCAGCGTCAGGCCGTTGGTCAGGCTGACGAGTCCGAGCACGGGCGGGTTCGGCACGAACGGCGCGCCCTGGAACGTCAGCGACGTCGGCGACAGGCCGGCGGGGATCGGCAGGCCCACCGACGCATTGCCCGACGCGTTGGTCAGGAAGAGGCCCGCGACGTCGTAGGCGCCGAGGTCGATGTAGGCGTTGCAGCCCGCGGCCAGCGGCGTGTTGCCGCTCGCGGCGCTGTAGGCCAGCAGCACGTACGTGTTCGGCGCGCTCGTCATGTCGAGCGCGAAGCCGGCGTTGCCCGCCGACGGCACGCCGTTGACGGCGAGCGTCGAGTTCGGGCTGCCGCAGCCGGCGCCGAGGTACACGGCGGGCTGCAGCGTCGGGGCGGTCGTGTTGACGTCCACCGCGAGCGCGCCCGGGCCGATGCGCGCCTGGTCGATCTGCGCCACGCCCGCGCCCGGCGCGACGTCGCTGTCGAACCAGAAGTTGTAGAGCGTGTTCCAGTTCTGCGGGTTCGTGGACGGCGCCGACCACGTGATGCGGCCGTTGGCGACGCTCGACGTCCAGTCGTTCAGCGCGTTGGTGTCGATGTCGCGGAAGCCGATGTTGAGCACCCGTCCGGTCGGGCAGACCGGCAGGCTGAACGTCGCGCCGCCGCGGTGGTTGTCGATGTTGTGGACGCAGTACTCGTAGTGCCACAGGCCGTTGGTCGGGCCGGTGACCTTGACGGCGACTGCGAAGCGGCCGTCGGCGTCGTTCAGCGTGCCGGTGCCGCCGTTGCTGCCCTCGGTGATCGTCGCGCCCGGCCAGCGGTTCATGATCGTGCCGAACGACGCCGTGCCGGTCGTGCCGGTCGTCCACGACGTGCTGGTGCGCGTCAGCGTGAACGGCCGCGACATGATGTTGTTGCCGCGGTTCTCGACCCGCTCACCCTCGACGATGACGTGGATCTGGAAGTACATGCCCGCGCTCACGCCGCCGACGATGTCGGCCTCGCGGATCGTGACGCGGTTCTTCACCGCGTCGAAGCCCGACGTGCTCAGGCTGCGCAGGCTGTCGGCCGTGCCGGCGGCCTCGCCGACGTCGAAGTAGCTGCCGAGCGCCGGCCACGTGCCCAGCCACGGGTTGATCTCGGCGGGCGGGCCGAGGTAGGTGCGCGAAGCGTTGTTGCTGGCGCTGTAGATGTCGGAGCACTTGACGCCGAGTTGCGCGCTGCCGGCGGGCGGCTGCACGCAGCCGCCGAGGCACGGCGAGACTGACGCGCTGTTCAGCGACAGGAACGCGTGCTTGCAGTAGCTCCAGTCGGAGATCTGCACGAGGCGGCCGTCGACTTCGCGCGCGACCAGGAAACCGAACTTCGGGTGGTCGGTCAGGATCTGGCTGCCGATGCTGCCGCCCGGCGAGCGCCACTCGACCGGAACGGAGCCCGGATTGCAGAGCTGGTTCTGGAAGGCGATGCCGATCTCGCCGCCCGGGTAGGCCGCGCCACGGCGGCCGTAGTAGGTGGCGCTGCTGATGTTGGCGAGGGCGGCGTCGTAGCCGACACCGCGTTCGTTCGACTGCGCGAACAGGTCGCCGCAGACGGCGGCAACCGCGAGCACGAGGCACGAGGTCTTGGTCATGGGTGGTGGAGGGGGAACCGAGGAGGCAGCAGGGAGAAGATAGCCGACGGTTGCGCGCATGGCATGGCGCATCCATGGAAGGAACGGGCCGTCGTGCGGCTGCCGCGCCTCCGCTCGGCCGCAAGCGCGGCCGCCGCCGGCTACGGTTGGCCGGCCGCGACCGCCAGGGGACGCCAGCGCACCGATCGCACCGCCGCGACGGTGTGGAAGCTGGCGAGGCCGAGCGGGCGGCTCAGCGCGACCTCAGGCCGCAGGCCGAGGCGGTGCCGCCGCGGGTCGATCCGGCACAGCGGCTGGCCGTCGAGCGTGGCCTCGACGCGGTCGGGGGCGACGGCCACGCGGACGGTGCATTCCTTGCCATCGGGGAACTGCCGCAGGCAGCGCGTGTCGTTGTGCGCCGCGTCGTTGCCGTCGAGGCTCGAAAGGCCGCACAACGAGCCGCCCCAGCCGCCGAGCACCAGCGTCAGGTGGTCTTGCCCGACCGGGAACGTCAGGCCGCAGAAGAAGTCGCCGCCGTCGAGCCGCGCGGCGACGACTTCCAGTTCGTAGCTGCCGGCGGGCGTCGCGCCGGTCCAGGTGACGCCGGTCAGCGGACTGCCCATGCCGAGCAGCAAGCGGCCGTCCTGCACGGCGACCTCGCCCTGGCCGCCGAAGTCGGTGACGGCGAAGCCGCCGAGTTCCTTGCCGTCGAACAGCTCGCGCCATGCCGGCGCGTCGGAGCCGGCGTCGGGCGCGGCGGCGCAGCCGGCGAAGGCCAGCGCGATGGCCAGCACCGGCGCGGCGGGCGAGCGATGGCGCGCGGTCATTTGCCGGTGATCGGCGCGACCGCCGCCGTGCTCTGCTTGAGGAAGAGGATCGCCATGGCGTCGCGGTAGATCGCCTCCGACTCGTGGTGCGGCTGGCCCGGCCAACCGCCGTCGGGCTGCTGCGACAGGATCAGCACCGTCGCCCCCTCGAAGTACCAGTCGCGGCCCTGGATCAGCGCCACGTTCGACAGCATGGCCGCGCGTTCCAGCCCGTACAGGTAGTAGTAGAGCCAGTGCTGCTGGCGGTGCAGGTCGCCGGGCTGGTGCCGCACGGTGAGGTGCTTGGCGAGCCACGCGAAGCCGTCCTCGCGCGCGCGCCGGATCTCGACCAGCGTCTTGCCGCGCTTGCCGCCGTCCTGCGCCAGCAGCCTCGCCTCGCAGATGGCGAGGCCGGTGATGCCCGCGCACACCATGCCGCCCCAGGTCGGGGCGACCTCGCCGTTGGCGCGGCCTTCCTCGTAGCTCCAACCGCGGACCCGCGCCGTCGGGCGCGTGCCGGTCGGCGCGAAGCCGGTGTCGCCGAGCATCTCGCGCAGGGTGCGGAAGTCGGTGAGGTCGACGATCATCTTCTCGCCGCCCTCGGTCTGCGACGCCAGCAGGTGGTTGGCTGCCGCCTGCCACGCCGTCGGCGGCAGCGCCATGCCGCACTGCTCGGCGGCGTGCATGCCGAGCAGGCCGTACTGGTTGACCGAGTTGTCGAAGCGGTCGTCGGCGGTGTAGTTGAAGCGCAGCAGCTGCGTCGGGTCGCCGCGCGTGTCGAGGTTGCCGAGCAGGCGCTCGGTCCACTTGCGCACCAGCGCGAGGTCGTCGGCCGGCAGCGGCGGCAGCGCGGCCGCCGCCGCGTTGCCGGCGCCATTGCCCGCGCCACTGCCGGAACCACTGCCAGAACCACTGCCGGAACCACTGCCGAGGCCTTCGACGCCGCGCGCGCGGCCGTGCAGCGCGTGCATCAGCATCAGCGCGTTGCCGAGCGAGTAGGTGTCGATCAGCGTGCGCTTGCGCAGCGACGCGAGGCCCTTCTGCACGACCTCGTCGTCCTTGGGCACGCCGCCCTTGACGAGCGCCAGCAGGCCGAGCGCCAGCCGGCCGCTGTGGAAGCTGTTGGGGCCGTCGTCGGGCTGCGGCGACGTGTCGCCGCCGTCGGGGTTCTTCAGCAGCTCGCGCAGCCGCGCCGTGCCCTTCTGCAAGGCCGCGTTCACGTCGCCGCGGAAGCGCGCGTCCTGGCCGTCGCGCACTTCCTTGTGCCGCCACGTCTCGCGTTGCTCGATCGCGCCGGCGACGTCGCGCAGGTCCTTCCCGCGCAGCAGCTTGCCCGCCAGCGCGGCGGTGAACTCGACGACGCGGGCGCGGCCGTCCTTGTGGTCGATGCGGCGGCGCACCTGCAGGCGCGCGTCGATGCCGAGGACGCACTCGCGGCGCACGTACGCGTCGACGAAGCGCTGCGACTCGCCGCGCAGTTCGAGCGCGGCTTCGTGGCGGACCGCGAGGTCGAGCGTCTGCCAGCCGTCGGCGCCGACCGCGCCGGCCGTGCCGCGCAGCCGCAGGTCGCCCAGCCGCCACACGCGGCCGATCTCGGCGTCGACCGGGCCGCCGGCGAGTCCCTGGCGCAGGTCCATCGCCGCCCAGAAGCCGAGGTCGCGCAGGTCGGTCGGCGGCAACTTGACGAACTGCGCGGCGCCGTCGAGTTCGCCGTGCAGCAGCACCGCCGGCGGCCGGATCGGTCCGCAGAACTGCTCGCGCAGCGCGTTGCCCTGCTGCTGTTCCTCGCGCATCGCGCGCAGCAGGTCATCGGCCGACTTGGCGCCCGCCGGCAGGTTGGCGACGGCTGCCATCGCGACGTCGAGGTACTGCGCGCCGCCGATCTGGTTGCAGCGCACGGCGAGCGTGTTGCCGCCGCCTTGCCAGGCGTCCAGCGCCTTGCCGGCGACGACGTACCAGCGGCCGCGGCCGTAGCCGTCGTCGGCGACGACCTGCTTGCCATTGAGCCAGACGCGGATGCCGTCGTCGTGGTCGACGCGGAACAGCAGCGCGCGCGGCTTCTTGCCGCCGCCTTCGAGGCGGGTTCGCAGGCACAGCGTCGGCGTGCGCCACGCGGTGCGCTGCCGCGCGTCCGTGGCGCGCTTCTCGTCCTGGTCGCCGAACTCGCCCTGGCCGAGCGGCCACGCCGCGTCGTCGAACTCGGGCTGCTCGAAGCCGGCCGGCGGCTCGCCCGCGGCGACGGCGAGCCAGCGCCAGGCATGCGGGTTGACGCCGTTGCGGTCCTGCAGCAGCCAGTCGAGGCGCAGGCGCGGATTCGGCGATCCCACTTCGAACTGCTCGGTCGTGCGTTCGTACGCGTGCGCGCCGCGCACCGGCACGTCGTGCGCCAGCGCGTTCGAAGCCGGCGCGGGCGGCGCCTGCGCGGCCAGCGCGAGGGCGAGCGCGAGCGCGGTCGTCGCCGCAGCGGCGGCGCGCTGCATCAGCGCAACCTCAGGCCGCAGTCGGGGCAGCGCTCGACGCCGGTCGGACAGAAGGTCGTCAGGCACGCCGGGCACTGCGTCGTCGCCGCGTCGAGATCGACGACGACGTCGCGCACCGGCAGGCCCTGGCGACGCGTCATCTCTTCGAGGTGGCGACGGTGGAGGCTCATGGCGCGTTCCGCGTCGGCGCCCGCGACCGCGAGCCAGCCGTGCGGTTCTCAGCGGCTGGGGATCGCCCCCGTGACGACGCGGATGCCGCCCGCGGTCAGCGTTGCGGCGATCTCGCGCAGCATCGTCGCCTTGCCGCGGAAGAGCACCTGCATGTCGGGGGGCATGGACACGGCGCGGCAGTCTACGCACCTCGGCCCGGCCCGCCAGCCGACCCGGTGGCTTTGCGGGGCGCGTCGCCGTTCGGCATGCTGCGGCCGATGCTGCTGGCGCTCGCCACCCGTGCCGATCTGCCGACCTGGGAGGTCGACGACCGCGCCCTGCACGCGGCCCTGGCGGGCGCAGGCGTCGCCTTCGAACAACCGGTCTGGAACGACCCTGCGGTCGACTGGCGGCGGTTCGACGCCGTGCTGATCCGGACGACGTGGGACTACCAGGACCACCTGCCGGCCTTCCGCGCCTGGGCGGCCGCCGTCGCGGCGGTGGCCCCGTTGTGCAACCCCGAACCGGTCGTCGCCTGGAACACGCACAAGTCCTACCTGCGCGACCTGCAGCGCGATGGCGTGCCGCTGGCGCCGACGCACTGGCTCGGCCGCGGCGAATGCCCCGACGTCGCCGCGCTCGTCCGCGCCGCCGGCTGGCGTGAGGGCTTCCTCAAGCCGTGCGTCGGCGCGACGGCGCGCGAGACGCTGCGCTTCGCCGGCGCCGGCGAAGGCCTGCGGCGGGCGCAAGCGCACGTCGACCGGCTGCTGCCGCACGAGGACCTGATGCTGCAGCCGTTCCTGCCGGCGGTGCTGGCGCGCGGCGAGTGGTCGGCGATCTTCGTCGACGGCGCGATCACGCACTGCGTGCGCAAGGTGCCCGTGCCCGGCGACTACCGCGTGCAGGACGACTTCGGCGCCAAGGACGCGCCGTACGCGCCGACGCCGGCCGAACGCGCGCTCGCCGAGCGCGCGATGGCCGCCGTCGAACGGCGGTTCGGCCGGCTGCTCTACGGCCGCACGGACTTCCTGTGGGACGACGCCGGCGGTTGCGTGCTGACCGAGCTCGAACTCGTCGAGCCATCGCTGTTCTTCCGCCACGGCCCGGCGGCGGCGCCGGCGATGGTGGCGGCGCTGCTGCGGCGCTTCGGCTGACGCGCGCGCCGCGCGCCGCCGGTCACAAGCGGTAGGGGATCAGGTCGGCGTCGTCGCCGGCGTCGCCCAGGCGCTGCTCGACGAGCTTGCCGTCGACGACGATCTTCTGGCCGCGCTTCTCGTTGGCGTCGAACGACAGGTCTTCCAGGCACTTCTCCAGGATCGTCATCAGGCGGCGCGCGCCGATGTCCTGCGTCGTCTTGTTGGCCTTGAAGGCGATCGCCGCCAGCTTCTGCACGCCTTCGGGCGTGAAGGTCAGCTCGACGCCCTCGGTCTTGAACAGCGCCACGTACTGGCGCGCCAGCGCGTTCTTCGGCTCGGTCAGGATGCGCACGAAGTCAGCTTCGGTCAGCGAGGTCAGCGCGACGCGCACCGGGAAGCGGCCCTGCAGCTCGGGGATCAGCTCGCTCGGCTTGTGGAAGTGGAACGCGCCGGCGGCGAGGAACAGCATGTGGTCGCTGCGCACGTGGCCGTAGCGCGTGTACACCGCGCAACCCTCGACGACGGACAGCAGGTCGCGCTGCACGCCCTCGCGCGAGACGTCGGGGCCGTCGGCGCCGCCGTTGCTGACGATCTTGTCGATCTCGTCGACGAAGACGATGCCGTCGTTCTGCGCGCGGTCGATCGCCTCCTGGACGATCGCGTCCATGTCGAGCAGCTTGTCGGCCTCCTCCTCGTGCAGGATCTGCCGCGCCTCGCCGATCGTCAGCTTGCGCACCTTGTGCTTGGGCCCCGACGAACGGCCCCACAGCTCCTGCAGCGCCTGGGTGTCGATGCCCATCGTCTCGTTGCCCTGCGGGCCCATGACCGACAGCGTCGGCGTGCGCGTGTCGCGCACCTGCACCTCGACCGTGCGGTCCTCGAAGCGCCGGGCGGCGAGGTCGGCGCGCAGCTGCTGCCGCTCGCGCTCGCGGGCGGCGAGTTCGTCGGGCGACGGCAGCGCCGCCGGGTCGATCGCGCCGAGCGCCGGTTCGCGCCGCCATGGCGCGGCGCCGAAGCCGCGCGGGTCCTGGTAGTCGGCGAGTCCGGCGGCCTCCTGCACGGCGTGCCACAGCCGTTCCTCGGCGGCGGCGGCCGCGCGGCCCTCGACCTCCTTCAGCTTCTCGGTCCGCACCAGCTGCACGGCGGCGTCGACGAGGTCGCGCACCATCGATTCGACGTCGCGGCCGTGGTAGCCGACCTCGCTGTACTTGGTCGCCTCGACCTTGACGAACGGCGCGCGCGCGAGCGTCGCCAGCCGGCGGGCGATCTCGGTCTTGCCGACGCCCGTCGGCCCCATCATCAAGATGTTCTTGGGGTAGACGTCGGCGGCCAGTTCGGCGCCGAGCTGCCGGCGGCGCCAGCGGTTGCGCAGCGCCACGGCGACCGCCCGCTTGGCCTTCTGCTGGCCGACGATGTACTCGTCGAGCCGGCGCGTGATCTCGCGGGGGGTGAGTTCGGCGGCGATGTCGGTCATGCGGGGGCGAACAGCATAGCGTCGCCCGCCGCCGCCGCCGCGACGGTCACTTGTCGGCGCCGCCGGCCTTCTTCAGGCGCTCGGCGCGGGCCTTGTCGTAGGCCTCCTGGTCGACGCTTCGGCCGGCGAATTCGATCCAGCCCTTGACCGTGCGCGTGTTCCACTCGGCCTTGGCCGCGGGGATCGACTCGCCGGCGTCGACCGGCTCGTAGCGCAGGTTGACGCCGCCGGTGATCGTCTCCAGCAGCTTGTTGAGGTCGAAGCCGACCATCGACGGCTCGGCCTGCTTGTAGTCGAGCTTCTGCAGTTGCTCGACGAGGGCGAAGATCGCCGGCCAGCCGGCCTTCTGCAGTTCGTTCTTGGCGCGCGTGCTGCGGATGCCGTCGCCGGCCGCTTCCGCGGCGAGTTCGCGCAGCTTGCCCTTCGCGGCGTCGTCGATGCCCGGCGGCCACGGCACGTCGCCGTAGCTCTTCGGGTCGGCGACCTCGGCGATCGACGCCGGCGCGTTGCGCATGCGCTCCCACGGCTTCTTCGGCCGTGTCGGGTCTTCGGGCACGGCCGGGGTCGCGGCGGCGGCGGGCGGCTCCGCCTTCGCCGGCTCGCCGGTCGGCGGCGTGGCGGCCGGGGCCTCGGCCTTCGGCGCATCACCCTTCGGGGCTTCGGCCTTCGGCGCCTCGGGCTTCGGCGCTTCCGCCTTCGGGGCCTCGGCCTTGGCTTGTTCCTGCTTCGCCGGTTCGGCCGGCTTCGGCGTCTCCGCCGGCTTGTCCTTGCCGCCGACCAGGAAGAACGCGGCGCCGGCGACCGCGAGCAGGCCGACGGCCGCGAGCGTGATCGGCATGGTGTTGGCCTTCTTCGTCTCGCGCTCGCCACGGGCCTTCTTGCCGCCGTCGGCGCCGTCGTCGGCCTTGCCGGCGCGCGCCGGGCGCGCCGCCGCCGGCTTGCCGGCTTCGGCCGCCGCCGGCTTGCTGCGGTCGACGGCGGGGCGGGCGGCGGCGGCGGGCTTGGCCGCCGGAGCGGCGGCCGCGGCGCTGGCGGCCTCGCGCTGCTTCTGGACCTCGATCACGCTGCCGCACTTCTGGCACTTGGCCTGCTTGCCCGTGAAGGTCTCAGGCAGCTTGTACTTCGCGCCGCAGTTGTCGCACGCGATCTGGTAGACGGTCATCGGCGGGGATCCTCGTTGGTGGGGGATGCGGGGGTCGGCGTTCCGGCGGCGCCGGTCACTTCTTCGCCGGCGCGACGGGCTTGTCGAGGCTCTCGTCGCTCTCGATGAACTCCTTGAGTTCGCCGTTGGCGTAGCGGTACCAGAAGGCGAACCAGCGGCGCACCGCCGCCTCGCGCTCCTTCTTGTCGCGCGCCGGGTCGGTCGAGTCGGTCGCGTCGTAGTTGACGCCGCCGCCGGTCCAGCCGCGCAGCGCGCGGTCGAGCTGGCTCAGCTTGAGGTTGTTGCCCATGACGTCGCCGTACAGCTCGTACATGGCGTTGAGCACGCGCGGCACGGCGGCCTTCTTCTCGTCCAGTGAGCGCACCGTCATCGTCGCCTTGTTGAACAGGTTGCCGGGCGCGTCGGGCGAGGCGCTCTGCAGCAGCATGGCGACGACCTCGTCGGCCTTCTTCTGCAGCTCGGGCGTGGCCTCGCGCCAGTGCGGCACGGCCGCCGGCTCCGACTCCATGATCACGCGCTTCTCGCCGCCGACGACGGTCTCGACGGCCTTGGGCGCAGCGATGTCGGTGTTCGGCTTGAAGCTGCCGGGGCGGTTGGGGTCGGGCTTCTTCGGGTTGCGCTCGGGCGGCGTCTTCACCGTCAGGCCGGTGACCTTCAGCTGGTCGCCGTCCATGCGGAACGACGCCGCGAGCTCGCCGCGGAAGCGGCTGATGTAGGTGTCGTCGCCGCTCTTCGGTGTCACGTAGAGCATCGCGGTGCCGGTCGACGCCGTCATGTCAGCGTCGCTCGCCAGCTCCGCCGAACCGCAGTCCAGTTCGCGCAGGAACCGCGTCGCGTCGTTCGCGACCAGCGCCGCCAGCACGGCGTCGTTGCCGGTGTCGGCGAGCTGCATCGCCTTGCCGAGCGCGGGCAGGTCGCTGTGCGTGGTCAGGATCAGCTGGTTGCCGCTGGCGACCGCCTGCGCCCACTTCAACGCCATCGCCGTCCGCGGGTGGTTGCCGCGCGAGGCCGACGGCGCCGGGGCCGCGGCGACGGGCTTCGGCTTCGGCGCCTCGCTGCCGCCGCCGCCGCGCGTCAGCACCATCAGGGCGATCAGCACCACCACGCCGACGCCGACGCCGACGTAGGTCTTGGTGTAGTCGGGCGGGGCGACGCGCTTGCCGGCCGTCGTCTTCGGGAAGAAGACGCGGTGGCAGTCGCCGCACTCCAGCTTCTCCTCCAGCGCTTCCTTGGTCACCCGGTACTGCGCGCCGCACTGCGGGCAGGCGACGTCGACGCGGCCGTCGGCGCGTTCGCGCGCGGCGCGCGAGGACGAGGAACGGGACGCACGGGAAGAGCGTTGGGTCACGGCGGGGTCCTGTCGGACGGAGGGAAAGCGGGCGGCGGCGGAGGGTACGGGTGGGGCGAAAGGGGGTCAACGGCGCGCGGCCTGCGCGGTTCGCCGGCCGCGCGCCCTGTCGCGCGCCAGCCGCGCATGCCGTAACACTGCCGCCATGCGCTTCCGCATGCACACCGACATGCAGCCCGCCGGCGACCAGCCCGGCGCGATCGCGCAGTTGTCGACTTGGATCGCCGGCGGGGCCAAGGCGAGCACGCTGCTCGGCGTAACCGGCTCGGGCAAGACCTTCACCGTCGCCAAGGTGGTCGAGCAGGTGCAGCGGCCGACGCTCGTGCTGGCGCCCAACAAGACGCTCGCAGCGCAGCTGTACGCCGAGTTCAAGGCGTTCTTCCCGCAGAACGCGATCGAGTACTTCGTCAGCTACTACGACTACTTCCAGCCCGAGGCGTACGTGCCGACGACGGACACGTACATCGAGAAGGACGCGCTGGTCAACGAGGCGATCGAGCGCATGCGCAACTCGGCGACGCGCTCGCTGATGGACCGCCGCGACGTGCTGATCGTCGCCTCGATCAGCTGCATCTACGGCCTCGGCTCGCCGGAGACGTACCGCGAGCTGTCGGTGTCGCTGCAGCGCGGCCAGCGCATCGACCGCGACGTGCTGCTGCGCAACCTGACGGCGATCCAGTTCGTGCGCGACAACTACGACTTCCAGCCGGGCCGCTTCCGCGTCCGCGGCGACGTGGTCGAGGTCTACCCGTCGTACGAGGACGCGCGCGCCATCCGCGTCGAGATGTGGGGCGAGGAGATCGAGGCGCTGGTCGCCATCGACCCGCTGCGCGGCGAGGTGCTGGAGACGCTGGAGCAGGTGACGATCTACCCGACGACCCAGTACGTCGCGACCGGCGACCAGCTCAAGCGCGCCTGCGCGTCGATCGAGCAGGAGCTGGAGGCCCGGCTCGCCGAGCTGGAGGGCAAGCGCAAGCTGCTGGAGGCCCAGCGCCTCGGCCAGCGCTGCCGCCACGACCTGGAGATGCTGCGCGCGACCGGCATATGCCAGGGCATCGAGAACTACAGCCGCCACCTCGACGGCCGCACGCCGGGCCAGCCGCCGGCGACGCTGTTGCACTACTTCCCGGACGACTGGCTGCTGGTCGTCGACGAGTCGCACGTGGCGATGCCGCAGGCCGGCGGCATGTACCGCGGCGACCGCGCGCGCAAGCAGACGCTGGTCGACTTCGGCTTCCGCCTGCCGAGCGCGCTCGACAACCGGCCGCTCAAGTTCGACGAGTTCGAGGCGCTGCAGCGGCAGGTGCTGTACGTCTCGGCGACGCCGGCGGCGTACGAGCTGCAGCGCAGCGAGGACCGGATCGTCGAGCTCGTCGTGCGGCCGACCGGCCTCGTCGACCCGCCGGTCGAGGTGCGCCCGGCCAAGGGCCAGGTCGACGACGTCGTCGGCGAGGCGCGCAAGCACATCGCGAGGAAGGAGCGCGTGCTGATCACCACGCTGACCAAGCGCTCGGCCGAGGAGCTGACCGACTACCTGCGCGACCTCGGCATCAAGGTGCGCTACCTGCACAGCGACATCGACAGCCTGGAGCGCACGGCGCTGATCCGCGACCTGCGCCTGGGCGTGTTCGACGTGCTGGTCGGCATCAACCTGCTGCGCGAGGGCCTCGACATCCCCGAGGTCGCGCTCGTCGCCGTCCTCGACGCCGACAAGGAAGGTTACCTGCGCAGCAAGACGTCGCTGATCCAGACCTGCGGGCGCGCCGCGCGCAACGCCGAGGGCCGCGTCGTGCTGTACGCCGACAAGCGCACCGACTCGATCCAGGGCGCGATGGCGGAGATGGACCGCCGCCGCGTGCGGCAGCAAGCCCACAACGCCGAGCACGGCATCACGCCGCGCACGATCGTCAAGCCGGTGCGCGAGCTGCTGGAGGCGACCGGCGAGGACGGCGATCCGGCGCCGGGCAAGGGCAAGAAGGGCAAGGGTCGCGGCCGCGGCAAGGCCGCCGGCGGCGACGCGCCCGCCGAGGTGCCGGCGCGACCGCGCTTCGGCGACCACAAGGAGCTGCTGGCGCACACGAAGCGCCTGCGCGAGGAGATGATGGCGGCGGCGAAGAACCTCGACTTCGAGCTCGCCGCGCGCATCCGTGACGAGGTCTACCGGCTGGAGCAGTTCGACATGGAGCTGCTGTAGCAGGCGATGGCGCGCGGCGAGATGCGTCCGGAGATCGTGGCCAAGGTCGCGCGCTTCCCGACCGGGCCCGGCGTCTACACGTTCCTCGACGGCAAGGGCGAGGCGCTCTACGTCGGCAAGGCCGCGGACCTGCGCGCGCGCGTGCGCAGCTACTGCAAGCCGGGCGGCGACGGCCGCTTCCTGCTGCAGTTCCTCGCCGACGACGCGCGCGACGTCGAGTTCGTCGCGACCGCGACTGAGCAGGAGGCGCTGCTGCTCGAGAACACGGTGATCAAGAAGCGGCAGCCGCCGTACAACCTGAAGCTGAAGGACGACAAGGCGTTCCTGCTGCTGCGCCTCGACCGCCGCGAGCCGTGGCCGTGGTATCGCCTCGTGCGCCGCCGGCAGGACGACGGCGCGCAGTACTTCGGGCCGTTCGCGTCGGCCAAGGTCGTGCGGCGCACGCTGCGGCTGCTGCACAAGGTCGTGCCGCTGCGCGACTGCCGCGACCCGGTCTTCGCCAACCGGACGCGGCCGTGCATCAAGCACCAGATCGGCCGCTGCCCGGCGCCCTGCGTCGGCCTGATCGACCGGCCGGCGTACGACGCGCTGCTCGACCGTTCGGTGCGTTTCCTGCGCGGCGACGTCGGCCCGGTGCTCGCCGACCTGCGCCAGCGCATGTCGCAGGCCGCCGAAGCGCTGGAGTTCGAGCGCGCGCAGACGTTGAAGGAACAACTCGACGCGCTGCAGCGCTTCGCCGAGCCGCAGGCCGTGGTGCCCGGCGGCGTCGACGAGGACGCGATCGGCGTGCACCGGACCGGCAGCGACGTCGCGGTGGCGTTCCTGTCGTTCCGCGGCGGCGCGCTGGAGCGCTGCCAGCGCTTCGCCTTCCGCAGCGAACTGCCCGACGACCTGCTGCTCGGCGAGCTGCTCGCGCGCTGGTACGAGGGCGACCGCTACGTGCCGCCGCTGGTGCTGCTGCCGACGGCCCCGGCCGAGCCGGGCATCCTGCAGGAATGGCTGCAGGGCAAGCGCGGGGGCAAGGTCGAACTGCACGTGCCGCAGCGCGGCGACAAACGCCGCCACCTCGAACTGGCCGAGAGCAACGCCCGGCTGCAGGACGCCGTCGAGGCCGACGCGCAGGCCCGCCGCCGCGCCGCCGGCGAACGGCTCGCGACGCTGCTCGCGCTGCCCGAGCCGCCGGCGCGCCTGCACTGCCTCGACGTGTCGACGATCCAGGGCACCAACACCGTCGCGTCGCGCGTGTGCTTCGTCGACGGCCAGCCGAGCAAGGCCGACTACCGGCGCTTCCGCATCAGCGCCGCGGCCGCCGGCGACGACTTCGCCGCCATGCAGGAGGCCGTGCGCCGCAGCCTGCAGCTGTGCCTGGAGCGCGACGACGAGGACCTGCCCGACCTGCTGGTCATCGACGGCGGCAAGGGCCAATTGGCGGCGGCGCAGAAGGCGATCGCCGAGTTGGCGCTCGACGGCGACCTGCAGGTCTGCGGCCTCGCCAAGAGCCGGCTCAAGGGCCTCGGCGACGCGCGCGCCGAGAGCGGTGAACGCGTGTTCGCGCCCGGCGACGAACTGCCGCGGCCGCTGCCGCACGGCGCGCCGGAAACACTGCTGCTCGCCGCGCTGCGCGACGAGGCGCACCGCTTCGCCATCACGTACCACCGGCAGGCGCGCGGTCGCATCGGCAGCGAGCTCGACGAGGTTCCGGGCGTGGGGCCGACCCGCCGCAAGGCGCTGCTGCGCCACTTCGGCTCGCTGTCGGCGCTGAAGGCGGCGAGCCGCGACGACCTGCGGGCGATGCCCGGCCTGCCGGCGGCGGTCGCCGACGCGGTGTTCGAACGGTTGCGCGCGCCGGCGGCGGATTGACCGGCCGCGCGCGCCGCCGCATTCGTCCCGTCGCTGCAACGCCTTCGGCCGAGGGTCGACGGCGGCCGGTTTCCTCGCGACCATCGTGCCACCATGTCCATACGCAACTTCCTGCCGTTGGCCGCGCTGCTCGGTGCGCTGCTGCCGGCCCAGAACCGTCAACAACCGAGCCAGGAGCAGCTGACCAAGCTGCGCGCCGAGAAGCTCGCCAAGCCCGTGTTCCAGAAGGCCCCCTGGGTCATGGACTACGACAAGGCGCGCGCGCAGGCGAAGAAGGACGGCAAGCTGCTGTTCACGTACTTCACGCGCAGCTACGCGGGTTGAGGCCCGTGTGACGCGCTGGAGAGCGGTCCGCTCTCCGACCCCGAGTTCCCGAAGTTCGCCAAGGACGTCGTCCTCTTCCTGCACAACACCTCGCGCGTCGACGGCGAGCCGTACCCCAAGCTGCTCCAGGATAAGGGCTTCGGCGGGTTCCCGTCGCTGTGCTTCATGGACGCGGACGGCAACGTGCTGACCAAGCCGGCGCAGCGCACCGTCGCGGCGTTCGCCGAGACGCACGCCAGCACGAAGGCGCTCGCGGCGCTGAAGGCCAAGGGCGACAAGGCGACGCCGGCCGAGCGGCGCGAGCTGTTCCTGGCCGAGCTCAAGCTCGGGTTGATCAAGGCGGCCGACATCCAGGCGCGCGCCGACGCGGTTGCGCTGACCGACGCCGACAAGGCGCTGGTCGCCGGCAAGATGGTCGACGCCGAGATCGCCGAGGCGATGGCGGCCGCGCGCACGGCCGGCCCCGAGAAGACCGCCGAGGCGCTGGTCGCGATCCACAAGTCGGGCCGCAAGCCGAGCGCCGACGTGGCGCCGACGTACTGGATCCAGCTGCTGAACCACGCCGCCAAGCACAAGGACGGCGCGCTTGCCGACGAGGCCTACGCCGCGCTGGAGTCCAAGCTCGGCAAGGAGAAGAACGCCCAGCGCGCGTTCGACGGCTGGAAGAAGCTGCGCGACGACGCGCACGCCAGGTGAGCCGCCGGCGGCGCGATCGCCACGGACGGTCGATCGCGCCGCGTCACGCCCCGCCGGCGGCTTCGTTCGCGTCGGGCGGCGGCGCCAGCTGGGACAGCAGCACGCGCTCGGCGCGGCGGTTGCTCGCCTTGGTGACGAGGAAGCGGAAGCCGCCGTGGTCGACGACGTCGCCGGCGGTCGGCACGTGGCCGAGCTGCTCGGCGAGGAAGCCGGACAGCGTCACGCTGGCGCTCTCCGGCGCGGGCACGCCGGCGCGCTCGCAGGCGATGGCGAGCTCGGCGGTGCCGCGGCACAGCCAGCTGCCGTCGGCCTTCTGCACCATGCTGGCGTCCTCGGTGTCGGACTCGTCCTCGATCTCGCCGACGATCTCCTCCAGCACGTCCTCCAGCGTGATCAGGCCGCGCGTGCTGCCGTACTCGTCGACGACGATGGCGAGGTGCCGCCGCGCCTTCTGGAAGCGCCGCAGCACGTGGTTGAGCGTGGCCGTCTCCGGCACGACCAGCAGCGGGATCAGCAGCTCCTGCCACGCCGGCTCGGCGCGCTCGCGCAGCGACAGCAGCAGTTCCTTCGCCATGATCACGCCGAGCACGTGGTCGAGCTCGCCGTCGGGCGTGTACGGCAGGCGGCTGTGGCCGCTGCGCTGCAGCCGCAGCAGGTTCTCCTCGGTCGACACGCTGCCCGACAGGTAGGCGATGCGGTCGCGCGCGACCATCACGTCGCGCGCCTTGGTGTCGCGCAGGCGCGTGGCGTTGTGGATCAGGTCGGCGGTGATCGTGCCGAACGCGCCCTGGCTCATGCCGACCGTCGTCAGCACGCGGATGTCCTCCAGCGAGGCGGCGTGGCCGGACTGCTTGCGGGTGAACAGCCGGCTGATCATGCGCGTTACGACGATCACCGGCGTCAGCGCGACGGCCATCGTATGCACGACGTACGCGACCGGGACGGCGAGCCCGTTGGCGTAGGCGACGCCGATGGTCTTCGGCACGATCTCCGTCATCGTCAGCACGGTGACGACGAACAGGGCGGCGAAGACTGCCGGCGACGTGCCGGGGAAGGCGTTCTCGAACTCGGCGGTGGCGATGGCGGCGCCGCCGGAGTTGGCGACCGTGTTGAGGATCAGGATCGCGGCGATGGCGCGGTCCGGTTCCTGGCGGAACCGCCGCAGCAGCAGGCCGGCGCGGCTGCCGGCCTGCGCGAGCCGTTCGACGCGCGCGGCGCTGACGCTGAGGACCGCCGCCTCGCAGAGCGAGCAGACGAACGAGAACAGCAGCGAGACGGCGACGGCGACGACGAACAGCAGCATCGATGGGCGGCGGAGTGTCCCCGCCGGCCGGGCACGTTACGGCTGCAGGGCGGCGCGGTCCATGGCGGGCGCCGCCGCGCCGCCGGTCAGGCGTGCAGCGCCGAACCGACCGTCGACTCGCGGCAGGCGAACGAGTACTCGCCGTTGCGCACGCGCACGGTGAGGTCGGCGCCCGGGCCGAGGTCGCGGTCGAGGATCAGCTCCGTCAGCGGGTCCTCGATCCGGCGCTTGATCAGCCGGCGCAGCTCGCGGGCGCCGAACTCCTCGGAGAAGCCCTGCTTGGCCAGCAGGATGCGCACGCCGGGGGAGAACGTCGTGGTGATGCCGCGCCGCTTCAGCAGGTCGCTGACCTCGCGCAGCATGTTGCCGGCGATGCGCTGGCAGACCTTCTCGTCGAGGTTGTTGAACATCACGACCTCGTCGATGCGGTTGACGAACTCGGGCCGGAAGCCCTCGCGCAGCGCCTCCAGCGTCACGGCGCGCAGGTCGACGTCCTTCAGGCTCTGCCGGCGGTGCGCCGCCGAGAAGCCCATGCGCGTGCGCACGGCCTCGATCTTCTCGATGCCGAGGTTGCTCGTCATCAGGATCAGCGCCTGGTGGAACGAGACCGTCTGGCCCTTGCTGTCGGTGATGATGCCCTCGTCGAGCAGCTGCAGCAGCAGGTTGTGCACCTTGAAGTGCGCCTTCTCGATCTCGTCGAACAGCACGACGCTGGTCGGCTTCTTCTTGATGCCCTCGGTCAGGAAGCCGCCCTCGTTGTGGCCGATGTAGCCGGGGGGCGAGCCGATGAGCTTGGCGTACTCGTGCGGCAGCGCGTACTCGCTGCAATCGACGCGGATCATCGCCGTCGGGTCGTCGAACAGGTTGCGGGCGATCGCCTTGGCCAGCTCGGTCTTGCCGGTGCCGGTGCGGCCGACCAGCAGGTAGGTGCCCACCGGCTGCGTCGGGCGCTTGAGGCCGACGGCCGCCTTCTTGACGGCGCGGACCAGCGTCGAGATCGCGTCGTCCTGGCCGATGATCTGCTGGCGCAGGTTGCGCTCCAGGTTGCCGACGCGGCGGTAGAGGCTCTGGCGCGCGGCTTCGTTGCCGGCCTTGGCGCTGAACGGGTCGTCGGCCTCGGCGGCGGTCTTCGGGCCCTGGTTGGTCGGGATGGCGACCTGGTGGATCTCCAGCGACGGATTGACGTCGATGCAGATCTGGTAGAGCAGCTCCTCGACGACCTCGGCGTCGTAGCCGTCGTCCATGCGCTTGACCGCCGGCAGCACGTCCGACTCGTAGGTCGGCACGCAGGTGCGGACGACGTGCCGTCGGTAGTGGGCCTTGTTGTGGATCGGGGCGCCGTGCAGGTCCTGCAGCAGCTCCTCGGAGCTGCAGCGGACCTTGATGAACTCGTCGATCAAGTCGAAGTACTTGATGACGAACGCGGCGCCTGGATGCTTCACGTATGGCCCTTGGTTACGGATGGTCCTTTCGGGCGCGATGCCAGGGGGACTTGACCGCTGCGAACGAATCTCCGACCGCCACCGCTCGCGACCCCTGGACACCGTGAACGACGACATCAAGCTGCTGGCGCTGCTCGTGCATCGCGGGGTCGTGCCCGCGGCCCAGGCCAAGGCCGCGCTCGCGTCGGGCGACGCCGTCGCGCACCTCGTCGCCGCCGGCGTCTGCACGGCGGAGCAGTGGCGGCAATGGCGCCTGACCGAGGCCGGCACGCGCCCCGTGCTGACCCGCTACGATGTGCACGAACTGCTCGGCGAGGGCGGCGTCGGGCGCGTGTTCGCGGCCTACGACAAGGTCGAACGTCGCGACGTCGCGCTCAAGGTGCTGCGCGCCGAACTGGCGACCGACCCGGCGCAGGTCGACCGCTTCGTCCGCGAAGCGCGCCTGCTGATGGACCTGCGCCACCCGCACCTCGTGCAGGGTCTGCGGGTCGCCAAGGAGGGCGGCACGATCTTCCTCGCCATGGAGCGCCTGCCCGGCCGCAGCCTGCAGGACGTGCTCGCCGCCGACGGCCGCCTCGACGAGGCGTCCGCGTTGCAGGCGATCGAGGACGTCGCCGGCGCGCTCGGCGAACTGCACAAGCGCGGCCTCGTGCACCGCGACGTCAAGCCAGGCAACGTGCTGTGGTCCGAGGAGCGCGGCGCCGTGCTGATCGACCTCGGCTTCGCCGTGCCGCGCGACGCCGGCGGCGGCGACGCCGACACGACCGCCGGCACCGTGCACTACATCGCGCCCGAGCAGGCGCGCGGCAGCGGCGCGCTCGACGTGCGCGCCGACATCTACGCGCTCGGAGCGACGCTGTACCACCTCGTCACCGGCTCGCTGCCGTTCGAGGGCGAGACCAACGACGAGGTGCTGGCCAAGCAGCTGCTGGAGTCGCTGTCGGGCGAACGCATCCGCGACCTCGCGCTGTCGCCGCAGCTGCACTACTTCCTGGAGAAGATGATGGCCAAGGACCCGGCGATCCGCTTCCAGGACCCGGCGCACCTGCAGCGCGAGGTCGAGGCCTTCCTGCGTCAGCGCGAGCGCGAGGCCGAGGCCGACGCCGGTCCACCGCGTCCGGGCAAGCCCGGCGGCGTGCAGCGGAGTTCGATGTTCGGCCGCCGGCGGCCGCGCCGGTGAGGTCGCCGTGGCGGCGGGCGAGGGTTTCCCGTTCACGTGGTCGTGCCGGCGGTCGGGCAACTGCTGCGCCATCCCCGGCGGCTTCGTGCGCGTGACCGCAGCCGAGGCGGCGGCGATCGCGGCGCGCCTGGGCATGGACGGGGCGGCGTTCCGCTCGCGCTACCTGCAGCCCGACGGCGAGCGGCTCAAGGAAGGCCTCGGCGGCCGCTGCGTGTTCCTGCAGGACGGCCGGCCGGCGGGCTGCTCGATCTACGAGGACCGGCCGGCGAAGTGCAGGACGTGGCCGTTCTGGGACGAGATCCGCGACGACCCGGCGATGCGGGCGCTGGCCGCGCGGACGTGCCCGGGCATCGAGCCGCTCGGCGACGGCGCGTAGCGCGCTCAGCCTTCGAAGCGCAGGCCGCACAGGTCGATCTCGCAGGGCGCGTCGGCGAGGTCGAGCCGCAGCCACTGCACCTCGTCGGGCAGACCCGGGACCGCGGCGAGGTCGACCTCGTACGCGCGCCGCTGGCCGTCGTTGACGAGCCGGAACCGCGCCGAGCACGGCTCGGTGAACGTCTCGTCGGCCGGCCCCTTCCAGAACACCTGCCCAGTCAGCGCATCGACCGGCAGGCCCTCGGCGCGCACGCGCAGGTCGACGACGACGCGGCGGATGCGCCGCTGCAGGCACGGCGTCACGATCCACGGGTCGTCGCCGGTCGCGCGCCAGCAGAAGCCGGGGCCGCGCGGCTCCAGCTGGTCGTTGGGCCAGAAGCCCTTCTGCTGCTCGCGCTGCGTCAGGTCGAGCGCGTCCTGCGTCACGCGGTCGAACAGGAACAGCCGGTCGCGCAACCCCAGCAGCGCCGCGGCGTGTGGCAGCGCGGCGACGCGGGCGGCGAGCTCGGCGCGTCGGCGGGCGGCGGCGCCGCGCGCGCGCCGGGCGGCACGGTGACGTCGAGCCGCCGCGCCAGCAGCTCGGCGTCGGCGCAGCGCCGCGCCTGCGTCGCGAACGCCGGCCCCGGGTTCACGGCGGCGACGCCGACGCGGCCCGGACGCAGGTCCTCGGCCTGCGTGTTGGCGAGGATCCACGCCATCGTCTCCGCGCGTGGCGGCGCCGAGGCCTCGGGCTCGCGATCGCATTGCGGTGGCAGCGTCGCCGTCGGCAGGCAGGCGCGCAGGTCGTCCGGGTGGAAGAAGTTGCGCTCCATGTGCGGCCAG
This sequence comes from Phycisphaerales bacterium, assembly GCA_020247305.1. Classification (GTDB taxonomy): domain Bacteria; phylum Planctomycetota; class UBA1135; order UBA1135; family UBA2386; genus UBA2386. The sequence goes on along the minus strand of JADCJE010000214.1, from coordinate 10,598 downwards.
CCCGGCCGCTTCCACAGGTAGGCGTCGATGTGCGCGCGGTCGTGGTGCACTTCCTCGGTCGTCGGGATCACCGCGACGCGGGCGACGCGCTGCAGTTCGAGGATCGTCTCGACGGGGTTCTCGACGTGTTCGATCACCTCGCTGCACAGCACGACGTCGAACGCGCCGTCGGCGAATGGCAGCCGCCAGCAGTCGCCGCGGCCGACGGCAGGCCGAACCGTTCGCGCGCCCGCAGGCTCGCGAACGACAGGCCGTCGAGCTCCTGCAAAATGCGCAGGATGCTGGCGTAGCGGCGCAGGTGGCTGCCCTCGGCGTCGGGATGGCCGAGGCCGTGCACCGGCATGTGCGCGAAGCAGACGCCGGCGGGGGGGCGCTTGGCGAAGCGGTGCTCCAGCCCGTCGCGCGTGATCTTGTTGTCGAGGCCCACTCCAGCGATGCAGCAGGGTGCGACATGCGCATCGGGCGGGCCGGGCAGGCGGCGCAGCGTTCAGCGCTGCAGCCGCTGCCATCGACGTTTCCGCAGGTCGATCGCGTGCGAACTCAGGTCGCTGGCGCGCTCGACGTCGGCGCTCCAGCCGCCGCCGCGGCGATGCACGCGCTGCACGCAGCACAGGCCGAGGCCCTCGACGTCGAGCCAGTCGCCGCGCTGCGTCGGCGCGCGGTCGGTCTCGGCGGCGGCGGACGCAGCGTCGCCGACGGCCAGCGGCCGCGCCGGCGGCAGGCGCGCGTCCTGCCACGCCGTGGCGTCGGCGCAGACGTCGCAGCTGCCGCAGCCGTCCTGCAGGTCGTCGAAGCCGAAGTGCTCGTGGATCGTGCGCTTGCGGCACAGGCCTTCGGTCGCGTAGCGCACCATGCGCAAGAGGCCCATCAGGTCGCTCTTGCGCTTGTCGTCGGGCAGCCAGTCGGCGAGCTCGTCGTCGTCCGGCAGGCGCACGAGCGCGAGGTCGCGGCCGATCTCGCCGGTCGTGCAGCCGCCGCTGCGCAGCAGCCGCAGCGCCGTCTCGACGCGGCCGTCGCGGCGGTTGCGGCCGAGGAACGTCGCGCGCAGCGCGTCGAGGTCGACGGCGTGCACGCGGTCGCCGAGGCCCTGCAGGTGGGCGGCGACCTGCCGCACGAAGTCGGCGCCGGGATTGGCCCACTCGACGAAGTCGCGTTGGATCGCGACGTCGTCGCCGTGGTACAGCAGCTCGCAGCACGCGCCCTGGCCGTCGCGGCCGGCGCGGCCGACCTCCTGGTAGTAGGCCTCCAGCGTGCGCGGCATCTGCCAGTGCACGATCGCGCGGATGTCCGGCTTGTCGACGCCCATGCCGAAGGCGTTGGTCGCCAGCATCAAGGCGTCGGGGCTGCCGACGAACGCGCGCTGCTGCGCCTTGCGCTCGTGCGCCGACAGGTCGCCGTGGTAGACGAGCGGCCGCAGCCCTTGCCGTTGCAGCCGCGACTCCAGCGCCAGCAGGTCCTTGATCAGCGCGCAGTAGACGATCGCCGGGCCGCCGGTGCGGTCGAGCGACGCCAGCAGCCGCGCGAACTTGGCGTCGCCGTCGGCGCAGTCGTGGACCGAAAGGAACAGGTTGTCGCGCGCGACGCCGGTGTGGAAGCGCGGCGCGTCGCCAAGGCGCAGCACGTCGCGGATGTCCTGCTGCACCTCGGGCGTCGCCGTCGCGGTGAGGCACAGGCACGGCGGGTCGCCGAGCGCCTTGCGCACCTCGCCGAGCCGGCAGTAGTCGGGGCGGAAGTCGTGGCCCCAGTGGCTGACGCAGTGCGCCTCGTCGACCGCGAGCGCGGTGACGTGCAGCGTGCGCGCCGCTTCGAGAAAGCCCGGCACGGCGAAGCGCTCGGGCGTGACGTACAGCAGCTTGATCTCGCCGCGCGCGGCCTGTTCCAGGCGGCGTTCGCGGTCGGCGCGCTCGACCTGGCTGTGGATGCACGTGGCCGGCAGGCCCTTCTGCCGCAGCACCGCGACCTGGTCGTCCATCAGTGCGATCAGCGGCGAGACGACGATCGTCAGCCCGTCGCGCACGAGTGCCGGCAGCTGGTAGCACAGCGACTTGCCCTCGCCGGTCGCCATCAGCACCAGCGCCGAGCCGCCGGCGAGGTGGTGCTCGACGATCGCGCGCTGCGGCCCGCGGAACGCCGCGTGGCCGAAGTGGCGGCGCAGTTCGTGCTCGAGGTCGGTCACGGCGCAGAGCCTACGCGGCGTGGCCGCGGCCGCGCGAGCGGCGTAGAGTGCGCCGCGTCATGTCCGAATTCACTCGTCGCGGATTCCTGTCGTCGGCGGCGGCCGGCGGCCTCATGGCGCCGCTCGCGGCGCCGCTCGGAGCGCCGGCGTTCCTGCGCCTGCGCTCGCCGGTCGCGATCTCCAGCTTCAACGGCCTGAAGTCCGTCGAGATCGCGTGGCAGAAGATGACCGAGGGCTGGCGTCCGGTCGACGCCGCCGTCGCCGGCGTGTCGGTGTCCGAGGACGATCCCGAGGAGGACGGCGTCGGCATCGGCGGCCTGCCCAACGAGGACGGCGTCGTCGAGCTCGACGCGAGCGTCATGGACGGCCCGTCCGGCCTCGGCGGGGCGGTCGGGGCGCTGCAGAACATCCAGAACCCGGCGCAGGTGGCGTTGAAGGTCATGCGCCACACCGACCACGTGCTGCTGGTGGGGGAGGGCGCGCTGCGCTTCGCCCGCGCGCACGGCTTCCCCGAGGTCAACCTGCTGACCGAGGCCGCGCGCAAGAAGTGGCTCGAATGGAAGGAGAAGCGCTCGGCGATCGACGACTGGATCACGCCCGACGAGAACGGCGAGCACGGCAAGGAGTGGTTCGACAAGTACAAGCACAAGACCGGCACGATCCACCTCGGCGCGGTCGCGGCGAACGGCGACGTCGGCTCGTGCACGTCGACGTCTGGCCTCGCGTTCAAGCTCGCCGGCCGCCTCGGCGACTCGCCGATCCTCGGTTGCGGCAACTACTGCGACAACGACGTCGGCACCGGCGGCGGCACCGGCCGCGGCGAGGCGAGCATCCTGATCAACAGCGCCAGCTTCCTGGTGCAGCAGATGGGGCTCGGCAAGTCGCCGACCGACGCTTGCCTCGCGGCGGTGCAGCGCGTCGATCGCCTGACCAAGATCAAACGCCTGCGCGACGCCAAGGGCCGGCTGAACTTCCAGATCCAGTTCTACGCCACCAACACGAAGGGCGAGTTCGGCTCGGCCTCGACGTACGCCGACCAGTTCTCGGTCTGCGACGACAAGGGCCCGCGGCGCGTCGACATGGCGTCGCTGTACGGCGAGCCGCCGCCGAAGTGACGGCGGCGTCGGCCGGGCGAGGGTCCGGCCCGTGCGGCGAGCGTCGCGGCCCGCCTTGGCGCCGCGGCTCGGCGCTCAGCCGAGGTCGGCGAGGCTCTGCTCGACGCCGGCGAGCTGCGCCTGCAGCGCGGCGAGGTTCGCGCGCTCCTTCGCGATGACCTCGGGCGGCGCCTTGGCGACGAAGCCCTCGTTGCCGAGCTTGCGCTCGATGCCGCCGATCTGGCCGCGCAGCTTCTCGGCCTCCTTCAGCAGCTTCGCCTTCTCCTTCTCCAGGTCGACGACGCCGAGCAGGTGGCACTTGCCGGCGCCGAGCACGACGGTCGCGCTGTCCTTGGTGCGCTGCGCGTCGGCGGCGATGGTCACCTCGGCGAGGCCGGCCATGTGCGCCAGCAGCGGTGCGACCGCGCGCAGCGTCGCCGCGAGTTCGCCGTCGGCGGCGAAGCGGGCGACGAGGCGCTCCTTCGGCGCGACCTGGTAGCGGGCGCGCGTCTCGCGGATGGCGACGCACCACTGCTGCATCAGCGCGACCTCGCGTTCGGCCGCGGCGCTGCGCCACGCCGCCGGCGCCGACGCCCAGGCCGCGCGCACCAGCAGCTCGCCGTCGGCGAACGGCGCGGTGACGCCGCGCACCGGCGCCAGCTCGCGCAGCTTCGTCCACAGCGTCTCGGTGAGGAACGGCACGAACGGGTGCAGCAGGCGGAGCGTCTGGTCGAGCACGGCGGCGAGCACCTGCTCGGCGACCGCGCGCAGGGCCGGGTCGGCGCCGTCCTTGCAGCGCGGCTTGACCATCTCCAGGTGCCAGTCGCACAGCTCGTTCCAGAAGAAGTCGCGCGCCGCGCCGATCGCCGCCGACGGGTTGTAGGCGGCGAGGTGGCCGTCGACCGCGGCGACCGCGGCGGACAGGCGCGACAGGATCCAGCGGTCCTCCAGCGGCAGCTGCGCGGGATCGAGCGGCCGGAACGCCGCGCCGGTCAGGTTGAGGAACGCAAAGCGCGCGGCGTTGAACAGCTTGTTGCCGAAGTTCGCGCCGACGGCGAAGCGGTCGCTGGTCGCCTTCGCCGCCGTGATGCCTTCCTTGGCGTACTGGCCGATCAGGTCCATCGGCTGCTTCGTCTCGGGGTCGAGGAAGGTGCCGAGGTAGGGGCCGGGCTTGGCGGTGGCGAGGTCGATCAGGCGCTCGGGCTCGCCGGGCTGGGTGAACGGCGAGATCGCCTGCACCGGCAGGCGGATGTCCTGCGTGCCGGTCTGCAGCTCGCAGACGACGTAGCGCAGCGCGTCGGCGCCGTAGCGCGAGATGATGTCGAGCGGGTCGATGCCGTTGCCCTTGCTCTTCGACATGCGCTCGCCCTTGCCGTCGAGGATCGTGGCGTGCAGGAACACGTCGGTGAACGGCACGTCGCCGAGGTTGTAGAGCCCGGTGACGACCATGCGCGCGACCCACAGCGTGATGATGTCGCGGCCGGTGACGAGGCAGCTGCCGGGGTAGTACGCCTGCAGCGACGACGGCCGGTCGCCGGATGCGCCGAGCGGCGTCTGGCCGGCGTCGACCTGCGCCGTCGCCGGGTCGGGCCAGCCGAGCGTGCTGTGCGGCCACAGCGCCGAGCTGAACCACGTGTCGAGCACGTCGGGGTCGAGCTGGAAGCCCGCGCCCTGCAGGATCGCAGAGAGCTGCTGGTCCTGCGCCGCGTCGCGGAAGCAGACCTGCACCTCGACCGACGCCGGCGCATCGGGCGCGGCGAGCGCGGCGGCGGCGGCCTGCGGCGCGAGCTTGTCGCCGTCGGGCAGCACGATCCACGCCGCCGCGTCGTCGCGCGCCAACTGCGCGCCGAGCATCGGCAGCAGCGAGCGCAGCGCCGCGGTCGGCATCTCGCCGCGCCAGACCGGGATGCGGTGGCCCCACCAGAGCTGGCGGCTGATGCACCAGTCGCGCTTCTCGCCGAGCCACTGGTCATACATCTTGCGGTAGCGCTCGGGGTCGGGGTGGAAGCCGACCGCGGCGCGCGGCGTGCCGTCCGCCAGCTTCGGCAGCGCGCCGGCCGAGGCGTCGAGCGCGACCTGCGCGAGGCCCGCGGCGCGGAACTCCTTGTCGGTGCCGCGGCCCATGACGACGCCGCCCTCGACGTCGGCCATGCGCACGAACCACTGCTTGCTCAGGTACGGCTCGACGATGGTCTTGCTGCGGTCGCTGTGGTCGACCTCCATCGCGCGGTCCTCGACCTTCTCGACGAGGCCGAGCGCCTGCAGGTCGGCCATCACCTGCTTGCGCGCGGCGAAGCGGTCGAGGCCCTGGTACCTGCCGCCGTGGCGGTTGACCGTGCCGTCCTCGTTGAGCACGTTGATCGCGCCGATGCGCGGGTGGCGCTGCCAGACGGCGTAGTCGTTGGGGTCGTGCGCCGGCGTGATCTTGACGCAGCCGGTGCCGAGCGCGGGGTCGGCCCACTCGTCGAGCAGCAGCGGGATCTCGCGGTCGACGAGCGGCAGGCGCAGCGTGCGGCCGGCGCGGGCCATCGCCGCGATCGCGGCGAGCGTCGGCACGACCTCGCGCTCGCGCTGCAGCAGGCGCTCGAGTTCGCGCTCGGCGTCGGCCTGTTCCTTGGGGCTGGCCTCGGCGACCTTGCGCCGCTGCTCGGCGATCGTTGCCGCCATCGCCCCCTGCGGATCCGGGTGCACGGCCACGGCCGTGTCGCCGAGCATCGTCTCGGGCCGCGTCGTCGCCACTAGCACGTGCGTCGGCTCGCCGGCCTTCGGTCCCTGCACCGGGTAGCGCAGGTAGTGGAACTTGCCCTGCACGGTCGCCTTGTAGAGCTCGTCGTCGGCGACGGCGGTCTGCAGGGCGCAGTCCCAGTTGACGAGGCGGTTGCCGCGGAAGATCAGGCCGTCGCGGAACATCGCGAAGAACGTGCGCCGCACCGCGCGGGCGCAGACGTCGTCCATGGTGAAGCGCGCGCGGTCCCAGTCGCACGAGCAGCCCATCGCCTGCTGCTGGCCGACGATGCGCTTCTTGCTGGTCGCCGCCCAGTCGTGGATGCGCTGCACCAGCGCCTCGCGGCCGACGTCGTGGCGGGTCTTGCCCTCGATCTCCTTGAGCCGCTTCTCGACGACCGCCTGCGTGGCGATGCCGGCGTGGTCGGTGCCGGCCTGCCACAGCGCGTCGAAGCCGCGCATGCGGCGCCAGCGCGTCAGCAGGTCCTGCATGACGTTGTCCATCGCGTGGCCCATGTGCAGCGCGCCGGTGACGTTCGGCAGCGGCATCATCACGACGTACGGCTTCTTGCTCGCGTCGGGGGTCGCGGCGAACGCCTTCGAGGCGAGCCAGCGGGCGGTCACGGCGGGCTCAAGCGTCTGCGGTTCGTACTTCAGCGGCAGTTCGGTGCTCATCGGCGGGCGGGGAGTGTAGGGACGCGGCGGGCGGCAGGCACGCGCCGGTTGTGGCGAGCCCCTTGCGCTGCGGCCCGCCGCGGCCGACCCTGCCATTGCCATGGAGCCGAGCGAACCATCCCGCGCGCCGTTCCGGTTCGCCCGCGCGCGCGCGGCCGTCGCCGGGCTCGGCGCCGCCGGGCCGCTGTTCGTCGTCGCGTCGGTCGGGCCGTTGCTCGGGGCCACGGCGCTGGCGGCGTCGGCGGGCGCGTGGCTGCCGCTGCTGGCGGCCGACGTCGGTTCGGCCGCCGCCTTCGTCGTGCTCGGCGTGCTGGCCGCCGCTGCCTGCGCGCTGCCGACGCACGCGACGTCGCTGGTCGCCGGCTTCGTCTTCGGCCACGTCGCCGGCGCCGGGCTCGCGTTGCTCGTCATCGCGCTCGCCGCCGTGCTCGGCTATCTGCTGCTCGGCCGGCTCGCCGGTGGCGCGCTGCGCGCCAGCGTGTTGGCCGCGCCGAAGGCGCGCGCCGTGCACGACGCGCTGCTCGGACGCGGCGAGGCGCGCGCCGGTTGGCTGATCGCGCTGCTGCGCCTGTCGCCGCTGCTGCCGTTCGCGGCGACCAACCTGCTGCTGGCGGCGCTCGGCGTGCGCCTCGGCACGTTCTTCTATGCCACCATCGTCGGCAACACGCCGCGCGCGGTGGCGATGGCGCTGGTGGGGGCCGAACTGCAGGCCTTCGACCTCGCCGCCGGCCCGGGCGAAGGTTGGCGCGCGCTCGCCATCGCCGCTTCGCTGCTGGTCGTCGTCGCGGTCGCGCGCATCGCCCGGCGCGCGCTGCAGCGCGAACTCGGCGCGCCGCTCGCGCCGTGAACTGGCTCGCGCACCTGCGCCTGTCGCCGCCGCAGCCGCCGCTGCTGCGCCTGGGCAACCTCGCCGGCGACTTCGTGCGCGGCGTCGAGCTCGGCGCGCTCGCTCCCGAACTGCGGCGCGGCGTCGCCATGCACCGCGCGGTCGACGCGTTCGTCGACGCTCATCCGGTGGTGCGGCGGGCCCGGGAGCGCCTGCAGCCGCCGTTCCGGCGCTTTGGCGGCGTGCTGCTCGACGTCTGGTTCGACCACTTCCTGGCGCGCGACTGGGCGGCGCACGGCGACGGGACCGGCCTCGCCGACTTCCTCGACGGCGTGCACGCCGACCTGCGGGCGTGGCACGACGTGCTGCCAGCGCCGCTGCAGCGCGTGTCGCCGCGTTTCCAACGCGATGGCTGGCTGCTCGGCTACAGCTCGATCGAGGGCGTCGCGCGCGTGCTCGGCCTGATGGCGCAGCGCCTGGGCCGGCCGTCGCCGCTCGCCGACGGGGCCGAGCCGCTGCGCGCCGACTACGAACGGCTGGCCGCCGACTTCGCGGCGCTGTGGCCCGAGGTCGCGGCGTTCGCGCGGTCGCACGCCGACGCGACGGCGGGTTGAGCGCGCGGTTGTGCGGCGACGGCCGCGCGGCTATGCCCGCACGCCGATGTCGGCCAGCCCCTCGGTCACGATCTACAGCGACGGCGCCTGCCTCGGCAATCCGGGGCCCGGCGGCTACGGCTCCGTGCTGCTGTTCGGCCACCACCGCAAGGAGCTGTCGGCCGGCTTCCGCCGCACGACGAACAACCGCATGGAGATGCTCGGCGCCATCGTCGGCTTCGAAGCGCTGACCAAGCCGTGCCACGTCGAGCTGTGGTCCGACTCGCAGTACCTGATCCACGCCATGGACAAGGGTTGGCTCGCCGGTTGGCAGAAGCGCGGCTGGCGCACGTCGAGCAAGGAGCCGGTGAAGAACAAGGACCTTTGGCTGCGCATGCTGGCGGCGATCGAAGGCCACAAGGTGCGCTGGCAGTGGGTGCGCGGCCACACCGGCAACCCCGAGAACGAACGCTGCGACCAGCTCGCGGTGGCGGCGGCGCACGGCGGCGAACTGCAGGACGACGTCGGCTACGAGGGCTGAGAACCCGAGCAACGGTTGTTTCTCAGGCTGCGAGCGAGCGCGCGAAGGATCGCTGCGCGCGCGTGCGCCTCACTGCGGCCGCAGCGCCACGGCGAGCACGCGGTCCGGCGTCGCCGCGCCCGTGCCGCGCAGCCAGCCGAACCAATCGTCGGTGAACGGCGCCCGCACAGCGAGTCCGGCAATCACGCCGTCGTCGACGAGCAGCAGCCGGTCGTGCGCCGTCGGTCCGCGGAAGCGCACTTCGCGGCCGGGGTCGCCAAGCCGGTTGTCGATCGCGCGCGCCGCGAGTCCGACGGTCGGCTCCGGCGGATACGTCGGCGCCGCCGTCGCCGGCTGGCCGAGCCAGCGCGCTTCCCGCCACGCGAACGGGCCCACGTCGGCTGCGCGCAGCGGCGCGATCGCCGCGCGCAGGTCGGCGAGCATCGTCTCTTCGAGCTCGAAGTCGGCGCCGAGCACGCCGACGACCGCGCCGGCGGCGGTGCGCTCGGCGACGACGCGCTGCTTCCAGGCGTAGCGCGTCGTCCAGACGTTGCTCGGCGCGAGCACGGCCCAGACGCCGAGCGCGAGCAGCAGCGCGCCGCGGCCGCTGCGCGCCGTCGCGACCGCGTGCAGCGCGAGCCCGGTCCACAGCAGCATCGACCACGGCAGGTAGCGCTGCGTCGTCAGCTGGATCGGTCGCGCGACGAAGTAGTCGGCGCGCGCGGCGACGACGAGCGCGCCGACGGCGAGGCCGGCCCAGGCGAGCCCGAGGCCGAAGCGAGCGACCGCGCCGGGATCGGCGGCGCGCGCGCGGGCCGTCGCGCGCAGCAGCGCCAGCAGGCCGAGCGCGCCGAACAGCAGCGCCGGCCAGCGCGCCAGCAGCGGCGGGCCGAAGGCGGCGTGCAGCGGCGTGGCGATCGCGCTGGCGAGCGCGGGCAGTCCGGGGCCGGGCAGGCGCGCGGAGTGCGCCGGATCGAGCAGCGGGCTGAAGGCCCACGCGCTCGGTGCGCCAAGCCACCGCAGCAGTTGCTCGATCATGGTCAGCGGACCGGCCTCGCCCGATGCGAGCGGTTGGTCGCGGCCGACCAGCAGGCCGAGCGCGGCGACGACGGCGCCGAGCGCGAGCGGCGCGAAGCAGCGCCAGTCGGCGCGCCGCAGCCACAGCGCCACGGCGAACGCCGGCACGCAGGCGAGTCCGCTGCTGAAGCAGAACGTCGCCAGCAGCGTGCAGGCGGCGAGCCGCCAGCCGGTGCGCGGTGTCGGCGTGGCCGCGGCGCCGACGGCCAGCAGGCCGCCGAACAGCGCCAGCAGCACGGGCGCGAAGTGCACGAGTTCGCTGCCGTGCGCGAGCTCGCGGAAGTTGCCGCCCCAGCACGTGCCAGTGGCGAGCGCCAGCGCGGCGGCGGCGCGGGCCGCGCGCGGCAGGCTGGCGGTGGCGCGCCACGCGACGAGCATGGCCGCAGCGAGCACGGCGAGGCCGAAGCCGCCCTGCAGCCACGGCGCGCCATCGCACCACGTCAGTTCGAGCAGGCGCACGACGTTGGGCAGGATCTCGCGGTGGCCGTTGTCGGACGCGAGCGCAGCCGACCAGGACGGCGCCTGGACCTGCAGCGTCGCGAAGCGCCACGGGTCGGCGTAGAAGACGCGCGGCGAGAGCGCGATGGCGGCGAAGGCGGCGAGCAGCAGGCTCGCGAGCGTCGCGGCACGCGCGGCGAGCAGCAGCGCCCGCGGCGCGTTCGCGTCGGTTGGTGCGTCGTTCCCGTCCCCTGGCATCGCGGCGGATCCTATCGGTCGTCGGGTGCTCGCCGCTATTGGTCTGCGTCACCGAACGCGCGCCGGGCGGCGTGGCCTTTCGTGGCGCTGACTCCTAGGAGTCTGCGCCACGGACGATCAGCGGCGATTTCCCGCCGGTCCCCAGCGCTCGTTTCGTCGTCCCATCGCGCTGCGGCCCACGGCGGCTCGCCCTGACGCGATCGTCGGTTAGTGCCGA
>JADCJE010000213.1 GCA_020247305.1 Phycisphaerales bacterium | reverse complement strand
GCCTGCCGCGCGCCTCGCGCCGGCGCGGCCGATGGCGCCGCCACCGCCGCCGCCGCGGCCGTCCGCGCAACCCAAGCCCGGCCGCAACGACCTGTGCCCGTGCGGTTCCGGCCTCAAGTACAAGAAGTGCTGCGCGCCGGCGTTCGATTGAGCCCCCGCGTGCACGCCATGGCGCACGTGCCGCTGTCGGTCCGGTCGGCTGCGCCCCGGCGCGGCCGTCGACAGGAGCCGTCGTGACGCCCGGCGGCGCAACTGGCGGCGGCCGCGACCTCCCGCTGCCGCGCAGCGGACCGCGCGGCTGGCTGACCATGGCGGTCTACCAGCCGCTGTTCCTGCTGGGCTTCCTGTGCTGGAGCCCGATGCTGCTCTGGCGCTGGCTCGCCGACCCGCAGAAGCGCACGCGCACGCGCGAGCGCATGGGCTTCGTGCCGAGTTTGCGCAGCGACAAGCCGGTGGTGTGGATCCACGGCGTCTCGGTCGGCGAGGTCAAGGCGGCGAGCAACCTCGTCGCCCGCATCCGACAGGAACGTCCCGACCTGCAGATCGTGCTGTCGACGACGACGCCCAACGGCCACCTCGTCGCGCGGCAGGAGCACCCCGACCTGCCGATCGTCTTCTACCCGCTCGACCTCGCCAGCTTCCCGTCGCGCGCGCTCGGCCGGGTGCGCCCGCGCTGCGTGCTGCTGATGGAGCTGGAGATCTGGCCCAACTTCCTGCAGGCGGCGCGCAAGCGCGACATCCCGGTCGCCGTCGTCAACGGCCGCATCAGCGAGAAGACCTTCAGGGGCTATCGCCTGCTGCGCGGACTGCTGCCGCAGCTCGATCTGATCACCCGCTACTGCGTGCAGGACAAGGCCTATCAGAAGCGCCTGCTGGACCTCGGCGTCGATCCGGCGCGCGTCGCCGTCACCGGCAACATGAAGTACGACAGCGTGGCGATGCGCGACCACGGCGACGCCTGCGCGCGCCTGCGCCCGTGGCTCGCGCCGGCGGGGGAGGCCGTGCTCGTCGCCGGCAGCACGCACCACGACGAGGAGGCCTTCCTGCTGCAGTCGATGCCGCCGGCGGCGGCGCAGCGGGTGCGGCTGGTGCTCGTGCCGCGCCACCCCGAGCGCTCGGCGGCCATCGCCGAAGTGGTGCGGGCGGCCGGGCGCACGCCCGTGCGCTGGAGCGAGGCCGGCGGCGCGCTGCCGGCGCTCGGGGCCGCCGACGTCGTGGTCGTCGACGTGATCGGCCAGTTGCAGTCGTTCTACGCCGCGTGCGACGTCGCCTTCGTCGGCGGCAGCCTGATTCCGCACGGCGGCCAGAACATGCTGGAGCCGGCGGCGCAGGGCAAGGCGACGATCTTCGGCCCGCACACGGCCAACTTCCGCCGCGACGTCGAGCTGCTGCGCGCCGCCGACGCCGTCGTGCAGACGGCCGACCGTGCGTCGTTCCCGGCCGCCCTGGCGGCGCTGCTCGCCGACCCGGCGCGCCAGCGCGAACTCGGGGCGCGCGCCCGCGCCGTCATCGCCGACAACCGCGGCGCCACGGCGCGCACCTTCGACCTGATCGCCGAACTGCTCGGGCCGCGCCGTTGACCATCGCCGCGGAGGCTTCTACGGTGCGGTGATGAAGTGCCCGTGCAGCAGCGGCAAGGACTTCGCGTCCTGCTGCGAACCGATCCTCACCCGCCAGCAGAAGGCGAAGACGGCCGAGCAGCTGATGCGCTCGCGCTACACCGCGTACGCCACCGGCAACGTCGACTGGATCGTCGACAGCCAGTCGCCCGACGGCCGCGCCTTCGTCGACCGCAAGGCGACCGAGGAGTGGAGCCGGCGGGCGACGTGGCACCGCATGGAAGTGGTGGAGACGAAGGACGGCGGCGAGGGCGACGAGGAAGGCTTCGTCGACTTCAAGGCCCACTACACGGTCGGCGACGAGGACATCGTCCACCACGAGATCGCCAGCTTCCGCAAGGAGGACGGCGAATGGTTCTTCGTCGACGGCATCGAGGTCAAGCCGCGCCCGTACAAGCGGCTCGATCGCAAGGTCGGCCCCAACGAGCCGTGCACGTGCGGCAGCGGCAAGAAGTTCAAGAAGTGCTGCGGCAAGGTCGCCTGACCGCCCGACAGGTTGCCTGAGAGCCCGACAGGTTGCCTCAGAGCCCGACAGGTTGCCGGGCTCCGCGTCACGGAGCGTGCGATCGGCCTGCGCGGCCGCGAGCCTGGGCGTGTTCAGCGTCGCCGGCCGCCGAGCGCCACCAGCAGCGCGGCGCCGATCTCGGTGAGGCCGGCGACGCCGAACGCGAGCGCGTAGCCGACGCCGCCCTCGGCGCCGCCGAGCGCGATCAGCTGCCCGCAGCAGATCGGGCCGACGAGGAAGCCGAGCGAGCCGGCGCCGTGGAACGCGGCCATCGCCGTCGTGCGGTCGATCCCAGGCGCGCGGTCGAGCAGCCACAGCAGCGACGGCACGAACATCACCGCCGAACTGACGCCGAGCAGCGGCATCAGCAACCACATCGCCCCGATCGGCGCGACGCCGACCGCCATCACCCCGAGGCCGTACACGGCGCTGCCGATCGCCACCATGCCGACGCGCGACCAGCGCTCGGCGGCGCGGCCGAACGGCCACGACAGCAGCGCGAACGGGTACAGGAACGCGCCCAGCAGCATGCCGATGCGCGCGCGATCCGCCGGTTCGTCGCCCGGCAGCAGCAGCGGGAAGCCGGTGGTGAAGAAGCCGACGGTGAAGCGCTCGACGAAGGCGACGAGCAGCGGCGCGCGCGCGGCCGGCACGTTGCGCCACGCGTCGAGCAGGCCGCGGCGCGCCGCCGGCTGCGCCGGCGCGACGTCCGGCGGCAGCAGGCGGGCGGCGAGCAGGCCGGCGATCGCCAGCACCGCCGAGGCGATGTGCAGCGTGCGCAGCGGGTCGTCCTTGCCCAACTGGCCCCCGATCGCAGCACCGGTGGCGACGCCGAGCGTCAGGCCGGCTCCGAGGCACCCGAGCGCGCCGCCACGGCGGCTGCCGGCGGCGTCGGCGACGAGGCTCATGACCAGCGTCAGCGCGGCGATGTGCAGCGCGCCTTCGACCGCGCGCAGCAGCAGGAACGGCGCGAAGTCCTGCATCTGCGCGAGCGACTGCATCGCCACGGCGTCGAGCAGCAGCGCGGCGACGGCGAGGCGGCGGCGCGAGCCGGCGCGGCGCACGAGGCCGCCGAGCCACGGCGCTGCGAGCAGCGCACCGATCATGTTGGCCGACATGAACACGCCGGCCAGCCGTTCGCCGACGGCGAAGCGGTCGACGACGAGTCCGCGCAGCACCGGCACCGGCAGGGTCTCCGGCAGCATCAGCAGGAACGTGACGAAGCCGAGCGCGAGCGTCGTGCGGAGCGTCAGCGCGGTGGGAGCGGCGTCCACCGTCAGCCCTTCGCGCGCCACCGGCCGCCGGATGCCTCGGCGCGGCCTTCCTCGGCCAGCTTCTCGAGGCCGGCGAGCAGCGAGCGCGCAGCGAAGCGGTACAGCTTCGGGTCGGCGTCCCAGTAGACCTTGGGCAGCAGGTCCTCGACGGTGCCAGGGCCCTGTTGCAGCGTCTCGACCAGCTTGGCCTCGCGCTGCCGGCGATGGCGCAGGTACTGCTTGATCAGCCGTTGGCCGTCGCGCATCGCCGGGCCGTGCGCCGGGTACAGCGTCGTCATCGGCGCCGCGGCGAGCCGCTCCAGGCTGGCGAGGTACGTCGCGAGGTGGCCCTCGGGCGGGTCGACGATGATCGTGCTGATCGTCGACAGCATGTCGCCGACCAGCGCCGCGCCGTAGCGGCTCTCGCGGAAGCAGAGGTGGCCGCGGTCGTGGCCCGGCGTGTGGATCGCCTGCAGTTCCCAGCCGGGGTTGCCGTCGGGCGACCGGCCGAGCGCGATGCGGTCGCCGTCGCCGATCGGCGCGCCGAGGCGGCAGCCCGCCGGCAGCCGTTCGAGCGTCAGCTGGTGGCCGCGCACGGTCAGGTCGAGGGCCTGGCACAGCGCCGCGATGCCGCCGACGTGGTCGGGGTGGTGGTGGGTGGCGATCACGCCTTCGACGCGCGCGCCGCCGCGCGTCAGTTCCGCCAGCAGGTCGAGCAGGCGCTCCTGCTCGTCGGCGTCGGGCGAGCCCGGGTCGACGACCCACAGGCGCTCGTGCCCGACGATGCAGCAGTTCGTCGTCGTCGCCGGCGGCAAGGTCGGCGTGCGCAGCGGCGCCAGCACGACGCCGGGCGAGAAGCGGACCTGGTGCAGCCGGCCGGCCCGGTAGCCCTCGGCGGTGGCGTGGAGCTCGCGCGCGAAGTGTTCGAAGTCGGCGGCGCGCGCGAGATGCTGCAGCAGGATCACCACCGGCGGCACCAGCAGCAGGTCGCCGTTGCGCCACGACGCCAGCGCCTGATCGGGCAGCCACCAGCGGCCCTGCACGAGTTCGCCGCCGCGCACGTCGGGGCGCGCGCCGGCGGTGCCGGTGGCGCAGCCGTCGAGCGGCACGTGGAAGAACACGGTGTCGTAGCGCACCGGCGCGAACGGCGGCGTCTCCATGCGGCACAGCGCGCGCAGCGGCAGCGGCGGCGCTGCGCCGGCGACGAGCTGCTGCCACGGCGACGGTCCGGCGGCGGCCGCAGCCTCGCGGGCGTCGTTCGCCAGCATCGCCTCGCGCGCGGCGACGAGGGCCTCGCGCGCGGCCTTGGCCGGCGCCAGCGCGTGCCGCACCAGGCCCGTTTCCTCGAACAGCTCGCGGTGCGCGCAGGCCTGCAGCGCGTTGGCGAGCCCGTCGGCGGTCGCCGGATCGCCGTCCTCGCCGGCGAGCGTGCCGCCGGGCAGTGCCCAGTAGCCGCCGAAGAAGCGCAGTTCGGGGGAGCGCTCGACGAGGAAGACGGCGCGGTCCTGGCCGTCGCCACGGGTCATCAAGAGGGCTGCGGCGGTGCGGCGGCTCATCCGGGACCGGGCAGGTTAGCAGCCGCGCGCGCGGCGGTCGAACGCGAGCTGCGGCGGGGCGCCGCGCTTCATGCCTGGTCGCCGCCGACCGCGTCGAGGGCGCGCAGGTGGCGCACCGCGTCACGCGGGCCGAGGACGACGAGCCGCCAGCCATCGTGCAGCACGAGGTCCGGTCGCGCGGCCAGGGGCTCGTAGCCCTGCGGCCCCGGTCGCATCGCCATCACCGCGACGGCGCCGCCGAGCTGCTCGGGCGGCAGCGCGTCGACCGACAGGCCGTTCCACGAGTCCGGCAGCGGGATCGTGCGCAGCTCGTGGCCGGCCGGCAGCAGCAGGTCCTCGCCCCCGAACGACACGCTGCCGGTTCGCCGCTGCTGGCCGAGCACTTCGTCGCCCAGCGTCGTCAGCACGTCCTGGTGGCGCACGCGTCCGAGCAGACGCGGGCTCTCCGCCGACGCGACGACCGCGACCTCGCGCAGCTCGGGGTCGTCGAACAGCGGCAGCAGGTCGGCGAGCGATCGTTCGGGCGTCGCCGTGACCGCCGAGCGCGTCATGTCGGCCGCGATGACGACCGACGTCAGGCTCGGGTCGTTGAGGAAGCCCTTGACGTCCTGCAGCTCGATGCGGCCGACGACCGCGCCGGCCGCGTCCTGCACGTAGACCGTGTCGCCGCGGTTCGCCGACAGCAGGCGCATGACCTCGGCGAAGCTCGCGGTGTCGCGCACGGCGAGCGCGTCGGCGCGGGCGACGTCGCGCACGTAGGTCGTGCGGATCGCGAGGTCCTCGATGCCGCCCGGCTGGGCCTCGCCCTTGGCGCGGAACACCGAGCTGTAGTAACTGTCGCGGTCGATCATCGACGCCGTGATGCTCGCGGCGATGCTGCACAGCATGATCGGCAGCGTCAGCTCGTAGTGGCCGGTAAGCTCGAACACCAGCACCAGCGCGGTGACCGGCGCGTGCATGGTCGCGGCGGTCAGCCCGGCCATGCCGACGAACACGAACGCGGTGCGTTCGCCCGGCTCCAGCGGCGTCACCATGCCGAGCGCCTGCGCGAACAGCGCGCCGAACGCGGCGCCGATGACGAGGTTGGGCGTGAAGATGCCGCCGAGGCCGCCGGAGCCGACGGTCGCGATGGTCGCCGCCTGCTTCCACAGGAACAGCGTCAGCACGACGCCGAGGCCGGCGTTGCCGTCGGCGACGCGGCGGATGACGTCGATGCCGTTGCCCCAGGCCTCGGGCATGAACGTGCCGATCGCGCCGACGGCGAGGCCGCCGAGCGCCAGCGCGATCGGCGCGGGCAGGGCGAGCCACTGGAAGACGCGGCGGCCGGCGGCGAGGCCCGTGCGGAAGAAGATGGCGCCGAAGCCGCACAGCGCGCCGAGCACGATCGCGGCGAGCACGAGCGACCACGCGAGTTCGTGGCCGATGCTGCGGGCGGCCTCCTGGTAGACGGCGTGTTCGTCGAGCAGCTGCTTGCGCACGATCGTCGCCAGCACCGACGACAGCACGATCGGCGCGCAGACGTCCATCGCGAAGTTGCCGAGCACGACCTCCATCACGAAGATCGCGCCGGCGATCGGCGCGTTGTAGGAGGTGGCCATGCCGGCGGCGATGCCGCACCCGATCAGGATCGCGCGCGGCCGCGAGCCGATGCGCGTCCAGCGCGCCAGCAGCGTCGCCGCCATCGCGGCGAGGTGCGAGTTCGCGCCCTCGCGTCCGATCGAGCCGCCGCTGCCGATGGTGCAGGCCGACGAGATCATCTGCACGAGGGTGTCGCGCAGGCGCAGCGCGCCCTTGCGCAACTGCACCATGACGACGAGGTCGGCGATGCCGAACGGCGGCTTGCGGCCGCGCAGGACCAGCAGCACGAGGCCGGCGCACAGGCCGCCCGCCGTCGGCACGAGCAGCGTCTGCCACCAGGACAGGTTGGCGCGCACCGCGTCGGGCAGCGACTGCAGTTCGCCGCGTCCCGTGTCGAGGTCGAGCACGACGCTGCGGCCCGTCAGCAGGTTCTGGATCGCGTCGAGGCCCTTCTGGAAGCCGCTGCCGAGCAACCCGCCGGCGACGCCGACCACGGCCGCGAGCAGGAAGATCGCGAAGGCGCGGAGCGGCAGGCCCTTCTGCTTCGTCATCGGCAAGGCCCAAGGGTCGGACGCCGGCCGCCCGCCGTCAAGCTTCGGCCTGCCTTCGCCTCACTGGGTGCGCAGGCGGTAGCCGACGTTGGGCTCGGTCAGCAGCATCTGCGGCCGGGCCGGATCCGCCTCCAGCTTGTGACGCAGCGCCGACATGTAGACCCGCAGGTAGTGCGCCTCGTCGACGTGCGCCTCGCCCCAGACCTCGCGCAGCAGCTGCGTCCGCGTCACGACCTTGTCGGCGTGGCGGATCAGCGCCTGCAGCAGCCGGTACTCCAGCGGCGTCAGCTTGACCGGCTGGCCGCGCGACTCGACTTCGTGCCGGTCGTGGTCGACGCGCAGCGTGCCGGTGACGAAGACGCCCTGGTCGACGTTGGCCGCCGTGCGGTTGTGGGTGCGCAGGGCGGCGCGCAGCCGCGCCAACAGCTCGCCGGTGCCGAACGGCTTGGTCAGGTAGTCGTCGGCGCCGGCGTCGAGCGCCTTGATCTTGTCGGGCTCCTGGTGGCGCGCGGACACCACGACGACCGGGCCGGAGTACCACGTGCGCAGCCGTTCGACGACCGTGATGCCGTCGGCGTCGGGCAGGCCGAGGTCGAGCACGACGAGGTCCGGCCGGCGGGCGGCGGCGCAGACCAGCGCCTCCTGCGCCGACGTCGCCTCCAACACGCGGTACTGGTGCATGCGCAGCGTGACGCGCAGGAAGCGCCGCATCTGCGCGTCGTCCTCGACGACCAGCACCAGCGGGCCGCCGGCCGGGTCCTTGGCGGGCTCGCTCACGGCGTCGCCTCCGGCGCGGCGGCCTCCGCCGATTCGGTGGGCACCGCGAGCACGGGGACGTGCGTCAGGTCGACGACGAAGCGGGCGCCGCCGCCGGGCCGGTCGTCGACGCGCACGGTGCCGCCGTGCAGCGACGCGATGGCGCGGCAGATGGCGAGCCCGAGCCCGGCGCCGAGCTGGTGCTGGGCTCCCGTGCCGCGGTGGAACTTGGCGAAGACGGCCTCGCGCTCGCCCGGCGGCACGCCGGGGCCGCGGTCCTCGACTGCGACCTGCAGGCGGTTGCCATGCAGGTCGGCGGCGATGCGGATCGGGCTGCCCGCCGGCGTGTGCCGGCAGGCGTTCTCCAGCAGGTTGACCAGCAGTCGGGCCATGAGGTCGGCGTCGAGGTGCAGCAGCGGCAGGTCGGCGGGCAGGCTGACCTGCACCGGGCGGTCCGCCAAGGCCGCTCCGGCCATCGCCAGCGCGCAGCCGACGATCTCCTCCAACGAGTGCATCTCCCGCGCCGCGGCGATGCTGCCCGACTCCAGCCGGGTCAGGTCGAGCATGTTGCGCACCTGTCGCTCCAGGGCGTCGGCGTCGTCACGGATCGACTCCATCAGGTCGCGCCGGGTCGCTTCGTCGAGCGGCGCGCTGCCGTCGAGCAGCGTGGTGACCGCGCCGGTGATCGACGCGAGCGGGGTGCGCAGGTCGTGGCTGACCGAGCTGAGCAGTACGTTGCGCAGGCGTTCCTGTTCCACGGACTGGCGCGCCGCATTCGCCTGCTCTTCGACGATGAGCCGGTGCCAGGCGATCGCGAGCGTGTTGGCGAAGGAGGCCAGCAGCTGGCGCTCGGCCGGGCCGGGTTGGCCGCTCGCCTCGTCGCAGACGAGCGCGCCGATGCACTCGCCGCCGAACACCAGCGGCGTCGCCCAGTGCGGCGGCACATGCTCCTCGCGCGCGCCCCGCACCGAGCGCGCCGCGGCGTCGTCGTCGCCGAGCGGCGGCGCCGCGGCCGAGCCGCAGGCCGCGAGGGTGTCGTCGTGGTCGAACACGAGCCAGCAGCGGCCGCCGCGGACCCTCTGCACGTGGCGTTCGGCGACGGCCGCGACGGCGTGCCGGTCGTCGGCCGCCGTCAGGTCGCGCGAGAGTTCGTACAGGGCGAGGCTGCGCCGTTCGCGCGCGTCGGTCGCCAGCGCCTCGTCGCGCAGGCGGGCCGTCAAGGTCGCGACCACGAGTCCGACCGCCAGCATCGTCAGGAACGTCGGCAGGTAGGCGAGGTCGGCGAGGACGAACGAGTTGTAGTGGGGGACGAAGAAGTAGACGAATGCGGCGACGGCGGCGACGGCCGCCAGCACCGATGGACCCTTGCCGAGCCGCGCCGCGACCAGCACGACGGCGACCAGGAAGACCATCACGAGGTTGGCGAGATCGACGAGGTCGAACAGCAGGAAACCGACGCCGGTGGCGGCGGCCACGGCCACCAGCGCCTGGAGGTACGGCGCCCGCGGCGCATCCGTCCGTTCGAGCCAGCGGCCGAGCGGCGAGCCGCCGGTCTGCTTCGCGGCCGGTCGGCGCTGCGGTTGCGCATGCTGTGCTGACACGTAGGCAGCATGGGACCCGCCGGCCGCTGCGGCAACGCGCCGCCGGGCATCCTCTCAATCCGGCATCAAGGCAGCGTCAGGCACGCATCAGGGCGACGCCCGGAGCCGTCAAGGCTGCGTCAGATGGGTTCGTCCAGGCCGATCGCCGCTTGGCCGGGCGCGGCGCGGTCCGGTACTGGACGCGGCGCTCGCGCACGCGAGTCCTGCCAGTCGCACCACCATGATTCCCAACCCGTTCCGCCACGTCCTCGCGCATGCAATCGCGCTGCACGCTGCGGCCGGCGCGCAGACGCCGTCGCCGCAGTCGACGATTTCCCCGCCTCCCGCCGCCCAGGAGCCCGCGCCGGCCGCCGCGCCGCAGGGACGGCTGCCGGACTACGAGCACATCCACTCGACCGACGTCTGGCGCCGCGACTCGTTCTGGTTCACCGACCGGCAGAGCCTCGTCGACGACCCGATCAAGGACGCGTGGGATCCGCTCAAGTTGATCAACACCGACCGGCCCGACTACACCGACGTCGCCGCGGTTGTCGGCGACGGCGTCGTGCAGATCGAGACCGGCTTCTCGCAGCGGCGCCGGCGCGTCGACGGCGTGCGCACGGTCACCGAAGCCGTGCCGAACGCGCTGTTCCGGATCGGCCACGGCGAGCGGTTCGAGTACCGCATCAAGGTGCGCGGCGACGTGCGCAACGAAGTCACCGACGTCGCCACCGGCGACCGCGCCGTGGCCGGCGGTTTCGGGGACGTCGAACTCGGCTTCAAGTGGGTCCTCGGCCGGCAGAATGACTGGCTGCCCATGCAGACGATCGTGGCCCGCGCCTTCGTGCCGACGGGGGAGGAGGACGTCTCGGCGCGGCGCGTCGAGCCCGGCCTCAGCTACATCTACAACTGGCAGGTGCGCCGGTGGTGGTTCGTGCGCGGCAACACCGGCGTCGACCTCGCCCACCAGCCGACGTACCTGCTGCAGGCGTCGGCGCCGGGCGGTTCCCCGACGGTGGACGTCGAGCACGACGGCTACCTGGAGTGGAGCCAGTCGCTCTCGTCGTACATGCAGATCAGCAAGCGGTTGGGCATGTTCGCGGAGTGGTTCATGTTCAAGCGCCACGGCTCGGAAGACGACCACAGCGACCACCTGCACAACTACGGCCTCTACGTCTACCTGACGCCCGACATGCAGATCGACCTGCGCGCCGGTTGGCGCATCGGCGACCACCTGGACGAGGCCCTCTACGGGGTTGGCTTCTCCGTGCGCTTCTGACGCGGACGCGCGGCGATCGGGTAGCCTGCGCGCCGATGACCGCCGGCGCCAAACGCCTGCTCGAACTGCCGTTCGCCGCCGTCGTCGGCGGCGCGTTGCTGTGGCTCGTCGCCGACCGGATCGTCCCGGCGGCGACGGCGCCGTTTCCGGGCCATGGCGAACGCTTCGCGGCCATGGCGCAGGCGCCGCTGCAGTTCGCCGGCGCGTTCCCGCACCGCGTGCTGTGGCCGCTGCTGGCGCGCGGCGCTTCGGCGTTCGGCTGCGGGCCGGTCGCGTTCAGCCACCTGTGCAACGGCTTGCTGATCGCCGTCGCGTTCTTCGTCGCCCGCGCGCGCGTCGGCAGGATCGTCGACGCGCTGCTCGTCGCCGCCGCGGTCGCGTGCAGCGGCGGCGTGCTCGTCTACCAGTCGATGGCGTGCTTCAGCGACCCGCTGAACCTCGCGCTGCTGCTGCTCGCCGCGCACTTCGCCGCGCGGCCAGCCGTGTTCTGGCCGCTCGTGCTGCTCGGGGCGCTGAGCCATGAGCTGACGTTCTTCTTCGGGCCGTGGCTGTACTGGCTGCGGCTGCAGAACGGCGGCGGTGTCGTGCGCGACGGCGTCGCCGGCGTCCTCGTCGTCGCCGCCTACGCCGGCTGGCGGCGGTTCGTCGACGCGCAGGCGCCGCCCGGCGGCTACGACGCGTCGTACTACGTCGCCAACAACTTCTGGGCGCCGTGGCTGCTGCCGGCCTTGTGGGCGCTGTGGCTGCTCGTCGTCGTCGTCGAGTTCGGCCCGCTCCTCGCGTTGCTGCCGGCGGCCGCGCGCCGCGGCGCCGCGGCCATGGGCGGGCGCGTCGGGCTGCTGCTGTTCGCGCTCGGCGTGCTGCCGCTGATGGTCTTCGCGTACGACGTCATGCGCTTCGCGGCGCTCGCCGCCGTGCCGGTGGCGCTCGCCGCCGGCGACCTGCTGCGCGCGGGCGGCGCCAGGGCGCGGGTCGCCGTCGCCGGGCTCGCCGCCGCCGCCGCCGCGACCTACGTCTGGCAGCATCCTGTGGCCGCGCAGCAGGGCGGCGCGGTGTTCACGCGCGTGTCCGCCGACGTGCTGCAACTGGCGGCGCCGCACGTCCGCCCCGGCGAACCGATGGCGTGCGAGCCGGCGATGGCGATGAGCCGCGAACTGCTGGCGCGGCACGCCGGCGTCGCCGCCGCGGTCGTCGTCGCGTGCGTCGCGTGCGTCGCGCTCGGCGCGCTGGTCGCGCGCTACACCGGCTCGGCGAGCGCCGCCGGCAGCGACCCGCGCACGCAGCGGTAGGCCTCGCCGTAGCCGCGGCCTCGCAGGTGCACGAGCGAGCGGTAGGCCGACAGGCCGCCGAGGCAGTGGTCGTACTGCGTGTAGGCGATCTGGCTCGCATGGGCGAGCATCGCCGCCTGCTTGCGCGGGAACACCGCCGTCGTCTCGACGATGACGTCGGGCACCATCGCGTTCCACACCTCGTAGCCGAGCGCGAGGCCGCGGAACCCCGACGCGTCGAGGGCGCGCGCCACGATGACGTGCAGCGCGACGTGGTCGGCGTGGCCGTCGAGTTCCCACGGCAGGTAGACGACGTCGGGCCGGAACGCGGCGAGTTCCTGCTGCGCCAGCGCGGCGGCGTTCCGCAGGTCCGTCTCGCTGAGCACGTGGCCGTCGGGGAAGCCCCAGAAGCGCACGTCGTCGACGCCGAGCAGCCGCAGGCCCGCCTGCGACTCGGCGCGGCGCGTGGTGACGAAGTGCCCCTGCGTGTAGCGGCCGTCGGGGTCGCCCGAAGTGCCGTCGCTCGCGACGACGACGCGCACCGCGTCGCCCTGGGCGGCGTGCATCGCCAGCGCGCCGCCGGGGCCGGCGACCTCGTCGTCGGGGTGCGGCGCGAACGCGAGCACGCGGCCCTGTGGCACGCGCTTCCACAGCTTTGGCAACGGCGGCAGGCGCGGTTCGATGGCGGTCACGGTCGGCATCTTGGTGGCTCCGCGGCGGCAAGGGAAGCGCGTGCCAGGGGTCTGCAGCACGGAACGCGCGCCGATCCGGCGTGGCCTGCCGTGACGCAGACTCCTACTGCGGTCGCTTGCCGGCGCTCCGCTGCCACAGGTCCTCGGCGTCGAGCACGCGCCGCGGGTCGTCGCCGTGCAGCCATGCCCGCGCCGCGGCGTCGCCGCGCAGGTGGCAATCCCAGAACGCGGTCGACAGCGCCAGGATCGAGCGGTGGTGCGTCGCCTTGCGGGCCTTCGTCTCGCCGCGCAGCGGCACGTCGGCGAACGCCGAGTGCTCGGCCTCGTGCAGCACCAGCTCGTAGCGGTCGATCGTCGTCGGCAGCGCCGGGTAGACCTCGCGGCGGGTCGCCGGGTCGCGGTCGTCGATCGGCGAGCCGTCGTGCGTGCCGGTCATCAGCAGCCACGGGATGCGCACGTCGCCGAACGCCTTGCGCACGTCGGCGCGCGCGGGCGGAGCTGGGCTCATCGGCAGCGCCGCGTCGATGCGGTCGTCGCGGAAGCGCGCGCCGACCAGCGGCGCCGACTGGCCGCCGACGCACTGCGTCGTCTGCGCGCCGAACGAGTGGCCGCACATCCCGACGCGCTCCAGGTCGAGCCGGCCGTGCAGTTCGTGTTGGTCGTCGGCGTGCCAGAGGGCGATCTGGTCGAGCGCCTTGCCGACGTCCTCGCAGCGCAGCCGGAGGTTCGCCATCGAGGCGGCCGCGCGCAGCGCGCCCATGCGCTCGCGCAGCGGCGCGTCGCGCCAGACCGCCTCGTCGCTGCCGGGATGCTGCAGGAACACGCAGACGTAGCCGCGCTTGCTCCAGTGCGTCCCGAGGTACGGCGAGTTGTCGCGCGAGCCGCCGAGTCCGTGGCTCCAGACGATCACCGGCGCCGGTGTCGTCGCCGCCGGCAGGTACACGCGCACCGGGATGGTGCGGTCACGTCGCTCGTCGCGGAACGACAGCGTCAGCGAGGTCGCGTCGCCTTCGGCCACGGCCAGCGGGTCGTAGGCCGTCGGCGCTTTGGGTTCGGCCGCGGGCAGCGGTGGATCCTGCGGCAGGACGAGCGCGAGCACGATGCCGGCGATGGAGAGCATGGCCCGGTATTGTCCGTCGCACGCGGGTGGGGACCGCTCAACCGCCGTGCGCCGGCGCCCCGCACGGCCCGAAGCCGGGCAGGCAGGCATCGGCCGCGGTCGGCGCCGGCGGCACGTCCAGGTCCGGCACCTCGACGCAGCGCTCCTGCGTCTCGATGCTCGCGATGCGCAGCGTGTCGCCGTCGACCGTGTCGCCGATGGTGAAGTGGTCGGGTTGGCCGGGGGCCAGCGTCGCGTCGCCGGCGCCGGTCAGCAACTGCACGATCGGCTGCTCCGGGCAGGTCGTCTGCGAGCGCACGACAGCGAGCGCGCCGTCGGTCAGCCGCACGCGCGTGCCGTCGGGAAACAGGCCGATGGTGCGCACGAACGCGCGCAGCCACGACGGATCGAACTCGCCGATGTCGCGGAACATCACCGCGTAGGCCTCGATCGGCGTCAGCGCGCGCTTGTACGGGCGGATCGAGGTCAGCGCCTCGAAGACGTCGCACACGCGCACCAACCGGCTGATGCCGCCCGGCCGCACCGGCGCGACCGCATCCGGATAGCCGGCGCCGGTCGGCCCCATGTGGTGGCAGAACGCCGCGCCGACGGCGGCGAGGTCGACGCCCTCGCGCTGTTCGAGCAGGATCGCAGCGCCGTTCCGCGGATGCTGCATCATCGCGGCGCGCTCGGCGGCGTCGAGCGGCCCCTGCTTGAACAGCACGTCCTGCGGCACCTTCGACTTGCCGATGTCGTGCAGCAGCGCCGCCGAGCCGACCCGGACCAACTGGTCGCGCGTCGCGCCCATTCGCCGGGCGACCTGCAGCGCCAGCAGCGCCACGCGCACCGAATGGCCGACGGTGAAGCGGTCGACGTCGTCCTGCGTGGCGAGCGCCAGCAGGTGGCTCGGTTCGTCGAAGTCCGCCAGCGTGCGTTCGATCGCCGCCGCGGTCTCGTCGATGGTGAGTTCGAGGTCGCGCAGCGCCAGCCCGTGGTTGTGCTGCAGGGCCTCGGCGAGCTCTTGGTAGTTGTGCAGCGCCCTCGCTTCGGGATCGATCGCGGCGCGCCGGTTGGCCGGGTCGCCGACGCTGCGCAGCGTGATGTCGACGTTGCGGATGCCCAGCGCGGTCAGCGCCGCGTCGCGGTTGCAGCGCGTCAGGGCGTCGACGTTGCGACGCAGCAGCAGCAGGTCGAGCAGCCGGTTGACCTCGGCGGCGTCGAGGCCGCGGCGGAACGCCAGCATGGCGACGCCGCGTTCGGCGCAGCGGCGCAGTAGCGAGCGCGCCTGCAGGCTCGGACCGTCGAGCGACTCGCCGTCGTGGTGCAGACGATCGTCGCTGCACTGGAGCATCAGCGGCAGGTCGACGCCGATGGCCTCGGCGGTGCGCAGCGCGGTCACGACGTCGGCGAGCGAGTCGGCGACCCAGCGGCTGTCGCGGTCGTGCACCTGGCGATTGAGCGCGGCGATGACGAACGCGTGGGCGAACGCCACCACCGCCTCGTGGCGCAGTTGCGCTGCAGCGCCGAGGATCATGCGGGTGCGGGGCTGGCGGCCGTGCGGGCCGCGACGGCGTCGACCACCGCGTGCGCGATGGCGGCGAGGGCCGGGCCGCCGGCAGCGTCGGCTGGCAGCGCGGCGGACAGGTGCTGGCGCAACTGCGCGGCGTCGGCGTCGCGGTCGCCGCCGGCGCCGATGCCGAAGCGCTCCTGCAGCAGTTCGGCGGCGGTCGCCGCAGCGGCTTCGTCGGCGCCGAGCGCGGCGTCGGCCAGCACGCCGATCGCCTCGGTGCGGGCGTGGTCGTCGATGCGCGGCGGCCGGTCGCCGCCGGCGCGCAGCAAGAGCGGCAGCGCCTGCAACTCGGCGACGCCAATGCGCTCCAGGCGCTGGCCCGCGACGGCGGCGGCGCCGGGGTTCGCCGCACGGCTCGGCGTCTGCAACCGCGCCAGCATCGCCTCGGTCGAGGCCGCGAGCATCGCTTCGAGCGTGGCGTCGCGCGCGTGGAACACCGACGTCGGCAGCGACGAGGTGGTCTTCACCTCGGTGCGCAGGGTCAGCCGCCATTGGGCGACGGCCTCGGGGAAGCTCTCCCCGGTCTGCTGCCGACTGGCGCGCGCTCGCAACGTCATGCCCTCGCTATCGGCGCGCGCCGGCCGGGCCATGAAACCGCGGCGATCGCGAATGGGCGGCGGGACGTTGCGGGCGGGCGCGGATGCCTCGATGCTGCCGGCGATGGAACGCATCGCAATCGTCAGCGCCAAACGCACCCCGATCGGCAAGTTCCTCGGCGGCCTGTCGCCGTTGACGGCGGTCGACCTCGGCGCGCACGCGGTCGTGGCCGCTTTGGCCACCGCCGGCGTCGCCCCGACCGACGTCGAGGAGTGCATCATGGGCCAGGCCCGGCAACTCGGCTCGGGCCCCAATCCGGCGCGCCAGGTGGCCATCAAGGCCGGCTGCGGCGACGGCTGCGTCGCCATGACCGTCAACAAGGCGTGCGGCAGCAGCCTGAAGGCCATCGACCTCGCGCGCGCCGCCATCCTGCTCGACGGCCGCAAGGTGGTCGTCGCCGGCGGCATGGAGAGCATGACGAACATCCCGTTCCTGTTGCCCGACTTCCGCAACGGCTATCGCCTCGGCCACGTCGAGGTGAAGGACGGCAACTACCAGGACGGCTTCACCTGCGGCATCCTCGGCGAGCCGATGGGCATGACGGCCGAGTACCTCGCCGACGACTACAAGATCGGCCGCGGCGAGCAGGACGAGTTCGCGCTGCGCTCGCACCAGCGCGGCGAGGCGGCGCAGAAGGCCGGGCGCTTTGGCGACGAGATCGCGCCGGTGACGATCCAGGGCAAGAAGGCGGCGGTCACCGTCGCCACCGACGAACACGTCCGGCAGGGGGTGGCGCTCGACGACCTGCAGAGGCTGCCGCCGGTGTTCCGCCCGAAGGTCGGCACTGTGCACGCCGGCAACAGCTCGGGCATCACCGACGGCGGCGCGGCGCTGGTGCTGATGCCGGCGAGCGAGGTCGCGCGGCGCGGCCTGCGGCCGCTGGCGTGGCTCGGCGCCTCGGCGACGGCGGGCGTTGCGCCGCGCATCATGGGCATCGGCCCGGTGCCGGCGGTGAAGACGCTGCTGCAGAAGACCGGGCGGCAACTCGCGGACTTCGACCTCGTCGAGCTCAACGAGGCGTTCGCCGCGCAGATGCTCGCCTGCCTGCGCGAGCTGCCGGTGGCCGCCGATCGACTGAACGTCAACGGCGGCGCCATCGCGCTCGGCCACCCGATCGGCGCGACCGGCGCGCGCATCGTCGTCACCCTGCTGCACGAACTCGCCCGCCGCGGCGGCAAGCGCGGCCTCGCCACGCTGTGCATGAGCGGCGGCATGGGCCTCGCGATCGAGTTCGAGCGCTGACGGCGCGCTGGCCGTCGACGGCGTGCGCGCGACGCGCGGACGCGCCGACGGCTGCAACTCCGGCGCAGTGGACTGCGCTTGCGGCCGCTTCCATCCGATTCCTTCCGCAACTCCCGACGTGATTCCAACGATGCCAAGAGCCTCCATCCTCCTCCTCGCCCTGCTCGCCGGCTGCGCCTTCGGCCGCCAGGACGTCAACGAGCCGATCCTCGCCGCCGACCTGCGCGCCTTCGCGCCGGGCAAGACGTCCGCGGCCGAGGTCGTCGCCAAGCTCGGCGCCCCGACCGAGGTCGTGCAGCTCGGCCGCCGCAGCGCCTACCGCTACGACGCCACGCGCACGAAGAGCACGGTCCTGTTCCTCGGCATCGTCAACTTCGCCAACCAGGACGCGCGCCAGGACCGCGTCTGGCTGTTCTTCGACGACAAGGACGTGCTGCTGCACTACGGCGCGACGTTGTCGACCCAACGCACGCAGTACGCGCTGCCGTGGGAGGACGTGCACGAGGCCGAGGACCACGCGGCGCGCGACGCGGCGCGCGCGGAGTCGGGCCGGTGAGCCGCGCCGTGCGCAGCCTCGGCGCCGCGCTGCTCCTGGCCGCGCTGCCGGCGTGCGTCACCGGTTCGTACGACCGCGTGCACCTGCAGGAGCCCGTGCGCGAAGCGGACCTCGCCGGCCTCGTGCCGGGCGTGGCCGCGCTCGGCGACTGCCTGCAGCGGCTCGGCGCGCCGTGGCGCGTGCTGGAGTACGACGTCGACCAGGACGGCAACTCCGGCGCCGCGCTGCTGTGGACGTGGCGCGACGCCGCCGGTTGGGGCGTGAAGGCCGAGTACGGTGACGACACGGTCTCCGGCAGCCTGTCGTACGACGCGGTCGCCGCCGAGCAGCCCGCGTGCGTGCTGTGGTTCGACCACCGCCTCGTGCTGCAGCGCTGGCGCTTCGGCACGGCGGGCGACCTGTTGCCGCGCCGGCAGCGGCCCGCGCCGTTCGCCGACGCCGCCGAGCCGGCACGGTGACGCGCGCACGGGCGCGGGCTAGCCTGCGCTGCCCGCAGCCACCATGCGCCGTCGCCGCTCCCTGATGCAATCGCTCCGCTTCGTCGCCGCGGCCACCGCCGCGGCGCTCTGCCTGCCCGCCCAGGAACTGCCGGGCGTCCGGCTGTCGCTGTCGTCGCGGCCCGTCGCCAGCGCCCGCGGCGACGTCGAGGTCAAGCTCGCGATCGAGGCGACCGCCGACGTCGTCGTGCCGGGCGATTGGCTGACTGCCGTGCGCCTCGACGTGCGCTGCAACGGCGCGGCGCTGCCGCCGGTCGCGGTGGCGGGCAAGGGCGGCGAGGTGGCGCTCGCCGCCGGCACGCGCATCGAGCGCACCCTGCGCGTGCCCGGCCGCGCCCTGCTGCCGAGCCCGACCCACGGCGAAGCCGCCGTCGTGGCGCTGGCGGTGACCGGCGCGCCATCGGCGGCGTGCGAACTGGAGGTCGCGCCCGACCCGGCGCACGTCGACCTCGCCGCGCTCGAACTCGCCAAGACGCAGGTCGTGCTGGCGACGAACCACGGCGACCTGCGGCTGTCGTTCCGCCCGGACAAGGCCAAGGGCCATGTCGAGAACTTCGTCAAGCTCTGCCTGCAGGGCTTCTACGACGGCACCAAGTTCCACCGCGTCGTGCGCGGCTTCATGATCCAGGGCGGCTGCCCGTTCACCAAGGACGAGGCGGCGCAGGAGAAATGGGGCGTCGGCGGGCCCGGGTACGCGATCCCGGCCGAGTTCAACGACCTGCGCCATCTGCGCGGCACGCTGTCGATGGCGCGCACCAGCGACCCCAACTCCGCCGGCTCGGGCTTCTTCCTGTGCCATCGCGAGGCGGCGCACCTCGACCGCAAGTACACCGCGTTCGGCAACCTCGTCGCCGGGGCCGACGTGCTCGACCGCATCGCCGAGACGCCGGTCGGCGGACCGACGCGGGAGCTGCCGATCGCGCCCGTCGAGCTGATCGCGGCGATCGTGCTGCCGGTGAAGAAGTAGTCGCCGGTGGCGTCCGGCGGGGCCGTCGGGCACGATGCCGGGATCCCGCCATGGATCTCGAATCGACCGATCCCGCGACCATCGAAGCGGTCCTCGTCACCGACAAGGGCCCGCTGGTCGTCACGTTCTTCCCGGAGCACGCCCCGCGGCACGTGCGCAGCTTCCTGACGCTGGCGCAGCAGGGCTTCTACGACGGCGTCGCGTTCCACCGCATCATCCGCAACTTCATGGTGCAGACCGGCTGTCCGCACTCGAAGAAGGGCGCCGTGGGCACGCCGGGCAGCGGCGGACCCGGCTACCAGCTGCCGGCGGAGTTCAACGACGTGCCGCACACGCGCGGCGTGCTGTCGATGGCGCGCGCCCGCGATCCGAACTCAGCCGGCTCGCAGTTCTTCATCGTGCACGGCGACCAGGCGAGCTTCCTCGACGGCCAGTACACGGTGTTCGGCAAGGTCGAGGAGGGCCTCGACGTGCTCGACGCGATCGCGTCGGTCGAGTGCGACTTCGGCAGCAGCGGCGAGCGCAGCAAGCCCAAGGAGCGCGTCGAGATCCGCGGCGTCGAGTTGCGCCCGCGGCAGGTTCGCGAGACGGCGCCAACGCAGCAGGAAGGGGGGCAGTGACATGGCCTTCGATGACATGGCCTTCGATCCCGCCGCGCTGCAGAACGTGCAGCTCGTCCGCGAGGGCCACCTCGCCGTCGTCAGCGTCAACCGTCCGAGCAAGCTGAACGCGCTCGACGACCAGACGATCGCCGAGCTCGACGCGCTGTTCGCCGCCCTCGACGCCGACGCGTCGGTCGGCGCCGTGGTGCTCACGGGCGCTGGCGAGAAGGCCTTCGTCGCCGGCGCCGACATCGGCGTGCTCAGCAAGCAGGGCGT
>JADCJE010000212.1 GCA_020247305.1 Phycisphaerales bacterium | reverse complement strand
GCCGTTCGTGCCCTGGTGGACGTAGTCCCAGGTCGCCGACAGCAGGATGCGCGCCTCCACGGTCTCGCCGCGGAGCGTCGCCGCCGGCGGCCGGGGCCCTGCCGCGCCGTGCCGCCCTTCGCCGCCCTTTCGTTCTTGGTTGTTCATGGCGTCGCTCCCGTCCTGGTCCGGCTGGTCGCCAGTCTGCGCTTGAGTTGCCGCGCGATCGCGTCGAGCACCTGCTGCGGCTTGACCGGCTTCGTCAGGTAGTCGTCCATGCCTGCGCTCAGGCACTTCTCGCGGTCGCCTTCCATGGCGTTGGCGGTGACCGCGAGGATCGGCAGCGGGCTGCGCGTGCCCGACGGCAGCTGGCCGAGTTTCTCGAGTTCGCGCAGGAGACTCGTCGCCTCCCAGCCGTCGAGCACCGGCATCTGACAGTCCATCAGCACCACGTCGCACGGGTGCTCGCGCAGGTGGTCGACCGCCTGCTGGCCGTCGCCGACCAGCGTCACGGCGTAACCGGCCTTGCGCACGATCGCGGCCATGACGCGCTGGTTCATCGGGTTGTCGTCGACGACGAGCACGCGCGTCTGCGCGGCGGGCTGCGCCGGCGCCGCGTCCGCCTGCTGGCGGTCGCCGAGCAGCCGCGCCACGGTCGCGATCAGGTCCTTGGCCGCGAACGGCTTGGGCAGCACTTCCCCCATGCCGGCCGCGGCGCACGCGGCACGGTCCTCCGGCGCGTCGGACGCCGTCAGCGCGACGATGGGCAGCGGCACGGGCGAACCCTCGGCGAGCCGCTCGTCGGCCTCGAGCCGGCGCAGTCGGCGCGTCGCTTCGAGCCCGTCGAGGCGCGGCATCTGGCAGTCCATCAGCACGACGTCGAACGGCTGCGCCAACAGCAGGTCGATGGCCTCCTGCCCGTCCTGCGCCAGCGTCACCGTGCAGCCGGAGCGTTCGAGGAACATCTTCGCCGCGTGGCGGTTGATCGGGTTGTCGTCGGCCACCAACACGCGGCCGGCGAGCTTCGGCGCCGCCGCATCGGTCGCCACGTCCTCGGCCGGCGCCGACGCCTCGGGCGGCGCGGCGAGCCAGACGCGCAGCTCGTCGAGGCCGGCGGCCGGGCGCAGCCGCCCGACGTCGCCGCCGCGGCGCGTCGCCGCGCCGCGCGCTTCCAGCACCACCGTGGAGCCGGCGCCGACGAGCTGGTCGCGCACCGACCCCAGCGTCACGTCCAGCGGCTGGTCGCTGCCGGTCGCGTCGAACACGACCCAGTCGCCGGCCGCGACCGACGTCGCGAGCGCCGCCGTGCCGACGGCCACGATGCGTTCGGCCGGCAGACCGACGGCCAGCGCGCGTTCGACGACGCCGCGGCGCGCGATCGGGCATTCGGACGCGACCACGAGCCGCTGGCAGCGCGGCTCGAAGGCCGGCGCGGCGGGCGCGGCGAGGTCGTCCGCCAACTTCACCGTGAACCAGAACGTCGAGCCCTTGCCCGGTTCGCTGGTCACGCCGACCTCGCCGCCCATCAGCGTGGCCAGCTCGCGGCAGATCGCGAGGCCGAGGCCCGTGCCGCCGAACTTGCGCGTGGTCGACGAGTCGCCCTGCCGGAAGGCGTGGAACAGCGTGCCCTGCACGTCCGGCGCGATGCCGACGCCGGTGTCGACGACCGCGAAGCGCACGACGTCGGCGTGGCCGTCGACCGGCTCGACAAGCAGGTCGACGCGCCCTTGGCTGGTGAACTTGACGGCGTTGTTGAGCAGGTTGACGAGGATCTGGCGCAGGCGGTTGGGGTCGCCCTGCACGGCCTCGGGCAGGCGGTGGTCGACGACGACGCCCAGGCGCAGGCCCTTGGCCGCAGCGGCGACGGCGTTGATGTCGACCGAGGCGTCGACGAGGTCGCGCAGGCGGAACGGCGCGGTCTCGATGTCGAGCTTCTTCGCCTGGATCTTGGAGAAGTCCAGGATGTCGTTGATGACCGCGAGCAGCGCCTCGCCCGCGCCCTTCGCCGAGCGCACCAGATCCTGCTGCTCGCCGTCGAGCTCGGTGGCGAGCATCAGCTCGTTCATGTTGATGATGCCGTTGAGCGGCGTGCGCAGCTCGTGCGACATCGTGGCGAGGAAGTCGGCGCGCGTGCGCACGAACGACGAGATGTTGCGCGTGAGCCGCCTGACCTCGTCGGGGCCGCTCTCCTCGACCTGGAACGCGGCGTTGTCGAGCTTGGCGCGCTCGGCCGCGTCGCTCAGCCGCTCGATCGGGAGCACGATCGTCTGCACCGACCAGAACCACGACATCGAGACGATGACGAGGTACACCGCGGCGGCGATCCACGTCACCACCGCCAGCGCGAAGCGCTGGTCGTCGATGTCCTTCTGGTGGTACTCGGCGCGCCGCGCCAGCTGGTCCTCCAGCTGGTCGCTGCGCTCGACGAGCTGCTCCTCGTCGACCTGGGCGCGCTCGGCCAGCGCGGCGAGCCGCGCCTTGCGGTCGTCGCCGTGGTCGGTCGCGCCTTCGTCGATGCAGGCCTGGATGCGGTCGACGCCGCCGACGATCGCGTCGATGTCCGGCCGCATGCCGTCCGCGAGCTTCGTCGCGGCCAGACGGCCCGCGGTCGCGCGGATCTCCTCCGACCACTTCACCGTGCTGTCGAGAAGGCCGGTCTGGTCGTGCAGCAGCACCTTGTCCGCCATGTGCACGTAGGTGCGCAGGCGGGTGTCGAGGTCGGCGACCTCGCGCAGCGCCATCGAGTGCGCGCCCAGTTCGTTGGCGGCGCGATCGACGTTGCGGTAGCCGGCGACGAGGCTGGCGCCGATGGCGAAGCCCGAGATCGTGCAGATCGCCAGCAGGCGACCGGTGTGCACCTTGAGGTTCACAGCGCCCTCCCGCGGCGTTCGAGCCGGATCGCCAGCGCGGCGAGCGCCTGCGCCAGCGCGGCCAGCCCGGGCTCGACGTCGCCGGGCGCGGCCAGCAGGCGGCCGCTCAGGCGGCTCCAGTCCTCGACCGAAGCCGCCTCGCGCACGACGCCGTCGGGCCGCACGACGACGACCCGGCGATCGCGGTCGACGACCCAGCGCAGCAGCGCGCCGTCCGCCGCCTCGCGCGGCTTCGACCAGATGACGTAGCCGAGCAGCGTGTTGCCGAAGTCGTAGGCGTACATCACCTTGACGTCGAACTCCTGCTTGCCGGCCGGGTCCTCGACCTCCAGCCTGCTCGTGCGCCGCGCGAAGCGCGCGGCGGCCGGGAACAGGTCGAAGCCCTCGGCCTGGTCGTGCAGCTTCTCGATCTCGCGGTCCCACACCGTCGACGTCACGGCCAGCGCCTTCGCAGCCGAACGCAGCACGGTGCGCGCGAGGTGCTCGCTCGGCGCGGACGGGCCCTTCGCCATCGCCTCCTGCTGCGCCGCCAGGCGCGCGCAGACCTCGTCGAACGTCGAGCCGGCGAGCTTCTCGGCGAAGACCGAGTCGGCGATCTCCTTGGCGTCGCGGCCGAGTCCGCGCGTGACCTCGAAGCCGTACACGCGCAGGTCGAGCGACACGTGCCACGCGATGTCGACGAGGCCCCAGTCGCTCTCCTCCGTGCGCTGGTAGACGAGGCCGACCGGCCGGCGGCCGCGGAACGCGACCAGCAGGTTGTGCTGGCCGAGTTCGTTGAAGTGCACCTTGAACGGCAGCCGCCGCTCGACCGCCTTGCGGTGCGACGGGCCGACGTCGCGCACGATGCTGCTGTAGCCGTCCGATTCGGGGTAGGCGCGAAACACCACCAGTTCGAGCGTCGAGCAAGCACCCGCCGCCGACTTCGGCCGCGGCGCGCTGGCGTCGGCGAGCTGCGGCGCCGCGGCGCACGCCGACGCGCCGAGGGCGCACGCCAGGACGGCGAGCAGGCAGGCGCGGAGGATGGACGGAAAGGACGGCACGGAAATCCGTCCACGCTTTCGGTCGCGCTTCCCACCGTGTTGAGGCCGCAGCGGCCCGTTGCGATCCGGGTCGCACCGCCGCCGATGGCATGGGCCCTGCGGCACGGGAAGCGTCCCGACGCGGGACGAGTGGCGCGCGGGCAGCGCATGGCTCAGGCCACGGCGGCGCGGCCGCGACGCGCACTACAGCGTCTTGTAGTTCGCCATGTAGGCCAGCAGGTCCCGCAACGGCGCGTCGCGGCATGGAAGTCTGCGTGACGGGACGCGCACCGATCCGGTGCATGGAATGGCGGCTGGGAGGAGGCCTTTGGCCGCAGGCGAACCGGGGGATTGGCCAAGGCTCGGCGGCGAACTCGCGGACGCGAAGGCGTGGACCGCCGTGCCGCCGACGCGTGGCGTCGACGCGTGGCGTCGAGCCACCGGACCACAGCCCCTCGTCCCCCCTGTTGACCCTGGGATCGCCGGCCGCTGCCGCTGCCTGTTCGCGACTTAACACCCGGGAGCAAGGCACCTTGCGTCCGATCTTGAAAAACGACCTTTAAAAAGCTGATCTTCTGACATGAGCCTGACCCGAACCTTGGAGCCGTGCGTCAGGCAAGCGGCCGCGACGTTCCCCGTGGTGGTTCTGACGGGACCGCGGCAGTGCGGCAAGACGACCCTTTTGCAGGGCCTGTTCGGCGCGTCGCACGGGTACGCGAGCCTCGACCACCCTGACCTGGTCGCCCGCGCCCACGCCGACCCCGTCTCGTTCCTCAGGGACCACCCGACGCCATTGGTCCTGGACGAGGTCCAGCACGCGCCCGGCCTGCTGCCCTACATCAAGGCGGCCGTCGATGGCGACCGACGCCCTGGCCGCTTCGTCCTGACCGGCTCGCAGTCGTTCCCGCTGATGCGCGGGGTCGCCGAGTCCCTGGCAGGGCGCGCGGCCTTGCTGCGACTCGATCCGTTCACGGTCGCCGAACGACAGGCCATCGCGACCGGATCGATGGCGCGTCTGTTGGCGCAGGTCTTCGGGGCAACCGATGCCCGGTGGAACCGGCAAGACCTCGGCGCATGGATGCTGCGCGGCGGCTACCCGGAGCCATGCCTCCGCGACACGGTCGAGCCGTCGCTGTGGTTCTCCAGCTACATCGACACCTACCTAGCTCGCGACGTCCGCGACCTGCTGCAGGTCGGCGACCTGGTGACGTTCCAGCGCTTCCTGGTGTTGTGCGCCGCCCGCTCCGGCCGGCTGCTCAACTTCGCCGACCTCGCCCGCGACGTCGGCATCGCGCCGACGACGGCCCGCCGCTGGCTGTCGGTGCTCGAAGCGAGCCAGATCGTTCACCAGGTGCAGCCGTGGTTCGAGAACTACGGCAAGCGCATCGCCAAGGCGAGCAAGCTCGTGTTCCTGGACGTCGGCCTGTGCGCCGCCCTGATGGGGCTGCGCAGCGTCGAAGCCATGATGCATGGGCCGGCGGCCGGGGCGCTGGCCGAGACCGCCGTGATCGCCGAGTGGATCAAGGCGTTCCGTTCGCGCGGCCACGAGCCGCGCGTCTACCACTGGAACGCCCACGGCGGCGTCGAAGTCGACCTGGTGGTCGAGTGGGACGGTCGCCTGCACGCGATCGAGGTGAAGGGCACCGCGACGCCCACTCCACACCACGCCGCAGGGCTGCGCCAATGGCTCGGCTGGGCGGGGCCGCAGGCCAGCGGGGCCGTGGCCTGCCTCGTCGAACGACCGACGGCCTTGGCGCCGGACATCCGGGCCGTGCCGTGGCATCTCGCGGTCGACGCGGCGCGTTGAGCGGCACCGGCGCGCCGGCGGGGTGAGGTCGCCGGGTCCATCGCAGCGCTTGCGAACGAGCGAGACGCGCAGGACGCCTGTCCCGGTGGTGCCCGGGGGCCCGCCGCGGCGTCAGGGCGGGGGCAATGCCATTAACCTCCGACCTTGCCCTTGGAGTTCCATCGGAGGCCCGGCTTGAAGGATCTTCGCGGACTGG
>JADCJE010000211.1 GCA_020247305.1 Phycisphaerales bacterium | reverse complement strand
TGCGCTGCGCGTGGCTGCTCGGCGGCCGCGACGGGCAGTCGATCAAGTCCGTGCACCTGCCGCTCGGGGGCACGCAGAGCATGACCGTGCGCTGGCTGGCGAAGGGCGCCGTCGACGCGTTCCGGCCGGCGCGCGAGGCGCTGTTCCAGTCGCTGCGGCTGCGCAAGCTCGCCAGCGGCGTCGAACTGCCGGCGCTGCCCGCGGCGAAGGCGGCGGCAGCCAACACCGCGCTCGACCGCTTCCTGCGCGGCGGCGCCGAACGGCTGTCGCCGATCGCCATGCCGGGCGTGGGCGGCGCGCAGCGCGCTGGCGACGGCTGGCTGCTGTGGAACTGGCAGGACGTGCACGAAGCGACCGCCACCGGCCATCGGCAGCTGCTGGACGGCAACGACGCCGTCCACTTCGCGGTCCGTTGGCGCGGCGAGACGCTGGTCGGCGGCCACGACGGCGGCGTCCGCCCGCTGCTCGACGGCAGCCTCGCCGCGCCACGCTTCGACGCCGAGAACGCGTGCGCGATCGGCGACGACCTGCTGCTGCTGCGGCGCGGCGAAGTCGCGCTGACCGGCCTCGCCACCGCGCCGGCTGACGTCGCGCTGGTGCGCCGCGCCGCGACCGGCGGCGAGACTACGCTCGGGACGTTTGCGTGCGGGCACGTCGCCGCCATGGCCGTCGACGCCGCCGGGACGCACGCGCTCGTGCACGTCGACCGGACCCTCGCTGGCTGGCAGCCGGACACGCCGACGTACGCGTCGCAGCTGCTGCTCGTGCCGCTCGCCAGTCCGACGCCGCGCGAACTCGGCGACTGGACCATGGTCGCGGCGATCGCGGCGGCGACCGACGGCTGGCTCGTGACCGGCAAGCCGCGCGGCCACGCCGCCGGCGTCTGGCTGGTGCGCAACGACGGCGCGCGCGAAGCGCTGCTGCTCGCGCCGATCGGCGGCCTGCGCGCCCTCGCCGCCGACGCAGCGACGCTGACCGTGATGACGTCGACCGGCATGGGCCAACAGCAGATCGTCGCGCTGTCGCGCGAGGCGTGCGGCAACGACGGCGTGCGCTGCCAGCCGTTCGCCAACCGCCAGCTTGCAGCCATCGGCGGTCGGCTGCTCGCCGCGCTCGGCAGCCGCGCGCCGCGCACTGCCGACGAGGTGAAGGCCGCGCGCGCGCAGGCCGACGAGTTCGCCAAGGAAGTCGCCGGCGCGCCGCTGCCGACGACGCCCGCGGACGTCGAGACGTTGCTCGAAGCAGCCGCCGACTGGCAGGAGCCGCTCGCGGCGCCGGGCCGCATGCTGCTCGGCCTGCTGGCCGCGAGCGCCGCGCTGTCGGCCGGCGGCGAATGGGTCGAAGGCTCGGCCGCCGACTGGAGCGACTGGCACCTGCGCGCGGCGACGGTCCAAGACACGCCGTTCGCCGTGATCGTGCAGCCCGGCAGCATGGTCACGTCGGCGCTCGACGACAGCGAGAACTACGCGACGCTGACCGCCGACACCGAGATCCGCGACGGGCGGCCGCTGCTCGTCGGCCTCGATGCGGGCGCCCTGCGCGCGCGCGTCGAGGCGCTCGCGCCAGCCGGCATGGACGCAGTCGTGCGCGCCGGCGACGTCGCGGCGCTGCGCACGGCGCTGGAGCAGCAGCCCGCGCAGCGCGCGCTGCGCCAGCACGTCTACAGCCTGCTCGCGGCGCACGGCCAGCACGACGCGCTGCTGGCGTTGTCGCAGCGATTCGCGATCGGCGCCGAGATGCAGCCGTGCGACCTCGTCGCGTGGATCGCGGCGTCAGGCCGCAAGGTCACGACGACGGCGGAGGCCAAGGCATGGTTCGACGCCGCGCTCGACTCGGTGCGCAAGGCGCCGCGCGAAGCATCGCTCTATCTGTGGCTCGGCCGCGCCGCCGACCGCGCATTCCCCGACGAGCCCAACAAGGCGCGGCCGTGCTACGAGCGCGCGCTGGAACTGGCCCCGTACGGCGACATCGCGACGGCGGCGCGCAAGGCGCTCGGCAAGGCGCAGGGGCGCTGACGCGCCTGGGCACGAGTCGCCCGGATTTCAGGTCGGGGACTGCAAGAGTGCGGCGACGACGGGCGCAGGGTCGCTCGATCTCGCCGACGCAGTGGTCGTCCTTCGCCAGCGCGCGCATCGACGGCAACCCGCGCGATGGCGCAGCCTCATGGAATCGGCGATGGACCGCGCGCTGCCAAAGGCGCGTCGACGCGACCATGGTCCTGCTTCGGCGCGCCATCCTCCCGAGCGCCTGCCGGCCACGCAGGCCGACGGCCGCCGTCAGCGGCCGTCGCGCATCGTCCAGAGCTCGTCGCTCTCGCGGACGACGGCGCGCACCTGCCGCAGCGCGCCGATGTCGACGAGCGGATCGGCGCCGAGCACGACGAGGCCGCAGCGCGCGCCCTGCTTCACGACGCCGAGGTCCGGCGCGCCGAGCACGCCGGCGGCGATCGTCGTCGCGCTGGCCAGCGCCGCCGTCGGCGTCATGCCGTAGGCGACCATCAGCTCCAGCTCGCGCGCGTTGTCGCCGTGACGGAACACGCCGGCGTCGCTGCCGCAGCCGATCGTCACGCCCGCCGCGAGCGCGCGCTGGAAGCCGGCCTTCGCGGCGTTGAGCCGCTCGACGATCGGGCCCTGGTGGCCGGCCTGCCGGACGATC
>JADCJE010000210.1 GCA_020247305.1 Phycisphaerales bacterium | reverse complement strand
GAACATCACGAAGTGCGTCGCCAGCGTCGTGCACCCGGCGGCGCCGAGCACACCGACCGCGAGCAGCAGCCGTGCGCGCGACAGCGCCGGCACGGGCGCTTCCAACGGCGGGCGGCGGCGGCGGCGGGGGGCGGCGCCGGCAGGCACAGCGACCTCGCCAGCGGCCCCTGCAGCGCGTTCGTCCATCGCGGACTCAGCGCACGTAGCGGTACGAGCCGCCGTTCTCGACCGCCAGCCGCTTGCACAGGTTGCTGTCGATGCCGATCGCGATGCAGTGGATGACGATCTGGCGCGTGCGGTTCCAGCGCCGGATCTCGTCGAGGATGCCCTCGACGTCCTTGATGCGGCCGGCCGACGGCTCGCCGTCGGTCAGCAGGTAGATCGTGTCGACGTCCTGGTCGACGAACGCCTTCTCCAGCGCGTCGAAGATGTTGGTGCTGCCGACCATGCCAAAGCGCCGCACGGCGGCGACGAGGTCGGCGCGGTTGGTGGCGTCGAGCGGGCGCAGCGCGTCCCACAGCGGATGCACCTCCGAGCCGTAGCTGACGACGTTGACGCGGTGCTCGGCCGGCAGCGCCTCGACGACGCGCACCAGCTGCGCCTTGGCCTCGTCGAGGCGCGTGCGCTTGCGGTCGGTGCCGACCTTCTCGTTCATCGAGCCGCTGCGGTCGACGAGGAAGGCGATGCGGTTGCTGACCACCGGGATGTCGTGGTACGCGACCGTCTTGCCGCCGCCGCTCGTGCCGCCGGCCTTGATGGTGTCCGGGTGCGGCAGCGCGAAGCCGACGTGGTTCTTCTGCCACCACGTCTCCCACTCCTTGCGCGAGAAGCAGCGCGTCGCGGTGTTGGCGAACAGCGCCTGGTCGAGCTCGGCGCCAAGCCGCCCGTCCTCCTTGCCGTAGCGGCCGATCAGCAGCGGGATCGACGCCGCGTCGCGATGCTTGGCGAGGTAGCGGAAGGCGAGCGAACGCACCTCCCACTGCTTGTGGCCGACGCTCTCCTGCGCCGTCGCGATGCCGGCGTCGGAGCCGAGCTCGAACAGCAGCTGCAGGCCGAGCACGCGCTCCTCCTGGCTCTTGCCGGCGGCGAGCAGCGCAAGGTCCTGCTGCCACGTCGGATCCTTGCTCAGCAGCGTGTGCAGGCTGGCGGCGAGCTCGATCGCCTTCTTCTTGCCGGCGCGCAGGTCGGCGCGGATGCGTTCGACCAGCGGCCGCACCGCCTCGACCGGCGCCTGCGTCAGCAGCAGGCGCGCCGCCTCGCGGCTCGCCGGCGGGCCGTCGTCGAGGCCCTTCTGCACCAGGAACTTCAGCAGCGCGGCGTCCTCGGCGACGGCGGGCGCGGCGGCGACGAGCGCGCGCCGCACGACGTCGCCGCCGACGCTGCCGTAGCGCAGCAGCACGGGGTACAGGTCGGGGTCGCCGCAGCGCGCGAGGCCGCCGACGAGTTCGGCGGCGACCGCCGGGCGCGGCTCGCCGACGATGCGCTCCAGCACGTCGACCGCGAGGCCCTTGCCCTGCTCGTGCTTCTCGACGCACAGCTGGCGCCACGCCACCGCCGCGGTCTCCAGGTCGCCGTCGCCGCGCACCAGCTGCACGCGCGCGGCGCTGACCGGGGCGACGCGCTGCACCGGCTCCATCTGCCGCAGCAGGCGCAGCCGGTCGGGCATCGGCCCCTTGAGCAGCAGCGGCGCGAGCCCGCGCAGCGCGCGGTCGAGCTTGCTGCGCACGAGCGCCGTCGCGATCGCGTCGCGCTGGGCCGGCGGCACGACCTCGGGCAGCGCGCCGACGAGCGCCAGCAGTTCGTCGACGGCGGCGTCGCCCTGGCGCGCCACCGCGCCGGCGGCGTTGATGCGCGCCGGCAGCGGCGCCTTCTCGCGCGCCACCAGCGCCATCAGGTCGGGCTTCAGCTCCGGCCGCGCGACCTTGCCGATGCCGTCGACGACCGAGGTTGCGAACGGCGTGTCGCCGGCGGCCTTCAGCTCGGCGCGCAGGAACGCAGTGGCGTCCGGGTGGTCGATCTCGCCGAGCCACACGATCGCCTTCTGCCGCTGCGTCGCCTTCTTCGGGTCGCCCTTCAGCGCCTCGTACGCGGCGATGGCGTTGCGCGCCCTCTCACCCGGATCCTGGACGAGGTCCACCACCTGGGCCGGCGCGAGCGCGGCGGCCATGGCGATGGCGAAGCAGCAGAGGGTGGTGCGACGGCGGGACACAGGGCCGGACAGGGACCCACGTTGTAGCCGCCACGGCGACCGGGTGAAGGCCCGTAGCCGCTTGTCAGCGCAGCGACGGCCGGAGCCCTGTACCGATCGACCGTGTGCGGACGTTGCAGCCGCCCCCTCGGCGACCCCCCGCGCCGCGGTCAGACCGTCTTGAAGTCGCGGTCGAGCAGCGCCTGCGCGGCCGACGCGATGGCGGCGGGGCGATCGAGCTCGCCGCTGCGCAGCTTCGCCAGCGCCGCCGCGACGATCTCCTGGCGATCGCCACCGGCCGTGCGCGCGCGCTCGGCGAGGCCCTCGACGGACGCCGCGGTGGCGCGGCCGGCGCTGCTGATCTGCGCGCTGTCCCGCGCCGGGGCGGGGATCAGCACGTCGCGCGACGTCTCGGCCTTCTTCGACCGGTCGCTCGCGCGTTCGACGCTGCCCTGGCTGCCTACGGTGCGGATGTCCATCGGGGTTCCTGCGGGTTGCTGACCGGATCATCGGCAGCCGCGGCGGCGACTTGAGCGGGCATGTCGAAAAACCCCGATGCGCGCGAAATCCCGTTGCCGTCGGCAACGGCAACTCATGCCGACCGGCAGGACCTGCCGATAGCTCCGACGGCAAGTCCTGCCGACCGACGCACGACGCGCCACTCCGACGACCGCGCCGCCCCAGGGCGGACGCGAACGCCGGCAGATGGCACGCGCGGTGCTCGGTGCGGATGGGACGAACAGGATCGAAGCGATGTTGACCACCGTGCACGGCCGGATCGAAGCGGACCCGATGGCGTTTCCGCGCCCAGCCAATCCGGCTGACCCGGGCGACGCCTTCGCGCACGTGCTCGACGCCGCCCTCGGCGAGGCCGAGGAGCCCGGTCGCGTCGATCCGCGCAACGTCGAGGACCGCCGCGTCGACGACGTCGACGCCGAAGTTCCCGCCGACGCCGACGCGCTCGCCGCCGCCGGCCGCGACGAAGCGCCGACGGCCCGCGCCGACCATGGCGACGACGCCGGCTTCGCGACGCTGCCGACCGACGCCGGCCATGCCGACGCCGCGGCCACCGCCGACGGCAACGGCACGCCGGGCCTCGCGGTCGCCGACCAGAGCCTCGCCGACCGCGGCAACGCCGCACGCCGCGAGGCGGGCGAGGGCGAACCGCCGGCGCGCGCCGCCGGCAGGCCTTCGGTCGAGCCGCTGCTCGCCGCCGTGCTCCATGCGGGTCCGATCAGCCAGGCCGCGCCGGCCCCCATCGCGGTCACCGGAGCCAACGGCAACGCCACGGGCGCGATCGGCGCGACCCGCGCCGTCGACGCGCCGACGCCCGGCGCACAACTGCCGGCGGTGCGGCCGCAGACGCCGCTGGCCGGCGCCGCCGTCACCGGCAGCTACCGCACGAACAACGCCGCAAGCGCCGAACTGCTGGCGCAGGCGCGCGACTCGGTCTTCCAGCAGATCCTCGTCAAGCTAGGCAACGACGGCGGCGGCGAGATGCGCCTCGTGCTGCAGCCGCCGGACCTCGGCCAGCTCGACCTGCGGCTCGTCATGGACCAGGGCAATCGCCTGAGCCTGACCATCGCCGCCGAGCGCCAGGACATGGCGCAGCTGCTGCAGCGCCATCTCGACGAGCTCAAGCAGACCCTGCAGCAGGCCGGCCTCGACGTCGCCGGCGCAGAGGTGCAGACGCGCAGTGAATACGAGCGCCAGCGGCGCG
The DNA here is from genome assembly GCA_020247305.1 of Phycisphaerales bacterium. GTDB lineage: Bacteria > Planctomycetota > UBA1135 > UBA1135 > UBA2386 > UBA2386. The sequence goes on along the minus strand of JADCJE010000210.1, from coordinate 18,944 downwards.
AGCAGGACGCAGCACCGCAGGGCGCCGTCGCCGCCGCCGAACCGACGCCGACCGGCTTCTCCGACTCCACCCGTCCGCGCGGCTTCCTCCGCGCCGACGGACTCGACTTCTGGGCCTGAAGGAACACGCCATGAACACGTCCGGCATCAACTCCCTCTCCACCAGCAACGGCAACGCCGTCATGGGCACGCGTGCCGCGACCATGGGCGACAACCCGTTCCTGACGCTGCTGACCACGCAGCTGCGCAACCAGACGCCGCTGGAGCCCGTCGACAACGAGAGCTTCATGAACCAGATGGCGAGCTTCACGACCATGCAGGAGCAGCGCGACCTCAACGGCAACCTGCTCAAGCTGCTCGACTTCCAGGGCGTGCTGGCGCGCGTGCAGGGCCTCAGCCAGGGCAGCGCGCTGCTCGGCAAGGAAGTCAGCTACGCCGGCGAGGGCGGCGTCGAGGCCAACGGCCGCGTCGAGTCGGTGTTCGTCGCCGAGACCGGCGAGGTGCGCCTCAAGCTCGACGGCGACCGCACCATCGACCTGCGCGCGGTGCTCGCCATCCGCAATGGCTCGGGCGCCGGCTCGACGCCCGCGAACGGCACGGCCGCCGGCGGCGCCAACGCCAACGCCGGCGGCAACGCCAGCAACGCCGGCGCGCCGGCGACCACGAACACGGCCGGCGGCGCGGCCAACACGTCCACCCCGGCCGGCACGGCCGCCGGCACGGCCGCCGGCACGGCAGCCAACAACGCCGCGGCCGCGGTGACCAACGCCGCCGACGCGGCGCGGTCCTTCCTCGGCGCCAGCTGATCCAGGCCGACCCCACCACCCAACCGCACACCCGCCATGGTCACCACCGCGCTCTACACGGGACTGTCGGGGCTCCGCGCCCACCAGACCTACATCGACGTCATCGGCAACAACCTCGCCAACGTCAGCACCGCCGGCTTCCGCGGCTCGCGCGCGACGTTCAGCGACCTGATGAGCTTCACCGTGCGCTCGGGCAGTGCGCCGATCGGCTCGCTCGGCGGCCAGAACCCGTACCAGATCGGCACGGGCACGCTGATGGGCACGATCGACACGAACACCAACCAGGGCACGCTGCAGGACACCGGCCGCTCGCTCGACGTCGCGCTGCAGGGCCGCGGCTTCTTCACGCTGACCGACGGCAACCAGAACTTCTACAGCCGCGTCGGCAGCTTCGGCATCGACGCCAACCGCAACCTCGTCGACCTGCGCAACGGCATGCGCGTCGTCGACTCGACCGGCGACGTCATCTCGGTGCCGGCGACCGACACGCTGCCGGCGCAGCCGACCAGCCGGATCGCCTTCCAAGGCAACCTGCCGGCGACGGTGACCGGCCCGCTGGCCGAGATCGTCGAGACGGCCAGCGCGCTGAAGGCCGGCAATCCCGCAGCCAAGACCGCGACCGCCGGCGGCGCGAGCGCGCCGCTGTTCGACCTGACGGCGTACGCCGGCAAGTCGGTGCTCGTGTCCGTCAACGGCGGCGCGCAGCAGACGGTGACCTTCCCGTCGGCGACCTTCGGCGGCGCGCCGGTGGCGGCCTCGACGGTGGCGGCCGCCTTCTCGGTGGCCGGCCTGCAGGTCACGGCCAACGACGGCGCCGGCACGATCCAGTTCGACACCGTGCGCCTCGGCGCGGCGTCGTCGGTGAAGTTCGACGACGGCCCGCAGGCCAACGGCCTGCTGCAGGCGATGGGCCTCAACGCCCAGCTCGTCAGCGGCACGGAGTCGACCGCGGTGAGCACGACCGACCTCGGCCGCCTGACCGCGCGCATCACCGGCTACACCGCCGGCGACCAGATCTCCATCGGCGGCACCAACGCCAACGGCACGGTCTTCTCCGACACGTTCGTCTACGGCGCCGCCAACGACGGCACCACGCTGGCCGACCTCGTCGCCTTCATCAACAACACGATCGACCCGGCGCAGGGCACGGCCGAGCTGACCGCCGAAGGCAAGATCCGCCTGTCCGCCGACGACAAGGGCGAGGCGACGATGAGCCTGTTCATCGGCGACGCCGCCGGCAACGCCGGCAAGAACAGCTGGCCGAGCATCGTCGTCAGCCAGCAGGGCACGGACGCCGACTCGGCGACGACCTCCATCGACGTCATCGACGCGATGGGCCGCACCCACCCGGTGACGCTCACCTTCACCCGCGACCTCGTCGACCAGGACGTCTGGTCGATGAACGCGACGACCGACGACCCGACGGCGACCATCACGCAGGGCTCGATCGGCCAGATCCGCTTCAACGACGACGGCTCGTTCAACGTCATCGGCGGCGGCAGCAACACGCTGCAGTTCCAGTGGGCGGGCATCGCCGCCGGCCAGGACGTGCGCATCGAGCTCGGCACGTCGGGCACGTTCGACGGCGTGGCGCAGCTGGGCAACAACTCGACGATCGCCGCGGTCGACCAGGACGGCTACCTCGCCGGCACGCTGCTCAACGTCGGCTTCGACACCGATGGCCGCCTCGTCGGCTACTACAGCAACGGCCAGAACAGCACGATCGCGCAGCTGCGCGTGACGATGTTCACCAACGAGGCGGGCCTGCAGCGCGTCGGCGACACCCTGTTCGCCGGCTCGCCGAACTCCGACGACCCGATCGCGACGACCGCCAACGCCGCCGGCGCCGGCATGGTGCGCGCCGGCAAGCTGGAGAACAGCAACGTCGACATCTCGCGCGAGTTCGTGAACCTGATCGAGGCGCAACGCGGCTTCCAGGCCAACTCGCGCATCATCACGACGACGGACGAGATCCTCGCCGAGCTCATGAACATCGTGAGGTGATCGTGGCCGACTACGGAGAAACCACCCTGGTTCGCGGACTGTCCTTCCTCGCCGACAGGCAGGCGGCCATCGCCAACAACCTCGCCAACGTCGACAGCTCGGCGTACAAGCGCAAGCTGTCCGTCGCGACGCCCCAGCGCGGGTTCGACTCGATGCTCGGCCGCGAGATGGAGGCGGTCGCCTACGCCGAGCGCACCGACCGCCAGCCCGGCGTCGTGCGCGAGACGGGCAACCTCTACGACATCGCCATCGGCGGCGACGACTGGCTGCGCGTCCAGGACGACAAGGGCAAGACCTTCTACACGCGCAACGGCCAGCTGCGCGTCGGCGTCAACGGCTACCTGGAGACGCGCAACGGCAAGCAGGTGCTCGACACCAGCGGCCAGCCGATCTCGCTCGGCAACGCCGAGACGCTCCCGGCCGAGATCCGCATCTCGCCCAACGGCACGATCAGCAACCCGAAGAACAACCAGACCTGGGGCCCGATCGCGGTCGCGCAGCTGCCCGAGCCCGAGGCGCTCGTCCCGGTCGGCGAGGGCCTCTACGTCGACCCCAAGAACCAGCGCGCGACGCTGGGCGGCGACGGCCTGCAGCAGGGCTTCCTGGAGGGCAGCAACGTCGACAGCCTGCAGGAGCTCGTCGCGATGATCACCGTCGAACGCAACTTCGCGGCCACGCAGCGCGCCCTCACCGGGCTCGGCCGCATCAAGGACAACCTCGTCTCCAACATCCTCAGGTAACGACCATGCTGAAGAGCCTCTACACGACCGCCACGGGCATGCGCGCCCAGCAGACCATGGTCGACATGATCGCGAACAACATCGCGAACGTGAACACCACGGGCTTCAAGAAGTCCCAGGCCTCGTTCGAGGACCTGCTGTACGTCACGCCGCAGTCGCCCGGCCTCGCGCGCGGCACCGGCACCGATGCGCTGCCGATCGGCGTCCAGATCGGCTCCGGCACGCGCCTCAACGGCACCACCAAGATCTACTCCAGCGGCACGCTGGAGGGCACCGACCGCTCGCTCGACGTCGCCATCGACGGCGACGGCTTCTTCGCCGTGCTGATGCCGGACGGCTCGACCGCCTACACGCGCAACGGCAACTTCCAGGTCAACGCCACCGGCAAGCTCGTCACCTCGGACGGCAACGTGCTGGTGCCCGAGATCACGCTGCCGCAGGACGTGCTGGAGGTGTCGATCGATCCCGAGGGCCGCGTCAACGTGCGCACCGCCGGCAGCCCGGAGCAGACGCAGCAGCTCGGCCAGCTGCAGCTGCACCGCTTCGTCAATCCGAGCGGTCTGCTGGCGCTCGGCGCCAGCGTGCTGCGGCCGACCGAGGCCTCGGGCCAGCCGATCACCGGCCAGCCCGGCCAGCTCGGCCTCGGCATGCTGCGCTCGGGCTTCCTCGAACGCAGCAACGTCCAGATCGTCAACGAACTGGTCAACCTGATCGTCGCGCAGCGCGCCTACGAGGTGAACAGCCGCGCGATCCAGGCGAGCGACCAGATGCTGTCGACGGCGACCAACATCGGCCGCTGACCGACGGCGGCAGCCCCCGCGCCGCCGGCCCCGACCACCCACCGGAAGAAGGAACCCCGACATGAAGCTCCTCGCGATGCTCTGCGCCTTCGCCCTCGCCGTCGCCGGCGGCGGCGGCGGCGACGACAAGGACAAGACGGTCGTCGCCGTCAAGCTGCGCCACGCCGCCTCGGTGCGCGGCATGGACGTCACCATCGGCGACCTGTGCGAGCTGCCCGGCGACGCCGCCGGCGCGGCGCTGGCGCGCGTGCGCTTCGGCGCGGCGCCCAACCACGGCTTCACCCGCACCGTCGCGCGCACCGACATCGTGCAGGCGCTCGCCGCCGCCGGCGTCGACCTGACCAAGGTCAAGGTCGAGGGCGCCGACGAGGCCGTGCTGCAGACCGTGCACGTCGAGGTCTCCGGCCAGGAGCTGCTGGAGGCCGCGACCGCCGCGCTGCAGGCGCAGCTGACCGTCGAAGGCGGCGACGTCGAGTTCGAGCCGAGCGGCACGACCCGCGTCGTGCACGCCCCGCCCGGCCGCCAGAGCCAGGACCTCAGCGCGCGGCTGCGCGGCGCCCGCACCAGCGTCAACTCGGCAGTCGTCGAGGTCGACGTGCTCGTCGACGGCGAGTCGTTCCGCAAGGTGCCGGTGACCTTCCGCCTGCAGCGCTTCCACAACCTGCTGAAGACGGTCGGCACGGTGCGCGCGGGCACGCCGCTCGGCCCCGAGTCGATCGCGCTCGTGCGCGAGCCGCTCGACCAGCAGACCGCGCTCTACCTCGACCGCATGGACCAGATCGAGGGCCTCGTCGCCGCCCGCAACCTGCAGCCCAACCAGCGGCTCACGCTCGGCGACTGCGCCCTGCCGGCCGCCGTGCACCGCGGCGACCTCGTGACCGTCGTGCTGACGCGCGGCCGCGTGAAGGTCACCGCCCGCGCCATCGCCAACCACGACGCGCCGCTCGGGGGCCGCATCACGCTGACCAACGCGCAGTCCCGTTCCACCCTCACCGGCGTCGTCCAGGGGCCCGGCCTCGTGGTGGTGCCGCAATGACCATGACCAAACACATCGCCCGCGCCGTCGGCCTGCTGGCCGTCCTCGCCGCGCCCGCCGCGGCGCAGAACCCGTACGTCCGCGCCGGCGCCCAGATCGGCGTCGTCGCCGACCTGCGCGCCCGCAACGTCGGCGACATCCTGACCATCACGATCCAGGAACAGCACAGCGTCAAGAACCAGGAGCAGGTGCAGCGCCGCAGCGACTCGTCGCTGGCCGCCCGCCTGGAGGCGTACTCGCTGAGCGAGGACACGTTCAAGGCGACGCTGCCGCGCATCGACGTCCGCAAGGAGAGCGACTTCCAGGGCGAGTCGCGGCAGAACTCCGGCAGCGAGGTCCGCGCCAGCATCGCGGTCGTCGTCGTCGACGTGCAGCCCAACGGCAACCTCGTCGTCGCCGGCACGCGCAGCGTCACGGTCAACGACGAGACGCGCACGCTGCGCATCAGCGGCCTCGTGCGCGCCCTCGACGTGTCGCCGATGAACACCGTCGGCAGCGCGATGGTCGCCGACGCGCGCATCTCCATCCTCGGCGAAGGCGGCGGCGCGCGGCAGGTCACGCGCGGCCCCGTCGGCGCGATGTTCGACACGCTGATCTGGGCCTGCTGGCCGTTCTGAGGCATCCCATGCGCAACCTGTCGCTGCTGCTCCTGCTCGCGTCCTGGCTGCCGGCCCAACAGCCGGCCGGCCCCGCCGCGCCGCCGCCCGCCCCGGGCGCTGCGCCCGCCGCGCCGACGCCGACGGCCGTGCAGGAGGTCGCCATCCGCCAGAACAGCGCCGGCGAGACCATCCTGATGCCGCGCATCCGCAACGTCACGCGGCTGCACAACAGCATGCCGCACCAGCTGATCGGCATCGGCGTCGTCACCGGCCTGCCGAAGACCGGCTCCAGCGACCGCGGCACGCGCCAGGCGATCCTCAACGTCGTCCGCCAGCTCGGCATCAACCTGACCATGGCCGACGTCGTCGGCGGCTCGACCGCGCTGGTCAGCCTGAGCTGCTCGCTGCCGCCGTTCGGCAAGCAGGGCCAGCTCATGGACGTCAAGGTCGAGGCGATCAGCGACGCCGAGTCGCTGCGCGGCGGCGAACTGCTGCGCGCCGAGCTGCGCGGCGTCGACGGCCGCACCTACGTCGTGGCACAGGGCCCGGTGGTCACCGCCGGCTTCGCCGCCTCGGGGCAGGCCGCGTCGGTCAAGGTCAACCCGAGCACGACCGGTTGGGTGCCCAACGGCGGCATCGTCGTGCTGGAGGAGAACACGCAGTTCTTCAGCGAGTCCGGCGCGCTGGAGCTGCAGGTGCTCAATCCGAGCCCGTTCAACGCCACGTCGATCGCAGCCGGCATCGCCACGGCGCTCGAAGGCACGGCCGCCAAGGTGAGCGCCGTCGATCCCGCGCTCGTGCGCATCGAGCTGACCGACGCCGACCGCACCAACGAGAACGCGCTGCGGCTGCTCAACCTCGTCGGCAACGTGCGCGTGCAGGTCGAGAACCCCGCCAAGGTCATCATCGACCAGGCCAGCGGCACCGTGCTCGCCGGCGAAGGCGTGCTGATCAGCCCCTGCGTCGTCGGCCTGTCCGACCTGACGATCACGATCGTCGAGGAGGAGCAGGTCTCGCAGCCCAACCCGTTCGCGGAGGGCTCCACCGAGCGCGTCGCACGCACGCGCATCGAGGCGACCACGACCAACACCGAGCTCAAGAAGCTCGGCGGCGGCGCCACCGTGTCGGACCTGCTGAGCAACCTCAAGACGCTGGGCCTGACGCCCGTGCAGCTGATCCAGGTGTTCCAGTCGCTCGACCAGGGCGGCTTCCTGCAGGCGACGCTGGAGGTGCGCTGATGGACCCGATCCGCAACATGGACCGCCTGCGCGTCGCCGGCGCGCCGGCCGCCGGCGACCCCGAGCGCGCGCGCGCCGCGCAGACGGCGGCGCAGTTCGAGCAGATCTTCGTCCGCACGATGGTGCAGAGCCTGCGGTCGACGGCCTCGCTGGGCGAGGGCGGCGGCATGTTCGGCGACGGCCCCGGCGCGGACACGTTCGGCGACTGGTTCGACGCGAACCTGACGGAACAGATCACGCGCACCAGCCGCATCGGCATCGAGGAGGTCCTGCTGGCCGACCTCGATCGCCATGGCCAGATCCCCAAGGACCTGGACGCCCGCACGCAGGCCGCGCGCAACGCGGCCAACGGCGGCGTCCTGCGCGCCGCGCAGGCGCAAGGAGGGCTCGATGTCGTTCTCTGAAGACTGTCGGAATCTGCAGCAGTCGTTCGCGCGCTCCGCGGAGCTGCTCACCGCCATGCTCGGCCACCTGCAGCGGCGCCGCGCCGCCTGGGTGTCCGCGCGTCCCAGCACGCTGGCCCCGGAGCCGGAGCTGGAGCGCCTGGGCCAGGACCTCGCGCGCGAGGAGTCGACGCGCGACGCGCTGGTCGCCCAGCTGCGGCGGGCGCTGCCGGCGCCGCTCGCCGGCGCGCCCGGCCCGCTGCACGTCAACGTCACCCGCATCGCCGGCGCCATGCCGACCGAGTCGGGCCGCGAACTGCGGGCGACCGCCGACCGCGTGGTCGCGCTCGCCCGCTCGGTGCGAACGGAGGTAACGCTCGGGCAGCGTCTCGTCCGATATGCCCAGGAAGCCCTGCGCGCGGCCGTCCCGACGCCGCGCGCGCAGCCGCCGGGTTACGACCGGTCGGCGCGGCTGGCGATGGCCAGCGGCGCCGCCGGATCGCTGCTCGACGGCCGGGCGTGACGGCGACACAGGCAAAGGAGATCCCCCATGACCCTCGGCTTCGGATTCGACGCAGGCCTTCGCGCGCTCCAGGCGGCGCGCTACGGCATGCAGACCGCCGGCAACAACGTCGCCAACGCGAACACCGCCGGCTACACGCGGCAACGCGTCGACCTCGCCGCCTCGTACCCCGTCGGCAGCGGCATGCTGCAGATCGGGACCGGCGTCGACGTGCGCGGCATCACGCGCCTCGTCGACGACGGCATCGAGCGGCGGCTGCAGTTGCAGATGGGCATGGTCGGCGCGGCGGAGGTGGACCTGTCCCGCCTGCGCGGGATCGAGTCCATCCTCGGCGACACCGAGGCCGGCTTGAGCGGATCGCTCAACGATCTGTTCGGCGCGCTCGACCAGCTGCGCACGGACCCCGCCAACCGCTCGCTGCGCGGCGGCCTCGTGCAGGCCGGCGTCGCGCTCAGCCAGGAGTTCCGCACCGTCTCGTCGCGCCTGGGTGACCTGACCGGCACGACCTTCGACGAGGTCCGCGGCCTCGTGCGCATGGTCAACGACCGCGCCGGCGCGGTCGCCGCGCTCAACCAGCAGATCATCGCCGCCGAGGCGACCGGCGCGTCGGCCAACGACCTGCGCGACGCGCGGGCGCAGCAGCTCAAGGAGATCGCCAAGCTCGTCGACGTGCGCGCGCTCGAACGCGACAACGGCAGCCTCGACCTGCTGGTCGGCGGCCACCAGCTCGTCGCCGGCGACCGCACGACCGCGCTCGCGGTCGGCAAGGCCGGCGACGGCGGCACCAAGCTGCTCGTCGGCAAGACCGAAGCCGGCGCCAACCTGAAGGGCGGCCGCATCGGCGCGCTGCTGGCGCAGGAGCTGACCGGCGTGCCGGGCATCAGCTCGCGCATCGACGACCTCGCGCGCAACACCATCCTGGAGTGGAACCGCGTGCACACGACCGGCATGCCCGGCTCGGGGCCGTTCCGCTCGCTGACCTCCGCCTACGGCGCGCAGGACCTCGACGGCGACGGCCGGCGCGGCGACGAGCTGCTGGGGCAGGCCGGCCTGCCCTTCGACGTCAGCAAGGGCGAGCTGTACGTCAGCGTCACCAACGACGGCACCGGCACGTTCGAGCGCACGCGCATCGCCATCGACCCGGCGACGATGTCGCTCGACGACCTCGCCGCCGCCATCGACGGCATCGACAACCTGACCGCGAGCGTCGATCCGACCGGCCGGCTGCGCATCAGCGCCGCGAACGGCTACGGCTTCGACTTCTCGTCGCGGCTCGACGCGACGCCGGACGCGCGCGGCACGATGGGCGGCACGCAGCCGGTCCTCGGCAGCTCGGTCACCGGCCCCTACGACCTCGCCGACGCTGCCTTCCCGATGCAGTTCGTCGTCAACTCCGGCACGACGGGCGGCACGGTCAGTTCGCTGGTCACGCTCAACGTCGGCGACTTCCGCGACGTCGCCAACGCGACGGCGGAGGAACTGGCGACGGCGATCAACCGGCAGCTCGACCCCAACGGCGCCGCCCACGCCGTCGGCGGCCGGCTGGTGCTGCAGGGCGCGCAAGGCGGGGAGACGGCCGTGCTGTCGCTGGCCAACGTCGGCCCTGGCAACGCGCTCGCCGAGCTCGGCCTGCCGACCGTCACCGCCAACGGCCGCGCCTACACGATGGACGTCGCGGTCGGCGGCGCCTACACGGGCGCGACCAACCGCCAGTTCACCTTCGTGCCCGAGGGCGACGGCACGATCGGCATGACGCAGGACCTGCGCATGCGCGTGTTCGACGAGACCGGCAACCTCGTCACCACGCTCGACGTCGGCTCCGGCTACGAGCCGGGCGAACCGATCGCGGTCGCCGACGGCATCACGGTCGCGTTCGGCGCCGGCGTCGTCTCGGCGACGCAGGGCCAGGCCTTCGCGGTCGACGCGCTGGCCGACAGCGACACCACCGACGTGCTCGTCGCGCTGGGCCTCAACTCGTTCTTCCTCGGCTCGTCGGCCGCCGACATGACGGTCAACCCGGACATCACCGGCAATCCCGAGCGCGTCGCCGCCGGCATCAGCGCCGCCGCGAGCGACGCCGGCAACCTGTCGCGCCTCGCGTCGCTGCGCGAGGTCGACCTCGACGCGCTCGACGGCACGTCGATCGAGGACTTCTGGAGCAACCTCGTCGGCGACGTCGGCTTCGACGCGGCGGCGGCGCAGACCACGCTCGGCTCGCAGGAGTCGCTGCTGGCGCAGCTGCAGGCCGAACGCGAGTCGATCTCCGGCGTCAACATCGACGAGGAGATGGTCGACCTGATGCGCTTCCAGCAGTCCTACGAGGCTGCGGCGCGCTTCCTGTCGGTCGCGCAGGAGATGACCGACACCCTGATCAACCTCGGCAGGTGATTCCATGAGCTTCCGCGTCACCCAGGGCACGATGTTCAACCGCGCCGTCACCGACGTGCAGCGGGGCCTCCAGCGCACGTCGCTGCTGCAGCAGCAGATCGCCAGCGGCCGCCGCGTGCAGCGGCCGTCGGACGATCCGGTCGCGATGCTGCAGATCACGCCGCTGCGCGGCGACATCGCGCGGCTGGAGCGTCTGCGCGACAACACGTTCCTCGCGCGCGAGACGCTCGACCTGACCGCCGGTCAGCTGGAGGACGCCAGCGAGGTGATGCAGCGCGCCCGCGAACTGACCATGCAGGCGAGCAACGGCACGCTCAGCGCGAGCGACCGCGCCAGCGTCGCCGCCGAGCTCGACCAGCTGATCGGGCAGCTGCTCGGCGTCGCCAACGGCAAGCGCGGCGACCGCTACCTCTTCGGCGGCACCGACGACGCGCGGCAGCCGTTCGAGCTCGTCGAACGCAACGGCCGCACGACGGTCGCCTACCGCGGCAACCGCGAGGCGCTGGCCGTCGACGTCGCGCCCGGCGTGCAGACCAACCTCAACATCCCCGGCGACACCGTGTTCCAGGCGCGCAACCGCGGCGCCACCACGATCACGCCGCTGCCCGGCGTCACCGCGACCGGCGTGCAGCCGGTGGTCGCCGGTTCGAGCGCCGTCGGCTTCCAGCGCCTCGACGTCACCTGGGGCGGCCTCACCGCCGACCGGCCGACGACCTTCGCCGCCGGCAACGGCACGACCACCGCGCTCGGCCCGCTCGGCTACGCCTTCGACCCGATCGCGGGCACGCTGAGCATCGGCGGCGGCTTGGGCGTGCCGATCCCGGTGACCAACGGCACGTTCACGACCGCCGACGGCCGCACGATCTCGCTGACCGTCAGCGGCCCGCCGCCGGCGCCCAACGGCATGTTCACGTCGGCCGCACGGCTGTCGACCGACGGCAACGAGAGCGTGGCGATCGTCAGCGACTTCTCGCAGCCGGTCGCAACCGTGCGCAGCGCGCTCGACGGCCTGACCCTCTACGTCGACCCGCGCGGCATCACGCGCACCGGCGCCGAGGAGGTCAAGCACGAAGGCACGTTCGACGCGTTCACCACGCTGATCTCGCTGCGCGACCTGATGCGCAACGACAACGGCCTGCCGTCCGGCGACGTGCAGTCGCGCCTGAGCGGCATGCTGGCGGAGATCGACGGCGCGCTCGACGCCGTGCTCGACGGCACGCGCGAGGTCGGCTTCCGCTCGGCGAGCATGGACGCGCTGCGCAACCGCGTCGAGGACCTGTCGGCCGCGAGCCAGGACTCGCTCTCGCGCCTGCAGGACACGGACGTCACCGAGGCGATCCTGCGCCTGCAGCAGCAGGACATCAGCTACCAGGCGGCGCTGCAGATCAGCGCGCGCATGGTGCAGACCAACCTCAACGGCTTCCTGCGCTGACCGCCATGGACGAACTCGCTTCGCTCGGCAAGGTCGGCCCGCTGGCCGGCCCGGCAGCGGCCGAACCGCCGCCGACACCCGGCTTCCAGGCGCTGCTCGAACGCCTCGGCCGCCACCTGCCGGCGGCCCGGCCGCAAGCGCCGGTGCGCGACGCCGACGAACTGCGCGCCGCCGTCGCCGAGGCCGACGCCAGCTTCACCACCGCCATGGACCTGCGGCGCCAGCTCGAAGAGGCGTTCCAGAAGCACCTGCGATGACGACCCTCACACCCCACGCGACGCGCGAGGTCGACCGCGCCACGGTGCAGCGCTGGCTGCCGCAGCTCGGCAAGTGGCTGCTGCCGCCCGGCGCGTCGTACGGCGTCCAGCACACGTGGCCGCAGCTGTACCGCAGCGACGGCAAGGGCCGCTTCTTCGTCGTCACCGACGGCGACGAGTTGCTGGGCCACTGCGCCACGCGCATCGTCACGATCCACGGCAGTCGCGGGCCGTTTGCGGCCTGCCTCGTCGGCTCGGTCGCGACCGCGCCCGAGCGCCGCGGCGAAGGCATCGCCACCACCGTGCTGACCGCCGCGCTCGCCGCCAACGCCGGCGACGCCGCGCATGCGCTGCTGTGGGCGGAGCACCCGGGCCTGTACGCGCGGCTCGGCTTCGTGCCCGGCGCGCCCGAGGACTTCCTGCTGCTCGCCCGCCGGCCGCTGCCGCCGACGCCGGGCGTGCGCGTGCTGACCGTCGCCGACCACGCCGCCGCGCACGCACTGCACCTGCAGAAGCCGCAGCGCGTCGAACGCGACGCCGCGACCATGTCGGGCCTGCTGACCACGCCGGGAATGAACGCGCTCGTCCTCGAACGCGACGGCAAGGTCGTGGCCTACGCCTGCTGCGGCAAGGGCGCCGACCTGCAGGGCCACTGGCACGAGTTCGGCGGCGACGACGCCGACGTGGCGACGCTGGTGCTGGCGGGCATGCACCGCCTCGGCCTCACCGACGCCATCGTGCTGCTGCCGCCGTGGCGCACGCGCCTGCGCGCGGCGCTGGGTGCTGGCGTGATCGAGGCGATCCAGGTGCCCGGGCCGATGCACCGTTCGGTCGGCGACGCGCTGCCGGCGTGCTGGATCGACGGGTTGGACTCGGTGTAGGGGCGACAGCCGCTGCCGCCCGCGGCGCTCAGCCCTTCTTCTTCAGCACCTTGGCCTCGACCTTGACCGAGTAGCCGTTGAGCACGTAGGCCCAGAACCAGCTCTCGCGGATGGTGACGTCGGTGAGGGCGTCGCCGCCCTTCTCCTGCATCAGCAGCTGCATCGCGCGCTCGATCTTGTCGTTCTGGCCGATCGGGATCAGCTGCAGCAGCATGATGCCGGTCTTGGTGGTCGAGGCGTCGCCGACGACCTCGTACTTGGCGGCGTCGTAGGCCGGCGTGGGGATGGAATAGGTGTTGCCGACGCACGCGGCGAACGGCAGCAGGACGAGCAAGCTCAGGGAACGGAACATCGTGTTGGGGTCTCCTTCGTGCGCCGCGAACGGGCGGCGGGCGCGGCAGCATCGCGTCCGCGGCGGCCGCGCGAAAGGCTGCGCCTGCGAGTAGGTCTGCATTGCCGGCCCGCCGCCGTACCATCCCGCCGTGCCCGCCCTGCTGCTCTTCGTCGTCGCGCTCGTGCTGCGCGTGCTGTTCGTCGCCGCCACGGCAGACGGCGGGCCGGGTTGGCACGCCGGCTTCCAGGGCGACGCGCCGGTGTGGCAGGGCATCGCCGCCAACCTCGCCGCCGGCCGGCCCGACGAGCAGTTGGCGCTGCCGCTGCGGCCGCCGGGCATGCACTGGTTCGTGGCGCAGCTGTGGGACGGCGCGCCCGGCTCGGTGTGGACGGCGCGGCTCGTGTTCGTCGTGCTCGGCGCGCTGGTGGCGCCGCTGGTCTGGTGGCTGCTGCGGCGGCACGTCGGCGCGCGCGTGGCGTTTTGCACGGCGCTGCTGTGCGCGGCGTCGAGCAACCTGCTGCTGCTGAGCAGCGGCCTGCACAACGAGACGCTGTACCTCGTGCTCGCGCTCGCGGCGCTGGGCTGCCAGCCGGTGGGCACGCGGCCGGTTGGCGGCGCGGGCGCGGTCGCGTGGCGCGGGCCCACCGCGCTGCTCTGGGGCGCGCTGCACGGCGCGAGCTGCCTCGTGCGCGCCGAACACATCCTGACCGCCGCCGTGCTGCTGCTGCTCGCGCTGCACGCGACCGGCCGGCGCGGCGCGCGCTCCGCCGCGCTCGCCGCCGTCGCGCTCGCGCTGGTGCTGCTGCCGTGGCAACTGCGCGCCAATGCGCTCGTCGACGCCTACAACCAGGGCCCGCAGCCAGCTCCAGAACTGCCCAAGGTGGCGCTGCCGTGGAACGACGATGCGCTCGCAACCGTGCGCGCGCTGCCGGCGTTCCAGCGCTACCCGGTGCTGGCGTTCGTGACCGAAACGGTGAAGGCGCGCGGCGGCAACCGCGTGCGCCAGCAGGATCTCGCGGTGGTGCGGCAGGCCTACGACTGCTGGCCCGAGCCGCTGCCGAAGGGCTTTCTCGCGATCTACGGCGGCCTCAACTTCTTCCTCGCCAACAGCAAGGAGGCCGCCGGCGGTTTCTCGGCGGCCGCGCTCGATCGCGAACCGCCGCTCGAAGGCGGCGACATCCACTACCCCCCTGGCCTGCGCGGCATGCTGCCGCGCAACGGCGTGTTGACGCTGAGCTACCCGCCGCACCTCGACGCCATCGTGCACGGTTCGCAGAAGGGCTGGGCCGAGATCGCCGCCGATCCCGGTGCGGCCATGGCGCGCGCCGGCGCCAAGCTCTGGCACGCGGCCGAAGGCGCGGTCGGCGGCGTCGGCGGCTACGCGCTGCCGATCGGTTTGTCCGGCGAACGGCGGCAGGTCGACTTCGTCACCGCGACGAGCGGCTGGTCGGACGTGTGGCGGTTGTTGGTGCTCGGCGCGGCGGCGTTCGGCCTGTGGCGGCTGCGCCGCTGCCGCGGCGTGTGGCCGCTGCTCGCGTTCGCGGCGACCAAGGTGGCGGTCGTCGCGGTGTACTTCGGCTACGCGCGGCAGGGCGCGCTGTGCGTGCCGATCGTGGCATTGGGCGTGGTGGCGGCGTTTGTGCGCGGTGGGGCGGGCGACGCGGCCGGCGATGGCGTCGCGAACGGCGGCAGCGTCGGTCGCGCGCGCGCCCTGCCCGCCAGCGGCTGGCTGCTGCTTGCGACGGTGGCGTTGCTGGCGCTCGACGTCGTGCGCAGTCGCATGACCACCGTCGCCGTCGACGGCGAGACGACGAATGCGTTTGCGCCGACGGACTTTCGCGCGCGGCAGATCGAGTTCCGCTGAGGGAAAGGCGGTCGCGGGCCGGCAACGACGTCGGCGGCAGGCGTGAGCCGACCGCGCAGCAGCGCCTGCAGGAGCGCGCGACCTGTGCGCCGTGGCCGCCAACCTCGCGCGGACGCGAGAATGCACCGAGGCTGCAACGATCGCTGCGGGCGCCGCAGCGGCCCTGGTGCCGGTCCCGGCTTCGGGTAGGAAACGACGTTTCGCCCGCTGGCCATGGCGGGCTTCGCGACCACCCGTGCCCACCGTGCCTTCCATGCTCACGCCCTGCGGCCTCGCCGCCGTGCTGCTGCTTGCCAGCGCGACGTCGGCACGGGCAAGCGCAGCTGCGGCGTCGGGTTGTGGCGTGTCCACGGTCGACAGCAGTCTGGTCGCCACACCGCGCCCCACCACTGCCGACGCCGAGTCCCTGCTCGTCCGCAGCGCCCTGCCACGTGCCACCGCCGCCACTCCCGCCCCGCAGGACCCGCCCGCCGCCCACCACCCGATCGACCGCCACCTCGCCGCCGCCCACGCGCGCGCCGGCCTCAGGCCGCTCCCCGAAGCCGATCGCGCCACGCTCCTTCGGCGCGCGAGCCTCGACCTCATCGGCCTGCCGCCGACGCCGGCCGAGCTCGACGCCTTCCTCGCCGACACCGCGCCGCTCGCCTACGAACGCGCGGTCGACGGGCTGCTGGCGTCGCCGCACTACGGCGAGCGCTGGGCGACGCCGTGGCTCGACCTCGCGCGCTTCAGCGACACCGGCGGCTTCAACTTCGACCAGGCGCGGCAGGTGTGGAAGTACCGCGACTGGGTGATCGACGCGCTCAACCGCGACGTGCCGTTCGACCGCTTCACGATCCTGCAGCTCGCCGGCGACCTCGTGGACGGCGCCACGGACGCCGACCGGATCGCGACCGGCTTCCACCGCAACACGATGACCAACGACGAGGGCGGCGTCGATCCGGCGGAAGCGCGCTGGGACCGCCTCCTCGACCGCGCCAGCACGACGGCGACGACGTGGCTCGGCGCGACGCTGCACTGCGCGCAGTGCCACGACCACAAGCACGACCCGATCCGGCAGCGCGACTTCTACGCGATGGTCGCGTTCTTCGAAGGCGACGACGAAGCGACGCTGGAGCTGCCGACGCCGGCGCAGCGCGAGCGCCGCGAGACCCTGCGCCAGCAGCTCGCCGCGCTCGAACAGCAGCAGCCCGCCGACCGCAAGGCCATCGCTGCCGCCAAGAAGGCGCTCGCCGCAGCGCCCGTCGACACCGCGCTCGTGCTGCGCCAGAAGCCCGACGCCGCGCTGACGACGACGCTGCGCCTCCGCGGCAGCTATGACGCGCGCGGCGACGAGGTGCAGGCCGGCGTGCCCGAAGGCCTCGGCGCACGGTGGCGCGCGGAGCTGCCGAAGAACCGCCTCGGCCTCGCGCGCTGGCTGGTCGAAGACCATCGCCAACGCGTCGCGCGCGCGCACGGCAACCGCCTGTGGGGCGAACTGTTCGGCCGCGCGCTCGTCGCCACGACCGAAGACCTCGGCACGCAGGCCCCAGCGGCCGACCACCCCGAACTGCTGGCGTGGCTCGCCGACGAGTTCCTGCGGCTCGGCTGGTCGCAGAAGGCGCTGCTGCGCGTGATCGTCACGTCGGCGGCGTATCGCCGCAGCGCCACAGCGCCCGCCGACCTGCGCGCCGCCGACCCCGACAACGTGCTGCTCGCGCGCGGCAGCCGCTTCCGCCTGCCCGCCGAAGCCGTGCGCGACCTGCAGCTCGCCGCCAGCGGCCTGCTGGCGCCGGCGGTCGGCGGGCCGAGCGTGTTTCCGCTCCAGGCCGACGTCAGCGGCAGCGTGCCGACCAACAAGGCCGACCTGCGCTGGACGCCGAGTGCTGGCGCCGACCGCCACCGCCGCGGGCTCTACACCTTCTGGCGGCGGACGGCGACGTTCGTGCAGTTCGGCGTGTTCGACGCGCCATCGCGCGAACAGTGCATCGCGCGGCGGCAGCGCACCAACACGCCGCTGCAGGCGTTGAGCGGGCTCAACGATCCGGCGGCGTGGGAGGCGGCGCAGGCGCTCGGACGGCGCATGCAGGACGCGGAGGGGGATGACAGGGCGAAGCTGGCGTTGGGCTTTCGGCTGTGCACGTCACGTTGGCCGGACGCGGACGAGCTGGCGCTGCTCGCGGACGCGCTCGCGCGCGAGGACGCGGCGATGCGGTGGACGTTGGTGGCGAATGCGCTGCTCAATCTGGATGAGGCGCTGACGCGATGACGGGCAACGGACAGCACGGGGTTGGCGGCGAGGGTGGCGCGCTCGCTCCCCCACCGACGCGCCGTTCGTTCCTCGGCTCGCTCGCGCTCGCGCCGGTCGCGCTGCAGGCAGCGCTGGCGAACCAAGGCGGCCTGCACCACGCCCCGCGCGCCAAGCGCGTGATCTGGCTCTTCATGGCCGGCGCGCCATCGCAGCTCGACCTGTTCGAGCCCAAGCCGATGCTGACGCGGCACCACGGCCAGCCGGTGCCGCAGGAGCGGATCGCCGGCCAGCGCTTCGCGTTCTTGCAGGGCACGCCGCGCCTGCTCGGCTCGCCGTACCGCTTCACCCAGCGCGGCCAGTGCGGCGCGCCGGTGTCCGAGCTGCTGCCGCACCTCGCGACCGTCGTCGACAAGATCGCCTTCATCAAGTCGATGCGCACCGAGCAGTTCAACCACGGGCCGGCGCAGGTGTTCATGAACACCGGCCACTCCGTCGTCGGCCGGCCGAGCGCGGGCAGCTGGGTGCACTTCGGCCTCGGCAGCGAAGCGCGCGACCTGCCGGGCTTCGTCGTGCTCGTGTCCGGCAAGATCGATCCGGGCGCGGGCTCGGCGCTGTGGTCGAGCGGCTTCTTGCCGACGCACCATCAGGGCGTCGAACTGCGCACGCGCGGCGAGCCGGTGCCGAGCGTGCGCGACCCCGAAGGCGTCGATCGCAGCGCGCGCGGCCGCGTCATCGACCTCGTCAACGCGCTCAATCGCCGGCAGTTCGCGCGCATCGGCGACCCCGAGACGTCGACGCGCATCGCCGCGTACGACCTCGCCCACCGCATGCAGGAGAGCGTCCCCGAGCTCGCCGACCTGTCGCGCGAGAGCGCCGAGACACTGGCGCTGTACGGCGCCGAACCGGGCAAGAGCTCGTTCGCCAACAACTGCCTGCTCGCGCGGCGCATGCTGGAGCGCGGCGTGCGCTTCGTGCAGCTGTACCACCGCGGCTGGGACCACCACGGCACCGACGCGAGCGACGACTTGCTGCACGGCCTGCCGACGATGTGCCAGCAGACCGACCGCGCGAGCGTGGCGCTATTGCTCGACCTCGAACGCCGCGGCCTGCTCGACGACACGCTCGTCGTCTGGGGCGGCGAGTTTGGCAGGACGCCGATGCAGGAAGTGCGCGACCCGAAGTTCCTGGGCCGCGACCATCATGCGAAGGCGTTCACCGTGTGGATGGCGGGCGCGGGCGTGAAGGGCGGCGTGACCGTCGGCGCGACGGATGAGCTGGGGTACGAGGTCGTCGACGGCGCGGTGGAGGTCAACGACCTGCACGCGACGATGCTGTGGCTGCTGGGAGTTGACCACGAGCGGCTGACGTGGCGGTTCCAGGGGCGGGAGTATCGGCTGACGGCTGTGGCGGGGAGGGCGGTGCGGGGGGGG
>JADCJE010000021.1 GCA_020247305.1 Phycisphaerales bacterium | reverse complement strand
CTTCTGCCGAGGGCGCATTCTATCACAGCCGCTGCGGGGCTTCACGCGCAGGCACAGGCTTCATCAGCGGCGGAGCGAGCATCACGGCAGATCGCCAACTTCGTGTGTCAAGTTAATGGCATTGGGTCAGCGCCTTGTCGGTGTCGCCACCGCCGGTCTCGGCCGTCTCGTACGCCTGCATCTGCTCGACCACGTCCTTCACCTTGACCACGGTCTTCTGCTCGCCGGTGAGGTCAGGGATCGACGGGCCCAGCCGCTTGGTGACCCTCTCGATCCGGCTGGTGATCTCGCGCAGCCGGTTCCTTTGGGCCTGCAGCTCGGCGCTGGTGCCATTCTCGCCGCGGGCCTGCGCCGCGAGCAGCACGCGTTGCCGCGCCGTCTGCTGCAACAACTCGCGCGCAGGGACGATGTTCTCGACGCCGTATGACTCCCTATCGGGCCACGCACCTGATCCTGCAAAAGCAGGTGGCGCTGAAGCTCTTGCACCGGCACCTGCTGCTGAAGGACCCGCGCTTCGTTGACCTCTTGTGCGAGGAGTCGCGGCACACCGCCCAGCTGGACCATCCGAACGTGGTGCGCGTTTTCGACGTCACCCGCGCAAGCGAAGCGACCTATATCGTGCTCGAATGGGTCGATGGCGAGTCGTTGAGCAAGCACGTCCGGCGCCGAGGGGTCTTGTCGTCGGCGGCGACGGTGCGCGTCGCCCAGGAGGTCTGTGCCGGGCTCGAGGCGGTGCTGGCCCGGGGTCTGGTCCACCGCGACATCAAGCCGTCGAACGTGCGGCTGCAGCGTGACGGCGGGGTCAAGATCATCGATCTGGGGCTGGCTCGCCACGACCTGACCCGCAGTGCCCTCAGCCGCGATGCGGTCGTCGGGACGCCGGGTTACATGGCCCCGGAACAGGCCACTGCGGCGCAGTCCGTCTACTTTCGCGCCGACATCTACTCGCTCGGCGGGACGCTCTGCTTCGCGCGTTCGGGACGATTGCCGATGCACATCAAGACGGTCGAGGAAGTGCGCCGGATCGGGCCCTCCGACCAGCCGGGTCCGTTGCAGGAAGTCGCGCCGGACACGCCCGAGGCGCTGGTCCGGCTGGTGCACGCGATGATGGCGTTTTCGCCCAAGGACCGGCCGGCCAACTACGCCGAACTGCGTCGAATGTTGGCCGCGATCTCGTGATGCGGCGTCGCGTACGCGGTCTTGCCGGCGGCGGACGTCGGCTCGTCGTCGCGTTCACCCGGCCGGATCTCCACGTCGACGACGACCGTTGCATCGTGGCGGTTGCGGCGTCGGTCGCAGGCTGCTGCCGCGGGCGGCAACGCGCCGGCACGAGAATCGCCTCGCCAACCGATTTCTCCGCGCGCTGCCCGCGCCGGGCCGCTCGGGAGCTGACGCATACGGACCGGTCCATGCCATCGCCGATGGCGCGTCGGCAGCCGGGAAGCGAGGGGCGACACGGGCACTCCGCAGCGATCTGGGCATCGAGAATCACCTGAGGATGGGTCGATGGCCCCATCATGATCCTGTGCCTCGCATTCTCCCTCGCGACCTCGCTTGACGTTGCCACGGTCAGTGATTCCACCGCACTCCTGCGTCTGCCAGCCAGCTGTTCGCTCACGCCACAAGTCACCAACCAGGACCCGCCGACGACGCCGTCGCCGAACAGCCCCCAGGACCCGCGGCCGACGCCGTCGCCGAACGGGCTCCAGGACGTCCCCGCCGTGCCCGCCGGCGAGACCCGGCCGGCGACCGGCGAACCGGAGACCGACGTCGGCGGCAACCCGGCACCCCTGCCGGCTGACAACGCGTTCTTCCTCGAGCGGCAGCTGTCGGGGCTCGGCCTCGGCAAGCACGGCATCCGCGTCTTCGGCTGGACGCAGGGCAACTACACCGCGAGCTCGGCCAACGACTTCAACACGCCGACCGCGTTCAACGATCGGGCCGAGTACTTCCAGCTGAACCAGAACTGGTTGGAGGTCGTCAAGACGATCGACACGACGAAGAGCGACGTGCAGTTCGGCGCGCGCCTCGGCCTGATCGTCCCCGGCTACGACTACAAGTACACCCGGACGTTCGACATGTGGGAGACCCCGGGCGACCGGTACGGCTTCGACACCACCTACATGTACGCCGAGCTGTACGTGCCGGGCGTCGGTCCGAAGGGCACGACGTTCAGGGTGGGCAAGTGGGGCACGCTGATCGGCTACGAGATGATCGAAGCGATCGCCACGCCGTTCGTCAGCCGGTCGTACAACTTCCAGTACAACCCGTTCACCCACACCGGCGTGCAGGCCACGACCGAACTGAATGGCGGCTTGACCATGTACCACGGCGTCGTCACCGGCGCCGACGTGTTCGTGAACGACGCCGCGACGCCTGGCTACGTCGGCGGCCTCAAGTGGACCAGCGAGGGCGGCGCGACCAGCGTCGCCGCCAACGTCTTCGTCACGGGCCAAGGCTGGGACACGGAGGAGAGCTTCCAGCACTACGACAGCTACAACCTGCTGCTGCAGCACACCATCACCGAAGGCTGGAACTACGTGTTGGACGCGACCTTCGGCCGCACGCCGGACACCGTGGACGGCAGCGAGCAGGCGACGTGGTGGGGTCTCGCCAACTACCTGTCGCACGCGCTCAGTGACAAGGTGACGCTGAACCTGCGCGGCGAGGTCTTCCGCGACGCGGACGGCCTCCGCACCGGCACCGACGGCACTTACGTCGCGGTGACGGCCGGCCTGCAGTGGATGCCGCAGGACTGGCTGTATCTGCGTCCCTTCGCCCGCTTCGACCGCAACAGCAACGGTCCGTTCGAGGGCGACGACGACCTCGTCACCGGCGGCCTCGAGTTCATCGTCCGCTGGTGATCGTAGCGTGCCGGGCGGCGTGCGCCCGGTCGCCAGCATGGGGCGTTGTGCCCATGCCGGCTCGACTTGCACTGGGCGCAGCGGCGATTTGCGGGTAGACGGGGTCCATGGCGACCCGTCCGCTCCGCATCCTGCTCGTCGAGGACCAGACCATCGTGCGCGAAGCGCTCGCCGGCTGGATCGCTGCCACCGCAGGCTTCACCCTCGCCGGTTCGGTCGGAACGCTTGCCGCCGCGCGGGACGCGCTCGCGAACGCGGACGTCGACCTGCTGCTGCTGGACGTCCACCTCGCCGACGGCAGCGGACTCGACCTGCTCGCGGCCAGCGAAGGTCCGAAGCCGGCCGTCGTGGTGGTGACGGCCCACGAGCAGCCTTGGCTGCTGCGCTCGCTCACCCGCGCCAACGTGCTCGGCATCGTGATGAAGGGCGCCCCGCTCGCCGACCTTCGTCGTGCGCTCCTGCTCGCCGCGGAAGGCCAACCAAGCACCTGCCGGCGCACGAGCGAGCTGCTGCGCGCCTGGACGTTGCGCGAGGCCCCCCACGAACGGCTCAGCCCGCGGGAGCGCGAGGTGCTCGCCCTGGTCGCCGAGGGCCTGACGAGCCGAGCCATCGCCGAGCGCCTCGGCACCAAGGAGAAGACGGTCAAGAACCAGCGCGCGCGTGCGATGGAGAAGCTCGGGCTGCACGACGTCGCGGGCCTCGTCCGCTACGCGATCGAGCACGGTCTCGTCAACTCGTCGGGGCGCTGAGTCGTGCCCAGACGCTTCGTTCCCTTCCGCGCGATCGCCGAATCCACGTACGATTGGGAGATGTGGATCGAGGCCGGCGGCCGGCTGCGCTGGGTCAATCCCGCCGTCGAGCGCTTCACCGGGTTGGAACCGGAAGCATGCCTCGCGGACCCGCGATTCCCGCTCAGCGTGGTCGACGAACGGGATCGAGACGCGATGCGGGCCCTGCTCGCTCGTGCCGCCGCGGGCGCGAGCGGCAACGACGTGGAGTTCCGCGTCGTGCACCGCGACGGCAGCTCGCATTGGGCGTCGATGTCGTTCCAGCCTCTCGTCGACGGCGGCGTGGCACGCGGTTTCCGGACGAGCGTTCGCGACATCGACGAACGCAAACGCTTCGAGGAGCGCCTGAGCACGGCCGAACGGGAGGCGAGTCGTGCCGCCGGCGACCGGGCCGACCTGCTCGCCACGTTGAGTCACGAGCTCCGCTCGCCGCTGCACTGCATCGCCGGCTACGCCGACATCCTGCGGGCAAAGGCCGTCGACCCGGAGACCGCCCGACAAGCCGGAATCGTGGTCGACCAGAGCGAATCCGTGCTCCGCCTGGTCGAGGACCTGCTGCGTTACGTCGCGGGCGAGGCAACGGCCAGCAACCTCGTGGCCGAGCCGTTCGACCTCGGCACGCTGGTCCGCGATGTCGTCGAGGTGACGACGCCGCGCGCGCGTCCCAGGGTCGCCCTGCGCTTCGTCGGCGAGGCCAACGGACCCAGGGTGATCGGGGACCGCGAGCGGCTGCGCCAGGTCGTCACCAACCTCGTCGACAATGCCCTCCGCTACACGACGGTCGGCGAGGTCGTCGTGACGATCGCAGCCCCGTCCGCGGGTCGCGTCAGGCTGGAGGTCGCCGACACCGGCCCCGGCATGAGCGACGAACTGCGCGCGCGCGCCCGGCAACCGTTCGTGCAGGGCCCCGGCGCGCTCGCAGGCGGCGTTGGCCTCGGACTTGCCATCGTCGATCGCCTGGTGCGCTCGATGGCGGGCCGGTTCGAGCTCGAAAGCGAACTCGGCCGCGGCACGCGCGCGATCGTCGACCTGCCGTTGCCGCCCGCCTCGGTGCCGCGGGCACCGGCGACGGACACTGCCGGCCCCGCCCGCACGCCGCTGCGGATCCTGGTCGTCGACGACTCCGAGGCGGCGCGGGAGCTGGTGGTGTCGATGGTACGGGCACTGGGGCACGAAGCCGACGAGGCGGCCAGCGGCGCGTTGGCTTTGGCGGCTGCGCGTGTGAACTGCTACGACCTCGTGCTCGTCGACTACCACATGCCCGAGCAGGACGGGGTCTCGACGGCGACCGCGCTCGCCGCGGCCGCGGCGACCCCGCCATTCGTCGTGTTGCTGACCGCGAACGTCCTCGTCGCCGAGCGCGCCTCCGAGCTGCCGCGGTCGATCGACCGTGTGGTGGCCAAGCCGCTGCGGCTCGCCCGCCTGCGCGAGCTCGCCGCCGAGGCGGCGAGCTCGGTGCGGAGCGTCCACGCGACGCCTGTGTCGCGCCCCACGGCCAGGTCGCGCGCGCTGCCGTTCGACGACGAGCCGCTCGTCGAGCTGCTGTCCCTGTCGGCTCGGGGCGGTCGTGCGGCCTTCCTCGTCCGGCTGCGCGAGGCGCTGGCGCAGGGTTACGCCGATGTCGCGGCGGCGCGGCCGGGCGCGGAGCGCGCCGAGGCGGCCCACGGCCTCAAGGGGCTGCTGCTGTCGGTGGGGGCTGCGAGCGCCGCGGCGCTCGCGGCCCGCGTCGAGGCACGCGCGCGCGCCGGCCGCGGCGACGCCGCAGCCCGCCACGCGCTCGCGGCCTCGCAAGCGGATGTGCTCGCGCACGTCGAGCGGTGCGGTGCCTCGCTCGGCCGGCGAGCCGGGGGCTAGCCCAACTTCCGCAGTTGGGGCTTTCGCGATGCCATTTTCGGGGGGTGTCGCTCGCGCAAGTCGAGTGGCAGAGCCGATCTTGTTTTTCGAAAGGCCGTGTAGTGACAACCAACCCCGTTGATCGGGTGGCGCAACGACGAGAGAAGGATGCGTGGTTGGGCACGGATGTATCTCCGCCACACACGAGTG
>JADCJE010000209.1 GCA_020247305.1 Phycisphaerales bacterium | reverse complement strand
GCGCCGCGCCGACGGCAGCGAAGCCGCAGTTGCCGATCTCGTGCTCGCCGACGCGCCGTGGTCCGAGCAGCAGCGGCAGCCGGACGCCGAGACGCCGGCGAGCTTCCCGTTGCCGGAGCCGCAGCAGGGGCGGTGAGGGCGCGGGACGGCCGTGCCCCGCGCTGCCGGCGCGCGATCGTTCTGCCCCGCGTCCTCGCTCTCCGTCATGGCGTCACGCGCCATGCTTTGGGTCAGCGTCAACCAAAGCGCAGCGGCGCGTGCACCACGAACAGCATCACCGCCGACGCGATGCTCGCGACGAGGTACACGGCGGCGAGGCAGAAGGTCTGGACCGGGCGTCCTTCCGTGTCGGCGCTCACGAAGTCGAAGGTCTCGCGGCACCACATGGTGAGCCCGTGCCCCGTGAGCAGCCCCGCCAAGGGCGTCGCCGTCAGGTAGAAGGGGATCATCAGCAGCGCTTCCAGGTAGGGCGGACCCTTGATCGTCCAGCGCACGGCGATCAGGCCCAGTGCGACGGCCCACACGGCGAGCTGCACGTAGGCAAGGTTGGGCCCGCTGCGCGGCGCTGGCTCTGCCATCGGCGGCATGCCGAACGGTGCGTCCCTCCGGAAGCGACGGTCCATCGCGCACGGCATCGGCCGGCGCGCCAGACCGCCGCGTGCCAGACGGGGAGAGCGTCCCACGGCGGGACGCGGGCGGGTGGTGGGCGGCGGTGCAGGTCGGGGCGACTTGCGTGCGGCCCCGGCTTGGTGGGCCCTGTCCTCACCATGGCCGTCGCCCTTGCTGGGCTCGGCGGCGAACACCTGCCGTTCGTCTTGCACCGTGCGCCGTTCCGACGGTCAGCGAGTCGCCGAAGCCGCGGCATGGGACCTCCAACCGCTGTCGTCGATGACGCCAGACGAACGCCTCGTCATCGCGCCCGTACTGCGGGAGCGCGTCGAGGAGTGTGCGCCACGAAAGGCCGCGCCGCCCAGCACGCGTTCCGTGAGCGAGGCGCCTTGGGCACGAGTTGCCGCTGAGGCCACACGGCAGGCTTCCCGTTGCCGCCGCCTCCGCCGGGGCCATGATGCGCCCGTGCTGCGTCCCGCCGTCCTGACCGTCGCCGTCGCCCTCGCCGGGCTCGCGTGCCTGCCCGGCTGCCGGCGGCAGGCGCCGTGGCAGGCGGCGGACTGGCGGCCGGCGACCGCGCCGCAGCGCATCGTCGCCGCGTCGGTGCTGGCGACCGAAGTGCTGCTGGCGATCGCGCCGCGCGAACGGCTCGCCGGCGTGCACGTGCTCGCGGCCGATCCGCGCTACTCGCTGGTCGCCGCCGAGGCGAAGGGCCTGCTGCTCGTCGGCGCCGAACCCGAGCAGTTGCTCGCCGCGCGGCCCGACCTCGTCGTCTGCGACGCCTTCACGCGGCCGGAGACGCTGGCGTTGCTTGCGGCGGCGGGCGTGCCATTTGTGCAGACGGCGACGCCGCAGTCGTTTGACGACATCGCCGGCAACATCACGCGCCTTGGCGCCGTGTGCTGGCTGGAGCCTCAGGCCCAGGCGCTCGTCGCCGGCATGCGGCAGCAGCTCACCGCGCTGCAGCAGAAGGCCCCGCAGCTCGCCGGCTGGCAGGTCGCGAGCCTCGACGGGGCGCTGCACACCTACGGCCGCGGCTCGCTGTTCGATGCGCTCGTGCGCGCGACCGGTGCCAGCAACCTCGCCGGCGACCGCGGCGTCGGCCCGTTCCGCAAGCTCGACGTCGAGACCGTGCTCGGCTGGCAGCCGCACGCGCTCGTGCTCGGCGGCGCCGACGCCACCGACGGCGACGTGCCGGCGTGGCTCGCGCAGCAGCCCGGCCTGTCGCTGCTGCCGTGCGTCGCGCGCGCGCGCCTCGTGCGCATCCCGTCGCCGCTGCTGGCGACGACGTCGCATCGGCTGGTCGAGGCGGCGGCGCGACTGCAGGACGCGCTGCTGCAGTGGGGGCGGCCGTGAAGGGGCGTGACCGCGACGGCGCGTCGGCACCGACACGCGCTTTGGCGCGCTGCGCGGTACGCCATGCGCGTCACCACGACCGTGAGCGCTGCCAGATGGGCGTGTCGACGTTTGGCGCATGCCGGCAGCGGCGGCGCGCGGCTGCGTTCGTGATTGCGCGCTGGGGGCGGCCGTGACGCGCACCGTCGCCGCCCTCGCCGCCCTGCTCGCGCTCGCCGCGCTGTACCTCGGCCTCGCGCGCGAAGGCCCGGGCCTCGGCGCGCTGCTGCCGTGGCTCGCGGGCGACCTCTCGCCGATCGACGCCTTCGTGCTCGGCGACATCCGCTTGCCGCGCCTGCTGGTCGCGGCGTTTGGCGGGGCGGCGTTGGCGCTCGCCGGCGCGGTGATGCAGGCGGCGTTCCGCAACCCGCTCGCGTCGCCGGACCTCGTCGGCACGACCGCGGGTGCGGCCTTTGGCGGCGCGCTGACGATCGTCACCGGCGCGGCGGCGTGGTCGGTCGTCGCGACGCCGCTCGGTTCGCTGCTCGGCGCGGCCGTCGTGACGTCGTTGGTCTTCGTGCTCGCGCGCGCGCACCAGCGCTTCGCCGTCGCCACGCTGCTGCTCGCCGGCATCGCGCTCAACACGCTGGTCGGCGCGCTGACGTCGTTTGCGGTGACGTTCACGTTCGACAACTACACGGCCAGCTCGCGCGTGCTGTTCTGGCTGATGGGCGGGCTCGACGCGCGCACGTGGGAGCACGCGGCGATCACCGCGTTCGGCTGCGCGCTGTTTGGCGTGCTGCTGCTGCCGCGCGCGCGCGAACTCGACCTGCTGACGCTCAGCGACGACGCCGCGCACAGCCTCGGCCTCGACGCGCCGCGCGCGCGGCGGTGGCTGGTGGGCTGCGCGTGCGGCCTGACGGCGACGACGGTCGCCAACACCGGCGGCATCGCGTTTGTCGGCCTCGTCGTGCCGCACCTCGCGCGCCTGCTCGTCGGGCCGGCGCACGCACGGCTGCTGCCGGCGTCGGCGTGGCTCGGCGCGCTGCTGCTCGTCGCCAGCGACCTCGGCTGCCGGCTGCTGCCGCCCGACGCCAACCTGCGCCTTGGCGTCGTCACCGCGTTCCTCGGCGCGCCGTACTTCTTGTGGCTGCTGGCGCGCCATCGCCGCGGGGAGGCGCTGTGACCACGCTCGCAGCCCGCGGCCTCGCGGTGCGCCTTGGCGCGCGCGCCGTGCTGGACGGCGTCGACCTGACGCTGCGCGGCGGCGAACTCGTGCTGCTCGCCGGCCGCAACGGGGCCGGCAAGAGCACGCTGCTGCGCGCGCTGATCGGCGCGCAGGCGCCGACCTCGGGCGCGGTGCAACTCGGCGACCGGCCGCTCGCGTCGTGGGCCGGCGACGAACGCGCGCGCCAGCTCGCGTTCGTGCCGCAGGCGATCGAGACGCCGTTTGAGTTCACTGGCCGCGAACTCGTGACGATGGGCCGTCACCCGCACCGTCCGCGCCGCGCGCCGCTCACGCCGGCCGACCGCGACGCGATCGCGCAGGCGCTCGCCGCCGTCGATGCCGAGGCCTTTGCCGACCGGCCGGTGACGACGCTGTCGGGCGGCGAACAGCGCCGCATCGCCGTCGCGCGCGCGCTCGCGACCCAGGCGCCGCTGCTGCTGCTCGACGAACCGACCAACTGCCTCGACCTGGAGCACGCCCTGCAGCTCGTCGCGCTGCTGCGCCGGCTGTGCGCGCAAGGCCGCGGGTGCCTTGTCGCTTCGCACGACCTCAACCTGTTCGCGCCGGCCGCCGACCGCGTCGTCGTGCTGCACGAAGGCCGCGTCGCCGCCGACGCACTGCCCGACCAGGCGCTCGCGCCGGCGCTGCTGCGCGTGGTGTTCGGCGTTGACTGCGGGCCGGCGAGCGGCGGCTTCCCGCAGGCGTTCCGGCTGCCGGGGTAGGTGCGCGACGCGCCCTTGCGCCGCGGACCACTCCGGCGACGACGCGCGTGGCTGCGGGTTCCACGGGGCGAGTGGAAGCGCTGACGTTGGGCGTCGCCGCGGCTGCGGCGGTGCGGTGTCGACGCGCTGCGGCACCCGCACGGCGCGCGACCGCAGCGGGTGCAGGTTGCGATCCCCGACCCGGTGTCAGTGCTCGCGGTGCTCGCGGCACTGGGGCTGTTCGCCGCCGTGCCGTAGCTGGTGGCGTGCCGTGCCCACCGGGCGGCCGGGCAGGTGGTGCGCGCGGCGATGAGGATGGTGCGGAGTGATGGGAGAGCGTAACGGGAAGAAACGTGCGGCGACCTCGCAGCGGTTGCGGCGGGATGGCGGTTGGCCCGGTCGTCGCGGTGTGGGCAAGCCAACCCATGTGCCCGGTTGCGCGGAATCGCTGACTCGCGCGGCGGGTTCTGGGTGTGGATCTGCCGCGTCTGCCGCTGCTGCGTCCAGACGGTCTCGACCGCACACCATCATGAACCTCCCGCTCGCTGCCACGTCCCTCTTCGCCGCGTTGCACTTCGTCCTCGGACACGCCAACGCCCAGTGCACGCCCCAGTGGCAGCCAGCGGCCGGCGTCCCCGGCATCTTCGGTGGCGTGTCGGCGATGGCGTGGTGGGACCCGGACGGGGTCGGCCCGCTCGCGCCGCGGATGGTCGTGGCCGGGTCGTTTTCGGGCGCCGGCAACGTCGTGGCCAACCGCATCGCCACCTGGGATCCGGCGACGGGCGTCTGGTCCGCGCTCGGTTCCGGCATGGACGATTCGGTCCTCGCCCTCGCCGTGATGCCCAATGGCGACCTGATCGCCGGTGGCTCCTTCACGACCGCGGGCGGCGTCGCCGCCAACCGTCTCGCCCGCTGGACCGGCACGACGTGGGCGCAGTTCGCGGGTGGCGTCACCTTCAGCGGCAGCTTCGCGACCATCCAGTCGATGGCCGTGCTGCCGAACGGCAACCTCGTCGTCGGCGGCAACTTCACGGCTGCCGGCGGTGTTGCTGCGCTCCGGCTCGCGCGCTGGAACGGCAGCGCGTGGTCGGCGCTGGGCAGCGGCCCGGACGGTCCGGTCCGCTCGATCGCGGGCCTGCCGAACGGCGATGTCGTGGTCGGCGGCCAGTTCGGCACGATCGGCGGGCTTGGCACCGGGGGCATCGCGCGCTGGAACGGCGCCGCATGGTCGGCGATGGGCGGCGGCGCGGACGCCTCGGTCGAGGCGCTGACCGTGCTGTCCAACGGCGACCTCGTGGCGGGTGGCCTGTTCACGACGATCGGCGGCGTCGCCGCCAACCGCATCGCGCGCTGGGACGGGACGGCGTGGTCGACGTTCGGCAGCGGCGTCCCGACCAGCCCCTTCACGTCGAACCTCGTCGCCGACCTGGCCACGCTGCCGAGCGGCGAGATCGTCGCGGCCGGTTCGTTCCAGACCATCGGTGGGATCACCGCCAACGGCGTGGCGCGGTGGAACGGCAGCGGCTGGACGCCCTGCGGCACCGGCCTCGTAGGCGGCGCCGCGCGAGCCCTCGCGCTGCCGAACGGCGACCTGATCGTCTGCGGGACGTTCCCGACCGCCGGTGGCGTCGTCGCCACCAACATTGCGCGGTGGAACGGCAGCGCGTGGTCGGCCATCGCTCCGGGCCTCAACGGCATCGTCTTTGCCGCCGCCGCGCTGCCCAACGGCGACGTGGTCCTCGGCGGGGCCTTCACGACGGCGGGCAGCGTCGTCGCCAACCGGGTGGCGCGCTGGAACGGCGCATCGTTCGCTCCGCTCGGCAGTGGCATGAACATCCAATTCGACGCCGTCCGGGCGCTGGTCGCCCTGCCGAACGGCGACATCGTCGCTGGCGGTTCCTTCACGACCGCCGGCGGTGTCGCCGCCCGCAACGTCGCCCGCTGGGACGGTGTCGCGTGGTCTCCGCTCGGCTCCGGCTGCAACTTCTCGGTCACGTGCTGCGCCCTGTTGCCGAACGGCGATCTCGTCGTCGGTGGCGACTTCACCACGGCGGGTGGCGCTGCCGCCAACCGGATCGCCCGGTGGAACGGCAGCGCGTGGGCTCCGCTCGGCTCCGGCCTGAATGGCACGGTCAACGCCTTGGCCGTGCTGTCGAACGGCGACCTCGTCGTCGGTGGCACCTTCTCCAGCGCCGGCGGCGCTGCCGCCAACGGCATCGCCCGTTGGAATGGCGCCACGTGGTCGAGCCTCGGCTCCGTGGGTGCCGTGTTCGCGTTGGCCGTGCTGCCGAACGGCAACCTCGTCGCCGCCGGCAGCTTCTTCTCGGCGGGCGCCGTCAGCGCCCAGAACATCGCGCGGTGGAACGGCTCTTCGTGGTCGGCGCTGGGCAATGGCATTGGTGGCATCGGGTTCGCGCTCACCGTGCTGCCGAACGGCGACCTCGTCGCCGGCGGCGCGTTCTCGGTCGTGGGCAGCGGGCTCTCCGCCAACCACATGGCGCGTTGGAACGGCAGTGCGTGGTCGGCGCTGGGCGCCGGCGTCGAAGGCTTCTCCTCCAACACGCAAGTGCGGGCGCTCGTCGTCACCGCGGCCGGCGAACTGGCGGTGGGCGGGGACTTCCTCACCGCCGGTGGGCAGGTCTCCGCGCGCTTCGCCCGCAACGTGAGCCCATGCCCGGCGACGGCGGTTCCCGCCGGCGCGGCGTGCCCGAGTTCGGGCGGATCCAACACGCTGGCGGCGCGGTCGCTGCCGTGGACCGGATCGACGTATCGCACGCGCGGCACGGGGCTGCCGAACGTGGCGATCGCGGCGGTGGTGAACGGCTTCAGCACGACGTCGCTTGCGCTGGCATCCGTGCTGCCGCCGGCGCCGGCCGGTTGCTTGCTGCTGGTGTCGCCGGACGTGGTGGACGCGGTGGTGACGACGACGGGCACGGTCGACGCGCAGCTCGCGCTGCCGAACACGCCGTCGCTCGCCGGCATCGTGCTGCACCAACAGTTCGTCGTGCTGCAGCTCGACGCGCTGGGAAACATCGTGCAGAACACGAGCACCAACCGCCTGACGGCGACGGTCGGGGCGTTCTGACGCGCGGGCGCCCGGCGATGCCCCGCTGCGCAGCGCCGACGCACGGATGCGGGCGCGGCCCGGCCGGCGCGCCCTGACCCGCGGCCCGGCGTCGTCGCTCCTGACCCGGCGGGCTCCGCGCGCTCACTCCGCCGTCGTCATGGACCCTGAGCGGGCCATGGCGGTCAGGCCGGGTGCGCCGGGGCCGCGGAGGATCGGCGCGCGGGCCCGATCCAGCGGGCGCAAGCCGACGGCGAGGATGACGAGGAGTTGCACGCGCTCAGCATCGGCGCTGGCCCGCACCATCCCGCCAACTCACTGCAGCACGTAGCTGAGGCAGTTGCTGACCGCCGTGCCCGACGGCGAGCACAGCGAGAAGCACTGCGACGTCAGCGGCGTGCCGGCGAAGATCGGGTTGCCGGGCAGCGGCAGCAACCAGGTCGTCGACGCGAGGCACGGGCTGCCGCCGACCGGAATGTTCGGGCCGAGCACGAGCATCGCGCTGGACATCGGGATCAGGAACTGGCCGCAGAACGGGGCGATGAGCGGCCCGCTCACCGCGCAGGCGCCGATGTCGACCGTGCACAGCGCCAGCGTGCCGGGCTGCGCGAGGTCGAGGCCGAGCTGCAGCGTGGCGCCGAGCAGCGGCGCGTTGCGCAGCGAGTGACTCATCGGGCACGGCGCGCACGCGCCATTTGCGCACGGCGTGCCGACCGACGTGGCGCCACCCCAGCGGATGCTCAGGTCGGTGAATGGATCGGTGAACGGCGCGACCTGGATGCAGCACGGCCCGGGCGTGTAGCTGACCGACGGACCGGCCGGGTTGTAGGTGTAGTTCCAGCGCATCGTGCCGCGACCGTTCGTCCAGAACAGGCGCGCACCCCCGGCGTCGCACGCGATGCCCGTGACCAGCGTCGGGTTGGTGAAGCAGTCGGCGAGCGGGGTGGACTGGAACCACGCGCCCGGGTTGCTCAGCGGGGCGACGTAGAGCATGCCGGCGCCGGTGGCGAAGTTGCACGTCGTGTAGAAGACGAGGCCGCGCAGCTCGTCGATCGTGATCGCGCTCGTCGCCGTGAACCCGGACAGCGCGAGCCCGGTGTTCCACTGGTTCTGGATGACCGGCGAGCATGCGTTCGTCGCGCTGGTGATCCAGCCGGCGCTGTCGATGATGAACAACTGGTTGAGGCCGTCGTGCATGTCCATGCCGGTCGCTTCGGCGGTCGCGGACGACTTCGGGCACGGGATCGGTCCGCACGCCGGCGTGCAGCCGGGCACCGGCAAGCGCGCCAACTGCTGGCCCGTGGTGACCCACAGGCTGTTGTCGCTGGAACTCCAGGCCGAGCCGCCCGCCCAATAGAACGTCGTGGACGGCGGCAGCGCGATCGGACCGCACGTGCTCAGCGGCGTGCAGGTCGCGTGGCTCACCTGCGCGATCAGCGGCGAGTTTCGCGTCGGGCCGATCAGGTTCGGCAGGGTCTGGCCGGCGGCAACGGCGGTCAGCAGGAGGGATGCCAAGGGGAGCAGTCGCATGGGCAGGTTGCGGGTTCGAGGGAACGAAGTGCTGCTCTGCAAGAACCAGCGGCGACCCAGCGCACGCGATTGCGCGAAAATCGGCGGCGGATGCGCTCGCAGCCGTGTCGCCCGCGACGATGCGCACGCGCGCGTCCAGCGGCACGCCGTCGACGGCCTGCGGGTCGCCGCGGCGCGGCCACGGCCCCCGGGAGTCTGCGTCACGCAAGGCCACGCCGCCCGGCGCGCATCGTCGCGTCCGGGCGCTCGCCGCCGAGCTTGGGCGAATCCACCGATGCGCCCGCGGCCAACGGTGTCGCCCCACCCGCGAATCCACGCGCCGGCTCGCCGCGCGTTCCGCGATGCAGACTTCCAGCCCTCTGCCGGAGGAACGCCAGTTCGGCGACCGAGCATGGGAGGCTGCAACCATGGTCGATGCCGACCGAAGCGAGGGCGCCCCGCGAGGCGCATGGGCGCACAACGTGGACATCGACATCGCCCGGATGCAGCGCGGTGGCGGGGCCTTCGTGGTCGTGCGGCGTGACGGAGCGGCCGCGGCATGCGGCCAGGCCGTGGACGCCGTCGCGCGCGCTCACGACCGGCGGCGGCGCGCTCTCCGTACCGAAGCTGCGCTCAGCGGTCGCCCGCCAGGGCGGCGCCCGTCGGCGGCTGCGGCGCGCGCACCGGGGCCTTCGGCAACTCGATCCGAAAGGTCGTGCCGATGCCCTCGGCCGACTCGAACGTGATCTCGCCGCCGTGCCCCTGCACCAGCTCGTGGACGATGTACAGCCCGAGGCCCGTGCCGCCGACGCCGCCGCTGTTGCTGCCGCGCTCGAAGCGGCGGAACAGGCGCGTACGGTCAGCCGTCGGGATGCCGATGCCGGCGTCCGCAATCCAGATCCTCCAGGTGTTCTCGGTTTCCTCGGCGCGGATGTCCACCGCTGGCGACTGGCCGGGCTTGGCGTAGCTGAGCGCGTTGCCGAGCAGGTTGGTGAACACCTTGGTCATGGCCCAAGGATCGGCGCGCACGACCGGGAGCAGTTTGACGCCGATCTGCGCGCTCCGCTCGGCGATCTCGAAGCGCAGCAACTGCAGCACCTCGGCGACGACCGCCCCGAGGTCGCAGTTGTCGAACTCCAACTTCACGCCGTCGTGGTCGAGGCGCGAACTGTCGATCAGGTCGCGCACGAGGCGCTCCATCTGCCGCACGGCCTGCAACCCGGTCTGCACGACCTTGCGGATCGGCTCGTCGATCCGCCCGAAGGTGCCCTGGTCGAGCGCGGCCATCATCAACCGCAGCGCCGTCAACGGCCGGTTGAGGTCGTGCGCGGCCTGCTGCGTCGCCTCGACCAGCACCTGCACCCTGTGCTCCAGCTGCGGCAGCAGCGCCCGCTGCTCGTCGAGGTCGCCGGGGGACGGGGGGGAGCAAGTCACATTGGTAGGGAGGTCTGCGGGCACGCGATCGCGGCGGTGGCAAAGACCCCCCGCTCGCCATGACCAAGGCGACGGATGCCCGCGGACGGTGCCACGAATGTTCCGAAATCTCCGCCCGGTGGCCGGCCCGCGGTCCGTGCGGCCGCCAGCGGGGAGTCCGCGCCACGGCGGGGGGGGCGGTCGGGAGGCGGCGGCGTGAAAAGGGACCCCAGTGGCAGTCTGAAAATGGACCCCCTCCCGGACGCCGCGTAGGACGCGGCGGGGGCACGGCGGGGGTGTGGCGGTGGTCACGGCGGTGGTGCGGCGGCGGCGCGGCGGTGGTCACGGCGGCGGCACGGCGGTGGCACGGCGGGGGCACGGCGGCGGCACGGCGGTGGTGCAGCGGCGGCGC
Organism: Phycisphaerales bacterium; assembly: GCA_020247305.1. GTDB lineage: Bacteria > Planctomycetota > UBA1135 > UBA1135 > UBA2386 > UBA2386. Next base: position 1,992 of record JADCJE010000209.1, on the reverse strand, counting down.
GGCGGTGGCACGGCGGGGGCACGGCGGCGGCGCGTCAGAGGGCGCGCCCGTCCTGGATCAGGTCGTCGATGGTCACGCCCGCGGGCAGACGCAAATCGGCGCAGAGTGCCGTCATGCGTTCGATCGCCGCCATGCCTTCCTCGACTCGAAACGGCGCACCCCCGAGCGTGCGCAGCGGCGTTGCCGTGCCGTGGGTCGACACCGCCGCGAGCCGCTCCAGTGCCACGCGCACGACGTCGCTCGCCGAGCGGAAGCGGCCGCTCTGCACCTGCTCTTGGACAAACCGCTCGCACTCGCTGGGCAAGGTGATGTGCATCGTGACGTCTGCCATCGGGGCCTCGCCTGCAATCGAGGGTAGTTGCCGCACGATGGCGGACAAGTTCCTACGAGACGAGCGATCCCGAGCCGCAGCTGTCCGCCGAGACGCTGCTCGGACACCCATGCCGCGTCATTCGGATGCGAGATTCGCCCATGCGGCAGCCAGCTCGGCGCTGACGAGCGGCACTCCGGCAGCTGTCGCCGCCTGTCGCAGTCCGCTGCGCCGGCCACCTCCATCCAAGGTTGCGAGTGGAACTCGCAGACGAATGGCCAGTTCCAGGTAGCTGGCATCGTAGGCGGTCAGATGGTGCTCCATCGCCAGAGTGAGCGCATCGCCGAGGATGGCGCCGTGTGTCGTCGACGCAGCGCGGACGGGCAGTTGCAGCAACTGCGCCCGCCATTCCCTGAATGCCTGTTTCCTCAATCGGCCGGCTCGCCGAGCGGTGCGAAGGCCGTTGCTCACCTCGTAGATCCAAAGCGGCGGCACAGCTGCGCCTACGTTCAGCGTGGCTCGGAAGAGGCGCGCGGAATCGGGGGACGCCTCGTCTGCAAAGCACCACGCCAATGCGACGCATGCATCGAGAACGAAGGTCAAAGCCGGTGACCTTCGTGCAGCAGATCGGCAAGGGTGAGGTCAGGGCCCAGCGTGCTCTGGCTGCGCAGCGCCTCCAGCTTTGCGATCAGCGCGGGTGCATCCTCGACCCGATATGGCGCACCCCCGAGCGTGCGCAGCGGCGCTGCCGTGCCATGGGTCGACACCGCCGCGAGCCGCTCCAGTGCCACGCGCACGACCTCGCTCGCCGAGCGGAAGCGGCCGCTCTGCACCTGCTCTTGGACGAACCGCTCGCACTCGCTGGGCAAGGTGATGTGCATCGTGACGTCTGCCATGGGTGCGCTCCGACGATCCAAGCTAGAAGCCGACGGTATGCCGGCAAGCCCCGGAGCGCTGCGTCCCGTACGCAATGTGTCCGCGCGCGCGCGAATGGTTGCAGTCGGCGACGAGAATCTGCGCGCGGCTGCGGCAAACGCAAAGGCAGCGGCGGCGGCAGCGGCGGCCGATACGCTCGCGCCGGCTGCCCTACGGCGCGCGCATCGCGCCACACCCGAGCCGATTCGCGCACCCCGCTCACCCCGCCCGCACCGCAAGCCCCCAGCATCCCGCCCATCCCACCTCCCAGCGCCGCCGCGCCGCGCCGCCGCCCCAGCCGCCGGCCCTTCCTCCTCGCCCCTCACCCATGCCCGCCCGCTCGCTGACCGCCGCCGCGATGGCGCGAACGTTCGCGCTGTCGGCCATCGTCGGCGCGCTCGGCGTGCCGGTCGTGTGGCTCGCGATCGTGCTCGTGCGCGCGCGGTGGTTTGCCGACCTCGGCCAGCCGCCGCGGCCGTTCGATCCGTACCTCGAAGCGTTGGGCGCGTGCTGGTTCGGCCCGTTCGTCGGCGTGGCGCTCGGCCTCGCCGTCGGCTGGCTGCGGCTCGTCATGCGCGCTGGCCGCGCCGGCCGCGATGGCGGGCGTGCAGCGCGAAGCCACGCAACCGCGCCGGCGGCGGCAGCCCCCGCCCCCGAACCCGAGCCCGCTCCGGCCATCGTCTGGGTCGCCTGGGGCCTGTGCGGCGTGTTCGCTGCGATCGGCTTTGTGATCGCCGCCGGCCCGGCGCTGTTCGTCTGCGTGCTCG
>JADCJE010000208.1 GCA_020247305.1 Phycisphaerales bacterium | reverse complement strand
GCCTGACGACCGCCGAACTGCAGCGGTGGCGGCAGGACTTCGGCCTGCACAGCATCCATCCACTCAGCAGCGACGGCGGCCGCCGCGTCGGCGCGCCGGCGGCGACCGCCGCGCCGACGGCCGTCGGCGCGTAGACGGTCGACGGGAAGGCGGGAGTGCCGCCGCCCGCGGATCCGACCGCGGGAACAACAATCGAGCGATCAGGTCAGCGCATTTGCACCTTGCCGCCGGCCTGCGGCGTCGCGATCGCGTCGAGTTCCAGCGGGTCGCGTTCGCCCTTCCGCCAGCGAATGTGCGCGAGGCCGGCGATCATCGCGCCGTTGTCGGAGCACAGCGCCAGCGGCGGCAGCACGAGGCGCAGGGCGCGCAGCACCGGGTCCTGCGCCAGCCGTTCGCGCAGGCGCAGGTTGCGGGCCACGCCGCCGCCGATGCACAGCGACTGCACGGGATGGCGCTCCGCGGCGCGGCGCAGCTTGGCGATCAGCACGTCGACGACCGCTTCCTGGTAGCTGGCGGCGAGGTCGGCGAGGCGCCGGCCCTCCGGCTTCTCGGCGGGCGCCGTCGACTGCTGCGGCTTGAGCGTGTAGAGCAGCGCCGACTTCAGGCCCGAGAACGAGAAGTCGAGCGAGTCGGCGCCCAGCAGCGTGCGCGGCAGGTCGACGGCGTCGCGGCGGCCCGCGGCGGCGGCCTGTTCGATCGACGGTCCCCCCGGGTACGGCAGGCCGAGCAGCGAAGCGCCCTTGTCCAGGGCTTCGCCGGCCGCGTCGTCGCGCGTGGTGCCCAGGCGCACGCTCGTGCCCGGCTCGGTCAGCAGGTAGAGCGCGGTGTGGCCGCCGGATGCGACCAGCGACAGCGCCGGCAGCGACATCGTCGGGTCGGCGAGCAGGCCGGTGTGCACGTGCGCCTGCACGTGGTCGACGCCGAGCAGCGGCAGACCGTGCCGCCACGCCAGCGCCTTCGCCGCCGCCATGCCCACCAGCAGGCAGCCGACCATGCCGGGTCGGTGCGTCACGGCGACGGCCGTCAAGTCGGCGGGGAACACGCCCGCGTCGGCGAGCGCCTGCTCGACGATCGGCAGAATGCGCTCGGTGTGCGAGCGGCTGGCGACCTCGGGCACGACGCCGCGCCAGCGCGCGTGCAGCGCGATCTGGCTGTGCACGACGTTGCTGCGCACGTCGGCGCCGTCGGCGACGACGGCGGCCGCCGTCTCGTCGCACGACGTCTCGATGCCGAGGATCAGGGTGGACACGAACTGAGTATGCGCCGCCGCCGCGGCGACGACCATGCCCAGGCCGCGGCTCCCAGTCGTCGACGTCGGGCGTGCGCCGAACCAGTGCGTGGACGTGCGGTCGGGGCGCAGCCGATGGCCGTGGGCGAATCGGCGGATCCGCAAGAACTCGGCGGCGGTGCGGCGCCGCGCTCCGATCGGCGCGGCCTGCGGCGCCGCGCGCCGGTCGGTTGCGCTACTTCGCGGCCGCCGCTGCCCGCGCGCGCAGCGTCGCCACCGCCGCGGCGAGTTGCGGATCGTCGTCGGCGCGCGGCGGCTTCGGCGTCGCGAGGTCGCGCTGCTGCGCCACCCGCTCGAAGGCCGCGCGGTGGGCTGCCGGCGCTTCGACCGCGCGCAGGCCGCTGCGCAGCGCCTGCCGCTGTGCGGCCGGCAGTTCTACCGGCACGTCGGGAGTGATCCCGCCGATTGCGGCGACGGTCGCTTCGTCGCCGCCACCGTCGTCGCGGCGCATGCGCCGCTCGATGTCGCGGCCCTTGGGCGTGCGGTAGCGGCCGGTGGTCAGCTTGAGGCGGAACGGGCGGTCCTTCCACGTGTAGACGGTGTTGACGCAGCCCTTGCCGTGCGTGCGCTCGCCGACGACCGCGGCACGGCCGTGGTCCTGCAGTGCGCCGGCGAGCACCTCCGACGCGCTGGCCGAGCCTTCGTCGACCAGCAGCACCAGCGGCAGCGCAGGGAAGCGGCACTCGGCCGCCTTCGCCTCGAAGCGCTCGACGACCTCGCTGTCGCGCCGCGTCTGCGTGGCGATCAGGCCGTCGGGGACGAAGGCGCGCGCCAGCGCGACGCATGCGTCGAGGCTGCCGCCGCCGTTGCCGCGCAGATCGAGCGCGAGGCCGCGCAGCGGGCCGTCGCGCCGCAGTTCGTCGATCGCGGCGAGCACCTCGTCGGCGGCGTCGGGCTGGAAGTCGCCGAGGCAGACGTAGCCGAGGCCGTCCTCGCCGGGCAGGCGGTGGGTCCACGCGACGCACGGCCGGCGCACCTCGCCGCGCGCCAGCGCGACGTCGATCGTCGCGTCGCCGCGGCGCAGCCGCAGCCGCACGGTCGTGCCGGGCTCGCCGCGCACGCGCTCGGCGATGCGCTCGCGCAGTTCGGGCGTCGTCAGCGCGACGTCGTCGACGGCGAGCAGCACGTCGCCCGGCTGCATGCCGGCGCGCTCGGCCGAGCCGCCGGCCAGCGGGAACATCAGCACGACCTCGTCGCCGAGCGTGCGGAAGTCGGCGCCGATGCCGACGTACGCGCCGCTGTTCTGTTCTTCGTAGCGCGCCGCCTCGCTCGGCGGCACGTAGCGGCTGTACGGATCGAGCGAGCGCACCATGCCGTCGATCGCGCGCTGCATCAGCGCCGACGGGGCCTGCGGATCGACGTGCGAGGCGACGATCTGCCGGTGCACGATGGCGAGCGCTTCGAGCTCCGCCTGCGGCAGCGCTGCGACGACGCCGGCCGGCGAGGCGAGCCGTTCCCCGAGTTTGACGCCGAGCCACAGCGCGGTGGCCACCAGCGCCCAGTTGGCGACGAAGAACCACCAGGGCAGGGGCGCGTGGCGTTCCATGCCGGCATACTAGGCGCGTCCGCCATGGCACGCATCCTGGTCGTCGACGACACCGTGGAGTACCTCGCGCTCGTCGAGGCCTACCTGCGCGGCTCCGAGTTCGAGGTGACGACCGCGGACGGCGGGCAGGCGGCGCTGGAGCGCTGTCGCGAGCAGGCCTTCGACCTGATCCTGCTCGACGTCACCATGGCCGACCTCGACGGCTACGAGGTCTGCGCGCGGCTCAAGCACGATCCGCGCACCGCGTTCGTGCCGGTGATCTTCCTGACCGCGCGCCCGGCCGACGAGGCGGAGAAGCTCGCTGCGTACCGCCTCGGCGCGATCGACTACATCCAGAAGCCGATCCACCGCGACGAACTGCTCGCGCGCGTGCGCGTGATGCTGCGCCTGGAGGCCCAGCGCACGCGGCTCGAACGCGACAACGCCGTGCTGCGGCGCGAGCGCGACGACGCGCGCGAACGCCTCGCCGCCGCCGCCGCCGCCGTGCGCGACCTGCAGCGCCTGCGCGCCGAGTGGGCGATCGGGCCCGACGAAGCCTGCGTGCTGTGGGCCGCCGACGGGCGCGTCGCGCACGCCGACGAGCGCGCGAGTGCGTGGTTGCCCGGCATGCGCGTCGGCGCGCCGCCGCGCGAGCCGTCGCCGGCGCTGGCCCGGCTGCAGCACCTCGTCGCGGCCGGCATCCGCGTCGCCGACCTGGAGGTGACGCCGGCTGACGAGACCGCGCCGCGCATCCTGCGCGCACAGGTGCGCCTGCTGTCCGACGGCCAGCGGCTCGCCGTGCTGCAGGACGTCACCGGCGTGCGCGCCGCCGAGCGCCAGCTGGCCGAACGCGAGCCGGTCGCCAGCGTGGTCGTCGATCCGACGCCGCTCGACGCCTACCGCATCTCCGACCTCGTCGGCAGTTCGCCGGCGATCCTCGACCTGACGGCGCAGGTCGCGCGGCTGCGGCATGCGCGCACGACCGTGCTGATCCAGGGCGAGAGCGGCACCGGCAAGGAACTGGTGGCGCGCGCGCTGCACTTCGACGGCCCGTGGCGCAGCACGCCGTTCATCCCGCTGCACTGCGGCGCGATCGCGCCCGAGCTGGTCGAGAGCGAGCTGTTCGGCCACGAGAAGGGCGCGTTCACCGGCGCCGCGCAGGCGCGCGCCGGCCTGTTCCAGGCTGCCGATGGCGGCACCATCTTCCTCGACGAGATCGCCGAGACCTCGATGGCCGCGCAGATCAAGCTGCTGCGCGTGCTGCAGCGCGGCGAGATCCGCCCGGTCGGCGCGAGCCAACCGCGCATCGTCGACGTGCGCATCGTCGCCGCCACGCACCGGGACCTCGCGCGCATGGTGCGCGAGGGCACGTTCCGCGAGGACCTCTACTACCGCTTGCACGTCGTCACCCTGGAACTGCCGCCGCTGCGCGAGCGCCTCGGCGACCTGCCGCTGCTCGTCGAGCGCCTGATCGAGAACGGCAACCGACGGCACGGTCGCCGCGACCGGCCCGTGCGCGGCTGCTCGCGCGCCGCCCTCGAGCGGCTGGCCGCGTACCCGTGGCCCGGCAACGTGCGCGAACTGGAGAACGTGGTCGAGCACGCCTTCGCGCTCGGCGTCGGCGACCTGCTGCAGGTGGAGGACCTGCCGGCGCACGTCCGCGCCGGCGCGCCGGTGGTGGCCGCTGCGCCGCCCAGCGCGTCGGCCGTGATGCCGCCGCCGCTGCTCGGTTGCGAGGCGTTGGAGCTCGATCCGGGCTGGCGCGGCCAGCGCAGCGCCGCCGAGCGGCAGGTCCTCTCGCAGGCGATTGCGGAATGCGGCGGCGACAAAGCCGCCGCCGCCCGTCGGCTCGGGATGCCGCGCAGCACGTTCTACCGGCGGGTGCGGCAAGCCGGGCTGTGAGGGCGGCCGCTGGCACGCCAGTTGCCGACCGGCCGGTGCGGCGGGGGGTTGCGCGGCACGGCCCTGCCCGTGGCCCAGCGACTCCCCGCGCCTGCCCGTGGCCGGTGGCGCGTGCCCGCGTGCGCAACCGCACGGTCGGACGCATCGCCGGTTTGTTCAGGCAGGCCGAACTTTGCCACAGGGCCCCGACGGACTGCGGTACCTTCCCTTTTCGATGACTCAATGAAACCAACCCGACTCGTCGTTCTCGCGTCGTTGCTGGCGGCTTGCCCTGCCGTCGGCCAGAGCCAACTCCCGCCCCAGGAAACGCCGACGCAGGTCCGCAAGATCGTCGTCCACGACCAGGGCGACCAGTGGCCGGTCGCCATGGCGCTGGACATCCACGGCGCGGTGTCCTCGCTGGGCAATCCGTGGCTCGGCAGCGAATGCAGCCCCATCCTCGGCCTGAGCGGGGTGCTGGACATGGCGCGCCTCGACGCGCTGCAGCCGGGCCAGACGGAGTCGGTGGTGGCGGTCGGCGCCGCCGGGATGGCGACCATCCGCTGGGGCGCTACGCCGCAGGCCTTCGTCGTGACGCCCATCAGCGATCCGGCCCTCGCCGGCGCGCCGATCGTGCGCGCCATCCCGGTGACGACGCAGCACCAGATCGCGGTAGTCACGGCGAGCCGCACTTCGGTGCGCACCTATCGCAGCACGGGGCAGCTGGTGGGCACGGGGACAAACCTGACGCCGACGCCGATCCGCGACCTGGAGATGTTCTGCAACGCCGCCGGCGCGCCGCGGCTGCTGCTGCGGAACGACACCGGGATCCGCTGCCACACCACGGCCGGAGCCCTGTCCTGGCAGGTGTCGGGCAGCGGCGGTGCGCTGGTCCGGCTGCCGCGCACGTCGAGCGCGCGCGTGGCGTGGCTGCACCAGAGCGCGGGCGCGTGGCGGGTGGCGGTGCTGGGCGACAACGGCGTGCTGGGCAACTACCCGCTCGGCCAGGTCCTGGCGCCGACCGATGCGCTGCAGGCCGCGTTTGCGGCCGACGCCGACCGCGACGGCGACACCGACCTCGTGGTGAAGACGTCGGCGGGCGTCGCCGTGCTGCGGGCGCAGTCGGAGGGCAACTTCACCGCGGCGACGGCGACGTGGCACGCGAGCCTGCAGCCGAGCGCGACGTCGATCCCGGACGTGGTCGCCACGCACGCGGGCCGGCGGCTGCGCCTGGTCGACGCGTTCGGCAACAAGACGGTGAGCTGGGAGCGCGTCGATGTGCAGGCAGCACAGCAGAACTTTGCCGCCGACGACCTGATGACCCTGGAAGTGACCGGTGACCGCGGCGGCTTCGGTGGCGCGTCCGGCGCCATTACGAACCTTGAGTGCACGCTGCGCACCACACCCGAGGCGTTGGCCGGGGTGTACTCCCCTGCCACGCAGGTGCGGATGCAGGTCGTCACGTGGGTCCAGGAGAAACTGGATGGCGAGGGCGCGAAGCTGCAGGCGGCGGAGAGCAACCTGCTGTTCAACCTGACGTTGCCCTCGGGGTGGCAGTTTTCGGATTCGCTGTGGCCCGTGAACGTCCCGCTGCAACTGCCCTATGTGCAAGAAAGGGGTTGGGAGGGCGATCGCTACTACTGGGTGACCGTGCGCCTCGTGCAGACTGCGATCGGCAGCAATACGCCGCTGCAGGCTTCCGAGCCGATCACGTTGGTGACGTCCATGTCGGAGCGGCAGCGCAAACAGAACTGGCCTTACCTCAACCAGTACTTCCCTGAACCGGCTTGCCTGCCGTACGTGCTGCAGCTCACGTCCCTCGGTGGCGGCGTCGTCGGCGTGATCGAACGCGCGGATTCGCCGCCGCCGCCGCCGCCGTCCGGCATCCCGACGCCCCGTCAGGCCACCAATGCGGGCCAGATCACCGGCGACAGCGTGCCCAACTGACCCCCAGCAGCACCGCCACCGCCGCCACGCCGGCGGCAAGGCCCCACGGGATGCTGCCGGCGGGACGCGGCGGCGCGAGCGCCAACGCGCCGAGCCCGGTCACTTCGAGCTGCGCCGCGCGGTAGCGTTCGACCTGCCCGCCGGCGGCGAGTTGCACGCGCGCCAGCCGGAGCGCTTCCGCCGCATCGATGCCGGCGCGCACGCTCTGCACCACCGCGGCGCTGGCCGCGAGGTGCATGCCGAGCCGCAGCGGGGCCGGACTCGCAACGACGGCGTCGGCGCCCGCGGCGAGGAACGCGCCCGCCAGCGACTCGGCGACGTCGTCGTCGCCCATGCGCAGCGGGCCGCGGGCGGCGTGGCAGGCGGCAAGCACCACCAGCCCCCGCAGTTGCACGGCGGCGATCCGCGGCGGCGTCAGGGCACCGTCGGGGTGGCGGGCGTCGGGCGCGAGCCCGAGTGCGGGCGCGCGGTCGACGGCGGGCGGTTCGCCGTGCGCCAGCAGCACGGCGAGCCGGTCGGCGCGCGCTGCGTCGGCCGCGAGGTACGCCGCGACCGTCGCGTCGCCGTCGACGTGCAGGTTGGTGTCCGGGGGCAGCGCTGCCAGCAGGCGCTGCCAGCGGTCGCCGGCGAGCAGCAGGCGCTCCTGGATGTCGTTGCGCGCAGCGAAGTCCGCGGCCGGCGACAGGGTGGCGACGACGCGGCACGGCAGGTCGTCGGCAGGCGGCGGCGCCGACTCCTGCAGGCGCGCGAGCAACGGCAGCGAGCCGATGGTCGCCAGCGCAAAGCGCTCGCCGAGCAGCGTGCCGTCGTCCCACGGCAGGCAGCCGAAGGCGGGGGCGCCGAGCAGGTTGCCGCCGGTGATGGTCAGGTGGGTCCAGTTCGCCATCAGCTGCCGCACGGCCGGCGGCAGCAGCGCCGTCGCCAGCTCGGCGCCGCGCTGGCCGAGTGCGGCGACGGTCGGCTCGGGCGGCGCGTCGTGGTCGAGGGCGAGCAGCTCCTCGCGCAGGGCGGCCGTGCGGCGGCGCAGTTCGGCGGCCCGCGGCAGGATCGCGTGGACGCAGCGCGTCTTGTCGAAGGCGAACAGGTGCGAGCCGTTCCACGCCGGCACGAACACCAGGGCGCCGTGGCCGTCGCGCAGCACGCGCTGGCGCAGTTCGGCGAACGGCAGCGCCGCCGCCCCGCGCGCCCGGCTGAGTCCGGTGCAGCACTGCACGTCGAGCACGTCCTGCAGCGCCGCCTCCGGCCCGTGCCGCCGCGCGGTCACGGCGACGAGCTCCGCCAGCGTGCGCAGCCGCGCCCCCAGGCGCAGGAACCCGGTCGACTCGCGTTCCCACGACAGCTGCCGCCACTCGGCGATCATCTCGCGCAGGATGGCGCGCAGGTCCGCCTCGTGCCGCGCGAGCTGCTCCGCGTTCGCGTTCGTGGCGCGGGCGAGTTCGCTGCGGATCGCCGCCGACAGCCAGCGGTGGGCCCGCGTCGGCGTGCGGTCGGCGAGCGCCAGGAGTTCTTCGGCGCGCGCAAGCCGGCCGCGCCGCAGTTCGAGGTCGGCCAGCCACAGGCTCGCGAGCGCCCGGGCGGCGGCCGACAGCGACGGCCCGGCCAGCGCCGCTTCGAGGCCGGCGACCGTCGCCGCGATGCGCTCGGGGTCTTCCTGCGTCGCGTGGTAGTCGGCGGACAAGGCGTGCAGTTCGAGCTGCCGCCGCTGTTCGTCGTCGAGCGGCTTGCCGGCTGCGCTGCGCTCGCGCTCGAAGCGCTGGATCTGCGGCCGCACCGCGTCGAACTGCTCGCGCGCCGTCAGCAGGTCGAGGCGTCGGCACAACAACAGGAACCGCCGACCGGCCGTGGTCTCGCCCGCCGCCTCACACTCGGCCAGCAGGCCAGCGGCGGCGTCGAGGCGCAACGTGGCGACGTCGAGGCGGCCGAGCATCACGTCGATGCTGCCGCGCCGCGCCATCAGGTCGGCCCGCGCCGCTGGCGTCGTCGCCGCGGCCAGCAGGCGTTCGCAGAGCGCGTCGGCCGCGCCCAGCTGCTGGCACGCGACGCGGTAGTCGAGTTCCTGCAGCCGCCGCTGCGGCTCGAACTGGGTCGACGTCGCGACCATGGCCGCGATGTCGGCGAGCACGGCCAGGGCGCCTTCGTGGTCGAAGCCGGCGGCGCAGAAGTCCGCGGCCCGCGTGGCGAACCACTCGACGAGCGACGGTTCGGCGGTGCCGTGGGCACGCAGCAGATCGTAGTGCGCTTCGACCAGCCGCCGGCGTGCGCCGCCGGGCAGCACGGTCGCCGGGCTGCTGCGCAGCGCCGCGCCGAGCCGCCGCAGGTAGTCGGACCGCCGGTCCGCCGGCAGGCGGCCTAGCGTCGACGCGAGGTCCGCCCGGGCCGCCGCTTCGTCGACGGCGCGCAGCCACGCGAGCTCGTCGTCGGCGCCGGGGCTGGCAGCCTGCGCCGCCGACGCGGCGGCCGTGGCGAGCGCCAGTGCGACGACGCCAAGTGTTTGCGCGGCGCGCTGCGCGATCGGCGTCACCGCTGCGTGCGGGCCCAGGGTGAGGTGGCGATCTGCTGCCCGGAACCGTCGAACCCGATCGCACGCCACTCAAAGCCCGGCGGCAGCGCCTGCCGCTCCGATGCCGAAGGCTGCCACGACGGCCGGGGGAACAGCTCCTCGCCCAGCGCCGGATCCGGCAACAGTTGCATCGGGCCGTCTGCCGCCGCGCGCACCTGCAGCCGGTAGCCGACGGCGCCGCGCACCGCCGGCCACGCGAACGGCTGCCCGTCGCCCCAGACCCCGCTCGGGCTCATCGCCGCGGCGACCTCGCCGCTGCCCAGGCGCGGGTCCGGCGTCGGCGCCGGCGTCGGCGCCGGCGACCAGACCAACAGCCAGATGGCCGCGGCCGCGGCGAGCAGCCCCACGCCAACCCGGCGCGCCCGCTGCCGGGTCGTCGCCGCCCGGAACGTGCGCACCGCGCGGCTGGCGGCGAGGCTCGGCCCCGGCGGCTGTTGGTCGCGCGGGGTCGATGCCGCCACGTGCTGCAGTTCGGCCAGCGTCGCCTGGAGCTCCAGCCAACGGGTCTGCAGCTGCGGCTCGGCCCGCAGGCGGGCGGCGACGTCCGCGTCGTCGGCGCGGAGATCGCCCACGGCGAGGGCCTGCAGCAGGTCGTCGGCCGCGGTGGTCGTCGGATCGATGGTCATGAATCCTCGTGTCCTGGGCGGTGCCGGCGCAGGATCGCGGTCAGCTGCGTGAGGGCGCGATAGTAGCGGCCCTTCACGCTGTTCTCCGTGATGCCAAGTCGGCGGCTGGTCTCCTGCAAGGTCAGTCCTTCGAGCTGATGCAGGCGGATGATCGTGGCTTCGAGCGGTGGGAGCTGTTCGAGTCCGGCCAGCACCAGCTCGCTGCGTTCGAGCTGGCGCACGGCGACGCCGGAGGGGTCGACGACATCGTCCGGCAGCGGCTGGCTGCGCTGGCGCATGCGGCGCCGCAAGGCGTTGCTCAGTTCGAAGTTGCACAAGCGGTGCAGCCAGGCGTCGAGCGGCACGCCGGGCTTGATGTGCTGCAACTTGCGCAGCGCGATCAGCATCGCATCCTGGGCGACGTCCTCGAGGTCGGTCGCCGGCAGCGGAAAACCAAGCCGCCGGCACAGGCCGCCCAGCAACCGGGGCACGATCGCCAACCGGAGCGCGATCCGCTCGTCGCTGCCGGGGTCGCCGCGCAGGAACGAATGGATCAGAAGATGGTCTGCCGCAGCGACTTGCGCCGAGTCGTCCGGCTGCCTGCCGGGGTCTGCGCTGCTGGTCTGGTCCACGCGGTGCCGCTCTGGCAGGCGAACATAGCGCAGGAAGCGAAGCCCCGCACCCGGGTGCACGGCGCTCAGTCCGATGGACACGGTGCCGGCGGAGCTGAGCAGGAATCGAGGTTGCGGTGACACGGCGATGTGGGTCGTCGACGACGGGCGCTGGGGGGGGCGACCAACCTCTCTCCGTCCGCCGGCGGGCGAAAAGTTCGCGCGGGTGCACGCCGTGGCGGGCGGACGACGGCGCCGCGGCGCTTTGGGCAGATCTGCCGGCGGCAACCGGGTGCAGGCGCGCAACGCCGTCCCGACCGACGATTGCTCCTCGCGGCGGTCGCGGCCGATACTGCGGCGATGACGTCCCCGGTGCGGATCGACGACGACGCCGCCCGGCCGACGTGGCGCGTCGCCGCCTATGCCGCCCTCGCGCTCGGCGCCGCCTGGGGAGCGTGGCAGATCGCCTTCCTCTGCGACGACGCGTACATCCACTTCCGCTTCGCCAGCAACCTGCACGAGGGCCGCGGCATAGTCTGGAACGATGCGCCGTTCGCCCCGGTCGAAGGTGCGGGCTTCCTGTGGGTGGTCGTGCTGGCGGCGATCTGGGGGCTGACCGGCAGCGCACCGCCCGACGCGGCCAATCCGTTCTCGCTCGGCTGCGGACTGGTCCAGTTTGCCTTGCTGGCGTTTGCCGCCGACCGGCTGCGCGACCGCGACGGCCGGCGCCTGCCGGCGATCGTCGGACTCGCCGCGCTGCTGGCGGTCGTCGGCAACCGCACGGTGCTGCAGTGGTGGACCGGCGGCCTCGACACGCCGCTCGCCAACGTCTTCGGCGTCTGGTGGGCGCTGCACGCGTTCCGCGCGCCCGGACCGCGGCCGGTGCGCTGGCTCGCCCTCTGGGCGCTCGCCGCGGCGCTCGGCGCGCTGGCGCGGCCCGACGGCCTGCCGGCGGCGGCAGCGACGGCGGCGGTCGGCGGCCTGCTGTGGCTGCGCGGCGGGATCGCGCTGCGTGGCGCGCTCGCCGGCCTGTCGCCGCTGCTGCTCGTCGTCGCGCTGACCGTCTGGCGCAAGCTGTACTACGGCGACTGGCTGCCCAACACGTACTACGCCAAGGTGGTGTCGTCGTGGCCCGACGCCGGTTGGCGGTACCTCGGCTGCTTTGCGCTGGAGAACGGCGCGTGGCTGTGGCCGCTGCTCGCGCTGCCGTGGCTGCTGTCGCAAGCGCGCGCCGGCGTGGCCGCCGTCGGGCGTGCGCTGCTCGCCAACGCGCCGGCCGCCGCCGCCGTCGCCGTCGTGCTGTTCAACGCCGGCTACTACTGCTTCAAGGTCGGCGGCGACCACTTCGAGTACCGCGTGCTCAGCCAGACGGCGGCGCTCGGCACGCTCGCCGTCGTCGCGATGGCGGCGCGGCTGGCCCGCGGCCCCGCGCTGCCGCTCGCGGCGGCCCTCGCGCTCGTCGTCGGGTGCGGCGCGGGCTGGTTCCACCTCGCCTGCACCAGCGCGGCGAGCGCCGAGGGCATCGCCGCGGTGACGCCGCACGCGCCGGCGGCGCTGCGGCCGGTCGCGCGCTGGTTCGACCGGCAGCAGGTCTGGCTGTTCTTCCGCTACATCGGCCTGCGCTGCAACCACCATGCGGCGCGGCTGCGCTCGCTGGAGCCGCGGTTCCCGGCGCGCGTGCGCCACCCCGACGCGGCGACGACGTTCCCGATCCGCGCCGAGTCGGCCGTCGGCCTGCCGGGCTGGATGCTGCCCGATGTCGCGCTGATCGACGTCTTTGGGCTCAACGACTGGGTCGTCGCGCGCACGCCGGTGCGGCCGCAGGCCGACGTCGATCCCGCCGTGGTCGCCAAGGCGGTGCGCGCCAGCGACCGCGACGGCGACGGCTGGCTCGCCAAGGAGGAACTGCGCGACGCCCTCGGCGCGGCGTTCGGCGCGCGGCCCGACGACGGCTACGGCATGTTCGTGTTGCGGCTCTTCTGGTCGATCTACCGCGACGACGGCAGCGAACGCGTGACGCTCGCCGAGGCCGAGGAGATCGGCGGCACGATCTCGTTTGCGCGCCGCATGGCGCACGAGCGCCTGCCGCCGCCGGGATACGTCGAGGCCTTCGAGCCCAACGTCGACGTCGCCGCCGACGGCGCGGTGACCGTCCGGCCGCGCGCGACGCCGATGACGGCGGCGCGCCTCCGCGCGATCGAGGCGGAGTGGCGCGCCAAGGTCGCGAGCGGTTCCCTATCGCGATGAGCCGCCCGGCGACCGCTGCGTCCTGCCTCGTCCTCGCCTGCGCCCTCGCCGCCTGCGCCGCGCCCCTGGCGAGCCGCGGCGAGGCGATCCCGCCGCTGCGCCCCGCGCTCGACGAGCTGCTGGGCCGCCCGGAGCTCGCCGGCGGCCGCGTCGGCGTGCTCGTGGTCGATCCGCGCGACGGCGCGCGTTTGTGCGCCAGCGACGACGACCGCGGCTTCGCGACCGCGTCGAACATGAAGGTGCTGTCCGCCGTCGTCGCGCTGACGACGCTCGGGCCCGATTGGCGGACGACGACGCAGCTGCGCGTCCGCGGCGACGTGGTCGACGGGGCGCTGCGCGGCGACCTCGTCCTCGTCGGCCGCGGCGATCCGCTGTTCGCCGCCGGCCCCGACGCGGCCGCGACGTGGGATCGCTTCGCCGCCGGCCTGCGGGCGCTCGGCGTCGCCCGCGTCGAAGGGCGCGTCGTCGGCGACGGCGCGTGGCTCGGCGCAGAGACGCTCGGCCGCGGCTGGTCGTGGGACAGCCTCGACGAGGACTACGCGGCGCCGTTCGGCGGCCTCTGCTGCGCGCGCAACGTCGTCACCGTGCGCGTTGCGCCCGGCGACGGCGCGCCGGTCGCGACGCTCGCGCCCGACGTCCTGCCGCCGCCGGACGTGCGCGCGCGCATGCTCGCGCCCGACGAGCGCGGCGCGCTGCAGGTGAACCGGCGGCTCGGCAGCGAGCGCATCGTCGTCTCCGGCGGGCTGGCGCGCGAGGCCGCCCCGGCGACGTTCGCGGTCGCCGTGGCCGATCCGGCGGCGTTCGCCGCGCGCGTCCTGCGCCGCGAACTGGCGGCGCGCGGCATCGCCGTCGTCGACGGCCCGGGTGCGCGGCCCGACGCCGTCGAACGCATCGCCGCCGTCGAGGTCTCGGCCTCGCTGCGCGAGTGGCTGACGCCGACCCTGCTGCGCAGCGACAACCTGTGCGCCGAGCAGATCGCCCGCCTCGCCGCGCGTCAGGCGCTGGCGGACGGCGGCTCGACGGCGATGGCGCGGCACGCGGCGGCGGTGCTCGAGCGCCTCGGCGTCGACCCCAGCGGCCTCGCGATGGCGGACGGGTCGGGCCTGTCGCGGCGCAACCTCGCGCAACCGCGCCAGATCGTCGGCGCGCTGCTGGCGGCGCGCGCCGCGCCGTGGCGCGAGGACTTCGTCGCCGCCCTGCCGACCGCGGGCCGCAGCGGCACGCTGGCTGGACGGTTCCGCGACGGGCCGGCGCACGGCCGCGTGCGCGCCAAGACGGGCGCCATCGACCGCGTCGTCGGCCTCGCCGGCTTCGTGCCGCGACCCGACCCGTCGGCGCCGCCGCTCGTGTTCGCGGTGCTGGTCAACGACCACACCTGCGACGCCGCGGCGGCGCGCGGCGCGGTCGACGCCTTCGTGCAGCGGTTGGCCGCGCACGCTGGCTGGTGAAGCCGCGCGCGCGCCGTGACGCAGGTGCCTAGAACGACACCGACACGCCGAGCAACCAGCCGTCGAGCGTCAGGTCGGCCGTGCGGCCGCCGGCAGCCGCGGCCTCGATCGTCGCCAGCCGCCAGCCGGCGAACAGCGTGACGTCGTAGTACGGCAGCGTCCACGCGGCGCGCAGTTCCAGGTCGTGCAGCACGCCGTCGACGTCGCCGCCGATCGCGAGGCCGGGGCAGAGCGCGTACTCGGCGTCGAGCGCGACGTCGCGCCAGCGCGCGCCCAGGCGCAGCGCCGCGTACGGGTTCTCGCCGTCGAACGACGAGCGCTCGGCGGCGCCGTCGGTGGCGCGGCGCGCCGTCAGCGACAGGTCGCGCGAGGCGAGCACGGCGCCGGCGCCGACGCGCAGGGTCAGCGGCCGGTCCTGCAGCGAGAGGCGCGTGCTCGCGACCGACTCGATGTAGCCGACGCGGAACTCCTCCATGCGGGCGCGCATGGTCGCCACGTCGCCGGCGGCGAAGGCGCCGTAGCCGTCGCCGAGCGCGCTGCCGTCGTCGCCGTCGATGCCGAGCCGGTACCAGTCGACGCGCGCGCCGGCGAAGCCGTCGCCGACGTCGAAGCGCCAGCACAGGTCGTCGCTGCGCTCGCCCTGGCCGAAGCGCGACAGCGGCTGCGGCGCGTTGGCCGTCGCCGGGCCGCCGCCCGTCCCCGGCGTCGCCGCGCTGGCGTCGCCGCGCAGGCGATGGACCGCGACGTACGGCGACAGCTGGAAGCGGGGCTCGGCGAAGGTCGTCGTGCAGGCGGCCGCGAGCAGGGCCACCGTCGGCAACAGGGCGCGCATGCCGACACGGTAGCGATCGGGCGGCCGGGACGAAGCGCGCGCCTGCGGCCTTGCTTCCGCCGCCGTCGCCCGCGACAAGCTGCCGCCATGACCGAGACGTTCCTCGAACGCGACTTCAAGGCCTACGAGAAGCACCGCCAGGACGACCCCGAGTACAACGCGCTGCGGCTGTCCGTCCGGCGCAAGCTCAAGGCGATGGTCGACGCCGCCGCCAAGGAGGCCAAGGGCCTCGGCGTCGAGCTCAGCGCCCAGGCCGGCCTGCACCATCCGTACACGTTCAACAGTTACCGCGTGCGCGAGCAGCGCGCGTACCTGTGCCGCAACCCGAAGGAGCGCAAGAAGCTCGCGACCTTCTTCGGCGAGGCGCTCGGCAAGGACGCCGAGACGCACTACATCCAGACCGTGCTGGAGGTGTGCGTCGACGACATGATCGTCGAGGCGGCGCTGCGCGTGCACCCGCAGGCGTGGTGGGACGGCGAGCACCTGAAGAAGAAGCTGCTCGGCGACCCGGCGCAGCTCGACGAGTTCTGCAAGCTGCTGCGCGCGCTGCCGCCGGGCTTCAACCTCAAGCTGCACGACTGGAAGAAGGACCACTGGTGCGCGCAGGCCAAGCCCGCCGAGGTCAAGGAGATGTTCGGCCACTACACGCCCGGCAACCACTGGTTGCACATCCAGCGCCAGCTGCCGAAGGAGGACGCCGTGGCGATGGGGCCGGAGGCCGAGGCCTGGGTGCGGACGACCCTGCTGGCGCTGCTGCCGATCTACCGCTTCACGCTCTGGGACCCGAGCTGACGGCCGCGTCCGGGGCGCCGGCGCGCGCGGCTCACTGCGCGGGATAGGTCGCCTTGACCCACTCGGCCCACTTGCGGTCGAAATCGAGCACCGACACGCCGTACGCGGCCTGCAGCGCCTCGCGCGTCGCGCCGACGAGGTCGGTCTGGTCGGCGCTCCAGCGCTCGTCGACGCGGCCCTTCACCGCGAACAGGAACTTCTGCCACTTGTCCGGCCCCTGCGCGATCAGCCAGTCGACGCGCGACCAGACGGCGACGTGGTCGTCGAACTTGATGTTGCCGAAGTCGCGCCACGCGACGACCTCGGGGAACGCCGTCAGCTTCGGCGAGCCGAGCAGGTTGCGGCAGTGGACGTTCCACTTGCTCACGACCCGCATGTCGGCGACCGAGCCCTCGTTCGAGTCGAAGCTCGACCAGTCGCCGCTGACCCGGCGCGAGTTCCAGTGGCCGAAGCCTTCGCGGATCCAGACCGGCAGGTCGTAGGCGTAGAAGCGGAACCCGTCGAGCAGGTTGATGCCGACGTTGAAGTTCAACGCGCAATGCATCGCCGTGTCGTGCTTGAGCGGGAACTTGTCCGACTCGGTGCAGAAGCAGATCAGCAGCGCGCCCGTGTCCTTGAAGTGCCAGCGCTGCGGCAGGGCCGAGTCGCGCAGCACGTAGGCCTTCATGTACTCCTGGAACGGCCCGGCCTTCTCGACGACGAAGACGAGGTACTTGTCCTTCATGCCGAGGTACGGCCCGTACCCCATGTAGCGCGCGCCCGGCTGGCGGATCACCTTGCTCGGGTCGGCGGGGAAGTCCTCGTCCTTGACGCCGAACAGCGCGCTCGTCTCGGCGTACAGCTTCTCCATGCGCATCGCCGTCAGGTGCAGCCGCAGCCACGGGTCGAGCGTGCGCGTCTTCGGATTGACGCCGGGCAGGACCTTCTGCAGTTCCTCCAGTTCGCCGCGGATCTTGCCGCGCGTCTCGGGGTCGAGCGGCACCGTCCACTCCGGCAGGTTGAGACCGATGCGGAAGTGCTTGGTCTCCGCCCACAGGATCTTGGTGAACTCGAGCCGGTTGTCGATGTCGGTCGACTGCACCTTCTTGTCGGCGAGGTGGCCGAACTCGAACGGCCCGTAGCTGACGTAGCCGGCCTTGGCCATCGCGGCCGGGTCGTTCCTGGTGTACGGGTCGACGCGCCACTTCGGCGTCTTGTCGGGCTTCGGCGCCTGCGCGGGCAGGGCGGCGGCGACGGCGGCGAGCGCCGCCAGCCCGGCGAGGGCTTTGGCGGCGAACGGACGGCGGGCGGTGGTCATGGTTGGTGCAGGAACGGGATCAGACCTTCGCGCGCCACTGCTTGGCCATCTCGATGGCCTGGAAGACCGACAGGTTCTCGATCGGCGCCTCGCCGTGCAGGCAACGCGCCGCGTTGATCGCCTCGCGCTTGACGGTGTGCTCGCCGGCGTCGAGGTAGCGGTGCAGCAGGACGCCCTGCTCCTTGACCATCAGGTGGCGCAGCAGCCGCAGGCCGGCCATCTGCTCGACCGCGCCCTTCGGCGCGATCGCCTCGAACACGGGCAGCGCCAGCTCCCGGCTGCGCGCCGGCGCGAACGCCTCGGCGACGACCGGCCCCATCGTCGGCCAGTTGGTCTTGCAGTGCTCCAGGATCGCCGGCAGCCAGCCGGTCTTGCCCTGCGCGTAGGCGCCGAGCTGCGCGCAGAAGGCGGTCTCCGGGTCGGGGTCCTTGGCCATCGTCTCGAAGTACGTGGCCAGGTCCTTGTCGCCCATGCGGCAGAGCCGGCGCACGAGGTAGCGGCGCAGCTCGGTGCGCGGCTTCTTGCTCTCGCGCGCCATCAGCGCCGCGTGCGGCCGGCCGAGCGTCTCGTCGAGCACGGCGAACAGCTGCGCGTTGATGCCGTCCACCTTGTCGGCGCACTGCTGCATGACCAGCGGCGCGGCGCCCGCGCCGAGCGCGACCAGCGCCTTGTGCGCCGGCTCGTGCAGCTTCGTCTCCGGCTTGCGGAACTGGTCGACGAGCGCCAGCGCCTTGGCCTTGTCGGCGTCCTTGAGCGCCGGCCACTCCGCCAGCTTGCCGTCGGCGGCACCCGGCGCGTCCTGGGCGGGCTTGCCCTGCTGGGCGGGGGCGGCGACGGCGGAGAGCGCGGCCAGGGCCGCGGCGAGCAGGAGTCGGTGCGTCATTTGCGTGGCGGCACGCGCAGCCACGACGGCATCGCGTGCTCGTAGTCGGGGTGGACGAAGGTGGCCTTGTCGGCGAGCTGCTGCTGCTGCTCGAGGTACCACGCCATGAACTGCGGCGAGGTGTGCGTCACGAAGCCGACCTGCAGCGCGTCGACGTAGTCGGCCATGACGAGGCCCGGCGACGGCTGCAGGTCGAAGACGCCGACGACGAACCAGCCGTGCGGCAGTTCGAGCGGCGGGCTGACCGCGCCGACGCGGGACGGGTCGAACACGTGCATCGCCACCGGCAGCAGCGCGGTCGACCGCGTCAGGTTCGAGCGGCGCTTGTCCTTGACCTGCTGCGACTGCTGCTCCAGCTCGTAGGCGTTGGTCGCGACCGAGCACAGCGCCTCGGCCCGGGCGCGCAGCTGCGCGCGTTCGGCCGGGTAGGCGCGCTGCGCCAGCCGCAGCGGGATCAGCAGGTCGTCGAGCGCGCGCAGGACCTTGCTCTTGCGGCCGCCCTCGGGCAGCCACGAGTCGAAGAAGGCGACGTAGGGCTCGACGTCGGCGAGCGTGATCTCGATGCCGTCGAGCACGAGCAGCCGGTGCTCGGCCGGGGCCGCGCGGCTGCACGCGACGGCGAGCCCGAGTGCGGCGGCGGTCGCGGCGGCGAGGCCGGCGGGTCGGTGGCGCGCGTTCACGGCGTGTCGAGGGTGGACAGGAAAGCGCACACGGGGCCGCACAGATAGCGGTAGGTGGCGTCCAGTTGTTGCCCCAGCCGGGCGACGTCCGAGACGGTCGTCGGGGTCGGGAAGCTGCCGGTGTTCTCCAGCCAGATCGAGCGCTGGTCCTGCGGCCACGACTCGATGCGCACGTGGTAGGTCTCGGTGCCGCCGGGCGGCGGCGGCAGCACGAAGCGCACCCCGAGCGAGTGCAGCGGCCGGTCGAACGACTGCCATGCGTCCGCCCCCGGCGCGATCAGGCGGCGGCTCAGGAACTCGCGGCCGTCGCGGTAGTGCCGCGGCGCCACCAGCGAGCGCACGGTGAACTGCTGCGCCAGCGAGGTGGCGATGCCGAGCGCGCCGTACGTCGCGGTGACGACGTGCGTCATGCGGGCGATGAAGTCCTCGGGGGTGGTGCCGCGCAGCTCCTCGCGCAGCACCAGCCGGTCCCAAGCGAAGGTCGCCGACGACACCTGGCCCGGCGTCTGCGGCAGGTTGCTCAGGTGGATGCCGTCGGGGGCGATCTGGAAGTTCTGGTAGCCGACCGCCGGCAGCCGCCACAGCGCGTTGTGCACCGACTGCACGAGTTCGGCGCGGAGCTGCTGCGGCGGGTGGAGGATCTCGGCGGTGAAGGCGATCGTGCGCGGGTCGTATGCCATCGGACGGCTGCGACCCATGCTACGGTCGTTCCGCCGCCGTGACAGGGCCGGCATGGCCGTGGCCGAAGCGGGACGCGATCGCCCCGTGCGGCTCGTTTCACCGGCGGCGGCGGGTACACTGCCGCGCCGGATATTCCCGCCGACCCGCCCATGCACCGTCTCCTCACCCGTGCCGCCCTCGTGGCGGCGATCACCGCAGCGCCGCTGTTCGCCCAGGACCTGCAGGAGCAGTTGAAGACGCTGCGCCGCGACGTCGGCCGATTGGCCGACGAACTGACGGACGAACGCGTCAAGCTGCTGGCCGACCTCAAGGTCAACGGCAAG